>DASRFX010000038.1:0-84368 GCA_035651335.1 Reyranella sp. | reverse complement strand
GCTGGCAGCGCAAGCGCGTCGGTGACGGCAACGGCGCGACGGTGACGATCCTGCCGGCGAGCGATGGCTATACCGCGATCTCGCCGCGCGAGGACAAGCAGTGGGCCGCGTGGCTGAAGGTGATGGGCTCGCCGGCCTGGGGCGAGGAGCCGCGCTTTGCCCGCAAGGCCGACCGGGTGAAGAACTGGGACGCGCTGCATGCGCTGATGTCGCAATGGAGCCGCCAGCATCCCAAGCAGTGGATCGCCGACGCCGCGCAGCGTGCGCACGTGCCGAGCTTTCCCTTGCGCGAGATCGCCGAGCACCTCGATACGCCGCAGCTGCGTCATCGCCGCTACTACCGCCAAGCGACGTTCGGCGGGAAGGAAATCAAGGTGCCCGGCCCGCCGTTCGGACTGAGCGTTTCGCCGTCGGTGCCAAAGCCGCGCAGGTCGGCGGGGCCGCTGCCGCTGTCCGGCGTCCGCGTGCTCGATTTCAGCTGGGTGATCGCGGGACCGACGACGACGCGCTACATGGCCGCGATGGGCGCCGAAGTCATCAAGGTCGAGGCGCCGGCCGGCGATCCCGGACGCGCCTCGGAATTGCATACGGTGCTGGGCCAGGCGAAGAAGAGCATCGTCCTGGACCTCAAGAAACCGGAAGCGGTCGAGACGGCGCGGGCGCTGGCCGCCAGGTCCGACATCCTGCTCGAGAATTTCGCGACCGGCGTTATGGACCGGCTCGGCTTGGGCGCCGAGGCGCTGAAGGTCGTGAACCCGGACCTCATCTACATCTCCGCCTCAGGCATGGGCCGGACGGGGCCGGAGGCCAAGGCGGTGGCGTACGGCACGCTGCTGCAATGCTATGCCGGATTTGCCGGGCTCAATCGTCATCCCGACAGGCCGCCGCGCGTCGGCTTGGCGTGGCTCGATCCGATGTGCGGCCTGATGCTGGCCTTCGTCGCGGCCGCCGCGCTCTGGCACCGCGAGCGCGATGGCGGCGTGGCACGGATCGACTTCTCGATGATCGAGGCGATGCTGTGGACCATGGCCGAGGCCATGATCGCGACCCAGCTCGGCACGCCGCCGAAGCCAATGGGCAATGCGTCGGCGCGCTATCCGCTGCATGGCGTCTGGCGCTCCGCCGGCGACGACGACTGGGTCGCCATCGTCGCGCGCAACGACCGCGAATTGCAGGCTCTGTCGCGCATCGTTTCCGGCGCCGGCGAAGAGGCTCTGGCCGCCTGGGTGGCTGCCCGCTCGGCAACCGCTGCCGCCGAGACGCTCGTCAAGGCCGGCATCCCCGCCGCCGCGCTGGCGCGCTACGGCGATCTGGTGAATAGCCCGCATCTTGCCGCCCGCCAATTCTGGGACGACGGCCTGCCGGGCCTGCCCTGGCGCGCGAGCTTCGGCCGCGCATCCGGTCCTGCGCCGGCATTGGGCGCGGATTCCGAGCGGGTGCTGGCCCAAATTCTCGGGCCTTTGTCGAAGCGCTAGAACTCGCCGCTGCGGTAGGCCTCGTCGAGCCGCTTGGCGTCCTCTTCCGAAGGTTCGGGCCAAGCCTCGCCGCGCTTGCGCAGCTTGCCCTCGAAGTTCGGCTTGCGCTTGGCGTTGAATGCCTGCCGTCCTTCCTCGCCGTCGATCGTGGTCTGGATCAGCAGCGAGTTGATCAGGTTCTGCACATGCCATGCCTGATCGGTCGGCAGGTCGCCGAAGCGCACGACGAACTCCTTCATCATGCGCACCGCGACCGGCGGCAGGGTGCAGATGTGGCGCGCCATCTTCTCCGCCCGCTCGAGCAGCTCAGCGTGCGGCACGACTTCGTTGATCAGGCCGATGCGCAACGCCTCTTGCGCCCCGAAGGGCTCGTCGGTCAGCAGGATCTTCATCGCATCGATGTAGCGCAGCTGCTTGGCCAGCAGGCTGGCGCCGGGACCGTGGCCCAGCCAACCCTGGCTCAGCAGCGCGAACTTGAAGCGCGCATGCTCGGCGCTGGCGATCCGGATGTCGGTCGACGCGAGCAGGATGTAGAGGCCGGCGCCGGCCGCCCAGCCGTTCACGGCGGCGATCACCGGTTTCCAGACGCGCGGATAGTGATCGCCCATGCGCCCGTCGACGCCGGTCTTCTGGCCGTGCACGGTTCCCGCCAGCGGCCAGAAGATCCGCTGTGTGCGCAGGTAGTCGCGTTCTTCCTCGGTGATGTTCTCGCGCGGCGCGAGATTGTGGCCGCCGCAGAAATGAGTGTCGCCCTTGCCGGTCAGGATGGCGCAGCGGATCGAGCGATCCTCCCACATGTCGATCCACGCCTCGGAAATCGCATCCGACGTCGGCTTGTCGAGGATGTTGGCTTTGCCGGGATTGTTCAGCGTGATGTAGGCGACGCCGTCGCGCTTTTGGTAGTCGATGGGCAAGGGTCATCCTCCTTTGTGCGTTGACGCAGTCTAGCCGGGCTCGCGGAGCGAGGCGGAACAATTGCAGGTCCGCGCCCCCTGTGGCACGGTCCGCCCGCATGCAACAAAGACCCCGAAATCCCTATTCCAGCGCGGAAATCGATCGCGCCAGCCATGAGCGCGAGAACGAGGAGCGCATGATCGAATTGGCCTCCTCAGGCGCAGCGCGCTTCGTGCCGATCGACATGGAGCGCAACCTCGTCAAGAAGGGCGGCAACCCGGAGGCGGTCTTCCTGCAGGGCATGATGGCGCGCGCCGTCGCGGCCGCGGCCGACCATCACATCTTCCTGGGCTACATCGAGGGCACGCCTTATTTCGCCGTCGACGTCACCGGCAAGCAGACGCCGCTTGCCGAGATGGGGGAGTTCGTCGACCTGCGGCAGGTGGGGGCGCTGCTGTTCGCCCGCGAGGGCTCGATCCTGGCCTACGCGCGCGCCATGACCTACTGGCACCGGCGGCACCGTTTCTGCGGCGTGTGCGGCTCGCCCACCAAGGTGACGCGCGGCGGCCATGTCCGCGTCTGCACCAACGAGGCCTGCAAGACCGAGCAATTCCCGCGCACCGATCCTGCCGTGATCATGCTGGTCCATCATGGCGACAAGTGCCTGCTCGGCCGTGGCAAGCAGTTCCCCAAGGGCATGCATTCCACGCTTGCGGGCTTCGTCGAGCCGGGCGAGAGCTTCGAGGACGCGGTGGCGCGCGAAGTCTACGAAGAAGTGAAGGTGCGGGTGAAGAACGTCACCTACCGCTCCTCGCAGCCCTGGCCGTTCCCCGCCTCGGTGATGATCGGCTTCCATGCCGAGGCTGAATCGCTCGATTACGAAGTGAACGAGAGCGAGCTCGCCAGCGCGCGCTGGCTGAGCCGCGAGGAACTGCGCCCTGAGAACCTGCCCAAGGACGGCAGCTTCTTCATGCCGCGTCGCGATTCCATTGCCCGCCGCCTGATCGAGGAGTGGCTCGGTCACGAGGCAGGGCCTTCCATCAGCGGATAGACATCATGAGCGCCAAGCTTTTCACGCCCGTCGATCTGGGCGGCATCACTCTGCCCAACCGCATCGTCGTTTCGCCGATGTGCCAGTACTCGGCCGTAGACGGTAGCGCCCAGCCCTGGCACACCGTGCATTACGGCGAGCTAGCGATGTCGGGTGCCGGCCTGTTGTGCTTCGAGGCCACGCATGTGGAGCGCGACGGGCGCATCACGCAGGGCTGCCTCGGCCTCTATTCCGACGAGAACGAGGTAGCGCTGAAGCCGATCGTCGAGTGGGCGCGCGCATGGATGCCGCACGTGAAGCTCGGCATCCAGCTCGCCCATGCCGGCCGCAAGGCCTCCGCCCAGCGCCCGTGGAAGGGCGGTGGTCCGCTGACGCAGGCCGATGCACCGGACCTGCCGTGGACCACGGTCTCGGCATCGCCGCTGCCTTATGATCCGGCCGCCAAATGGCACACGCCCGTGGCGCTCGACAAGGCAGGCCTGAAGCGGGTCAAGCAGGCCTTTGTCGACGCCACGCTGCGCTCGCTGCGGCTGGGCTTCGACCTGGTCGAGCTGCATGGCGCGCACGGCTATCTGCTGCACCAGTTCCTGTCGCCGCTCAGCAACCAGCGCAGCGACGAGTACGGCGGCACGATGGAGAAGCGCCGGCGCTTTCCGCTCGAAGTGTTCGAAGCCTGCCGCGCGGTGTGGCCGCGCGACAAGGCGCTCGGCATGCGGCTTTCCTGCATCGAATGGGTCGACGGCGGATTGTCGCTCGAAGACTCGATCGAGACGGCGCGGCAGCTCAAGGCGCTGGGCTGCGATTTCGTGGATTGCAGCTCGGGCGGCAACTCGCCGGCGCAGAAGATCAAGGTCGAGCCGGGCTACCACGTTCCGTTCGCCGCCAGGGTGCGCCAGGAAGCCGGCACCAAGACCTGGGCGGTCGGCATCATCACCGAGCCAGAGCAGGCCGAGCGAATCGTCGCCTCCGGCCAGGCCGACTGCACGGCACACGCCCGCGCCTTCATGGTCGATCCGCGTTGGGGCTGGAACGCGGCGCGGGCGCTCGGCGCCGAGCTGCCCCCCATGCCGCTGCCTGCGGTGCGCGGCGCTTCGATCCTGCCGTTCCGGCCGCAGCCCGCGCTCGTCAAGGCGGCGGACTAGGGGTGGCCGGCCCGCCATCCGCGCCTCCCGTTCCGCCGGCGGATCGCATCCTGCGCGCGATCCTGTCGACGATCGTCGCGACCTCGTGCTTCTCCTGCCTGAACGCGATGTCGAAGACGCTCACCGGAGCGCACTATCCGGTGATCGAGGTGATCTGGTCGCGCTATTTCTTCGCCTTCATCTTCATGCTGGCGATGTTCCTGCCGCGCAGCGGGAAGGCCCTGTTCCAGATTCGCCGGCTCGACACGCAGGTGCTGCGCGGCCTGCTGCTTTTCTTCTCGTCCTATCTCTATTTCCACGGCATCGCCTACATGCCGCTCGCCACCGCGGCCTCGATCTCGTTGTCCAGCCCGATCATCGTCACCGCGCTTTCGCCCAAGCTCCTGGGGGAGCAGGTCGGGCCGCGCCGCTGGGCCGCGGTCGGCGTCGGCTTCGTCGGTGCGCTGATCGTGGTGCGGCCGGGCCACGCCAATTTCGACTGGCACGTGCTGCTCATCGTCTCCAGCACGGTCTGCAGCTCGTTCTACCAAATCTTCTCGCGTCGTTACGGCCAAACCGAGCGGCCCGATGCATCGGCGACGGTCGCCACCATCGTCGGCACCGTGGCCGCCAGCCCCTTCCTGCCGTTCGAATGGGTGACGCCTTCGTGGGGATGGGATGTCGCGCTGTTCGTCGGCATGGGCATCATGGCCGGCACCGGCCACTATTTCCTGACCATCGCCTACAGCCAGGCACCGGCTGCGATCGTGTCACCGTTCAACTACACGCAACTGATCGGCGCGGCGATCCTGGGCTACATCGTCTTCCACGACCTGCCCGACCTTTGGACCTGGATCGGCTCGGCCGTGATCATCAGCTCGGGCCTCTATATCGGCTACCGCGAGCGCGTGCGCTACAAGCAGGCCAAGCTCAGTGCGCGAGGGCCGTGAAGACCTTGGTTGGCAGCCACAGGGCTATCTCCGGCGCGAACGAGAGAACGATCACCGACAAGATCATCAGCGCGACGAAGGGCATGACGCCCCAGATGATGTCGCCCAGCGCGATGTCGGGCGCGATGTTCTTGATGACGAAGATGTTGAGGCCGACCGGCGGGTGAATGAGGCCCATCTCCATGACGATGGTCATGACGACGCCGAACCACACGAGATCGAAGCCGGCGGCCTTGAGCGGCGGCAGGATGATCGGCGCCGTCATCAGGATGATCGACACCGGTGGCAGGAAGAAGCCCAGCACGACCACCATGATCAGGATCGACGTCAGCAACACCCAGCGCGACAGGTGCTGCGCCACGATCCACTCGGCCGCCGACTGGCTGATGTGCAGGTAGCTCATCACATACGAGTAGAGCAGCGACATGCCGATGATCAGCATCAGCATGCTCGACTCGCGAATCGTGTTCTGCATGATCGGCTTGAGCTGCGAGGGCCGCCAGGTGTTGTAGATCACTGCGATCAGGATCAGCGCCAGGATCGCGCCCAGCCCGGCCGTTTCCGACGGCGTGGCAAAACCGCCATAGAGCGCGATCATGACGCCGGTCAGCAGCAGCACGAACGGCAGCACGCGGGGCAGGGCGAGGAAGCGCTCGGCCAGCGTGAAGTGGTGGACCTCGTGCAGCGGCGAATCCGCCGGCGCGAGCTTGGCCTCGTGGCGATAGCGCCATGCCGCGTAGAGCGCGAAGAACGACACCATCAGCAGCGCCGGCCCGATGCCGGCGAGGAACAGCCGGCCGAGCGACTGCTCGGAGGACACGGCGTAGAGAATCATGGTGATCGAGGGCGGCAGCAGGATGCCGAGTGTGCCGCCGGCCGCGATCAGGCCCGAAGCGAAGCCGCCGGAATAGCCGCGCTTGCGCATCTCAGGAATGCCGGCCGAGCCGATCGCCGAGCAGGTGGCGGGGCTGGAGCCGGCCATGGCGGCGAAGAGTGCGCAGGCGAAGATGTTGGCGATGCCGAGGCCGCCGGGGATGCGGCTCATCCAGACATTGAGCGCGGAATAGAGGTCGCGTCCGGCGGGCGATCGTCCGATCGCCGCGCCCTTCAGGATGAAGAGCGGGATCGACAACAGCGTGATCGCCGACAGTTCCTCGTAGACGTTCTGCGTCACCGTATCGAGCGCGGAGGGCGGCATGAAGAAGTACATGAACACGGTCGCGACCAGCCCCAGCGAGAAGGCGATCGGCATGCCGGAGAACATGACGAGGAGGGTGACGCCGCCGTACAGCGAGCCGATCTCGAGGACGGACATCAGTGGGGGGAGACCGGTGGAACGACGGTGGGCCGGAACGCCTGGACCAGGATCTGGATCGTCAGCAGGGTCATGCCGATCGACATGGCGGAATAGGGAATCCAGAGCGGCGGCGCCCAGGCCGATTCGCTGGTGTAGCCGCCGACCCATGCTTCATGCAGCAGGGTCCACGACTTCCAGGAGAAGAAGGCGCAGAACAGGAGGCTCAGCATGTCGACGATGAACTGGCGCCAGCGCTCGACGCGCGGCGGCAGGACGGCCTTCAGCGCCTCGATGCCAATATGGCCGCGCTGGGTGTGCACCCAGCCGGACGCGCCGAAGGCGACGCCGATCAGCAGGAAGACGGCGAATTCTTCCTGCCAGTCGGTCGGCTCCGGCGTGAAGTAGCGCAGCAAGACGGAGTAGGTGAGGACGGCGGAGGCCACGACCAGGGCGATCGCCGCCAGGACGACGACCGCCCGATGGATCAGGTCGAGAAGTTTCACGAAACCTGCTGGCTGAGCTTCAGGAAGTCGGCGCAGCTGGCGCTCCTCTCGGCGTAGCTCTTCCAGCAAGTGTTGAGCGCGACGGCCTTCCACTTGTCGGCCTGCTCCTTTTCCATGTCGAACACCTGGCGGCCGGCCTTCTTCCAGACTTCGGCCACGTGGTCGTCGTCGCCCTTGGCCGCCTGGAGCGCGAACTTCTCCATCTCGCCGCCAATGTCCATGATCGCCGTCTGCTGATCCTTGGGCAGCGCGTCGAAGACCTGCTTCGACATCAGCAGCGGCTCGAACACGAAGAAGAAGCCGGCCTTGCGGAAAGTGACGATATTCTTGGTGATCTCCTCCATGCGGAAGGAGACGAAGCTGCCCGACGTCGTCATGCAGATGTCCATCGTGCCGGTCTGCATCGAGGCATAGAGTTCGTTCGACGGGAACGACACCACCGAGGCGCCGGCGCCCTTCAGCATCAGGTCCATCTCGCGGCTGCCGCCGCGCACCTTCTTGCCCTTGACGTCTTCCGGCACCAGGACGGGCTTGGCATCGCGGCTGGCGACTCCGCCCGCCTGCCACAACCAAGTGACGAGCACGACGCCCTTTTCGGCCATCAGGGCGGTCAGCTTCTTGCCGATCTCAGCCTGCTTCCAGTTGTAGCCTTGCGTATAGGAGCTGACGACGCCCGGCATGAAGCCGATGTTGTATTCGGCGACTTCGCCGCCGGCGTAGTTCAGGGGATAGAGGCTCATGTCGAGCGCGCCGCGGTGGAGCGCCGAATACTGCGCCACGGTCTTGACGAGCGAGGAGTTCGGATAGACTTCGGCGGTCAGCGCGCCCTTGGTGCGCTTGTCGAGCTCGGCGGCGAAGCGCCGGCAGAGCTGGTCGCGGAAGTCACCGGTATCGATGGTGCCGCCCGGAAACTGGTGCGAAATCTTGAGCTTCCTGGCTTCGGCACGGGCCGTGCCCGCGATCCACGGAGCGGCCAGCGGCGCAGCGGCGGACGCGGCGAGAATTCGCCGACGAGTGATGTCCATTGGTATTTCCCCCTTCTCAATTCTTGTGGCGCATATCGATTCATCCATCTCTCAAAGTCAACAGGCTGAATGCGCGCGCTGTGAAGTTTTGCTCAATTTAGCGCGATCCACTAATGTCCGCGCTGCATTGAGGATTTGCGATGGCGTTGTGGCACAAGCTGGTCGGTATGCGCGAGCAGACGGAGCTCGGCCCGGCCATGGCGCTGGACTTGGCCCGGCTGAAGCAGGTCGCCGGCGGCGTCGGCGCCAACCCGTCGTTCAAGTTTCGTTTCCTCGACGCAGACCGGCAACTGCGCCAGCTCAACTGCAAGTTGGGCGAACGGCTGGCCGGCAGCAAGGCGCGCGACCGCCAGTCCGTCGTCAATGCCTTCGCCGCGGCCGACCAAACCTTGCCGCCCACGGTCAGGAACACGGTCTCGACGATCGAAACGCCCGAGATAAGGAAAGTGCGCGAGACCGGCTGCGCCGATCTGGGCCGCACTCTGACGGATGCCCAACTGCAGGCCATTCATGCTCACCTCAAGGCCAAGCCGGTGCTGCTGGGTCACGATGCCCATGCCGCGGCGGACGAGGTGGCGTCGATCGACGCGGTCCCTGCCGACAAGAACTACGCCTGCTACGATTATCTCGATCTGTGGTCGAGCCCGCATATCCTGGAGTTGGCGAGCCAGGATCGCTTCCTCGATCTTGCGCAAGCCTATCTTGGCTGCACGCCGACACTCTATTCGATCAATGCCTTCTGGTCGTTCCCCAACCGGCAGCCCAACAAGGCCTCGCAAGTCTTCCATCGCGACTGGGAAGATTACCGCTCGCTTGTCATCTTCACGTTGCTCACGCCGGTCGAGGTGCCGGAAGAGGGAGCGCACTATTACGTCGAGGCCTCGCACGAGGTTGGCCGGTTCGAGGAGAGGATGCGCAAGGAAGGCGCTTCCGGCAGCGACGTCGAGAACCTCCTGGTGCGGGATGAAACCGTTATCGCGCCGACGGCCATGCGCCTGTTCGAGCACTCGGCGCAGCGCTTCGACGGGCCGGCCGGGCGCTCATTCTGCGGCGACGGCTACGGCCTGCATCGCGCGATGGTGCCCCGGTCGCGGCCGCGGCTGCTGTTGTGGATGCGCTTCGGCAATTTCTACAACGAGACCATGTACCGGATGAGCCTGCGCCATCCGGACCGGCCGGCGGCGGAACGGGTGCTGGCACGGATTCCGGCAACGCCGCGCCACCGCTATGTATTCCGGTACATGGTCGAGGCACTGTCGCGCGTGCCCTAGGCGCAGGCCTACGACGGCTGCGGCACCACCTCGCGCTCGATCGGGTCGAGCGGCTGGTCGGTCATCTGCGCCTCGAAGGCACGCAGGCGCTTGTAGATCGAGATCATGCTCACGATCGTCGACCACGAATTGACCAGATATTGGAACGAGCTTTCGACGCGGCTGAAAGCCCGGGTGATCTGAGTCAGCGCCCCCAGGGTGAGGCCGCCGGCAACGATCGTCGGCCCGAGCGCGGAATAGGCCACGAGCGCGCTCGCCTGCAGATATCCGTAGCGTGCGATGTTGAAGTAGAGAAAGTTCAAGTAGAGCCGGAAGTAGTTCGCCCGCACATCCTCGAACAGCGCGCTGAGCGTCGGGGGCTGGGCGCGCTGGGCATTGTCCTCGCCCAGCACCAGTTCCTTCCTGTAGGCGGCCTCGACCCGCTGGTTGCGGAACTCGAGTCCGGGAAGCCTTATACCGGCAACGGCGAGAAGGCCCGTGCCGAACGCGGCCCAGATGACGGCGACGAAAACGAGCGCCTGGGGGACGTGGCCAACGAGCGGTAGCTCCTTCACATAGCTCGACAGGCCCCACAGGATCGGCAGGAAGGCGATCAGGGTCATCACCGCATTGATCAGTTGCGCGCCCAGGCCCTCCAGCGTGTCGGCGAATCGCATCGTGTCTTCCTGGACACGCTGCGAGGCTCCCTCGATGCCGCGCAGGCGCGGCCAGTTGGCCACGTAGTAGTTGTTCATCGCCGTTCGCCAGCGGAAGATGTAGTGGCTCGTGATGAAGGCCGTGAGCACCGCGGTGAAGATGTAGACCATCGCGATGCCGCCGAACGTCGCCTGCTGGATGTAGAACTGCCTCAGCGTGATCGCGTTGGGCTTCGACAGCGCCTGTTGGATCAGGTTGTAGAAGACGCCGAACCAGCTGTTGATCATCACGTCGCACTGAACCTGGAACCACAGCAGGAAGATGATCACGGCCGACACGGCGACGGACCAGCGAAACCAGGGATGTGGCCAGACGAGGCGCGCCAATCCGACGAAGATCGCACCGGTCACGATCATGTACTGATAGAGCCAGAGATCGCGCGCCACTTGCCCGGCGATGTCGCCTCCCCGGACTTCAGCCGTCGGATAGGGCAGGTCGATCAGATTGCCGATGCTGAGCTGCGGGCCGAGGTCGCGCGCGAGGCCATACCACAGCGCCATGCAGAGGACGGTCCATACGATGGTGGCCGGGAAGAAGAGGCGGGGATTGGGGAAGAAGGATGAGAACATCCTTCATTAAGAGCATTGCAGCCGCGCGATGTAAAACCCGTCGAGGTTCATCGACGGCAGGGTGCGGACGTCGCCTTCGGGCGTGATCGCGCCCGCCAGACCCGGCAGCTCCGCCGGCTGCACAGGCCGGCGAACCACATCGGAGCGGCGCGAGAGCAAGGCGGCCACCCGCGCCGCGCCCTCGTCCTCCTGCAGCGAGCACACGGCATAGACCAGGATGCCGCCCGGCTTCAGCACGGAAAGGGCATGACCGAGCAGACGGTCCTGCGTGAGTGTCAGCCGGGCGACATCCTCCTCGTCCTTCAACCACGCGATGTCGGGATGGCGGCGCAGCGTGCCGGTGCCCGAGCAGGGCGCATCGAGCAGGATGGCGTCGAACTTGTCGGCCGGCGTCCACTTGCTCGCATCCGATGTCACGAGCTCGGCCGACAAGCCCAGGCGCGCGAGATTCTCGCCCAGCCTCGCCATGCGCCGGGCCGATATGTCGACGGCGGTGACGTGGGCGCCGGCGGCGCAGAGCTGCATGGTCTTGCCGCCGGGCGCGGCGCAAAGATCGGCAACGCGCTTGCCGGCAATGTCGCCCAGCAGCCGCGCGGGCAGGGCGGCGGCGGCGTCCTGCACCCACCAGGCGCCTTCGGCGAAGCCCGGCAGCTCGGCGATCGAACCGCCCGCGGCGCGGCGGATCGTGCCAGTCGGCAACAGTTCGCCGTCGAGCCGGCCGGCCCAGAATTCCGCGTTCGAGCGCGGCGTGAGGTCGAGCGGCGCCTCGACGAGATGGGCGGCGGCGATGGCGCGCGTCGCTTCCTCGCCATAGCTTGCCGTCCAGCTGTCCCACAGCCATTGCGGCGTGTTGAGACGCGCGGGATCGCGGTTGCCCAGCAGCGCCACGCCTTCGCGAGCGACGCGGCGGAGCACGGCGTTGATGAAGCCCTTGAGGTGAGGAGCACCCGCCTGCACGGCGAGCCGGACCGAGGTGTCGACGGCGGCATGCGCCGGCGTGCCGAGGAACAGGAGTTGCGCGGCGCCGAGGCGCAGGATCTGCCGCGCGGCCGGATTGTCGCGCTCGACGAGCAGGCCCAGCACCTCGTCGATCTCGCCCAGGCGGCGCAGCGTCGTGGCGAGCAGGAGCCGCACGAAGGCGCGGTCGCGCGGCGACAGGCCATCGGGTTGGTGGCCGTCGAAGCCCGCATGGCGCGCCAGCGCGTCGTCGAGCGGCTGACCCTTGTCGAGACAGGACGTCAGCACATCGATCGCGACACGCCGGGAGGCGAGCGAATCTTCCATTTCGCCCGCGCCTATAAACCCGGTATGTTGGGGGTGCAAACGAATAACGGAGGGACGTCCAATGAAGAAGATCGCGCTGGCGTTGGCCTTGGGATTGTTCGCGTTTCCCGTCGCTGCCCAGGACAAGACGGTCAATCTGAAGCTGTCGATCTGGATCCCGCCGGCGCATCCTCTGGTGCCGTCGACCAAAGAGTGGGCCGACGACATCGCCAAGCAGTCGAACGGCACGATCAAGATCACGATCTTCCCGTCCGAGCAGCTGGGCAAGGCGTTCGACCACTACGACATGGCGCGCGACGGCATCGCCGACATCACCTACGTCAATCCGGGCTATCAGCCGGGCCGCTTCCCCATCATCGCGGCAGGCCAGATCCCGTTCCTCTTCAAGGACACCAAGAAGGGCTCGGCCGCGCTCGATACGTGGTACCGCAAATATGCCGGCACCGAGATGAAGGACACGCACTTCTGCCTCGCCTTCATCCACGATCCCGGCGCCTATCACGGCAACAAGAAGGTCGTGCTGCCGACCGACATCAAGGGCATGAAGATTCGCCCGCCGCAGAGCACCATCGCGCAGATGGTGACCATGCTCGGCGGCACCAACGTGCAGGCCGCGGCGCCGCAGGCCCGCGAGGTGCTGGAGCGCGGCGTCGCCGACGCGATCTTCTTCCCGTGGGGCTCGATGTTCCTGTTCGGCCTCGACAAGGTCACCAAGTACCACATGGACGTGCCGCTCTACGCCACGACCTTCACCTATTCGATGAACAAGGCGAAGTACGACTCGCTGTCGCCGGCGCAGAAGAAGGTGATGGACGATCACTGCACGACCGAGTGGGCCGTCAAGCTCGCCTCGCCGTGGGCGGACTTCGAGGCGGCCGGCCTGCCCAAGATGAAGGCGCTGTCGGGCCACGAGGTCTACCCGCTGACAGCCGAGCAGCTCAAGGCCTGGAAGACGTCCGCCGAGCCGCTGCAGAAGCAGTGGGCGGAGGCCGTCGCCAAGGCCGGCGGCAAGGCCGACGAGATCTGGAAGGACTTCGAGGCGACGCTCGCCAAGTACGGTGCGGGCTTCTGATCGTCCGCACCATCGGCACAGCAAGGGGCGGCCGGCTTGCAGCGTAGCGTGATGGACCGCATCATCGACACGATCGAGGCGATCGCCGCCTTGTTCGTGGGCCTGGTGGCGGCCGACATCTTCATCTCGGTGATCCTGCGCCGCTTCTTCGACGCGCAGATCCCGGACAGCTACGATTTCGGCCGCATGCTGCTGGGGATCCTGATCTTCTGGGGCATCGCGGCGACCTCCTATCGCGGCACCCACATCACGGTCGATCTCGTCTGGGCCAATGTCGGTGCGCGCTGGAAGCGCTTCATCGACGTGTTCGCGACCGTGGTGCTGCTGTTCGTGGTGACGGTGCAGACATACACGCTGTTCGACAAGGTGCAGTCGACCTACAACGATCACGTCCTGACCTTCGATCTCGGCCTGCCGACCTGGCCGTTCTTCGCCGTCGCCTGGGCGGGCGACGTCTCGGCCGTGGTGCTGATCGCGATCCGCACGTATCGGCTGATCTTCCATCCCGAGGACATGCACGACGCGCGGGTGCAGCCGGAATGAGCCCCGATACCGTCGCCATCCTGGGCTTCGTGGTCTTGTTCGCGCTGATGCTGCTGCGCGTGCCGGTCGGCATGGCGATGGGCCTGGTCGGAGTGGCGGGCTATGCGTATCTCTCCGGCGGTGCGCCGGCGCTGAAGCTGGTCGGCCAGACCTCGATGCGCACGGTCACCGACTACCAGTTCGGCGTGATCCCGATGTTCCTGCTGATGGGTGCGTTCGTGTCGGCCTCCGGCGTGAGCCGCGAGCTGTTCCGCGCCGCCAACAGCTTCATCGGCCATCGCCGGGGCGGGCTGGGGCTTGCCACCATCGTCTCCTGTGGTGGCTTCGCCGCGATCTCGGGCTCGTCGGTGGCCACGGCCGCGACCTTCTCGACCGTCGCCTATCCGGAGATGCGGCGCTACGGCTATCCGCAAAGCTTTGCCACCGGCGTGATCGCCGCCGGCGGCACCTTGGGCGCCATGCTGCCGCCGTCCACCGTGCTGGCGGTCTACGGGCTGATCACCCAGCAGGACGTCGGCAAGCTGTTCCAGGCCGGCATCCTGCCCGGCGTGCTCGCGATGTCGATGTACATGCTGACCATCGCCATCATCTGCCGGGTGAGGCCCGACTATCTGCCGACGGTGCCAAGGGCTTCGTGGAAGGAGCGTAAGGCCGGCCTGCGCGACGTGTGGGCCCCGGTTCTGCTGTTCGTGCTGATCATCGGCGGGCTCTATGGCGGCGTCTTCACGCCGACCGAAGCAGGCGGCGTCGGCGCCTGCGGCGCCTTCCTCCTGGGCGTGCTGCGCGGCCGCCTGGGCCGGGCGGAAATCCGCGCGTCGCTTCTGCAGGCAACCCGCACCGCGGCCGCGGTCTTCACCGTGCTGATCGGCGCACTGTTGTTCGGCTACTTCCTCACCATCACCCAGGTGCCGCAGACCGTCACCGAGTTCCTGACCGGACTCGGCATCGGCAATTACGGCGTCCTGGCGCTGATCATGCTGATGTACCTGGTGCTCGGCTGCCTGATGGACGCCATGGCGATGATCATCCTCACCGTGCCGATCATCTTCCCGGTGGTGACCCAGATGGGCTTCGACCCGGTGTGGTTCGGCGTCATCATCGTCATGACGGTCGAGCTCGGCCTGATCCATCCGCCGGTCGGCATGAACGTCTTCGTGATCAAGAGCGTGGTGCAGGACGTCAGCTTCTCGTCGATCTTCAAGGGCGTGCTGCCGTTCATCGCCACCGACATCGTGCGGCTCGTCATCCTGATCGCCTTTCCGATCATTGCCCTTTGGCTGCCGGGTCGTCTGTAGCCGGCGGATAGGTGATGGTCGTTCCGCTCACGTGGGCGAAGGGCGTGAGCTTGTGCGGACGGGCGCTCGTCTCGGACAGGATCTCGATGACGCGAATCTCGCGCACCAGCAGGGCGTCGGCGACCAGTGAGCGGTGGCAGCGCCAGGGCACGGCTTCGGCGCACATGATGGCCGTGGGCTTGTCGCGGCCAAGTTCCATCAACCGCGCGAGGCCCTCGGCGAAGGCCTCCGTCTGCATGTAGTCGGCATAGCCGCGGAAGCTAGCATTGCGCCAACCCGTGTTCACCGAGTCCTTGTGCGTCCGGCGGAGCCCGCCCAGCGCCTGCAGCGCGACATAGTCGATGCCCGCCTCGGCCAGCGACTGCGCCAGGGCGTCGGCGTTGTATTGCGGATTGCGGCGGGACTTCGGAATCGTGCGAATGTCCGCCACCCGCTCGACACGATAGGCGCGCAAGACCGCGACGAATCGCTCGATGGGCAGGGTCGAATGGCCGACGGTGAAGATGGGAAGGCGCGGCGACATCACCGGCCACTATCGGGGTGAATCTGGCGTTTTGTGGGGCTGGAGCATGATCGGTTCGGCTGGAATCAGCCGAACCAATCATGCCCTGTGGAACCGCGATCACCAGTGCGCGCGAATGGGATGAGATGGAACCGTGTGCGGTTCCATCTCATCCCATTCCGCTCTAGGGTCCTCTGCGGCGAAAGGATTTTTCTGCATGAAAAGAGTTGGCTCGTTCGTCGGCGACTGGTGGCGCCTCGTCATCCCGTACTTCAAGTCCAAGGACTGGCCGATCGCCGTCGCTTTGCTGGTGCTCGCGGTCGCGCTTACCTTCAGCAGCGTTGGCCTCGAGGTGCTGTTCAACAACTGGAATCGCCGCTTCTACGACGCCCTGCAGAACAAGCAGGAAGCGGTCTTCTGGCGCGAGATCCTGGTATTCAGCTGGTTGGCGGCCCTCTTCATCATCGTTGGCATATCGCGTGCGATCGCCAGCCCCTATCTCCGCCTGCGCTGGCGGCGGTGGCTGACGCAGCGCTATCTGGCGCACTGGTTCGACGGCCGCGGCTACTATCGCATCGAGCTTCAGCGCAGCGTCGACAACGTCGACCAGCGCATCGCCGAGGATCTGCGATTTCTCGGTGAATACACCATGCAGCTCTTCCTTGGCCTCCTGAGCGCGGTTGCCACGCTGATCTCCTTCATCTTTATCCTGTGGGAACTGTCAGGCCCGTTGTCGCTGAAGCCGATCGGCATCGACGTCACCATCCCAGGCTACATGGCCTGGGCCTGCCTGCTCTATGCGGTGGTCGGCACGTATCTCGCCAACGTGGTGGGCCGCCGGCTCATTCCGCTGAACTTCCAGCGCCAGCGGTTCGAGGCGAACTTCCGCTTCTCGCTGGTGCGGGTGCGCGAGAATGCCGAGGGCATCGCGCTCTATAGCGGTGAGCCGCGCGAGTCGGACAGCCTCAACGCGCGCTTCACGGATGTCTACAACAACGGCTGGCGGGTGCTGCTCACCCAGGCCCAACTCGCCTTCTTTCAGTCCGGCTACGCACAATTCGCGATCATCTTCCCGTATCTCGTGACGGCGCCGGCCTACTTCTCCGGTGCCATCACGCTCGGGATCATGATGCAGACGGCGTCTGCCTTTGGGCAGGTGCAGGGCGCGCTGTCGTTCTTCGTCGACAACTACACCTCGCTTGCCGAGCTGCGCGCGGTGATGGATCGGCTGAAGGGCCTGCGCCTGGCGATGGACGACAAGCCGAGGACGGCGATCGACGTCGCGCCGCAAGCCGGCCGCAGCGACGTCTCGACCGAGGGGCTCACGCTCGCGCTACCGACCGGCCAACCGCTGCTCGAGAAGGTCGACCTCGACCTGCCCAAGGGCCGTTCGACCCTGGTGTGGGGAGCGAGCGGCACCGGCAAGAGCACGCTGTTCCGCGCGCTCGCCGGCATCTGGCCGTTCGGCGAGGGTCATGTGCGGGTGCCGCAGGGTGCGCGCGTGCTGTTCCTGCCGCAGAAGCCCTATATTCCGATCGGCACGTTGCGCGATGCGATCAAGTATCCCGACGAGCATTCGCAGGCGGGCGATGCCGAGATCAAGGCGGCGCTGCAGGCGGCGGGCCTGGGGCACATGGTCGATCGTCTCGACGAGGAGGCGCACTGGACCTACATGCTGTCGGGCGGCGAGCAGCAGCGCGTTGCGATTGCGCGGGCGCTCATCTTCAAGCCGGACTGGCTGTTTCTCGACGAAGCCACCGCGTCGCTCGACGAGCCTGCCGCCGAACAGATGTATCGTGCCTTGAAGGCCAACCTGCCGAACACGACCCTGGTATCGATCGGCCATTCGCCGGCGCTCAAGAAGTGGCATGATCGCACGCTCGAGCTTCAGCGTGCGCAGGGCGAGGTCGGACGTCTGGTCGAGATGGCGCCGGCGTGAACGATCAAGGAGGGAACGCGATGAGCAAGAACGTCCCGGATACGGCCGAGGCCAATGCCGCACTCGCCACCAGCCGCCAGGCGTCCCGGCAGGATCACCAACCTACGTCGTCCGTCACATGGACGATGTCGAGTGGGAGACGATCCGCTGGCCCGGCGAGACCGGCAAGATGCTGTTCCATCCCAATCCGGAGCGGCCGACCGAACCCAACGCCGGCATCCTGCGGCTCGAGCCCGGCGCGTACCATCCCGAGCACTATCACGGCTTCGCCCAGGTCTGGTACGTGCTGAAGGGCGAGTTCCTGATCGACGGCAGGCTGTGCACGCCGGGCACGATGCTGTTCCATCCCGATCCCCACTTCGAAGGAGAGTTCAGGACGGAGACGGGTGGCGATATCCTGATCGTGCAATATCCCGGGCCGACGACGGGCGAACGGCCGATCTATGCCGGCCGCTTCAACGTTGCCGAGCGCAAGGCCGTATCGAAGGAGCGAGTCGATCTCTGACCACGGCATTCCGGCAGGAGGTTAGCGATGAGTCAGAAAATGCATAACGCGCCCGAGTTCAAGCATCCCGACGAGATGGACTGGGCGATGGGGCGGTTCAGGAACGCCACCAAGTTCCTGTTCCATCCGACGCCCGAGCGGCCGACGGTCCCCAACATCGGCTTCCTGCGCTACGAGCCAGGGGCGGGCTTCCCGCTGCACAAGCACGACTTCGCGCAGATCTGGTACGTCATCGAGGGCGAGTTCCAGATGGGCGACAGGAAGTACGGACCGGGCACGATCGTCTACATGGAAGACCCGCATTTCGAGAACGAGATGCGGACTGAAACCGGCGGCACGGTGCTGTTCGTGCAATATCCCGGTCCCAACACCGGCGCGCTGCCGATCTATGAGGGCCGCATGAATCTCAAGGCCGCGCCCAAGCCCGAGGAGCTGGATCTCGAGCACTGACGCCCGCGAGTTCTATACGACAGAATCGGGTTCCTTCTAACACCCAGGCTATGGTGGCGACGCCATGATCGCCATCGCCCACCTTGTCGTCCTGAGCGCAGCGAAGGAGCTACGGATTCAACATCGCGCTGTCGCGATGCCAGGGCCTTCGCTGCGCTACGCGCGCTCAGGACGACAGGAGGGGCCGGTTAGCGCAGTTAGCGCTAGTGCGCTAGTGATTCGCACTGGTCGTTGGAACCGGAGCGCAACATTCGGTCGCGTGGTCGCGATTGGTAAACAAATGCGCCACAAGAGGGTCCATTATATTTCCATTTAATAAGCGTCACCGTCCGGTAACCCATACCACAGATTGTGGTTTAGAAAATTACTCAACTTACTTTGCAACATTCGTTCGCGCGAATCAGCGCGAACGCGCATGGACCACAAGAGTCCATATTTTTCCGTATTATTTTAATACGGACGATTCAACTAATGGTGGGCCAAAAAATGACCGTACCGCTTCCGCCGATCTCGGCCGGGCAACCCTAGGAAAAAGCGACGAAGGCCAGGCAGACCACCATCATGATGGCGGTCCCGGTCAGGCCGGCGACGGCGCGGCCGCCCCAAATCCCACCGCGGCGCAGGATCAACCAAAGGGCCAGCAGCGTGCCCACAATCGCGCCGGTGACGGCCCCGAACCATCCGCCGGACATGGCGGAAAGTCCTTCGAAGTCTTCGGAGAACAAGGAGGCGAGAAAGGCGCCGGCCATCGCCAGCAGGCAGGCGGCGGTGAAGGCGCCCATAAGGGCGCCCCACGCAGCGAGCACGATTTTGAGCAGGGACGCCGGCCTTTAGCGCAGGCTGGCGTTGATCCTGTCGAGCGTCGCCGAGCCGGGACAGAGATCCGCGGTCTGCAGGGTGTTGAGCGGCACCTCGACGGTGTTCAGGTTCTGGTGCAGATCCTTCGGCGTCGGATCGAGATACAACAGCCCGGTCACGACCTCGCCCGAGGCGAGGCCTTCCTGCACGCGCTTCACCGCGGCGATCTTGTCGGACGGATCGTACTCCTCACCGAGCTTGCGCAGGCGCAACAGCGAGCCGTCATGCTGCTGCACCGTGGTCATCGTGCCGGGCGCATAGTCGGCCGTGATCTCCTCGCGGCCCTCGATGAAGTCGAGCCGGTTGAGCGCCTCGTTGTGCTCGCGCACGTATTCGTAGCTCTTGGTCGATCCGGCGTGGTTGTTGAAGGCGACGCACGGGCTGATGACGTCGAGGAAGGCCGCGCCCTTGTGGCTCATCGCCGCCTTGATGAGCGGCACGAGCTGGTGCTTGTCGCCGGAGAACGAGCGACCGACGAAGGTCGCGCCCATCAGGATGGCGAGCGACACCAGATCGATCGATTCGTCGGAATTGGCGACGCCCTTCTTGCTCACCGAGCCCTTGTCGGCGGTGGCCGAGAACTGGCCCTTGGTGAGGCCGTACACGCCGTTGTTCATGACGATATAGGTCATGTTCACGCCGCGCCGCATGATGTGCGCGAACTGGCCAAGGCCGATCGAGGCCGAATCGCCGTCGCCCGACACGCCCATGTAGATGAGGTCGCGGTTGGCGAGATTGGCGCCGGTCATCACCGACGGCATGCGGCCGTGCACCGTGTTGAAGCCGTGGCTCGCACCGACGAAGTAGGTCGGCGCCTTGGACGAGCAGCCGATGCCGGAGAGCTTGGCGACCTGGTGCGGCAGGATGTCGAGCTCGTAGCAGGCCTGGATGATGGCGGCGCTGATCGAGTCGTGGCCGCAGCCGGCGCACAGCGTCGACACCGCGCCTTCGTAGTCGCGGCGGGTGAAGCCGGCCTTGTTCTTGACCAGCGACGGGTGATGGAGCTTGGGCTTGGCGATGTAGGTCATGACGCGGCCTTCTCGAACGGAACGACCTTGAGCTGGGCGAGCTTCTTGGCGATGTCGGACGCGATGAAGCGCGCGGTGATGGGGGTGCCGTCGTAGTGCAGCACGGACAGCAACTTGCGGGCATCGAGCGTGAAATCGGCCATCAGCATGGTCTTGAGCTGGGCGTCGCGGTTCTGCTCGACGATGAACACCTTGTCGTGCTCGTGGATGAAGTCCTCGACCGCGGTCGAGAACGGGAAGGAGCGCACGCGCAGCGCGTTGACGTGGTTGCCGGCCTGCTCGAGATGGTCGAGCGCCTCGGCCATGGCCGGGCTGGTCGAGCCGAAATAGATCACGCCGTACTTGGTCGGCCTCGGCGAGGAGTAGCGCAGCGGCTGCGGCGCGATCTTCGACGCCGTCACGAACTTCTTCTGCAGCCGCTCCATGTTGCGCACGTACACCGCGCCGTCCTCGGAGTACTTGGCGTACTCGTCCTTGGTCGTGCCGCGGGTGAAGAAGGAGCCCTTGGTCGGGTGCGTGCCCGGGTAGGTGCGGAACGGGATGCCGTCGCCGTCGACGTCGAGGTAGCGGCCGAAGTTCTTGCCGGCCTCGAGCTCCTCGGCCGTCATCACCTTGCCGCGGTCGAGATTGCGCTTGTCGTCCCACTGGAACGGCTGGCACAGGCGGTGGTTCATGCCGATGTCGAGATCGGTCATGACGAACACCGGCGTCTGCAGCCGGTCGGCCAGGTCGAGCGCTTCGGCGGCGAAGTCGAAGCACTCCTTGGGGTCCTCGGGGAACAGCAGCACGTGCTTGGTGTCGCCGTTGGAGGCGTAGGCGCAGGAAAGGAGATCCGACTGCTGCGTGCGGGTCGGCATGCCGGTCGACGGCCCGCCGCGCTGCACGTTGATGATCACGGCCGGGACTTCGGCGAACGAGGCGAGACCGATGAACTCGGTCATCAGCGAGATGCCGGGGCCGGAGGTGCTGGTGAAGGCACGGGCACCGTTCCAGCCGGCGCCGATCACCATGCCGATCGAGGCAAGCTCGTCCTCGGCCTGCACGATCGCGTACTTGGCCTTGCCGGTCGCCTTGTCGTGGCGCAGCCGCTTGCAGTGCGCGGCGAACGCCTCGGCGAGCGAGGAGGAGGGCGTGATCGGATACCACGCGCACACCGTGGCGCCGCCGTAGACGGCACCGAGCGCGGCGGCGTTGTTGCCCTCGACGAAGATCTTGTCGCCGACGTTGTTGGCGCGCTTGACCTTGAGCTTGCAGATGTCGGCGTCGAGATGCTGGCTCGCCCAGTCGCGGCCGAGCGCCAGCGCCTTGGCGTTGGAGTCGAGCAGCTTCTCCTTGCCCTTGTACTGCTCGCCGAACAGCCGCTTGATCTCGTTTTCGTCGATGCCGAGCAGGATCGACAGCGCGCCGAGATAGATGATGTTCTTGAACAGCTGGCGCTGGCGGGCGTCGGAGTAGGTGGCGTTGCAGATCGCGGTCAGCGGCACGCCGATCACGTTGATGTCGTCGCGGAACATCGACGACGGCATCGGCTTGGTCGAATCGTAGAACAGGTAGCCGCCCGGCTCGATTTCCTTGACGTCCTGCGCCCAGGTCTGCGGGTTCATCGCGACCATCATGTCGACGCCGCCGCGCCGGCCGAGATAGCCCTTTTCGTTGACGCGGACCTCGTACCAGGTGGGCAGGCCCTGGATGTTGCTGGGGAAGATGTTGCGCGGGCTGACCGGCACGCCCATGCGCAGGATCGAGCGGGCGAACAGTTCGTTGGCGGAGGCCGAGCCAGAGCCGTTGACGTTGGCGAACTTGACGACGAAGTCGTTAACGGCGGCTATTGCTTGCGGCATGCGTGCTCCGCTTGAGTCATTTCCATGTAGTACTTGCGCATGTCCCACGCGCCTGTCGGGCAGCGTTCGGCGCACAGCCCGCAATGCAGGCAGACGTCCTCGTCCTTGACCATGACGCGGCCGGTCTTGAGGTCGTTGCCGATGTAGAGGTCCTGGGTCGGATTGAGGGCCGGCGCGTTGAGGCGGGCGCGCAGGTCCTTCTCTTCACCGTTCTCGGTGAAGGTGATGCAATCCATCGGGCAGATGTCGACGCAGGCGTCGCATTCGATGCAGAGGCTGCCGGTGAACACGGTCTGCACGTCGCAGTTCAGGCAGCGTTGCGCCTCCTCGAAGGCGAGCTTGGGATCGAAGCCCAGCTCGACCTCGGCCATGATGTCCTTGAGCGCGTCCTGCTTGGGCCGGTGCGGCACCTTGAAACGATGATCGATGGTCGGAGCGTTGTCGTAGCTCCACTCGTGGATGCCCATCTTCTGGCTGACGATGTTGACGCCGGGCGCCGGCCGTTCCTCGAGGTTCTCGCCAACCAGCATCTTGTGGATGGAGATCGCGGCATCGTGGCCGTGCGCGGCGGCCCAGATGATGTTCTTCGGGCCGAACGCCGCGTCGCCGCCAAAGAACACCTTGCTCTGCGTGCTCTGCAGTGTCTGCTCGTTGAGCTTGGGCAGGCCCCACTTGTCGAACTCGATGCCGGCGTCCTTCTCGATCCAGGGGAAGGCGTTCTCCTGGCCGATCGCGACCAGCACGTCGTCGCACTCGTAGAATTGGTCGGGCTCGCCCGACGGGATCAGCGAGCGCCGCCCCTTGTCGTCGTACTTGGCGACGACCTTCTCGAACACGACACCTTTGATCTTGCCGTTGTCGTGCTTCACTTCCTTCGGGACCAGCATGTTCAGGATGGGGATGTCCTCGCCCATCGCGTCTTCCTTCTCCCAGGGAGACGCCTTCATCTCATCGAAGCCCGAGCGCACGATCACCTTGACGTCCTCGCCGCCCAGCCGGCGCGCGGTGCGGCAGCAATCCATCGCCGTGTTGCCGCCGCCCAGCACGATCACCTTCTTGCCGACCTTGGTGGTGTGGCCGAAAGAGACCGAGGACAGCCAGTCGATGCCGATATGGATGTTGGCGGCCGCTTCCTTGCGGCCGGGCACGTCGAGCTCGCGGCCGCGCGGCGCACCGCAGCCGACGAAGATGGCATCGTACTTCTCGGCCATCAGCTTCTTCAGCGAATCGACCTTCTGATGGCGGAACTCGATGTTGCCGATGCCGGTGATGAAGCCCACTTCCTCGTCAATCACCGACTCCGGAAGACGAAAGTGCGGGATTTGCGTGCGGATGAAGCCGCCGAGCTTGGGATCCTGGTCGTAGATCACGATCTCATAGCCGAGCACGGCGAGATCGCGCGCCACCGTGAGGGAAGCGGGACCACCGCCGACACAGGCGATGCGCTTGCCGTTCTTGTTCGGCGCCTTCGGCATGCGCTGCTTGATGTCGCCGTTCTTGTAGTCGGCAGCGACGCGCTTCAGGCGGCAGATCGCGACGGGTTCCTTCTTGCCCTTGACCAGCGTCTCGTCCTCGACGCGGCTGCGCCGGCAGGCCGGCTCGCAGGGGCGGTCGCAGGTGCGGCCCAGGATCCCGGGGAAGACGTTCGACTTCCAATTGATCATGTAGGCGTCGGAGTAGCGCCCGTGGGCGATCAGCCGGATGTATTCGGGCACAGGGGTATGCGCTGGGCACGCCCACTGGCAGTCGACGACCTTGTGAAAATAGTCCGGATTCTTGATGTCGGTCGGCTTCAAAACTGAACTCCAGAGGCGGCAACCGTGCCGCTGCCGATCTTTACTGAATAACGGTTCATGGTACCCCAAAAGGGACCCGCATTGGGTATATTAAGTCTCTCCCCGTCAAGCTTTTCGCCCTTTAATTGCTTGGAATACATGCAAAATCCCCATGTTTTTCGGGGATATGTCAGTCCGACTGCGGTCTGTAGCGATATTGTCGCGGCGAGGCACCGGCAGCCCTGCGGAACATGGCGCTGAAGGCGCTCACGCTGTCGTAGCCCAGATCGAGGGCAACGTCGGTCACCGCCTCGCCGCTGCCGAGCCGTCCCATCGCTTCGAGCACGCGCGCCTGCTGCCGCCACGCGCCGAACGTGAAGCCGGTTTCGGCGACGAACAGGCGGGCGAGGGTGCGTGCGCTCGCGTTGACCGACGACGTCGAGGCCCATTGCTCGAGGGTACGTGGGTCCCCCGGAGCCTCGAGCAAGGTCTCGCAAATATGTCGCAGGCGTTTGTCACGGGGCATCGGCAGCTGCAGAGGGAGCGCATGCGCATTGTGCAGCTCGGCAAGCAGGAGCGCCACGACATGTCCTGCGGGGCCTTTCTCGTCGTAGCGAAGGGGCAATTCAGTGGCGCGGATGACAAGCTCACGCATCAGCGGGGAGACGGGCAGCACATGGCAGCTCGAAGGCATGCCGCGCGCAGCGTCGTCGCGCAGATAGAGCGTGCGCATGGTGACATCGCCGGACATCACGATGCTGTGGCGCACCCCGGCTGGCATCCACAGCGCGCGCTGCGGCGGCACCACCCACACACCTTCGTCGGTCGAGACGCGCATCGTGCCCGATGTGGCGAAGATCAGCTGCGCGCGCTGGTGATGATGCGGCAGGATCTCGAAACCCGACTTGAAATCCTTGGGCATCGCCGCGACCGCCCGCGGCACGCGCTGATAGTCGGCCGGGTCGGTCGAGCGGGAGATCTTCCCGGGTTGTCTGTTTTTCGGCATATATTGGCAATCTAGCGCAAGACAGACACACCCGTCAGGCTTAATCTTTGCCGCATGAAACTCAGCAGCCCGACGTCCCTCCTGCTCAATCTCGGCCACGCGATGGACCACTGGGTGATCGCGATCTTCCTCTACACGGTGAGCGTGATCGCCGGTGTCTGGGGTACCGACTGGAAGGAGCTGACGCCCTATGCGTTCGGCGCCTCATTCATGTTCGGCGCGGGCTCGCTCGTCTCCGGCAAGCTCGGCGATCAGTGGGGCCGCCGCAACATGATGATGGTGTTCTTCTCCGGCATGGGCGTGTCGTGCCTGCTGATCGCGCTGTGCCAGAACAAGTGGGAGATCGGTGCCGCCCTCACGGTGATGGGCGCGTTCGCGTCGATCTACCATCCGGTCGGCATCCCGATGCTGGTGCAGAAGGCGGAGAAGCCGGGATTCGTGATCGGCGTGAACGGGCTGGTCGGCAATCTCGGCATCGCCATCGGCGCCAGCCTGTCGGTGCTGCTGGCGACCCGCTTCGGCTGGCAGATGGCCTATATCGTGCCCGGCCTGGTCAGCCTGATCGCCGCCGTGCTGTTCCACTTCTTCGTACCCAAGGAGGAGGAGGCGCCGTCCAAGCGCAAGGCCAAGGTGCTCGACCTGCCGCCCAACGTCATGGCGCGCGTGTTCTTCATCATGACCTGCGCCGCGGTCTCGGGTTCGATCGTCTTCAACTTCACCACCAACGGCAACGGCGAGATGCTGAAGGCCCGCGTCGCCCAACTCGCGGCCAACCCATGGGCGCTCAGCATGGCGCTCCTGCTGGTGTTCTCGATCGCCTCGCTGATGCAGCTCGTGGTCGGCGCGCTGATCGACCGCTATCCGCTCAAGAACATCTATCTGCCGATCCTGATCTGCCAGGTGCCGCTTTTCCTGCTCGCCTCGCAGGTCGACGGCTGGCTGCTGCTCGGTGTGACGACCCTGTTCATGATCTTCGTGTTCGGCGCCATCCCGTTCACCGACGCGATGGTCGTGCGCTACATCGATGACCGCCTGCGCAGCCGCGTCACCGGCGTGCGGCTCGCCATCGGCTTCGGCGTGAGCTCGCTGGTGACGGCGGGCATCGGCCCGTCGGTCAAGGAAGCGGGCTTCCCGGTGCTGCTCATGCTGCTGGCCGGCGTGGCGAGCATCACCACCATCGCGATCTCGCTGCTGCCCAACGAACGGCAAGTTGCACCCGCCGCGCTCAAGCCGGCCGAGTAGGACTCACTGCAAATATAGACCCTGTGTCGCGGCCGGCGCCGGCTTGCGCGCGCTCGGCCAAAATCCAACAGTGGGCCTTGCGAGTAGCGAGGGGACGACGTCATGACTGCAGGGTCCGCGGTTCCGGTGCCGGCATCACATCTCGATGCGGCGCGCGATGCCGAGCCGGCGACGCGGGCCGTCAATCAGGCGGTGCTGGCCAAGCTGCCGTTCTCGCAGACGGCTGACTTCGAGGCGGCGGCGCGCGGTCTGATCGCGCCGGTGCCCGACGGCGCGATCACGACCAGAGGCGGCACCGTGCTGATGAATCTCGGCGAGTACGCCTTCATCGACGGCGAAGTCGCACCCGCCACGGTCAATCCCAGCCTGTGGCGGCTGGCGCGGCTCAACCTGGCCAACGGCCTGTTCAAGGTGACCGACCGACTCTACCAGCTGCGCGGCTTCGACATCGCCAACATGACGGTGATCGAGGGCGACAGCGGCGTGATCCTGATCGATCCGCTTACCACGGCCGAGGTCTCGCGCGCCGCCCTCGAGCACTACTACGCGCATCGGCCGCGGAAACCGGTGGCGGCGGTGATCTACACGCACAGCCACATCGACCACTATGGCGGCGTGCGCGGCGTGGTCGACGAGGCCGAGGTGAAGGCCGGCAAGGTGCGCGTGATCGCGCCCAACGGCTTCATGGAGGCGGTGTCCGGCGAGAACGTGCTGGCGGGCCTGGCCATGATCCGGCGCGCGCAATTCCAGTTCGGCACCATGCTGCCGCGCGGCCCGCGCGGCCAGGTCGACAGCGGGTTGGGCAAGGCCATCTCGCGCGGCACGCCGGGACTGATCGAGCCCTCGCAGCTCATCGTCCAGCCGATCGAGGAGCATCTGATCGACGGCGTGAAGATCGTCTTCCAGCTCGCGCCGGAAACCGAGGCGCCGGCCGAGATGCACATGTTCTATCCCGAGCTCGGCGTGCTCAACATGGCGGAGAATGCCTGTCCGCTGCTGCACAATTTCATCCCGCTGCGCGGCGCGGTGGCGCGCGATCCGCGCATCTGGGCGAAGTATGTCGGCGATGCGCTGAAGCTCTACGCGCCGCACGCCGAGGTGCTGATCGGCCAGCATCACTGGCCGATCTGGGGCACGGAGGCGGTGGCCGATCACCTCGAGGCGCAGCGCGACCTCTACAAGCACATCCACGACCAGACCCTGCGCTACATGGCCAAGGGCTGGCGGCCGGCCGAGATCGCCGAGGTGGTCGAGCTGCCGCCCGGCCTCGACCGCCGCTGGAACGTGCGCGGCTACTACGGCACCGTCAGCCACAACGTGAAAGCCGTCTATCAGCGCTATCTTTCCTGGTACGACGGCAATCCCGCCAATCTCCATGTGCTGCCGCCCGTACCCGCCGCGCGCAAGTATGTCGAGTACATGGGCGGCGCTTCCGCAGCGATCGCGCGCGCCAGGGCCGACTTCGCCAAGGGCGAGTACCGCTGGGTGGCGCAGGTCATGAAGGAGGTCGTGTTCGCCGATCCGGACAACGCGGAGGCGAAGGCGCTGTGCGCCGACGCGCTGGAGCAGATGGGCTACCAGGCCGAGTCGGCGACGTGGCGCAACGCCTTCCTCTATGGCGCCATGGAGCTGCGCCACGGCGTCTTCGGGCTGCCGGCCCGCCCAACGATGAGCGCCGACATGCTGGCCGGGCTCGGCACCGACCTGTTGTTCGACGCGATCGCCATCCGGGTCGATCCGGCGAAGGCCGCCGGCAAAGCCTTCACCGTCAACTGGCATTTCACAGATCGCGGCGAGCGAATGGCCGTGACGCTGAAACACTGCACCATGACCCATCGCATGGGCGAGACGGCCGACCATGCCGCGGCCACGGTCACCACCACGCGGGCGACGCTGGACGCCATCATCCTGCGCAAGCTCGACGTGCCGGCAGCCGTTGCCTCGGGAGACTTCAGCATTGCCGGTGACCCTGCCGTCCTGGCGCAATTCTTCGGCACGCTCGACCCGCCGAGCTCTCTGATGTTCGAGATCATGACTCCGGGCAACGGACGGCGGTAATTGCACGGTCCGTGCTTGACATTGGGCGGTCACGCCCCTGTGATGCGGGCAACAAAAACAACGAAAAAAGCCATCACAGGGAGATGCGCATGAAGCGTGGCATTATGGGCATTGTCGGCGGTGCATTTGCCGCCGCGGCGATGTTGGGCATGGCGACCGCCGCGGTCGCCCAGGAAAAGAAGATCAAGATCGGCGTGGTCTACGACCTGACCGGCCCGTTCGCGGGCGGCGGCTCGAAGCTGCAGTACGACGGCGCCAAGATCATGCTCGACTATTTCATCAAGCAGGGCGGCGTCGAAGGCTACAAGATCGAGCCGATCTTCGCCGACGCCCAGAGCAAGCCCGACGTCGCCATCAACGAGGCGGTCCGGCTGATCGAGCAGGAAAAGGTCGACATGGTGCTGGGCTTCTACTCCTCGGCGCAGTGCGTGCCGGCCGCGGCCAAGGTCGAGCAGCTCAAGAAGTTCATGTGGCTCACCACCTGCATCTCGAGCGCGGTGCTGGACAACCGGCATCTGCACTACGTGTTCCGCCCGCAGGTCAGCGGCAATCTCTATGGTGTGCAGGCGACCGACATGATCGCCGAGTATGCCAAGTCCAAGTTCGGCAAGGATCCCAAGGACCTGCGCGTCGCCATCGTGCACGAGGACGGCGCCTACGGCGTCGATGTCGCCAAGGGTGACGAGGCGGGCTCCAAGAAGCACGGCTTCAAGATCGTGCTGAACGAGGGCTATTCGATCACCGCGCCCGACCTGTCGGCGCTGGTCACCAAGCTCAAGCGCGCCAAGCCGGACGTGATCTTCCATACCGGCTACAACCCCGACATCACGCTGCTGCTGCGCCAGGCGCGCGAGCAGGGCCTCAAGGTCGGCGCCATCGTCGGCCAGGGCGCGGGCTACAGCGTCTACGACAAGCTGAAGGAAGGGTTGGGCGACGATTCCAACTACCTCTTCACCATCGATCCGATCTCGATCTGGCTCACCAACCCCAAGACCCTCGATCCGAGCCTGCCGCCGCTGATCGACATGGTCGGCAAGGAGTTCGACAAGATGGAGCCGGGAGCCACACGGTCGGCGCATGTCGGCATGTCGGCCAGCAACATCTACGTGTTCTTCACCAAGGTGCTGCCGGTGGCCATCAAGAAGTACGGCGGCATCGACGGCGAGGCGCTGCGCAAGGCGGCCCTCGACGTCGACATCCCCGAGGGCGGCACCATGATGGGCTTCGGCGTGAAGTTCGCGCCGGAGGACGCCGAGATGGCCGGCCAGAACATGCGCGCCTTTCCCGTCGTCACGCAGTACGTGAACGGCAAGGCGGTCGTGGTATGGCCGAAGAGCCAGCAGCAGGCCGAACCGGTGCTGCCGCTGCCCAAGGGCACGACCTACAGCAACCAGTAGGCCGCCCGCGTGCCGCGTAGAGGCGAGCCGTGCTCGTCGTAAATGGCCTGGTGAAGCGCTTCGGCGGCTTCACCGCCGTGAGCAATGTTTCGTTCAAGGTCGATCAGGGCGAGATTCTCGGCCTGATCGGCCCGAACGGCTCGGGCAAGAGCACGATCTTCAACATGCTGTCGGGCACGTTCCCGCCGTCGGCAGGCTCGATCAGCTTCGAGGGCCACGAGCTGTCGGGCCTGGCGCCGCACAAGATCATCAAGCGCGGCATCGGCCGCACCTTCCAGATCCCGCGCCCGTTTCGCCGGCTGTCGATCTTCGAGAATGTCGAGCTGGCGGGCTTCTACGGCCAGAGCCGGCACGGCCGCGCCAAGGCGGCGACGGCAGCCGAACGCGCGCTGGCATTGGTCGGGCTGCCGACCGACCGGCATGCGCTGGTCGACGGGCTGGGCGCCGCCGGCTTGAAGAAACTCGAGCTGGCCAAGGCGCTCGCCACCGAACCCAAGCTGTTGCTCGCCGACGAGAGCCTGGGCGGCCTCGACGACAAGGAGATGGACCAGGCCGCCGACATGCTGCGCAAGATCCGCGACGAGCTCGGCATCACCATCATCTGGGTCGAGCACATCATGGGCGTGCTGATGCGCGTCGTCGACCGCGTCATGGTGCTCGATCACGGCGAGAAGATCTCCGAGGGCCTGCCGAGCGAGGTGGCGGGCGATCCGCGGGTGATCGAGGTCTATCTCGGCACCGACGCGCACGCCACCCAGGTCGCCGCGGCGGCGAAGCGGCGCTGAGGGCAAGCGGCATGCTCGAACTCAGGAAAGTCGACGCGGGCTACGGCAGCTTCCAGGCGCTGTTCGGCGTCGATCTCGAGGTCAGGGCAGGCGAGGCGGTCGGCGTCATCGGCCCCAACGGCGCCGGCAAGACCACCCTGATGCGCGTGATCTCCGGCCTGATCCGGCCGCGCGCCGGGTCGATCGCCATGCAGGGCACGAACGTGCTGGCGACGGCGCCGCATCGCATCGTCAGCCTCGGCATCGCCCACGTGCCGGAGAACCGCCGGCTGTTCCCGCGGCTTTCGGTCGAGGACAATCTCAAGATGGGCGCCTTCATGCCGGAGGCGCGCGCCAAGCACGACCAGCGGCTCGAGTTCGTGTTCAGCCTGTTCCCGCGCATGAAGGAGCGCCGCCACCAGATGGCCGGCACGATGTCGGGCGGCGAGCAGCAGATGTGCGCCATCGGCCGTGCGCTGATGAGCGACCCCAAGCTCCTGCTGCTCGACGAGCCGTCGGCCGGCCTGGCGCCGGTCGTCGTCCAGCAGGTGTTCGAGCTGGTGAAGCGCATCCGCGAGAGCGGCCTCACGGTGCTGATCGTCGAGCAGAACGTGCAGCAGGTGCTGAAGGTGGTCGATCGCGCCTATCTCCTGGAAGCGGGCACCATCCGCGCCTCGGGCGCGGCGGCCGACATGCTGCAGAGCGACACCATCAAGCAGGCTTATCTCGGTGTTTAGCGAGACTCATATTCTTCTCCCCCTATCGGGGGAGAGGAGGAGGGAGGATTAGCGATGCAGGACTTCCTCGACATCTTCGACATCTATTTCCTCGAGGCGATGCTGAACGGCATCCTGCTGGGCGGCGTGCTGGCGCTGCTGTCGCTCGGCCTGAACCTGATCTTCGGCGTCATCGACGTCACCTGGATCTGCTACGCCGAGCTGATCATGATCGGCATGTACGGCATGTACTACCTCGTGTCGGTCTTCCACATGTCCTACTGGTTGGCGGCGCCGCTCTGCATCCTGCTGGTCGCGGGCCTGGGGGCGGCACTGCATTTCCTGGTGATCGAGCCGCTGCTCTCCTCGCCGCAGATCAACCAGCTGCTGGCCACCGGCGGCGTGCTGTTCTTCCTGCAGAGCTTCGCCACGGTGGCGTTCGGCATCGACTTCCGCAATCTCGGCATCCAGCTTCCCGTGCTGGCGATCGGCGAGATGCATTTCAGCTATGCGCGGCTCTTGTCATTCATCGCCGCCCTGGTCGGCATGGTGGCGGTCTACGTCTTCATGCGGAAGAGCTATGTCGGCACAGCGATCCGCGCCATCGCCCAGGACCGCCAGATCATGCCGCTGATGGGCGTCAACACGCGCCGCCTCTACATCATCACCTCGGCGTTGGGCGGCGCGCTGGCCGGGCTCGCGGCCTGCCTGCTGGTGCTGCTGTACGACGTCCATCCCTTCATCGGCCTGTCGATCGGACCGATCACCTTCCTGATCTGCGTGCTGGGCGGGCTCGGCAACTTCGTTGGCGGCTTCGTCGCCTCGTTCGTGTTCGCCGAGATCATCCAGCTCGGCGGCCTCTTCTCCGACCTCGAATGGGGCTATGTGCTGGCCTTCGGCTTCTTCATCCTGATGATGTTCATCCGCCCGCGCGGCCTGCTGGCGAGGCGCTCATGATCGAGCGGCGCCACCTCAACTGGCTCGTCGCCGCCCTGGTGCTGGCGGCGGTGCCGATGGTCGACCGCGATCCCTACCATCTGCACGTCATGGTGCTGATCCTGATCTGGTCGTTCGCCTACACCTCGTGGTCGATGATGGGCCGCTTCGGGCTCACCTCGCTCGGCCATGGCGGCTTCATGGGCGTCGGCGCCTACGTCAACGCGCTCTTGTGGAACCATCTCGGCATCTCGCCCTGGCTCGGCATCCCGATTGCGCTCGCCTGTGCCGGCGTGCTGGCGCTGGTCGTCGCCTATCCCTGCTTCCGCTTCCGCATCACCGGTCACTACTTCGCGCTGGTGACGCTAGCGCTCTCGGGCATCGTGCTGCAGGTGATCACCGCCACGCGCGACTGGACCGGCGGGTCGCTGGGCTACACGCCGGAAGCGGCCAAGGGCAGCAAGCTCGTGGCGCTGCAGTCGAGCGACAAGATCGTCTGGTACTTCGTCGCCCTCGTGCTGTGGGTGATCGGCCTGGTGATCTGGACGGCGGTCGACCGCAGCATGGCGCGCCATGCCCTCGAGGCGATCTCGGAGGACGAGGACGCCGCCGCCGCGGCCGGCGTCAACGTGACGGCCGAGAAGCTCAAGATCACCGTTATCAGCGCCCTCATGACGGCGATGGCGGGCGCGGTCTATTGCCAGTACCAGATGTTCATCTCGCCCGACACGGTGAGCGGCATCGCGGTGTCGCTGCAGATGGTGTTCGCCGCCGTGGTCGGCGGCCTCTATGTGACGCTCGGTCCCACGGTCGGCGCGGTGATCACCATCCTGATGGCGGAGGTGCTGCGCATCGGATTCGGCACCAAGGCGGTCGGCTGGGACAATCTGATCTACGGCGCGGTGCTGGTGGCCTTCATCATCTTCTTGCCGCAGGGCATCCTGGGCAGCATCCTGCAGCGCTTGCGCCTCAAGAAGCGGCCGGCCTGAGAGCCGCGATGGCGAGCGGCGCAGCGCGGTTGCGCACCGAGAGCATCGGCAGTTTTTCCGCCGCGATTCCTTCCGGCAGGGTCGTGCGCTCGAGCAGGTCCTGCGACACCAGGATGTCGTGGCCGGTTTCCTTGGCGGCGTCGAGCAGCCGGGCGGCGACGTTCAGCGTGTCGCCGACATAGGCGATCTCGTGGCGCACGTCGCCGATCTCGCCGGCGACGATGTCGCCACGGTGCAGGGCGGCGCGGAACTCGGGCACCACGCCGTACTTGCGGCGGTAGGCGTCGGCGTTGCCGGCGATGAATTGGCGCGCGATGAAGGGACAGGCGAGGCATTCGCTGTCCGAGGTGGCGCTGTCGTCGGGCCAGGTCAGGATCGCCTCGTCGCCCACGTATTTGTGGATCTCGGCCTCGCACTCGAGAGCGGCGTCGGCGACGTCGCGGAAGAAGTCGTTGAGCAGCTCGTGAAAGCGAACCGGTTCCAGCTTCTCGGCCATGCCGGTCGAGTTCTTCATGTCGATCAGCAGGAAAGCCCGTTGCTCGCGGCGCGGCTTCACGTAGCGGCCGGTGAACAGGTTCCTGAGCGTGCCGAAGCCCAGCAGCTGGCCGATCTCGAACACCACGTTCGCGCCGACGGCCATGATGACCGAGAAGACGACGGAAGCGCGGAACGTGCTTTCGAATGACTGCCGGTCGCTCATGTTCAGGCCGACCAGCAGCAGGCCGGCCAGGATCACCGCGACGTAGAACACGGTCTTCAGGCCGAGATAGGCCAGCAGCGGCAGCCGGCGCAGGCGGCGCAGGATCGTGCGCTGACCCTTGATCTCGAGCACCAGGATGGGCGTCGCGATGGCAAGCGACGTCACGATGCCGACCAACGCCGAATAAAGCGGCGTGCCCTTGCCCTGGCTGATGCCGAATGCGGCGCTGATCAGAGCCGCGGCAAGGCTGATCCAGAAGAAGCGCTGCCAGTCCCGGCGCGAGCGGGCCGAGCGGATCATGCCTTGTGGCGCGCCAGCGCCCGCTTGAAGGTCGCGCGATCGACATTGCCGCCCGAGCAGACGACGGCCACGTTGCGGCCCTTGACCGGCAGCTTGCCGGTCAAGGCTGCGGCCAGGGCCACGGCGCCGCCCGGCTCGACCACCAGCTTGAACTCGCGGAACGCCACTTCCATGGCGTCCAGCACTTCGTCGTCGGTGACGACCAGCCCCGGTCCCAGGACCTTCTGCGCCAGCGGGAACGTGACGTCGCCCGGCGTCGGCGCCAGCAGCGCATCGCAGATCGAGCCCGACAGCTTCTCGTTCTTCTCTTTCTTGCCGCTCTTCAAAGAGCGCGCGAGATCGTCGAACCCCGCCGGCTCGCCGGCATGGACGGTCGTGCTCGGGCTGATGCCCTTGACGCCGAGCGCGATGCCGGTCGCGAGACCGCCGCCCGAGCACGGCGCGGCCACGGCATCGAGCACGACACCGAGTGCCTTGGCCTGCTCGGCGATCTCGATGCCCGCCGTGCCCTGGCCGGTGAGGATCCATGGATGATCGTAGGGCGGCACGATGGTGGCGCCGGTCTTTTGCGCAATGCGGGTGCCGATCTCCTCGCGGCTTTCCTTGACGCGATCGTAGAGCACGATTTCAGCGCCTGAGGCGCGCGTATTGGCGACCTTGAGCGCCGGCGCGTCGGCCGGCATGACGATGGTCGCCTTCATGCCCATCAGGCGCGCCGCTTCGGCGAGCCCCTGGGCGTGGTTGCCCGACGACCAGCCGACCGCGCCCTTCCTGCGGTCGGCTTCGCTCATCGAGGCCAGGAAATTGTAGGCGCCGCGAATCTTGAACGAGCCGGTGCGCTGCAGGCACTCGGCCTTGATGAACAGGCGGCCGCCCAGCCCGGCGTTCACGCGCGCGTTCTCAAGCAGCGGCGTGCGGACCGCCACGCCGTCGAGGCGGCGGGCGGCGGCGGCGACATCGTCGAACGTCGGAGGCGGACTCATCAGGCGACACCAATGGCGGCAGGAAGGCCGGACAGGTCTTTTAGCTGGCCGGAGAGCGTGCCGGGAAGATTGTCGTCCGGTGCGCCGGCGCGATTGACCCACAGCACCTTGAAGCCGAAATGGGCCGCGCCGTGGGCATCCCAGCAGTTAGACGAGAGGAAGCACACCCTGTCCGGCTTGGTGCCAAAACGTGCCTCGACCAGCTCGTAGGCCTTGCGATCGACCTTGAAGACCTTGGCCGCGTCGACGCTCAGCACGGCGTCGAAGCGGTCGGCCAGGCCGGAGGCCTTGACCATCGGATCGAGCATCTCCGGATTGCCGTTCGACAGGATGGCAAGACGCTTGCCGGCGCGCTTCAGCCTGTCGAGCGTCGCCGGCACTTCGGGGAACGGGTCGAGCGCCAGATAGGCGCTCAGCAACTTCTCGCGCACCGTCTTGTCGGCGATGCCGTGCGCGGCGAGGCAATGGTCGAGCGCCTCGCCGGTCACCTGCCAGAAGGGCGCATAGGCGCCCATCGAGTTGCGCAGCCAGGTGTATTGGATCTGCTTGCTGCGCCACATCTCGGACAGCGCGTCGGCCTTGGGCCCGATGGCGGACCGATGGCGGGCTACCGCCGAGTTGAAGTCGAACAGGGTGCCGTAGGCGTCAAAGACGCAGAGGTCGATGTCGTGGAGCATGGTAGTCTAGGAAGCATTAATTCCTCTCCCCCGCTAGGGGGAGAGGTTAGGTGAGGGGGCAAGAGCGCGCCCCCTCACCCGCCCTCTCCCCCTGAAGGGGGAGAGGAGAAAGTGGAAACGGGAGGATTGCATGGAACGTCGCCGCTTCGGACGCACGGGATTGCAGTTGGGCGTGCTGGGCTTCGGCGCCGGCGCGGTCGGCGGCTTGATGACCAAGGGCGATCCGCGCGACCAGGAGCGGGCGATCGCGCGCGCCGTCGAGCTCGGCATCAACTATATCGACACCGCGGCGCTTTACGGCAACGGCGAATCGGAGAAGACCCTGGGCCGCGTCCTCAAGGCGCTGAAGCCCGATATCGTGCTCGGCACCAAGTTCCGCCTGAAGGCGGCCGACCGCTCACGCATCGCCGCCGCGGTCGAGCAGTCGGTCGACGAGAGCCTGAAGCGCCTGCAGCGCGACTCGGTCGATCTGCTGCAGCTTCACAATCCGCTGGTCGCCCACGACGCCGACGACAAGCTGGCGATCGACATTGCGCTCAACGAGGTGGTGCCGGCGATGCAGCGCCTGCAGAAGGCGGGCAAGACGCGCTTTCTGGGCTTCAGCGGCGTCGGCGAGACGGCGGCGCTCCTGAAGGCGATCGAATCCAAGGCCTTCGACTCGATGCAGGTCGTCTACAACGCGCTCAATCCCAGCGCCGGCGCGCCGATGCCCAAGGGCGTGCCGGGTCAGGATTACGGCCGGCTGCTCGAGCGGAGCAAGGCGCTCGACATGGGCACCATCGTGATCCGCGCGCTGGCGGGCGGCGCGCTCGCCGGCACCGAGGCGCGCCATCCGCTCGCCATGCAGTCGGTCGATCCGATCGGCTCGTCGCCCAACTTCGCGGGCGACGTGGCGCGCGCGAGGCAGCTCCAGCCCGTTGTGGCCGAGACCGGCTCGGCCAGCCTGGCCGAGCTGGCGGAGCGCTTCGTGATCTCCCATCCCGCCGTCACCACCATGCTGATCGGCTACTCGACGCTGGAGCATCTCGAAGCGGCCGCGGCGGCGGTCGAGAAGGGGCCGCTGTCGGCGGAAATTCAGCGGCGGATTGGCGGATACAGTTGATACAATCGGCGCGACGCCGCGCATGGTAGGATAGGCTCACTGGAGTCGCAGCGTACCGATGCCCATCTACATGGAAGTTTCCCAGCTGCACCGCACGGTGACGATCGTCGCGCGCGGCCAAATCGCGCCCGACGAGATCCGGGGCATGGCGATGAAGCTCGCCGAGGCCAAGGTGCGGAGCTACGCCAAGATCCTCGAAGTGGCGGGCGCCACCACCGATTTCACCGTCGAGCAGATCGAGCGGCTGTCGAGCCTGCTGCGCGGCGCTTCGTCGGAGAAGCGTGGGCCGATCGCCTTCGTGGTCGATCCCAGGCGCATGGCATTTCCGCAGGCCTTCGCCTCCCAGACGGAGGCGGAAGGGCCGATCAAGCTCTTTACCAGCCTGCGCGACGCGCGCAAATGGACCGAGACGATCATCCATTCGCCGGAATGGAAGGCAGCCGTGGCGGCCGCCGCGGCCGCACCGCCGCCGCCGGCGAACCAGAACGCCTGGACCGACCCCGATCGGCAGGGCGTGCTGCTGGTCGGCGACCGGCAGCGTGAGGTGACGGTGTCGCTGGAGAAAGCGGCTTAGCAGCGCGTGTAGCGCCGGCAAAGTTCTATACGACAGAATCGAGTTCCTTCCAGCACCGGGGTTATGGTGGCGCGTCTCGATCCAAGCGAGGAAGCGTGTCATGCCGATTCACGGACTTTCCGCCCTTTCCGCCAGTGCGCCGCCCCTACGTCGTTTTTTTTGCCGTTTTAAAAACGGAAAAACGGGAAATCATTGGGCACGCAAGATATGGAGGGCGCCCGTTAGATTCCCGTTATTTTAATGGGACGACCCCATATCTTGTGGTCTACGAGCGGCCCGTCGCGGGCGACAGCATGCGGAAGGGTCCGTTCAGGCGATCGCGATAGACGCCCACGCCTTCCATGATGCGTTGCACGTAGTTGCGGGTCTCGCGCAGCGGGATCATCTCGATCCAGTCGATCATGTCGATCTTGCCGGCGCGCGGGTCGCCCATGGTCTCGAGCCAGCGCGTGACCCGGTTCGGGCCGGCGTTGTAGGCGGCGAGCGCCAGCTCATACGAGCCGCCGAAGCGCTGCAGCATGTCGGCGAGGTACTGGCTGCCCAGCTCGACATTGTAGGTCGGATCGCGCGTCAGCTTGTCCTGGATGAAGGGCACGCCGAGCTTGGTCGCCACGTCGCGCGCCGTGCCGGGTAGGAGTTGCATCAGGCCGAGCGCACCCGAGGGCGAGACGGCGGCGGCGTTGAAGGCGCTCTCCTGCCGGGTGAGCGCAAGTGCGAGCGCGCGCTCGATCGAGCCGGTCTTGCCGAGATCGACCACCGGGAAGGAGGCATCGAACAAGGTGACGCCGTGTTCGGTGGCGCGGCGCGCGATGGTGACGGCGACGTCGGGCCGCCGCAGCTCGGTGGCGAGCTGGGCCAGCGCCTGGGTCTCGCCGGCGCCTTTCACGAACCGGTCGAGCTGCAGCAGGAACGGCTTGGTGCGGTCGTAGGCCCGCGCCTGGCCGAGGTAGCGCGCGACCGTCACCAGCTCGCGCCCGGACAGGGCCTGCCGATCGGCGTCGCCGACGACCGGATCGGCCGGCAGCTTGGCCGCGCCGCCGGGCAGCCGGCGGGCGGCGATCTGGCCGTAGAAGGTCTGGCCGAAGACGGCGGCTCGGCCGTACCACTCCGTCGCCTCCTTGTGCTTGCCCGAGGCTTCGAGCGCACGGCCCACCCAATAGGCGGCGCGGCTCTTGGAGATGTCGGTCGAGACGCCATCGTAGAGCGTCCGGAAGTGCCTGAGTCCCTCGGCCGGCTTCTTGAGGTGACGCAGCGCGATCCAGCCGGCAAGGAACTCGGCCTCGGCGAAGGCCAGCCCTTTCGTCTGGCCGTGCTGCTCGACCACGGCGTAGGCATCGGCGGCGCGGCCGGCGGCGAGCAAGTCGCGCGCGACCTGCTGGCGCTCGTTCCACCACGCGTCGGTCTGCCCTGTGGTCGGGCTGACCAGCAGGCTCTTGGCCTGATCGAGATTGCCGGTGCGGCGCATCCATTGCAGCCGCTCGAAGCGCATCGTCGGCTCCTCGAGCCTGGCCGGCGCCACGCCGCGCAGGATGGTGACGGTGTCGGCCGCCTTGGTCGCCATGGCGAGGCGCGCGTTGGCGACCGGCTGGTAGTCGGGCGGCAGCTTCGACAGGAGCTGCTGGGCGACCTGCGGCCGGCCTTCGCGCAGGATGCGGTCGAAGCGCGCGATGTTGTCCTCGGGCGTCAGCAGGTTGCCGTACTTGACCAGGAACTCGTTCTCGTCGGCCTGCTTGAAGGTCGCGGTGCGCCAGCTTTCGCTCGCATATTTCGCGACGCTGTTGGGCGCGATCGCCGTCGCCGCCTCCAGCCGTTTCAGGTGGCCGGCGCTGGTGAGCGGCGGGAAGCTCGTGAAGTAGGCCGCGACCTGCTCGGCCGGCACGCTCTTGTCGATGCGGTCCTCGGCCTGGCGGCGCAGCACCTCGGGCTCCGGCCACTCCGGGTTCTCGCGCAGGAAACGCCAGATCGCGGCGAAGTCGGCGCCGGCGGCTGCGTCGCTCTTGGGTGCCGCCCGCAGCACGTTCCATTCGACGATCTTGATGAGCAGCGGATTCTTGAAGTCCTTCACCGAGGCGCGGGCGTCGGCGTAGCGGCCGTCGTCGACCGCCTTCAACGCCGAGCCGAGTGCAGCGGCCTCGGCCTCGCCGAGCGGCTGGGACGAGGCGAGAGCTTGCGGTGCGTCGCCGGGCGTGCCGGCGGGCAGCAGATTGCTGGCGCCGTTCTCGCTCGCGATCGGCACGGTCGGCGCGGCGGATGGGGCGGGCGCCGGCGTCGCCTGCTGCAGCACCGGCGCGCTGGTCGACGGCACGCGGCGGATGCCGGTGTCGGGCGTGCCCGAGGGCGTCGGCCGCACGATGGTCACGCCGTGTTGCTGCGTGGTCTGCGCGCAAAGCGGACCGGGAACGGCCAGAAGGACGAGGAGGGGGATTATTCTTGTTGGTCTCACACCAGGAATCGTACGCAGCCGCTTGCGGCATCACAATGGCAAGTTGCCCACCTTGCCGGTCCGGGAGGCGAGGCCTATGCTGATTTTTCAGGGAAATTCGGAGGCAGCCATGTTCAACGGATCGCTCGTCGCGCTCATCACCCCGTTCAAGAACGGCGCGGTCGACGAGAAAGGATTCGAGAAGTTCGTGGCCTGGCAGATCAAGGAAGGCACCGACGGCCTGGTGCCGTGCGGCACGACAGGCGAATCGCCGACGCTCTCGATGGACGAGCACAAGCGCGTGATCGACATCTGCATCGCCGCCGCCAAGGGAACCGGCGTGCCGGTGATCGCCGGCACCGGCTCGAACTCGACCGCCGAGGCGATCGAGCTCACCCGGCACGCCAAGAAGGCCGGCGCCGACGCCGCCATGCTGGTCGTGCCCTACTACAACAAGCCGACCCAGGAAGGGCTGTTCCAGCACTTCAAGGCGGTGGCCGAAGCGGTCGACATCCCGATCCTCCTCTACAACGTGCCGCCGCGCACCGGCGGCGACATGCAGGTCGAGACCGTGGTGCGGCTGTCGCAGGTCAAGAACATCATCGGCATCAAGGATGCCTCCTACGACATGGCGCGGCCGACGCTCACCAGGCTGCGCGCCAAGAAGGGCTTCTGCCAGCTCTCGGGCGAGGATGCGAGCGCGCTCGGCTTCCTGGCGCAGGGCGGCGACGGCTGCATCTCGGTGACGGCCAACGTGGCGCCCCGGCTGTGCGGCGACATGCACGACGCCTGGAAGAAGCGCGACCTCGACAAGGCATTCGAGATCCAGGACCGCCTGATGCCGCTGCACAAGGCGATGTTCTGCGAGACCAGCCCGGGCCCGGTGAAGTTCGCCTGCGAGCTGATCGGCCAGACCACCGCCGAGATGCGCCTGCCGATGGTGCCGATCGCCGAGGCGAGCAAGAAGGCGGTGCGCGAGGCGATGGTGCACGCCGGCCTTATCAACTAGTCAGGCGCTCCCTTGGCGAAGAAACCGGACCTGGGCCGCACCGTGGTGGCCCAGAACCGCAAGGCGCGGCACAACTACTTCATCGAGGAGACGATGGAAGCGGGCCTCGTGCTGACCGGCACCGAGGTGAAGTCGCTGCGCGGCGGACGCAGCTCGATCGGCGAATCGTACGTCACCGAAGACGGCGGCGAGGCCTGGCTGGTCAATGCCGACATCCCCGAATATGCCGGCGGCAATCGCTTCAACCACGAGCGCAAGCGGCCGCGCAAATTGCTGCTGCACAAGCGGCAGATCAACGTGCTGATCGGCGCCATCCAGCGCGAGGGCCGGACCGTGGTGCCGCTCGAGGTCTATTTCAACGAGCAGGGCCGCGCCAAGGTCCAGATCGCGCTGGCGACCGGCAAGCAGGCGCACGACAAGCGCGCGTCGATCAAGGAACGCGACTGGAAGCGCCAGCGCGCGCGCCTGCTGGCGCGGCGCTGAACGGGAGTAACGCATGCCGACCCTCCTGCTGACCGGCGCCGCGCGCGGCCTGGGCTTCGACTTCGTCAAGCGGTACGCGGCCAAAGGCTGGAAGATCCATGCCTGTGCGCGCAATCCCGCACCGCTCAAGCAGGTCAAGGGCGACATCCATCCGCACCTGCTCGAGGTCACCGACTACAAGGCGGTGAAGAGCCTGGCCGCCGAGCTCAGGGGCGAGGCGATCGACGTCCTGATCTGCAACGCCGGAGTGGGCGGCGAGCGCGGCTCGAACGCGCAGGATCTCGGATCTCTCGATCCGGCGGAATGGCGGCGCATCTTCGAGATCAACACGCTGGCGCCGCTGATGATGGCCGAGGCCTTCGTCGACCACGTCGCCGCCTCGCGACAGAAGAAGATCATCGCCATCACCAGCATCCTGGGCAGCATCGCCAACAACAATGGCGGGCGTTATTTCTATCGGGCCAGCAAGACCGCCCTCAACATGGAGTGGAGCTGCCTCGCCAAGGATGTCGCGGGCAAGGGCCTGATCTGCGTCGCCCTGCATCCCGGCTGGGTGCAGACCGACATGGGCGGTCCGACGGCGCCGCTCACGATCGAGCAAAGCGTGCCCGGCATGGTGAAGGTGATCGACGGGTTGAAGCCGTCGGACAACGGCCGCTACCTGCAATATGACGGCGCCGAGCTTCCGTGGTGATGTGATGCTGCTCAGCGAAGAACAGGAACTGGTGCGCGAGACCGCGCGGTCGTTCGCGCAGGACAAGGTGTTGCCCCACGTTCGGGCGTGGGAGGCGGCCGGCGAGATCCCGCGGCCGTTGCTGTCGGAAATGGGCCGACTCGGTTTCATGGGCATGTGCGTGCCGCCGGAATGGGGCGGCGCCGGCGCCGGCATGGTGGCCTATGTGCTGGCGCTCGAGGAGATCGCCGCCGCCGACGGCGGGTTGTCGACGGTGATGAGCGTCAACAATTCGCCCGACTGCGCGGCACTCCTGGCCTACGGCTCGCCGGAGCAGAAGGAGAAGTGGCTGAAGCCCATGGCGCGCGGCGAAGTGCTGGGCGCGTTCTGCCTCACCGAGCCGCAGGCCGGCTCCGACGCCTCGAACCTCAGGACGCGCGCGGTCAGGAAGGGCAATGGCTGGGTGCTGAACGGCACCAAGCAGTTCATCACCTCGGGCCGCAGCGCCGACGTGGCGCTGGTCTTCGCCGTCACCGATCCGGCCAACGCCAAGCGTGGCATCTCCTGCTTCATCGTGCCGACCCGCACGGCGGGATACCGCGTCGCCTCGGTCGAGAAGAAATTGGGGCAGAAATCGTCCGACACCTGCCAGATCGCCTTCGAGGATTGCGCCGTCGGCGCCGACGCCATGCTGGGCGGCGAGGGTGAGGGCTATCGGATCGCGCTCGCCAATCTCGAGGTCGGCCGCATCGGCATCGCTGCGCAGGCAGTCGGCATGGCCCGTGCATCATTCGAGCTGGCGCGCGCCTATGCCGGCGAGCGCGAAGCCTTCGGCACCAAGATCATCAACCACCAGGCCGTGCAATTCCGGCTGGCCGACATGGCGACCAAGATCACCGTGGCGCGGCAGATGGTGCTGCACGCCGCATCGCTGCGCGAGGCGGGCCGCCCATGCCTCACCGAAGCCGCAATGGCCAAGCTATATGCCTCGGAGATGGCCGAAGAGGTGTGCTCGGCCGCGATCCAGATCCATGGCGGTTACGGCTATGTCGCCGACTACCTAGCCGAGAAAATCTGGCGCGACGTTCGGGTATGCCAGATCTACGAGGGCACCAGCGACGTGCAGCGCATCCTCATTGGCCGAGGTCTTTCCGCCCTCTGATCGCCTTGTCCCCGAGGCCGTGCCGTGAGAGAATCACACGCTATGAAAAAGAAAGCCGTTCTAACGGCTTCGGCGTTTTTGGGGGGATTCGTCGCGATTCTGTGCGGCATGGCAGGCATCGCCCAGGCGGGCGATCCGCCTGAAGCGGCCGCGCCGGGTGTCGTGCTGCACATGCAGACGGCGTTCAATCCCAACCTGCCGGGTGCGGGCGAGGCCGTCCGGACCTTCACCAAGACGCTGAAGCAGATGGCCGGCAGCGCGCTGGCCGTGAAGGTGATCGAGCCCGGCCGGGTCGCGCCGACGCGCGAGATGCTCGATGCCGTGATCTCGGGCGACCTGGAAGCGGCCTTCACGTGGTCGGGCTATGCCGCGGCGAAGTCGCCGGTGTTCGGCCTGTTCGGGACGTTGCCCTTCGGACCGAACGCCGAGGAGATGACGTCGTGGGTCATCGACGGCGACGGCGGCAAGATCCACCACGATGCCTACGACAGGCTGGGCGTCGCCGGCATTCCCTGTGGCATTCAGGGCGCCAAGGGCGGCGGTTGGTTCCGCAGCGAGCTCAACACGGTCGACGACTTCAAGGGCGCGCGGCTGCGTTATGGCCGGTTGTCGGGCGAGGTGATCTCCCGCATGGGCGCCACGCTGGTGCCGCTGCCGGCCGGCGAGTTCTTCTATCAGCTGCAGCAGGGCAAGGTGGATGGCGGCGAGATGTCGACCCCCGCCATCGACGCGGCGCTCGGCTTCGACAAGCTCGGCCTGCCTTACTACATGCCGGGCTGGCAGCAGCCCTCGGCGGTGCTCGACTTCCTGATGCGCCGCGACAAGTGGGAGGCGCTGCCGGCGCCGCTGCGCGCCCAGATCGAAACGGCCTGCCGCGCCAACATCGCCTGGACCTTGAGCCGCGCGCCGCACATCCAGGCGGTGGCGCTCGAGAAGCTCAAGGCGTCGGGCGTGGCGATCAGGCAATGGTCGCCGGAACTGATGGCTGCGTTCCGCTCCAACACCGAAATCGTGCTCAAGGAGCGCGCCGACAACGATGCCGATTTCGCCGCCGCGTTGGCCAACCAGAAGGCCTTCGTCAAGCAAGGCATCGGCTGGCGCACCATGTCCCGCTTGCCCTGAACCGCGCGTCCGGGCAGTTTCGTCCGGACATGACGGTTCTTTCTTCGCAGATCGATACCCGCTCCGAAGGCTTCAAGAAGAACGCCGAGGCGATGCGCGCGCTGGTCGCCGACCTCAAGGCGCGTACCGACAAGGTGCGGCTGGGCGGCGGCGAGGAATCGCGCAAGCGCCATGTCGCCCGCGGCAAGCTCCTGCCGCGCGAGCGGGTGCGGGCGCTGCTCGATCCCGGCTCGCCGTTCCTCGAACTGTCGCCGCTCGCCGCTATGGACATGTACGACAATGAGGCGCCGGGCTCGGGCGTGATCACCGGCGTTGGCCGCGTGAGCGGTGTCGAATGCGTGATCGTGTGCAATGACGCCACGGTCAAGGGCGGCACCTACTATCCGATGACGGTGAAGAAGCACCTGCGGGCGCAGGACGTGGCGATGGAGAACCGCCTGCCCTGCATTTATCTCGTCGATTCGGGCGGCGCCAACCTGCCGCAATGGCCCGAAGTTTTCCCCGACAAGACCCATTTCGGCCGCATCTTCTACAACCAGGCCAACATGTCGGCGCAGGGCATTCCCCAGATCGCCTGCGTCATGGGCTCGTGCACGGCGGGCGGCGCCTACGTGCCGGCGATGAGCGATGAGACCGTGATCGTGCGCAAGCAGGGCACGATCTTCCTGGCCGGGCCGCCGCTGGTGAAGGCCGCGATCGGCGAAGTGGTGAGTGCCGAGGATCTCGGCGGCGCCGACGTTCACGCGCGCACGTCCGGCGTGGCCGATCACTATGCGCAGAACGACAGCCATGCGCTGGGCATGGTCCGCCGCATCGTCTCCAACCTGAACTGGAAGAAGAACCCGTCGGCGGCGCTGATCGAGCCGCGCGATCCGCTTTACGCGGCGGAAGAACTTTATGGCGTCATCCCGGCCGACGGCCGCACGCCCTACGACATGCGCGAGGTGATCGCCCGCCTGGTCGACGGCAGCGAGCTCGACGAATTCAAGCAGCTCTACGGCACGACCATCGTCACCGGCTTCGCCCGCCTGTGGGGCCATCCGGTCGGCGTTGTCGGCAACAACGGCATCCTGTTCAACGAATCGGCGCTCAAGGCCGCGCATTTCATCGAGCTGTGCGGCCAGCGCGGCATTCCGCTTCTCTTCCTGCAGAACATCACCGGCTTCATGGTCGGCCGCAAGTACGAGGCGGGCGGCATCGCCCGCGACGGCGCCAAGATGGTGACGGCGGTCTCGACCGTCGCCGTGCCGAAATTCACGGTGATCGTCGGCGGCTCCTATGGCGCCGGCAATTACGGCATGTGCGGCCGCGCCTACAGCCCGCGCTTCCTGTGGATGTGGCCCAACAGCCGCATCTCGGTAATGGGCGGCGAGCAGGCGGCGAGCGTGCTGGCGACCGTGCGGCGCGATAATATCGAGGCCAAGGGCGGCACCTGGCGCAAGGACGAAGAAGAGAAGTTCAAGCAGCCGATCCGCGAGGCTTACGACCGCGAGGGTCATCCGTACTACGCCACGGCGCGGCTCTGGGACGACGGCATCCTCGATCCGGTCGACACACGCATGGCGCTGGCGCTCGGCCTCTCGGCGTCGATGAACCAGCCGATCGGGCCGAGCAAGTTCGGCGTCTTCCGGATGTAGATCGGGCGATGGGTAAGCTTTCTGCTTTAATCGTCCTGCTGTCTGCCAGCTTCGCGTTCGCCCAGGTTCCGGACACGGAGATCACCTCCGCGATGGGTCTCACTGCTTGGATTGTGCAAAAGGTGACCGAGTTCGACGTTGCGGCCGAGGAATGTGGCGGCACCAAGCGGCCGGAGTGGACCGGTGTCATCAATGCGATCGACAAGCGCTATCGCTTTTGTGTCACGCAGGATTCGACCTGGAAGTCGCTTGGCGTTGGCTTTGCTTCGCTCGAGGCGAAATCGGTGGCTGAAGGATCAGGGAGGTCGCTGGGTTCCTTCACTTTTGATTCGAAAAGGCCCTTTGTCCTCGCCGAATTCGATCGGTATGGGAAGCAGCACTTCTGCAAACTAAGGCCGTGGAAATTGTGGGCTTCTCCGGATACGGCAACGATTGAAAGCAAGGCCGAGTTCGTCAAATCGAATCCCGGCTTCCCGATCGATGCCGAAATTTCGACGGCGAAGTTCATAATTTCGATCGGAGCGAACACGGCTTGGGTGGAGTCGCCCTGCAACAAGTTCTTTCCGATGATCGCCAAGAAATGAGCGCTATCCTCACCTCCATCGAAAGCGGCGTCGGCACGTTGCGCCTCAACCGGCCCGACAACATGAATTCGCTCGATGTCGACACCGCGCGCGCCATCATCGCCGCCGTCGAGGCGTTCGCCGCCGACTCTTCGGTGCGGGTCATGGTGCTGGCCGGCGAGGGGCCTGCCTTCTCCGCCGGCGGCGACTTCAACTGGGTGCTGACCTGGCCCGAGCTCGACGCGATCACGCGTCATGCCTTCGCCGATGCCTTGATGGGGGCGGTGCAGGCGATCTACGACTTTCCCAAGCCGTCGGTAGCCCGGGTGCAGGGCGCCGCGGTGGGCGGCGGCGTCGGCCTGATGCTGGCTTGCGATTTCGCCGTTGCCTCTTCGAGCGCGCGCTTCGGCCTGACCTCGGTGCGCAATGGCCTGCTCGCCGGCATCGCCATTCCGGTCCTGATCGAGGCCGTGGGTCCGCGGATGGCGCGCCAGCTCCTGATGCATGGCGGCACGTTCGACGCCTCGACCGCGCTGCGCATCGGCCTGGTCGATCAGGTCGTCGAGCCGGTCGATCTCGACACGACGGTGGGCACGCTGGTCGACGAGCTGAAGCTCGGCGCGCCGTCGGTGCAGACGCTGGTGAAGAAGCTGGTCACCCGCATCAACGCGCTGCCGCACGACGCCAACGCCGCCGACATATTGGGCGCGGAAGTCGCCAACCAGTGCGTCACCGAGGAGGCGCTCGAAGGCATGAAAGCCTTCCTCGACAAGCGCAAGCCGAAATGGGCCGAGTAGAATGTTCTCGAAGATCCTGATCGCCAACCGCGGCGAGATCGCCTGCCGCGTCATCAAGACGGCGAAGCGCCTGGGCATCAAGACCGTCGCAATCTATTCCGATGCCGACGTCGGCGCGCGCCATGTCGCGATGGCCGACGAGGCGGTGCATATCGGCCCGTCGCCGGCGCGCGACAGCTATCTCGTGGTCGACCGGCTGATCGACGCCGCCAGACGCACCGGCGCCGAGGCGGTCCATCCGGGCTACGGCTTTCTGTCGGAGAACGCGGGCTTCGCCGAAGCCTGCGCCAAGGCGGGCGTCGTCTTCATCGGGCCTCCTCCGTCCGCCATTCGCGCCATGGGCTCCAAGAGCGAAGCCAAGAAGATCATGGAGAAGGCCAAGGTGCCGCTGGTGCCGGGCTATCACGGCGACGACCAGGCGCCCGAGCTGCTGGCCCGGGAAGCGGCGCGCATCGGCTATCCGGTGCTGATCAAGGCCTCGGCCGGCGGCGGCGGCAAGGGCATGCGCGTGGTCGAGAGCGCCGACAAGTTCGCCGATGCCCTGGCCGGCGCCAAGCGCGAGGCCAAGGCGTCGTTCGCCGACGATCACGTGCTGGTCGAGAAGTACCTCACGCGGCCGCGCCATATCGAGATCCAGGTCTTTGCCGACAGCAAGGGCAACTGCCTCTATCTGTTCGAGCGCGACTGCTCGATCCAGCGCCGCCACCAGAAGGTGATCGAGGAAGCGCCGGCGCCGGGCATGACGGAAGACAGGCGCAAGGCAATGGGCGACGCGGCCGTCGCTGCCGCCAAGGCGATCGGCTATGTCGGTGCCGGGACGGTCGAGTTCATCGCCAACCAGGACGGCACGTTCTACTTCATGGAGATGAACACGCGCCTGCAGGTCGAGCATCCGGTGACCGAGGCGATCACCGGCCAGGACCTGGTCGAATGGCAGCTAAACGTCGCGGCCGGCGGTTCCTTGCCGCTCACGCAGGACGATCTGCGCATCGGCGGCCATGCCGTGGAAGTGCGGCTCTACGCCGAGGATCCGGCGCGCAATTTCCTGCCGTCCACCGGCAAGCTGCTGCATCTGCGCCTGCCGCGCGAGGACGATCACGTGCGGGTCGATACCGGCGTCCGCGAGGGCGACACGGTGACGCCGTTCTACGACCCGATGATCGCCAAGGTGATCGTGCACGACGCCGACCGCACCTCGGCCATGCGGCGCATGGCCAAGATCATGGGCGAAACCGAAGTGGTGGGGGTCACCACCAACGCCGCCCTGCTGAAGGCATTGTGCGCGCATCCGGCCTTCGTCGGCGGCGAGGTCGATACCGGCTTCATCGAGCGCCATCGCGCGCAGCTGTTCGCCAAGGCGGACGCGGCCGACGATCGCGTGTTCGCCGTGGCGACGCTGGCGCGGCTTTCCGAATGGACGGCCGCGTCGACCGACCCATGGGAGCAGAAGAACGGCTTCCGGCTGCTCGACACCGGCCATGACGAGGTGCGATGGAAGGACGGCGAGCGCGAGGTGGCGGTGATCGCCCACCGCCGGCGCGACGGAAGCCTCATCCTCGATCTGCCGGGCGGCGCGCGCCAGGCCCGGGTAAGGCGCGGCGAGGACGGAAGGCTGTCGATCCTGCTCGACGGCGACACCTTCACCGCCTCGGCGGTGCGCCGCACGCTGAACGACGGCACCACCGAGTACGCGCTGTTCGGCGATGGCTTGCATCACCGCCTGCGCCTCGTCGATCCGCTCGACGTCACGCAGTACGAGGCGTCGGCGGCCGGCGAGGGCTCGGTCCGCTCGCCATTGCCCGGCAAGATCATCGACCTTCGCGTCAAGCCGGGCGACAGCGTCAGCAAGGGCCAGCCGCTCCTCGTGCTCGAGGCCATGAAGATGGAGCACACGCTGGTGGCGCCGGGCGACGGCCGCATCAAGTCGGTGCGCTATGCCGTGGGCGAGCAGGTCGCGGAAGGCGCCGAGCTGGTCGAGTTCGAGGCCGGCTAGGCGCTAGCGGCGACGGCCGAACAAGGCGAACGTGAGCTGCCGCATCCAGCGGTGGCCGTCGTCGCGGTGGTAGCGCTCGTGCCAGTACTGCGCGATCTCGATGCGCGGCAGGGCGAGCGGGCAATCGAACACGCCGAGCCCGAGCGGGCCGGCAAGCCGGCGCGCCACATTGGCGGGCAAGGTGACGATGCCGTCAGTCTCGGCGGCGACGATGGCACCGGCGACGAAGCTTGGGACCTGCAGCAGCACGTTGGCCGGCGCGAGGGCGCCGGCAAGAGCGGTTTGCGCGGCCTCGTGCGCGGCATGGCCGGTCTCCGAGCCAGCGACCAGGATGTGCTGCTCGGCGAGGAAACCGCTGCGCGACCTGAGGCGGCCAAGCCGCGGATGGTTTTTGCGGGCGGCGCCGAGATAGCCGTCGGCATAGAGCCGCTGGCGCCTGAGGTGCCGCGCGGCGCGCGGGAAGGCGCCCAGCGCCAGGTCGGCGTCGCCGGCCTCCAGCCTCGCCTCGATCTGGTGCGCCTGCAGCGGCACGGCGCGCAGACGCACACCGGGCGCCAGGGCGGCAATGCGGGCGACCAGCGGCGGCAGGAAGTGGATCATCCCGACATCGGTCAACAGCAGGCTGAACTGCCGCGTCGAGCACGTCGGATCGAACGTGCGGGCATGGCTGCGCAGATCGTCGACCGCCGCCAGCAAGGTGCGCAGGCGGCCCGCAAGCTCCAGCGCACGCGCCGTGGGCTGCATCGCCCGGCCGTTGCGCACGAACAGCGGGTCGCCGAATTGCCGGCGCAGGCGGCCGATCACCTTGCTGACGGCCGGCTGGGTCGTCCCCAAGATCTGCGCGGTGCGCGTGATGCTCGGCTCCTGCAGCAGCGTTGCCAGCACGCGCAGCTCGCCGAGCTTCGGTTCCGGATATGCCGGAGAGGATATGTCGATCATGCCTACTGAGGCATAGTATCACGGCTCGTCCCGGCAGTATCCTGTCCCTCGAGCCAGCATCGGGAGGCCAGCATGGGCAAGTTCATCGTCGAGCCGCACTTTCGCCTGCAGGAGTGGGTGGCCGAGGAGAAGGGCTATTTTCGCGCCGAGGGCCTGGACTACGAGTTCCGCGAGCTGATCCGCTCGACCGCCGGCCAGCACCACAACAAGGCCGGCCAGGGCGCCTTCCAGAGCATCGAGAAGGGACGCGAGGCCGACGTGAGCTGCGCCTGCCATTGGACGGTCAATGTCGCGGCCTCCAAGGGCCATGCCAAGATGTACGCCGACGCCTACTCGGTGGCGCCCGCCGGCATCTTCGTGCCGGCCGATTCAGCCATCAGGACGCCGGCCGATCTCAAGGGCGTGCCGATCTCGGTCGGCTTCCAGTCGGGCAGCCATTACTCGACCATCCAGGCGCTCGAGCAGTACATGCCGGCCAAGGAGGTGAACCTGACCTTCGAGGACGGCATGTTGTTCCGCCGCCTCGAGCTGCTGATCGACGGCAAGAGCAAGGCGGCCGCTCTGTTCAGCGGGCCGTACTATCTCGCCGAGCAGCTCGGCTTCCGCAAGGTGATCGACACTACCTTCATGATCGCCTCGATGATCAACGGTTCGCCCGACCCCGAGGACGTCCGGCGCTTCTTCCGCGCGCTGAAGCGCGCCCAGCGCGACATCGATCTCCGCCCGGAGCTCTACACGCACTATTACAAGAACGAGTTCCCCGAGCGCTGGCACGCGATGATGGACACGCGCCGCTGGGGCCCGGGTGAGCGCATCGTGTTCGAGCCCTACACGCGCGAGGTCTACGAGCAGTCGTTCGACTGGGTCGCCAGGCACGAGATCTTCGGCGAGGGCCGGATGGGCTCCGGCGACTACGACCAGGCGACGGTGTCGTTCGGCGGTACGGGCGCTACTGCAGGAACTTGAGATACTGCCCGACGAAGTCGCAGCCGACGTCCTTGGAGTAGGCGTCGATCAGCTTCTTCGTGATCGGCCCCGGGACCTTGCCGTCGGCCACGGCGGCGCCGTTGAAGCTCTTGACCGGCAGGATGCAGAGGCTGGTGGAGGTCAGGAACATCTCTTCGGCGTTGGCGGCATCGAACAGGTCGATGTCGCCCGCGGTGCAGGCGATGCCGAGCTTCCTGGCACAGTCGATCGTCATCTGGCGTGACACGCCCGGCAGGACGTAGCGCTCCGACGGCGTGAAGAGCTGGCCTTCGCGCACGATGAAGATGTTGGAGCCGAGTCCTTCGGCGAGATTGCCGTTCTCGTCGAGCAAAATCGCCCAAGCGTCCGGATTGAGCGCCTTCACCGGCTTCTCGGCCATGATCATGTTGAGGTAATTGTGCGTCTTGGCGCGCGGGCTGAGCATCGACGGCGCAGTGCGGCGCGCCGTCGTGGTGATGACCTCGGCGCCGTCGCGATAGAGCCTGGCGCGCTTGGCGAGCGGCAACGGCAGCACCTCGATCACCACGTTGGGGCCGGTGTGGTCCCAGCCTTCGTCTCCCACGGCATCGACGCCGCGGCTGACCCGCTGGCCGACCCACCAGTCGCCGACCGCCGGGCGCAAATGCTCGTTGCGCGCCACGACTTCCTCGCTGTGCGCGACCATCTCCTTCGGCGACAGGCCCGGGTCGATCTGCAGGTAGCGCAGCGAGCGGTAGAAGCGGTCGATATGCTCCTTCAGGCGGAACGGCGCGCCCTCGAAGGTGCGCGTCATGTCGAAGGCGCCGTCGCCGTACTTCCAGCTGCGATCGCGGAACGGGATCATGACCTGATTTTCCGGCATGAACTGGCCGTTGAACCAGGCGATGCGTTGGTTGCTGAGCTGCTGGGCCATCGAATCCTCCTGCTTACGCGCAGCCTATCATACAGAGCTTCGCAGATGCTCGACCAGCGTGCGTGCGTGGACCGGCAGGGCAGCGATGCTCTTCACGCAGATCCGCAGCCGCCGGCGGGCCCAGGCATCGCTGAGCGGCACGACGCGGATGGCCATGGCCTTTCGATTGCGCAAGGCCGCGCTGCGCGACACCACGGCGACGCCGATGCCGCTCTCGACCATCCGGCAGACCGCATCGAAGCCGGGCAGGCGCACGCGCAAGCGGAGCGCCTGGCCGGCGCGGGCTGCGTGGCCCTCGAGATGCTCCTGCAAGGCGCTGCCTTCGGACAGGCCGACGAAATCGTACGCCAGTGCGTCGGCGAAACGGACGGTGCGCTTGCCGGCGAGCTCATGCCGGGGAGGCGTCGCCAGAACGAGCCGGTCCTCGGCGAACGGGAAGGTCTCGAGCTCGGCCGCGGCGTCGACCGCGTCGGCCACGATGCCGATATCGGCGGCGCCACGGGCGATTGCCCGCACGATCGCGGGGCTCGGCCGCTCGTCGACCGCGACGTCGATCATGGGATGGCGGGCGAGGAACGGTCCAAGCGCCGACGGCAGGAATTCCTGAAGCGCTGCCGTGTTGGAGAGGACGCGCACCGTGCCGCGCACGCCCTTGGCGAAGCCGCCGAGGTCGCCGCGCATGGTTTCCATCTGGCGCATGACGAGTCGGGCATGGTGGATCAGGGCGGCGCCGGCCGGTGTCGGCTGCACGCCGCGCCGCTGGCGCTCGAACAGCGTCGTGCGCAGCTCCAGCTCCATGTTGCGCAGCCGCTCGCTGGCGGCGGCGAGCGAAAGGCCGCTGCGTGCCGCGCCATGGGTGATGCTCTGGGCGTCGGCGATGTTCTGGACCAGCCGCAGGTCGACGAGGTCGAGGCTCATCGGAAGGATTTAGCCTTCGGCTACACCGAAGGCTAGGGCCGCGTCTTCCGCATTGTGCCGGCGCCGGTGAAGCTCATTTTGCCGCCATGACATCGGCTGTCTGGGTTTTTGCCGGCGCGGTGTTCCTGCTGGCGGGCTTCGTGAAGGGCATCGTCGGCATGGGCCTGCCGACCGTGGCAATGGGCCTGCTGGCGCTGATCGTACCGCCCGCCGTGGCGGCGGCCCTACTGGTCATCCCGTCGCTGGTCACCAATGTCTGGCAGCTGGCGGCCGGTCCGAGTTTCGGCAAGCTCGCCCGCCGCCTGTGGCTGATGATGGCTGGGGTGCTGCTCGGCACGGTCGCCGGCATTGGCGTACTGGCCGGCGACAATGCGCCGCTCGCCGGCGCTGCTCTCGGCGTCGCGCTCGCGCTCTATGCCGTGATCGGCTTGGCCGGATGGCGTTTTGTTCTCCCTCCGCGCCGCGAGCGGTGGCTGAGCCCCTTTGTCGGTGCGGCGACCGGCCTGGTCACCGGCGCCACCGGCGTGTTCACCATTCCCGCCGTGCCCTATCTGCAGGCGATCGGGCTGGAGAAGGACGACCTCATCCAGGCGCTCGGCCTTTCCTTCACTGTGTCGACGCTTGCCTTGGCGCTCGGTCTGTGGCGCGTCGATGGCTGGCATGCCGGTTCGGTCTGGATGTCGCTGCTGGCGCTCGTTCCGGCGCTGGCCGGCATGCAGGTCGGCCAATGGCTGCGCGGCCGCATCTCGGCCGCGACATTCCGCACCGTGTTCTTTGCAGGTCTGCTGCTGCTTGGGCTGTACCTTGCGGCCGAGCGGATCGTGTAAAAGACCGGGATGAATTACCCCAGGAAAGTCCGGCTGGTCGAAGTCGGCCCGCGCGATGGCTTGCAGAACGAGGCCAAGCCCGTGTCGGTTGCGGCCAAGGTGAAGCTGATCGACGCGCTGTCGGCGGCCGGCCATGGCGCGGTCGAGGCACAGTGCCGGGAGATCGCGGTGTTCACCGCCGCATCCGAGGCGTTCTGCCGCAAGAACACCAACTGCTCGATCGACGAGAGCTTCGAGCGCTTCGCCCCGGTGATGGAAGCCGCGCAAAAGCATGGCATGAAGGTGCGTGGCTACGTCTCGACCGTGATCGCCTGTCCGTACGACGGCAAGGTGGCGCCGGCCAAGGTGGCCGAGGTGTCGGAGCGGCTGTTCAAGATGGGCTGTTACGAGGTCTCGCTCGGCGACACGATCGGCGTCGGCACGCCGGCCGAATGCGTGGCCATGGTCGATGCGGTTGCGGCGCGGGTTCCGCGCGAGAAGCTTGCGGCGCATTTCCATGACACTTACGGTCAGTCGCTCGCCAACATCATGGCGGTGATGGAGCGCGGCATCGCGGTGTTCGATACGGCGGTCGCGGGGCTGGGCGGCTGCCCCTACGCCAAGGGGGCATCCGGCAATGTCGGCACCGAGGACGTGATCTACCTGCTGAACGGGCTCGGCATCGCGCACGGCGTCGATCTCGATGCGGTCGCCCGGGCGGGCCGCGAGATCTGCGTCGAGCTCGGCCGCGAGCCGGCCTCCAAGGTGGCGCAGGCGCTCAAGGCGAAGCAGGCGGCCTGACCATGACCCCGAACGATCTGCTATCCGTCATCCAGGATGCCTGGTCGGAGCAAACCAGCCCGCACTGGCGGCCCGACATGCCGTGCTTCGGCCAGGGTGCGGTGACGGCGCTCGTCATCCACGACATGTTCGGCGGCGAGATCGTCAAGACCGAGGCGCCGAGCGGCTGGCATTTCTACAATCTCGTCGAAGGCGAGCGCTACGACCTGACGCAGGACCAGTTCCTCGAACCGCTCGGCTATTCCGACGATCCGAGCAACCGGGAAGAAGCCATGAATGCAGCGCGCGAGCCGTGTTATCGGGCGATGAAGGCGCGGCTCAAGGATATGATCGGTTAGGGCGCAATAAGCTTTAGCACGAACGTTCAAGACGCTCGACAAGGCCTGCGCCATATCATGCGCGATGGAAAGCTTGCCTGGATTCCTGCTGGCCGGCGTGGCGCTGGCCGGCAGCCCCGGTCCCAACACCCTGAGTCTGGCCGCGGCGGGCGCCGCCTTCGGCGCGCGCAAGGCGGTGGGCTATCTGATCGGCCTTGGTGTCGGCATGATCTGCGTCATGGCGATCACCGCCAGCGGCCTTGTCGGGTTGCTGCTGGCGGTGCCGGGCGCCACGCCGGCCGTGACGATCGTGGCCGCGCTGTATTTTGTCTGGCTCGCCTGGCGCATCGCCTCGGCGCCGCCGCTCACCGACCAGGCGACGAAGCGCCAAGCGCCCAGCTTCGTGGGCGGGTTCGGCCTGTCGCTGATCAATCCCAAGGGCTACGCGGCGATGGCGGCGCTGTTCTCGAGCTTCGTCCTGGTGCGCGAGCACGTGGCGATCGACGTCGCCACCAAGATCGGCGTGCTGACCCTGGTCATCACGGCGGTGAACGTACTGTGGCTGCTGGCCGGCGCCATGCTGACGCGCTTCTTCCGCGATCCGCGCACCAACCGCATCATCAACGTCGTCTTCGCCGCCCTGCTGCTCGGGTCGCTCGTTCTCGCCGTTACGGCCGCCTGACGATCCGCACCGTCACGGCGCTCGAGCGGCCGGCCTCGTCGATCACGGCGACGCGGGTTTCGCCCGTTCCCTCGGGCGTCCAGCGAGTCCCGTCGATCGGCCGGCCGTCGATCAGCCAGTGCAGCGCACCGCTGCCGCCATAGGCGCTAAGCGGCACGGTTTCGTGCGCAGCGAGCTCGATCTTGGAGTCGGGCGCGGGGTAGGAGATGCGCGGCCCGCCGGCGGCCTGGGCGACAGGTCCCAGGCTGCGCATGCGCGGCGGCAGATCGTGCCATGAGGCGACGTGCAGGACGTCTGCCGGCGGCTTCCGCGTCTGATTGTCCTCGGCCGGCAGGCGATCGAATGCCTTGAACACGATGGGCAGTGCTGCGAGCCGGCCGAGCTGACCCGGCCGCGGCGTGCCGTCGGCATGGCCGACCCACACGACTACGGTCCAGTTGGCGCTGTAGCCGGCGCCCCAGGCATCACGAAACCCAGCCGACGTGCCGGTCTTGTAGGCGATGCGCCGTTCGCGCAGTGCCGGCGGCAGCGAGGCGAAACCCTCGGGCAAAGGGGCGTCCACCAGGATGTCGGTCACGTACCAGGCGGCCGTCGCATCGACCAGGCGCAGCGGTTGCGGCTTGGCTCGGTCGCGGCGGACCGCGGGCGGCGCGAACTCGCCGCCATTGGCGAGGCCGCAGTAGAGGCCGGCGAGTTCGAGCGGCGAGACCGAGGCGCTGCCCAGCGCGATGCCGAGCGAGATCGCGGCTTCGTCGCGCGGCAGGCCGGGCGAGACGCCGGCCGCGCGCAACGTGGTGATGAAGCGCTGCGGCCCCACTTTCTCGAGCGCCAGCACGGCGGGCACGTTCAGCGATTGCTGCAGCGCGCGCCGCACGGTGATCGCGCCCTGGTGACCGCGGTCGAAATTGTGCGGCAGCCAATCCTTGAAGCGGACCGGCACGTCCTCGACCAGCGACTCCGGATGCAGCACGCGGTCGTCGAACGCCATGGCGTAGATCATGGGCTTCAGCGCCGAACCCGGCGAACGATGGGCGCGCACCAGGTCGACCTGGCCATTGCGGCCGAAGAAGTCGCTGCCGCTCACCCAGGCCACGACCCCGCCGGTCCGGTTGTCGATGGCGACCAACGCGATCTCGGCCTTGTCCGCCAGACGCTCGCGCTCCTCGCCGATCAGGCGAGCAAGGCTCTTCTGGAGCTCTAGGCGGATCGTGGTCGGCACGATCGCGCCCGTCTGCGATTGGCCGCGCAACCAGCCGGAAAGATGCGGCGCCTGCATCGGCAGCGCGAGGCGACGGTTGGGGACGGGGTGCCGGATCGAGGCATCGAACTGCGCCTGGTCGATCACGTGGTCCTCTAGCGCGCGGTCGAGCACGCGGTCGCGGCCGTAGAGCGCGGCCTCCGGATGGCGCTCGGGCCGACGGCGGGCGGGTGCCTGCGGAATGGCGACGAGCAGCGCCGCCTCCCCAGCCGAAAGCTGCTGCGGCTCCTTGCCAAAATAGGCAAGCGAAGCTGCGCGCACGCCCTCGAGATTGCCGCCCATCGGCGCGAGCGTGAGATAGATGCCAAGGATGTCCCGCTTCGAGTAGCGCCATTCGAGCTGCAGGGCGCGCGCGGTCTGGATCAGCTTGACCCACAGGGTGCGTGAATTGAGCTGCAGGTGGTCGGGATCGAGCAGGCGCGCGACCTGCATCGAGAGCGTCGAGGCGCCCGACACGATGTGGCCGCGCGACAGCCATTGGCCGGCGGCGCGCACCGCCGCCAGCGGATCGACGCCCCAATGCTCGTCGAACCGGCGGTCCTCGTAGGCCTTGAGCATGGCGAGATAGAGCGGATCGACGTCGTCGACCGTCGTCTTCAGCCGCCACTTGCCGTCGGCGGTGGTGAAGGCGCGCAGCAAATGGTCGTTGGCGTCGAGCACCTCGACGGACCTGTCCTGGTAACGCGATAGGTCGGGTGGGCAGAGCCGGTCGAGCGCCAGTGCCGCCGTGGCCGCCACAGCCAAAGCGATGGCCAGGCTCACCCCCGCCCTGGCCCTCCTCCCTAGCAGGAAGGATGGGAGAGCGTTACCGCGGCGCGATGTCGACATGGCCCATGGCCGTGCGCCCGTAGATGCGCGGCGCGTACATGTCCGACACGTTCACGGCGGGCAGCGCGAAGCTGCCGGGCGTGACCGCACGCACGATGTAGGCGACGTGGAAGCTGTTGGGGTTCTTCAGGTCATTGTCCCACCAGCTGCGATAGGGCCGCGTGCCGAGCGTCAGCGCGGCGAAGAAGCGGTCGTCGCGGGCCTCGGTCATGCGGGTTGCGGTGAGCTTGGAGAGGAACGGGAAGGCCTTCGCCGTCTCATCGTTGATCACCGATTCGATCTCGAAACCCGCCGGCAGCAGATCGAGCAGCGCCACCTCGTGGTAGCCGCCCTCGAGGTTGCTGCCCTCGAGCGACACGATCAGCCGCTGGTTCTGGCGCAGCTTGGTGAGGTCGACGCCGTCGTCGCCATCGAGCGTGTAGTAGGTGCGGGCGATGCTGATGCCTTCGGTGGCGGCCGGCAGCTCTTCCCTGGGCACGCCGCGGGCCGTGACCTGCAGCCACACCGGCTGCTGGCCCTCGTTCCTGACGGTGATGCCACGCGCGATCGCGGCCGTGTCGGGGTTGAGCATGACCGGATCCTTGCTCGTCTTCTCCGATTTGCCGTCAACCGCGTAGTCGAGCTCGGCGCCACCGCTCAGCGCATGGGCGGCCAGCACCAGCCAGGCCTGCTCCTGGGTCGTGGTCTCGTTGACCTTGGCCACCAGGCGGTCGCGGACGGAACCCAGGATGGCCGCGACGCCCTCGCGGCCGCCGGCCTCGGAGGCGAGCGCCACGAGGGCCGCCCGATTGCGCAGCCGCGTGCCGTAATAATCGTGGCTGTCGGACTCGTCGATGTGCTGTCGCGCCAAGCCGAAGGCAAGGCGACCGCGGCCGGGCTCGCCCACCAGATTGAGCGCCGCGGCGAGCTGTGCCCAGGCAAGCCCGCTGCCGATCTCGCCGCCTTTGGAATCCTGGAAGTAGCGCACGCGTGAGGGGTCGGCGAGGCCGGCCTTCGCCAGCACGTACCAGGCATAGGCCTGGGCGTTGGGCGACAGCCGCTCGGCGTTGCGGTTGAGCCAGGTGAGCGCGCGCTGGAGCGAGGCGGCGGGCACCGCCATCTTGTGCTCGCGCGCCCGCAGCAGGAAGTCGAGCGCGTAGCTCTGCAGCCATTCCGCTGCCGGCGTCGAATACGGTCCCCACATGCCGAACGAGCCGTCGGTCATCTGCATGTCGACGACACGGTAAATCGCCTCCTGCACCCGGTCGGTGATCTTGGGATCGGCCGGCCCGTACCCCAGCACCGCCACGTCGTTGTAGTAGAGCAGCGGCAGGGCGCGGCTGGTGGTCTGCTCGATGCAGCCGTAAGGGTACTTGTCGAGCGCGCGCAGCAGGGCCGCGACATCGATGCCGGGCACGCGCGACAGCGCCACGCTCACATGCGAGGTGCCGGCGGCGAACGGGGCGGTGACGTTGCGGTCGAGCGTCAGCTCCTTCGACGGCCCGAGCTGCGAGACGGTGTCGACGGCGCTGGGCGTCTGCGCCGCGCGCACCTGGATGTCCCATTCGCGCTGCACGGAGAACCCGCCGGGGCCCGAGACGGCCACGGTGACCTTGCCGAAGCCCGCTTCGCCCGCCTGCAGGGGCGCCGTCAGCAAGTCGCGCTGGTTGGCGGCAAGCGTGCGGGTCTGGCTGAAGGGCCGGCCGAGCGAGACCGCGCCGGTGGCGTCGAGCTTCACCTGATAGTCGCCGGGCTGGCCGTCGACATTGTTCAGCGACAGCGCCACGCGGCTCTGGTCGCCGGGAGCAAGGAAGCGCGGCAGGATCACGTCGGCCGTCACCGCATCGCGCACGAACAGGCGCGCGTCGGCCGAACCTACCTTGTTCTTGTCATAGGCCACCGCCATCAGCCGCAACTGACCGATGAAGTCGGGGATATCGAGCGTGATCCTGGCTTCGCCCTTGTCGTCGAGCTTCACCGGACCCGAGAACAGCGCGACGGTGCGCGTCGGCACGATGTCGAGGCCGCCGATGTCGCCCGAATCGCCGCCGGTGCGCGGCCGGCCGAGATCGTCGGCATGCACGTCGAGCAGGCGGGCATAGTCGTCGCGCATGTCGATGCCGAGGCGGCGCTTGCCGAAGTAGAAGTCGGCCGGCTTGGGCGTCTTGTAGCGCGTGAGCTGCAGGATGCCTTCGTCGACGGCCGCGAGCGTCACATAGGCTTCCGAAGCGGACGCGCCCGCGACGTGGCCGGAAACGTGGATCGGCACCTCGATCTTCTGGCGCGGCGTCACCTTCTCGGGCGCCGCCATCTGCACCGTGAGCGTGCGCTGGGCCGGATCGAGGCCGAGCCACACCGCGCCGATCGCCCGCGTCGGGACGCGATCGGCCTTGCTCGACAACGGCCGGTAGGCCGTCACCAGGGCATAGGCGCCGGCACCCCATTCGGCCTTGACGGGGATATCCACCGTCGTGCCATCGGACGCCACCTTGGTCGTGTAGGTCGCCACGATGCGGTCGGTGGCGATCGCGATCAGGGCCTCGCCGTTGAACGGCGCCTCGATGCGCAGCTTGGCGTTCTCGCCGGCGACGTATTTCTGCTTGTCGCTGGCGACCTTCAGCGTGTCCGGCGCCTCTTCGTTGTCGCCGCTGCCGCCGTACCAGCCGACATAGAAGCTGACGCTGGTCGCGGTGTTGGTCTGTCGATCCGACACGGTGAGCTTGTAGGAACCCCAGCTGAGCCGCCGCGTCAGCCGCGCCGGCGCGTCCGCCTTGATGGCGATCGTGTCGGCCGTCACCAGGTGGTCGCTCACGATCGACTGCCAGCGCCAGCGGCCGTCCTGCTGGTACCATTGATAGGAATAGACGATGCGCTCGATCTTGTAGTCGGCCGACGGCAGGGCGATCGGCTTGCCCTCGGCGTCGACAGCGACCAGGTCGAACTGCGTGTCGGCGCCTTCCTGGGCGTAGCGGCCGTCGAACACCGGCCGGATGCCGATATAGGCGTCGCGCGTCCTGAGCGGCAGTGTCTTGTCGGTCTTGGTGGCGCGGCCGTTGCCCGGCTCGAACACGCGCGCCTCGATCTGCGCCTTGAGTGGCAGGCCGGTGTCCTTGATGCCGTCGCCCGACCATTCGATCTGCGACTTGCCTTTCTCGTCGGTGTCGGCCGCGTTGAGCGTGACCAGCGGCGGCTCGTATTTCTCGCGCGCCTTCTCCAGGCCGAAACTGTATTTGGCATAGTTGGCGAAAGGCTGCGGATCGACCGTGATGCGCATGTCGCTCTCGACGCTGAGGCCGGAAGCCGGCGCGCCGTAGAGGAAGTCGGCCTGCACGGCGAAGCGGGTCGGCTTGCCGGTGCGCAGCAGCGGCGCGTCGGGCGTCAGCTCGACCTTGAGCTTCTCCGGCACGAAATCCTCGACCGAGAACTCGACCGTGCCGACCGGCGCGGCCTTGGGGTCGATGTGCGCGGCGACCGACCAATGGCCGCGGCGCGAGGATTTGGGCAAATCGATCGCCTGGTGGACCGCGCCGGAGGCCGGCAAGGCGACGGTGTAGCGCGTGAATTCCGTGCCGTCGGGCCGCTTGACGATCAGGGTGACGGGCAGGTTTGCGAGTGCGTTGGCCGCGTCGTCGCGCAGCATCGCCATCAGCTGCACCGTCTCGCCCGGGCGATAGACGCCGCGCTCGGTGTACAGGAAGGCGTCGACCGGGCCGGGCTGGTCGCGGCCGTCGATGCCGCGGTCGCCGAGGTCGAAGGCCGACTTGGTGAGCTCGAGCCGCGAGAATTCGCGATGGCCCGCATCCGTCGCCATGACGGCGATGGCTTCGCTGGCGCCGCGGCCCTTGAGCAGGCCGGCGGCGAACAGCACATGGCCGTCGGCGGCGGTCAGCGCCTTGCCGAGGATGTCGTTGCCGCGCGAGACCAGCGCCACTTCAAGGCCAGCCAGGGCCTGGGCACTCCCGATCGAGCGGGCATAGACGTTCAAGCCGTCGCGGCCGCTGAAGGTGGTGAGCGCGATGTCGGTGTCGATGACCCACATCCCGGCCAGGCCGTTCGACGGGCTGTCGTCGGTGTCATCCTCGTCGTCGCCTTTGGACGGCGGCCGGGCCGCGTTCCAGGCCACGACGAAGTAGGCGCCGGGCTTCCAGTCCTTGACCATGTCGCGGATCGGGAAGGCGGTCGTCACCGACTGGTTGAGCGCGTTGCGTACGTCCATCTTGCCGCGCCATACCTGCGCGCCGTTGTCGCCATTCAGCCACGAGCGCAGCGACCAGCTCGAGGTCACCGGCTCCTTGCCGGGGAAGGTGGCGTCCCAGCGATCGGCGGCGAACTTGTCGAGGCCGCGCTCGTTGACGCGGAACACCGCGATGCCGACCTGGCCGACATTGATGGTGGTGATCGGCAGGCCGACCGCCTCGCCGCGCGGCAGGATGAAGCCCTTGCCGGGCAGCGACACCACGGCAGGCCGCGCGCCCAGCGCCACGTCGACCTTCTGCTCCTCGCCGAGCTTGCTGCCGTCCTTGGCCGGCAGGCCCGCCATCAGGCGGACCGCGTAGTCCTGCCCGTAGGCGAGGCCGCCGATGCAGAGCTTGTCGTCGACCGGCCGCACCGCCGACTTCACCTCGGGCGAGATGCGGACATAGTCGGCGTACTTCACCGAATCGTCGGCCACGACCGGCTTGTTGAAGAAGAGGCAGGCCTCGCCGTCGGCCTTGCTGCTGTCGATGCCGACGCGGCGATAGGCGAAGGCTTCGTTGGGGGCCGCGGCCGGCTCGGCGATCGGCACCGGCGCCGTCTCTTTCGGGGAATTGGCGGGAGCTGCCGGCGTTGCCGGCGCGGCGGCCGCGGTGCGCGGCGGTGGCGCTCGCTCGACGCTCTCTCCCGGTTTGCCGATCAGGTAGCCGGCGATGCCGGATCCCAACATCAAGGCCACGACCAGGGCCGCCCCGGTCAACCAGGTCGTCGAGCGATTCATGGGAAAACTCCCCCGCAATACTCGTCGAAACTGTACGCCGCCGATTGTGCAAACACTGTGGAGGTTGACGGCCCGGTTGTGAATCGTTGGCGGCTGTGGCGGCGCTGCCACGCATGCTACCTAGCAGCCGTCATGACACTGCATCTGATCAAGCTGGCGGTGGGCGTCGACGACCTCGCCCACATGAAGAAGCTTCAGGCCAACCGCAGGAAACAACGCCGTCAGAAGCCTGGCTCGCCGCATTGGGTGTTCACCCGCAACACGCCGCGCCGCGCCGAGGAATTGCTCGACGGCGGCTCGCTCTACTGGGTGGTGCGCGGCGTCATCCGCTGCCGCCAGGAGCTGGTCGGCTTCGAGGAGGATTTCGACAAGGAAGAGGCGCGCAAGTACTGCAAGATCAAGGTCAAGCGCACCATCATCCGCACCGCGCCCCGGGCCTGCAAGGCGTTCCAGGGCTGGCGCTACTACAAGCCCGAGGACGCGCCGCCCGACATCGCCAAGGGCGATTCCGGCGACATGCCGGAGGAGATGGCGGCCGAGCTGAGAAGGCTGGGGCTTTTGTAGATAGTCGGACTGCGTCCGACTATCGGTTGGTGAGCTTCAGCTCGATGCGCCGGTTGCGCGCGGTGTCCATCAGCGACAGCGGCTGGTATTCGCCGTAGCCCGCGGCCACCAGATGGTCGTTGGGGATGCCTTGGCTGTTCAGGAACTTGACGACGGCGATGGCGCGCGCCGCCGACAGCTCCCAGTTCGAGGGAAACTGCCGGGTGTTGATCGGCTTGTTGTCGGTGTGGCCGTCGACCTGCAGCACCCAGTTGATGTCCTTGGGAATCTTGGCGCTGATCTCGAGCAGGCGCTGCGCCACGTTGGCGAGCTGCTTCTCGCCCGACGGCTGCAGCTCGGCCGAGCCCGACGGGAACAGCACCTCGGACTGGAAGACGAAGCGGTCGCCCACGATCTGCACGTCGCGCTGGCCGGCCAGCGCCTCGCGCAGCTTGCCGAAGAATTCCGAGCGGTATTTCGCCAGCTCCTCGACCTTGCTGGCGAGCGCCCGATTGAGCTTCTGGCCGAGATCGACGATCTGCGCGTTCTGCTCCTTGGCCTTGGCGTCGGCGGCCTCGAGCGCGGCGTTGAGCCTGGCGAGCTCCTGCTTGAGCGCGGCCAGCTGCTCGGTCAGCATCGCCACCGCGGCCTTCTCCTCGGCCGACCTCTTCTGCTCCTCGGTGAGGTCGGCGAACAGCTTGCCCTTCTGGTCGTTGGCCGCGGCGAGCGCCGCCTGCAGACGGCTGAGCTCGAGCTTCTGCCGCTCGGTCTCCTTCTGCAGGTCGGCCGACTTGCCTTCCAGGGTCTTGACGTTGAGCGCGAGCTCGTCGCGCTCGGCTTTCAGCTTGTCGCGCTCGCTGCGGATCTCGCCGATCTGCAGGTTGAGCGCCTGCAGGTCCTTCTGCAGCTTGGCCGACGCCTGTTTCTCGACCGACAGCTGGTCGGCCAGCGTCCTGATCTGCCGGCTGAGCGTGTCGATCGCGCTGTCCTTGCTGGAAAGCGCGGTCGACAGCGTGAACTGCGCCACGCTGAAGATCGACAGCAGGAAGATCAGCACCATCAGGAGCGTGGTGAGCGCGTCGACATAGCCCGGCCAGGTGTATTCGGCTCCGGCGGAACGGCGACGGGAGGCGGCTGCCGCCACGGCGATTTAACCCTCGACCTTGCCCCCGTCCTTGTTGCCAAGGGCGAGTGTGCGTGCGAGCAGCCTGATCTCGCCGCGCAGTTCGTCTGCGAGCGCGGTGCGATTGCTGACGGTTTCTTCGCTGAGCCGCGCAAGCTGCGCCTCGATGTTGCGCTGGTGCGCGACCAGCGCCTCGCGGTCGCTGTCGGCGAAGCGGTCGGACAGGCGGCTGACCGAGGCCCTGAGCTCCTCTAGCAGGGCCGCGCGGTTGCGGCCGTTCTCCTCGACCAGCCGCGCCAGATGCGCCTCGATGTTCTGCTGGTGGGTGGCCAGCGACTGGCGCTCGGCGTCGGCCACCGAGCGGTCGTTCAGGCGGCCGATGGCGTCCTGCAGCTCGCTGCTGAGCTGCGAGCGCACCTTGCCCGTTTCCTCGCTGATGCGCGCCAGCACCGCCTCGACGTTGCGCTGCTGGATCTGCAGCGCCTCGGCTTCGCCCGGCCCGTCGGTGCGGCGGTCCTGCAGCTTGCCGAGCACGTTGCGCAGCTCCTCGGAGACTTCCGAGCGCAGGCGCACGTTCTCGTCGGTCAGGCGGGCGATCTGGTTCTCGATGCCGCGCTGCTGGGCGATCAGGGCCTCGCGCGCCGCGGCATCCGCCGAGCGATCCGACAGCCGCGTCACGGCGCTGCTGAGGTTCTGCGCCAGTTCGCTGTTGTGGCGCGCCGTTTCCTCGGTCAGCCGCACGATCTGGTCGCCCAGGCTGCGCTGCTGCTCGATCAGCGCGTCGCGGTCGGCCGTGGCGGCGGTGCGGTCGGCGACGCGGGTCGCGAGGTTGCGCAGCTCTTCGACCAGCTCGGCGCGGCTCTTCGCGGTCTCCTCGGCGGCGCGCGCGACCTGCGTCTCGATCTGGCGCTGCTGGGCCAGGATCGCCTCGCGGTCGGCCTCCTGCGCGCCGCGGTCGGCGACCCTGGCGGCCAGCCCGCGCACCTCGTCGGCGAGCGCGCCGCGGCTGCGCGCATTCTCCTCGACCAGGCGCGACAGGTGGGCCTCGACATTGCGCTGGTGCGCCCGCAGCGCCTCGCGGTCGGCCTCGTCGGCCGAGCGGTCGGACAGGCGAGCGACGGCGCCGCGTAACTCGATGGACAATTCGGTGAAGCGCGCCAGCAGGTGCTGCTGCGCGCGCATGGTCTCGGCGAGCGACGCCAGCCGCTCGATCAGCGCGGTGTTCGCCGTGGCCGCCGACTGGCGGCTTTCCTCGAGCCGTTGCAGGACGCGCAGCAGGCCGTCGGTGCCCTCCGCGTTGCGCTCGAGCAGCGCCTCGACATAGGCCGGCACGGCGGCGCCCGAGGCCGCCGGCAGCGGGCTGCCGATGGTGGTCGCTCGCGCCAGCCACTCCTCGAGCTCGCTGTGGAAGCGGCCCTGCGCCTGGCTCGCCTGCAACTCGAGGAAGCCCAGCACCAGCGAGCCCGACAGGCCGAACAGCGAGGCGCCGAACGCCGTCGACATGCCCTTCAGCGGGCCTTCGATGCTTTCCTTCAGCCGCGAGAACATCTGCACGGCGTCGCCGGCGCTCACCTGGAGATTGTTGATGGCGTCGGCCACCGAGCCGATGGTCTGCAACAGGCCCCAGAACGTTCCGAGCAGGCCGAGGAAGATCAGCAGCCCGATCAGGTAGCGGGCGAGTTCGCGCCGCTCGTCGAGGCGGGTGTCGATACCGTCGAGCAGGGCGCGCGTCGCCGTGGGCGACAGCCGGATCTGGTCGTGTCGTTCGCCCATCATCGCCGCCATCGGGGCGAGCAGGTTGATCGAATGGGCGGGCGGCGGCGGCGTGCCTTCCTCGCGGTGCTGGAAGCGGCGCAGCCACTTCACCTCGGGCCACAGGATGACGACCTGGCGGAAGATGAAGAAGATGCCGATCACCATGACGCCCAGGATCACCGCGTCGAGCGCCGGCGTGTGCAGGAACACGCGCACCAGATCGGCCAGCAGGTAGTAGACGATCACGCCCACGGCGGCGAGGAACGCCAGCATGCGCACGAGGTAGGGAAGCGGGCTGCTCATCTGTTCGGCGGGGGCCCGCGGCGCAGGCCGATCGTCCTCATGAACCGGGGGCAAAGACGTCGACGCGGTCGCTCGCGCCGCCGTGGCCGTTGGCGGAAAAGGCGCCGACCTCGATGCGCGACTTCACGCCGAGATCGATCAGGTAGCTGCGGACGGCGAGCGCCCGGGCCAGCGCCACCTTGCGGGCGTCGGCGGGGTCGGGCCCGCTGGCATAGGCGCGCAGCTCGACCTGGCGCGCGCGGCTGAGCGTGGTCTTGGCCAGGCGGTCGAGTTCGCTGCGCGCCTCGCCGTTGATCTCGGCCGACTGGCTGGCGAACGGCAGGCTCGCCATCGCGGTGGCCGGGCTGGGCGCGGGCGGCGTCGGCGGCGGTGCCGGCTGGACCACGGGCGCAGGCGAAGCGGCGGGAGTAGGCGTCGCCGAAGCCGTAGCGGCAGGTAGTGTTGGCTTGGCCTGCTTGGTAAGCGGCACTGGCGGGCGCGACGCGACGGGCTCCGGCGGCGCCGCCGCTGGGACGGCCGGCGGTGTGGCGCTGACCGTCGCGGTCGGTGTCGGCGGCGCGCTGGCTGCCATGGGCGCTGGCGGCGACTGGCTACGGGCGGGAGCGCGGCTGCCCAGCTCGGGGATGGCGAGCAGGCGGCTCTCGATCGGGCCGGGTGGCGGCGGCGGCAGATTGGCCGCACGGCTGAAATAGGAAGTGTAGCTCGGATTGCTCGCCGCCGGCGGTGGTACCACGGCGGCGCCCGCTCCGGCCGGCTGCCAGGGGTTGAAGGCCATGCCCGCCGTCGGCGGCGGTGCCGGCTGTACGGCGCTGGCGGCGGGCGTCGGGCCGCCCGCTTGCAGGCCCACGCCGTTGTACGGGTTGAAGGCCGTCACGTTCGCCGATTGCGCCCAGGCCGGCACGAACACGGCTGACGACGACGCTGCGCCGAGGCCGAGCAGGGCCAGGGCGAGGCTGCGCACGGCAACCGAGGAGGCGGGCATAACTGATTGCCTTTCCAAGAGGATTTGCCGCGCAACCATAGCCAATGGCACCCCTGCGCTCAACCGAAGGCACCCACAGGGGGCGCGACAGAGTTACCGCAGTGCCTCGACCAGCGGGTCGCGCAGGTGGCCGTTGGTGGCCAGGATCGACGGCGCGCCGAGCGCATAGGCATTGCCCTCGATGTCGCTCAGCAGGCCTCCCGCCTCGCGCACCAGCAGGGCGCCGGCGGCGACGTCCCACGGCGCGAGGTCGTATTCGAAGAAGCCGTCGTAGCGGCCGGCGGCGACGAAGGCGAGATCGAGCGAGGCCGCGCCCCAGCGGCGCACGCCCGCGGTCCTGCCCATCACCTGCTCGAGCCGGCGCACATAGTCGGGATGGTTGCCGCGCCCCATCTGCGGGATGCCGGTGCCGACCAGCGCCTGGCCGAGCTCCTTGCGGCCCGACACCCGCAGCCGGCGCGAGCGCGCGTTGGGCGTATCGAGGAAGGCGCCGTTGCCTTTCTCGGCCCAGAACAGCTCGTCGGAGATCGGATTGTAGACGATGCCGGCGATCACCTCGCCGTCGCGCTCGAGCGCCAGCGAGATCGCGAAATGCGGCAGGCCGTGCAGGAAGTTGGTCGTACCGTCGAGCGGATCGGCGATCCAGCGGTTGCGCGCGCCGATCTCGCCACTGCCCTTCACTTCGCCGCCTTCCTCGCCGAGGAAGCCGTATTCCGGCCGCGTGCGCTCGAGCTCCTTGCGCAACGTCTTCTCGGCCATGATGTCGGCGCGGCTCACGAAATCGGCCGGCCCCTTGGCCGAGACCTGCAGGTGCTCGACCTCACCGAAATCGCGCTTCAGCGTCTTGGCGGCGGCGAACACGGCGCGGATCATGATCGTGACCGTGGCCGAGCGCACCGCCAGCGAACGGCGTTCGGGCGGACCGGATCGCTCGCGGCCGGGCTGCATCGGCGCCCGCCCGATCCGGGCAACAGGGGATTGGGGCGGACGACTCATTGCTGGGAGCGCGCCACTCCTGTGGCGCGATCATTGCTCGCCTCGACAAAGACGCGCGATCGGAGTCGCGCGCTCCCAGCAAAGAGCATGAACATCAATCCTTGGCGCGTTCCATGTAGCTGCCGTCCTCGGTGTTGATCACCAGCCGCGTGCCGACGGCGATGTGCGGCGGCACCATGACGCGAATGCCGCCTTCGACGACGGCCGGCTTGTAGGACGACGAAGCGGTCTGGCCCTTGACCACGGCGTCGGCCTCGACCACGGCGAGTACGACGCTCTTGGGCAGCGTGACGCCGACCGGCGTGCCCTCGTGCAGCGAGACCTGGACCTCCATGCCGTCCTGCAGCCAGCGCGCCTGGTCGGGATCGAGCACGTCGGTGCCGACGGTGAGCTGCTCGTAGTTCTCCTTGTCCATGAAGGTGAAGCCGTTGTCGTCCTTGAACAGGTAGGTGCAATCGCGCTCGTCGATGTGCGCCTGCTCAATCAGCTCGCCCGAGCGGTAGCGCTCCTGCAGTTTGTTGCCCTCGCGCAGCGCCTTGGCCTCGATGGCGACGAACGCGCCGCCCTTGCCTGGCGTGATGTGCTGTACCTTGGAGGCGACATAGAGCCGGCCGTTCACCTCGATGACGTTGCCGGCGCGAATGGAATTGACTGGAACCTTCATGGATCTTCCCCAGGCGGCTAACCGCCTGATCTCTTGGAATGATTTGGCCTCGCTCCGGCGAACCGGGGCGAGGCCGGCGCGGGCTTGTATCAAAGGCCACCGGGCGAGGCAACACGCCGCCCGCGGCCACGGCAGGCCGCGACGGCGCGGTTGCGATAGGGATAGTCAGGGAGTGGGAAGCGCCGGCGTCACTCCCAGGCACACGCCGCCCAGATGGCGACGAGGATGACGCTCAAGGCGAGCGGGAACGTGCCGGCAAGCTGGAGCCAGCTTGCCTTGCCGGGCTCGAACCAGATCCAGTAGATCACCAAGCCGGACAGCGCGACCACGAGGAGCAGGGCAAGCCGCAGCGCCCAGCGCAGGACGAGCTCGATCGCCGGCGGGCCTTGTCGCTGATAGCTGCCAAATTCGGTTTCCCCCGCGCCACGGTAAGTCGCGGTTGATTTCCCAACGCCCGGAAGGTCGAACACTTTTCACCCCTATGCCGCCCGTGCGGGGCGGCGCACACCGCCATAGAAACGATTGTCGGGGATCAAAAGTCACCGTGTGGGCGTTGTGACCTCACAGTGATCGCGGCTCGCCCTGTCGCAGGCGAATATCGCGTCTCGGCACAGTTTGGACGCAGGTCGAAATGGTCGGCACCTGCCGTTCTATGGCTTTGCCGGCAGCTTTCGGAAGCAGATAGGGTCGCCCTTGGGTTGCGGCCGGCACTGCCAATCGGCGCCGAAGCCCCAGTTATGCCACTTGGGTGAGGACGCGAAGCCGTACAGGCAGAGGCCGATCGCCAGCACGGCGACGATCGCGCTGCCGGTGATCTCCTTCCACGTCCATAGCCGCCAGTTCATCGGAGGACTCCTTCTGCCTCTTCTTCGGCAGCGCTGCGGCGGCGCTGGCTTGAAGTTCTATACGACAGAATCGGGTTCCTTCTAACACCCGGGCTATGGTGGCGACGCCATGATCGCCATCGCATGCCCGCATCTCGCCCTCGTGCTTACAGCCGGGGGCTTTCCGCACTTTCCGCTAGTGCGCTACCCCTCGAACTTGCGTGCGTCGGCCTGGATTAAGATGCGTGCAGGCAGGTCTCGAGCGATTCAAGAATCGTCAAAAGCGCCGTTGTTTCAAAGTCTTGGATATATCATCAGTTCGTTTGGCGCGTTTTGGTGGCCGTGCTGCGCAAGTCTCGTTCGCGCGATTCGGCACGAGCGCGCGCGGCCCACTTATTTTAATACGGCGCTTCCTAGACGTTGTGGCGTCGGCGCGGTCAGGCGAGCCCCAGCTCCCGCTGCTTCTTCCTCGGCAGCGCCGCCGCGATCACCTGATGCGCGCGCCGGAGATAGGCCCTGGTCTCGGCCGGGCTCAGCACTTTCGGGTCGGTGAGCGACACCCACTTGGCGCGCGCGAGGTAGGGCGCCGGCGCGAAGCCGTCGGCGCGGGAGAGCGCCTCGTAGTGGGCCGGATCGACCTTGAACGAGACGCGCGCGATCGAATGATCGGCCGGCGCGACCAGGCAGAACATCTTGCCGCCCACCTTGAACACCTGCACGCCCTCCCACTGCACCACGCAGGTGGCGTGCGGCAGCGTGCGGCAGAAGGCGGCGATCTGGGCGGGGGTCATGCGCGGATCGTACCTCAGTGCGTCTGGGATTCCTCCCCCTTGCTAAGGGGAGAGGCGAGGAGAGGGGACGTCGAAGGGTACGTGCAACCCCCTCTCCAAACCTCTCCCCCTATCGGGGGAGAGGATTCGCCTAACGCGCTATAAGTCAGCCATGAACGAATGGCGTCCCGACAGACTCGGCCAGCGGCTGCCCAAGCTGCGTGCGCGCGGCAGGCTGCAGGCGGCGCTGCGCCAGTGGTTCGAGGGCGAGGGCTTCACCGAGGTCGAGACGCCGATCCTGCAGCTCTCGCCCGGCGCCGAAATCCATCTCGGCGGCTTCTCGACGATGTGGGGCAACCCGGCGCACAAATATCCCGAGCACGAGCAGCGCTGGCTGCACACTTCGCCGGAATTCTCGATGAAGAAGCTGCTGGCCGGCGGGATGGAGAAGATCTTCCAGTTCGCGCGCGTGTTCAGGAACGGCGAGGGCTCGGCGCTGCACAGTTCCGAGTTCACCATGCTCGAATGGTACCGCACCAACGCGGGCTATGAGGCGATCATGGCGGATTGCGCGGCGCTCCTGCGGCTTACCAGCGAGATCGTGGGCGCGAAGGAGCTGCGCTTCGGCGACAAGGTCTGCGACCCCAACGGCGAGCCGGTTCGCATCACCGTGGCCGAGGCGTTCCGGCGCTTCGCTGGCATCGATGTGCTGGCCACGGTGGGCGATGCACGGGCGCTCGAGCGCGCGGCCGGGCTCAGCCCGCGCGAGAGCTACACGTGGAGCGACGTCTTCTTTCGCATCATGCTCGACAAGATCGAGCCGCATCTCGGCATCGGCCGGCCGACCATCCTGTGCGAGTACCCGATCTCTATGGCGGCGCTCGCCCGCGCCAAGCCGTCGGACCCGCGGGTCGCCGAGCGCTTCGAGCTCTATTGCTGCGGCGTCGAGCTGGCCAACGCCTTCGGCGAACTGACCGATGCGAGCGAGCAGCGCGTCCGATTGCAGGCCGACATGGCCGAGAAGCAGTATCTCTACAGCGTCTACTGGCCGGTCGACGAGGATTTCATCGCCGCCCTCGAGCACGGCCTGCCCGACTGCGCCGGCATCGCGTTGGGCTTCGACCGGCTGGTGATGCTGGCGACCGGCGCCTCCCACATCGAGGACGTGCTGTGGCTGCCGGTCAGGTGAATTGTCGTCCTGAGCGCAGCGAAGGACCTGGTGTGGCATCACCGCGGTGTTGGACCCTTAGGTCCTTCGCCTTCGGCTCAGGACGACATTATCTCGTTGAACGCCGTCACTGCCGCTTTCGGCCCGTGCTCGTAGTTCCACACGCCGCCCGCGACGGCGAGGAAGTCGGCGCCGGCCGCGATGACCGGCCGGCAATTGTCGACGGTGATGCCGCCGATCGCCACGCACGGCACTTCCATCAGCCCGCTCCACCATTCGAGGATCTCGAGCGAGGCGGGCGTGGTCACGCTCTTAGTGGTCGAGGCGAAGAAGGCGCCGAACGCCACGTAATCGGCGCCGGCCTCGGCCGCCTCCATGGCGAGATGGCGCGAGGCCTTGCATGTCACGCCGACCTGCCGCTCGGGGCCGACGATGCGGCGCGCCTCGGCGTAGGGCATGTCGTCCTGGCCGACATGCACGCCGTCGCAATCGAGCTTCACCGCGAGGTCGGGCCGGTCGTTCATGATGAAGGCGACGCCGCGCTGCTGGCAGATCGGCCGCAAGGTGTCGGCGGCGCGTGCGATCACGGCGTCATCGGCCTGCTTCATCCTCAACTGAAAGGCCGCCACGTCGCCGCCGTCGAGCGCGGCGCGCAGCTCGTCGGCGAAGATCGACGGGTGCTCGATGCGCTCGGGCGAGATGAGGTAGAGGCGACAGGCCATCGCGGCCTGATAACACGACGACTAGGGGCAGGGAATCTCCCGGATCGTGCCGTCGTACGGCACGTCGAGCCGGCGGACCGTGCCGTCGTAGGGCGCGTCGATGCGGCGCTGCGTGCCGTCATAGGGCGCATCGATCTGGCGATGCGTGCCGTCGTACGGCGCATCGAGCCGGCGGTGCGTGCCGTCATAGGGCGCATTGAGGACGCGCAGCGTGCCGTCGTAGCAGGGCCGCACATAGCCCGCGCCGTTCAGCACCTGCAGGCGGTCGCAGCTCATGCTGGTCGGCCCGACGGTGGCGAGATTGGCGCCGCCCGAATCGGCGCAGGCGCCCAGCGCCAGCAGGGCGCAGAGCAGGAGAGGGCGCAGTGAGGTCACGACTTCTTGCGCAGGTTGAGCTCGGCGTACCACGTGCCGAAGCGGGCGTGGCAGGTCAGGTAGTCGTCGTCGATGATGCCGCAGTCGAGATCGGTGGCGGGCGATTTCACCAGCAGCCGGTCGTTCTTGATCGTGCCGACGGTCGTGACGTCGCGCGGTCCGTAGAACTTCACCAAGCCGGTGTGATCGACGCTCATGACCACGCGCGTGTAGAGATCGATCCAGCCGACCCACAGGCCGTAGGCGTCGTCGAAGGTCTCGATCGGCGTGACCACGAAGCGCGGCGCCGACGGCGTGCTCCTGGGCTCGGGATAGTCCGGCGCGTCCTGCGCCTGGGCCGAGCCGGTCGCGGCGACCATCATCGAAAGCGCCGCGAACGCGGCCGAAGCGAAGCGAAAAGACATGGTTGGTGGCTCCCCGGCGCGCAGTGTAGCGCGTCCGGCCGGCCGGCGCACTTCGCTTCGGTCGAATTTGTGACTTCTGGGCACAGCCCGAGGGGCGACGCTGCAATTTTCTCCCGCTGCGGCGGGCGGGCGGCCCCACCCGTCGGATGGGGCCGCGCCTCTTGTTCTTATGCCGATCGGCTAGCGGCGATAGACGTCGTCGCGGTCGTGATCGTTCCACGCTCCGCCGCGATTGTTGTTGTGGCGGTCGAAGCGGTTGGGAATGCCATCATGGTCGCGATCGCCCCACGGTCCGTTGTCGTTGTGGCGATCGTAGCGGTTGGGAATGCCGTCGTGATCCCGGTCGCCCCACGGCCCACGTGTCTGGGCCTGGGCGAGCGGCGCCGCGGCAACGGCGGCGCATATGGCGAGCAGGGCGAGCTTGAACGGTTGTTTCATCGGTGCCTCCTTGGTTCAGATTCGCCGTCGCGAACCAACGTGCCGCCGGCGCAGAAGGTGGCCCGGCGGAGGCGCCAAAAAAGAAGGCCCCGCGAGGGCGGGGCCTTCCGATGTCACAGGAACCCGGCGCTACATCTTGCCCTGGTAGATGCCGATGATCTTGTCGAGCATGTCGAGCGCCTGCTCGCGCGGACGCTGGAAGGTGTTGCGGCCGATGATCGAACCGTTGGCCCCGCCGTCGCGCAGGCCGCGGATCTCGTTGAACAGGCCCTCGAGGTCCTTCGCTTCGCCGCCCGAGAACACGACGATGCGGCGGCCGTTGAAGGCGGCCTGCATGACGTGCTTGATGCGCGCGGCGAGCGTCGACTTGTCGACGTTGGCCTTCTCGTAGGCGGCCTTCGCCTCGGGCTGCCACAGCACGTCGGTCGGCGGCTTGACCTTGATGATGTGCGCGCCCAGCAACGCCGCCATGTGCGCGGCATAGGCGCAGACGTCGAGCGCCGTCTCGCCCGCCTTGTCGAGCTTGCCGCCGCGTGGATAGGACCACATGACGACGGCGAGACCGTGCGCCTTGGCCTCCTCGGCCAGCGCGCGGATCTCCTCCATCATCTCGTACTGGTCTTCCGAGCCGGGATAGATCGTGAAGCCGATCGCCGAGCATCCGATGCGCAGCGCATCGCGCACCGAGCCGGTGACCGCCTGGTCCTTGTTGGTCGACAGCGAGTTGGCGCTGTTGAGCTTGAGGATGGTCGGGATGGCGCCGGCGAAGGAGTCGGCGCCGGCCTCGAGCGGTCCCAGGGGGGCGGCGTAGGCGTTGAGGCCCGCGTCGACCGCGAGCTGGTAGTGATAGTGCGGGTCGTAGGCGTCGGGGTTGGGCGCGAAGGAACGTGCCGGGCCGTGCTCGAAGCCCTGGTCGACCGGCAGGATCACCATCTTGCCCGAGCCGCCCAGGCGGCCGTGCATCAGGATGCGGGCGAGGTTGGCCTTGGTGCCCGGGTTGTCGCTCTCGTAGTTGTCGAGGATCTTCTTGACGGTGCGGGTGATCTTCACGGGCGTCGCCTCCTTCTTGGGCCGGTGATAGCGGCGGCGGGGCGGGCGTTCAAGCCCCGCCACGCGGAACGTCGATTACCTCGGACGGAATTGGGTGGCGAAGGGCGGCGAATTAGGTGAGGGACATGACAATGCACCAGTTCGCCCCGCGTTCCCTGGCCGCACGGCTGCCGTTCTATTTCGGCTGGGTCATCATCGCCGTCGCCTTCGTCACCATGTCGCTCGGCGTGACGGCGCGCACGGCCTTCTCGCTGATGTTCCCGCCGATCGTCGACGAGTTCGGCTGGGATCGCGGGCTGGCCGCCGGCGCCTTCTCGTTCGGCTTCCTGGTGTCGGCCGCGATCAGCCCGGTGCTCGGCCGGCTGATGGATGCGCGCGGGCCGCGCTTCGTGATCGAGGCGGGGGTGCTGATCTGCACCGCGGGCCTGCTCACCGCCACGCTGATCGCCACGCCGATGCAGCTCTACCTCACGCTCGGCCTGCTGGTTGGCATTGGCGCCAACTGCATGACCTACTCGGTCCATTCGCAGTTCCTGCCCAACTGGTTCGTGCGCCGCCGTGCGCTCGCGATCGGCATCGCCTTTTCCGGCGTTGGCGTCGGCTCGATGCTGCTGCTGCCGTGGCTGCAGGCCATCATCCTGCGCCAGGGCTGGCGCAGCGCCTGCTGGACGCTCGGCATCGTGATCCTGGTGGTGCTGGCGCCGATCAACCTGATCGTCGCCAAGCGGCCGGAGGATCTCGGCCTGCTGCCCGACGGCGAGCGCCACGACGCAACCGGCGCGCCGCCCAAGAAGAAGTCGAACGTGGTCGATGCCGAGTGGGCGGCGGTCGACTGGACGGTCGGCCGCGCGGTGCGCACGGCGCGCTTCTGGTGGCTGGCGCTCAGCTACTTCTGCGGCGGCTATGTCTGGTACGCGGTCCAGATCCACCAGACCAAGTACCTGGTCGAGATCGGCTTCCCGCCGATGGAGGCGGCCTACTCGCTGGGCCTGGTCGCGCTGCTCGGCATCCCGGGCCAAATCCTGCTCGGCGGCGTGTCGGATCGCTACGGCCGCGAGATCGTGTGGGCGGTGAGCTGCGCGGGCTTCGCCATCTGCTACGCGCTCCTGCTCGCGCTCGCGGTCCAGCCGAGCCAGGTCCTGCTCTATCTCATGGTGCTGGCGCAGGGTGGGCTGGGCTATGCCGTGGCCACCACGATGGGGCCGATCGTGGCCGAGATCTTCGAGGGCAAGTCGTTCGGCACGATCTTCAGCCTCCTGATGACGGCGCTGATCGGCGGCGGCGCGGCCGGGCCGCTGCTCACCGGCGTGCTGCACGACTGGACCGGCAACTATGTCGCCGCCTGGTGGGTCGGCATCGGCCTCAGCATCGTCTGCGCGGCGACCGTGTATATCGCCGCGCCCGGCAAGGTCCGCATGGTGGCGGGAAAGGCGGCCGCTATTCGTTGAGCCCCTTGCCGGGATAGGGGTGCGTCTTCATCCAGTGGTTGGCGATGTCGAGGCGGCGGGTGATCCACACGCCCTTCTGCTGTTGCAGGTAGTCGAGCAGGCGCCACAGGCCCGCCGTACGCGCGGGATGGCCGAGGATGCGCATGTGCATGCCGACCGACATCATCTTCGGCTGCCGCGCGCCCTCCTTGTAGAGAACGTCGAAGGCGTCCTTCACCAGGGCGAACCACTGCTCCGACGTGCTCATGGTGACGGCGTACTTGCCGTCGTTGTTGGTGAGCGAGTAGGGCACCACGAGGTGCGGCTTGCCCTGCACGGTCTGCCAGAACGGCAGTTCGTCGCCGTAATAGTCGCTGTCGTAGGTGAAGCCGCCATGCTCGACGAGGAGGCGGCGCGTATTGACGCTCGGGCCATAGCGGCAATACCAGCCGGCCGGCGCCTGGCCAACAGTCTGCTCGAGCGACGTCACCGCCTTGGCGATGTGCTCGCGCTCCTCAGCCTCGCTCAAGGTGAAATGCTTCACCCAGCGCCAGCCGTGGCAGCAGAGGTCGAAGCCCGACCGGCGGATCGCCTCGGCCGCCGGCCTGTTGCGCTCCAGCGCCAAGGCGCAGCCGAACACCGTCATCGGCAGGCCGCGCTCCTGGAAGGCGCGCATCAGCCGCCAGAAGCCGGCGCGCGAGCCGAACTCGAACATGCTTTCGCCGGCGAGGTCGCGGCCTTTCATGCCGACCGCCGAACTGGTCGCCTCGGTGAGGCCGGTCTCGGTGTAGCCCTCGCCATCCTGCACCGAGGGCTCGGAACCCTCCTCGTAATTCATGACGAAGTTGACGGCGATGCGCGCGCCGTCGGGCCATTTGGGATCGGGCGGGGTCGCGCCATAGCCCACGAGGTCGCGCGTCGGCTGCCAGCTCATTCGGGTCTCCTCACCAGTTCGGCGCCCATCTGGCGGGCGATGTCGGCCACTTTCTCGTTGAACGGCTCCATCGAGATCAGCTTCACGCCGGCGCGCAGGCAGGCGAGCGCATGGCCCGGCGCATCGCCGCAATCGACGATCAGTCTGAAAGCAACGTCGGGGAACTCCGCGCGCGCCTTGTCCTGAAGGGCGCCGAAATAGCCCGCGCCGTAGAACGACGCGGCTCGCTGGGGCGTGATCAATGTCGGCGCCGTGCCGTTCTCGCGCGCAGCCTTCAAGGCCGCCTCCGTCTGCCGCCAGTCGCGTACGAGAACGACTGCACTCAAGGGATCTTCACGACGAACGGCGGTACCGGCACGAACTCCTCGTCCTTCGACCCGGCGCGCCACATGAACACGGCGAAGCGGCCTGGCCTGTCGAGCACGGTGAGGCCGTGATGCCAGGTGTTGGGCTTGTAGGTGACGCCCTGCCTGCCCGAGGCGATGAACGCCCGCGCCTTGGCCATGTCCGGACCGCCGGTGCTGGCGTGCGGCGCCACGACGATCAGCCAACGGCCGACATCGACCGGCACGAAGGTCTGCGAGGAGAATTCATGCCGCTCCATCGTCCTGGAGTGCAGCGGCCGGTCGGGGGTCTCGATCCTGTGGGTGAGCGAGAGGCTGGGCTTGGCCTCGGGCCGGAGGTTGCCGAGCGCATCCTCGTAAAATTTGCGCCCGGCTTCCTGTGGCGCCTCGAAGACGTCGCCGAACGGCGCAAACGCCGCCGGCGTCAGAGGCAGCGGTACGATCTCCATGTCACTCCTCGTGTTCCCGCCGTAGCATCGGCAGGAACACGAGGGCGATCAAGCCGCTCAGTAGCGGTAGTAGTGATAGTAGTGCGGATGGCCGTAGTAGTACGGCTCGTCACTGTAGTAGGCCGTGCAGGCGGTTGCCGCCACAAGCAGCGACAGACCGACGATCAGTCTGATGATGCGCATGGTCGCCTCCTTTCAACGGCTCCCCTATCGCTCGAAGCCGCGCCCGTTACGGCGTGGCCCGATCAAAAGTGTCGTCGTAGTCCCGGTAGACGCCATTGTAGGTGTAGTAGTGGTAGCGATAGACCGGGTAGTCGGAGGTGTAGGCGTAGTAGTGATGGCGATAGTAGGTATCGTCGTAATAGGTGCAGGCGGTCGCTCCCAGAAGAAGCGCCGCGCCCACGAGCAATTTGAGGGTGCGCACTGTCGTCTCCATCTGTTTGCTCCCCTTGTCGGGAGTCAACGATCAGCCCTGCTCGGAGCTTCAATGGTGCTACGCGCCAGATGATGACCATATAGAGGCAGTCAAAACAAAAACGGGCGCCGTAAGGCGCCCGTCCGACGGAAACCTGAACACGGCTCGTGCGTTTAGCCGAGCTTGCCCATCGCCACCGCGGTGTCGGCCATGCGGTTGGAGAAGCCCCACTCGTTGTCGTACCAGCTCATGACGCGGACCAACGTGCCGTCCATGACCTTGGTCTGGTCCATATGGAAGGTCGACGAGTGGCTGTCGTGGTTGAAGTCGATCGAGACGTTGGGTGCGTCCGTCCAGCCGAGGATGCCCTTGAGCTGATTGGCGGCGGCGAGCTTGATCGCCTTGTTGATCTCGTCCTTGTCGGTCTTCTTCTTGGCGACGAACTTGAAGTCGACGACCGAGACGTTGGGCGTCGGCACGCGGATCGCCACGCCGTCGAGCTTGCCGTTCAGCTCGGGCAGCACCAGCCCGACCGCCTTGGCCGCGCCGGTCGAGGTCGGGATCATCGACAGGGACGCGGCGCGGGCGCGGTAAAGATCCTTGTGCATGGTGTCGAGCGTCGGCTGGTCGCCGGTATAGGCGTGGATCGTCGTCATGAAGCCCTTGTCGATGCCGACCGCGTCGTTCAGCACCTTGGCGACCGGCGCGAGGCAGTTGGTCGTGCACGAGGCGTTCGAAACCACGACGTGATCCTTGGTGAGCTTGTCGTGGTTCACGCCGTAGACGACCGTCAGGTCGGCGCCATCCGCGGGAGCCGACACGAGCACGCGCTTGGCGCCCGCCCCGATGTGCGCGCTGGCCTTGTCCTTGCTGGTGAAGATGCCGGTGCATTCGAGCGCCACCTCGACGCCCATCGCCTTGTGCGGCAGCTTCGAGGGATCGCGCTCGGCGGTGACCTTCATCTTGCCGCGGCCGACGTCGATCGTGTCGCCGTCGACCTTGACCTCGTGCGGGAAGCGGCCGTGCACGGAATCGTAGCGCAGCAGGTGCGCGTTGGTCTCGACCGGGCCGAGATCGTTGATGGCCACGACCTCGATGTCCTTGCGGCCCGACTCGAGGATCGCGCGCAAGACGTTGCGGCCGATGCGGCCGAAGCCGTTGATTGCAACCCGAACTGCCATTCTCTCCTCCGTTCTACCACCGGCTAGCGCGCCAACTGGCGCGCCTGCTCGGCAATCGCTTCGGCCGTGATGCCGAAATGCTTGTACAGGTCCGACGCCTTGCCCGACGCGCCAAAGTCCTTCATCCCCACGAACGCGCCCTTCGAGCCGAGCCAGCGTTCCCAGCCGAAGCCGCTCGCCGCTTCGCATGCCACCCGGACGGTGCCGTCACGGCCCAGCACCTGCTCGCGATAGGCGCCGTCCTGTTTAGCAAACAACTCCCACGATGGCATCGAAACCACCGCGGCCTGGATGCCGTCTTTCGCCAGAAGATCGCGCGCGCCCAGCGCCAACTGCACCTCGGAACCCGAGGCGATCAGGCGGACCGGCGCCGAGGCATCGCCTGCCAGGATATAAGCCCCCTTGCGGCAGAGGTTTTCCTCGCCGGCACCGCGCACGGTCGGCAGGTTCTGGCGGGAAAGCGCCAGGATCGACGGGTTCCTGGGCGATTCGAGCGCAATCTGCCAGCACTCCGCGGTCTCGATCGTGTCGGCCGGGCGCATCACCTGCAGGTGCGGGATGGCGCGCAGCGCCGCCAGATGCTCGATCGGCTGGTGCGTCGGGCCGTCTTCGCCCAGTCCGATCGAATCGTGGGTCATGACGTAGATCACGCGTATACCCATCAGCGACGACAGGCGGATCGAGCCGCGCGCGTAGTCGGTGAAGGTGAGGAAGGTGCCGCCGTAGGGGATCACGCCGCCATGGAGTGCCATGCCGTTCATGGCGCCGGCCATCGCGTGCTCGCGGATGCCGTAATAGACGTAGCGCCCCACGGGGTCGGCCAGCGTCTGCGCGTTCAGCGTCTTGGTCTTGGTGTTGTTCGAGCCGGTCAGGTCGGCTGAGCCGCCCACGGTGTCGGGCAGGATCGGGTTCAGGACCTCGAGCACTTCCTGGCTCGACTTTCGCGTCGCCCACGACGGCTTCTCGTTTGCGATGCGGGCCTTGAAGGCCACGATTGCCCGGTCGACCTCGGGCGGGATCTCGCCTGCCATGCGGCGATCGAACTCGGCGCGATCGGCCTCGCTCATGGCGGCGTGGCGCTTGGTCCATTTGCGACGCTGCGACTTGCCGCGCGCGCCGACCTTGCGCCAGGCGGTGAAGATCGGCTCGGGGACCTCGAAGGGCGGGTAGGGCCAGTTGAGGTTCTGGCGCGCACCCTCGATCTCCTTCTCGCCGAGCGCGGCACCGTGCGCGGCCGCGGTGCCGGCTTTGGTCGGCGCGCCGAAGCCGATCACGGTCTTGCAGGCGATCAGCGAGGGCTTGTCCTTGACCTTCTGTGCCTTGCGGATGGCGCGGGTGATCGCGTCCTGATCGAACCCGTCGATGCCCTGTACATGCCAGCCGGCGGCAAGGAAGCGCTTCTTGTGGTCGTCGGAGGTCGCGAGCGAGGTCGCGCCGTCGATCGAGATGTTGTTGTCGTCGAAGAACACGATCAGGCGGCCAAGGCCCAAATGGCCGGCCAACGTGACGGCTTCCTGGCCGATGCCTTCCATCAAGCAGCCGTCGCCGCAGAAGACATAGGTGTAATGGTCGACGATGTCGGTGGTGAAGCGAGCCTGCAGCAGGCGCTCGGCGATGGCGAAGCCCACCGAATTGGCGAGGCCCTGGCCAAGCGGTCCGGTCGTGGTCTCGATGCCCGAGGCATGGCCATGCTCGGGATGGCCTGCTGTCTTGCTGCCCAACTGGCGGAAGTTCTTCAGCTGATCCAGCGTCATGTCCGGATAGCCGGTGAGGTAGAGCAGCGAATAGAGCAGCATCGAGCCGTGGCCATTCGACAGGATGAAACGGTCGCGGTCGGGCCAGTGCGGGTCGGTCGGATCGAACTTCAGGAATTTGCTGAACAGCACCGTGGCGATGTCGGCCATGCCCATCGGCATGCCGGGATGGCCGGAGTCCGCCTTCTGCACGGCGTCCATGGCGAGGGCCCTGATGGCGTTGGCCATGTCGCGGTGGTCGGCGGTTTGCGCGGTCATCTTATGCGTGCGCCCCTTTTGGTGATCGCTCGAGGGTTTTGGTGCAGGCGGCGGCAACATGCCGACCACCTATTAACGCGTCAATGCGCAAAACCTCAGGCAAAGGCGAGATATTGCGCCGTAAAGCCCGCAACTCCTGCAACATGTTGACCGTTAACAGGCCCTGCACTTATCCTCCCGCAATGGATCAAACGCAGCCGGGCGGCCTGACCAGGACCGCCGGCGGGGGAGCAATGTCCAGAGCGACGACTGCCAGAGATCGCGTGGACGATGCGCTCAGCCGGCTGGAGTCGATGGTCGACGAGCGTTTGCGCACCGAGCAGTCGAGGGCCGAGGATCTCGGCCGCCGCCTCAGCCGGCTCGAAAAAGAACACGACGAGTTGCGCAAGGTTGCGACCGAGGTGGAAGGTCGCCTCGAACGGGCGATGGAATATATCCGCTCGCTGCTCGCGGCCGACCAGAACTAACGCCCCACGATTGACTCTTCTCTCCCACAGTGGGGGAGGAGTAGAGTCGCGCTCCCCTCAATCGCCGAATAAGGCGCAAAAACAGGAGCGGATAATGCCGCAGGTCTCGATTCAGATCGCCAATCGCACCTACGAGTTCGCCTGTGGCGCAGGCGAGGAACAACGGGTTCAGGAACTCGCCGCCTACGTCGACGAAAAGATCAACGCGCTGCGTCGGCAGATGCCGCCCGGCACGCCGGAAGTGAAGCTGATGGTGTTTGCGGCCCTGTTGCTGGCCGACGAAAGCCGCGAGGCGCGCGGGCTGGCGCGCCAGGCCGAGAGCGCCCGGGCGACCGCCACCGACAGTGCCGAAACACTGGCCACGGCGCTGGAGGAACTGATCACCTCCCGGGTCGACAAGATGCAGAAAAAGGTGTCCGGCGCCGCCTAGCGGCCGGCCATTTGGGGCCTTACATTAGGCGTGGGGCGGATTTCTGCGCGGTGCGAGGTTCGCTTAAAACCCCGGGGCCGATAAAGATCTCCTGGGAGCTGTTCCTGGCCTTGACCGTGGTCTTGGCTACACGGCGCCCACCTGCTTATGCGGGCCTTGGAGGTTTTTCGAAACCACGGCCTATCGTGGAGCCGCCCCACCTCTCCTTATGTTCGAGTCGTCGTGGCAAATCTTATCGAGGACAAGCGCACGCTGCGCAGCGCCATGCAGGCCTGGCGCGCCGGCCTGACCGACGAGGAACGCCGGGCAACCGCCCAGGGCCTGCTGGAGTCCTTCCGCCGTGAGCGCCCGTTCGACGCGCCGCCGGTCGTGTCCGGCTTCTGGCCGATGCCGGAGGAACTCGACATCCGGCCGCTGATGATCGAACTGCACAGCCAGGGTTGTCAGCTGTGCCTGCCGGTCGTTACCGGCAAGCGGCAGCCGCTCACCTTCCGCGCCTGGCGTCCCGGCGATTCGCTCGAGCAGGGCGTGTTCGGCACGATGCATCCGTCGCCCAAGCGCGAGGTGCTCGAGCCCGACGCCTTGATCGTGCCGCTCCTCGCCGTCGATCACGACGGTTGGCGGCTGGGTTATGGCGGCGGCTTCTACGACCGCACCCTACGCGGCTTGCGCCAGCGCAAGCAGATCACCGCGATGGGCGTTGGCTTCGACGCGCAGCTGCTGAGCGAGCAAGTGCCGCATGGGCCCGACGACGAACGGCTGGATTGGCTGTTGACCGACAAGCGGGCCTGCGCCTTTGTGTAGCGCATGAAGGTCCTGTTCTGCGGCGACATCGTCGGGCGTTCCGGCCGCGAAGCGGTCACCGGCAACGTGCCGCGCCTTCGCGAGCAGCTCGGCCTCGATTTCGTCGTGGTGAACGGCGAGAACGCCGCGGCCGGCTTCGGCATCACGGCCAAGATCTGCGCCGAGTTCCACAAGGCCGGTGTCGACTGCATCACCACCGGCAACCACGTCTGGGACCAGCGCGACATCATCCCCTATATCGCCCAGGACAAGCGGCTGCTGCGGCCGGTCAACTTCCCGCCTGGCACGCCGGGCTGGGGCGCCAACATCTTCGAGACGGCGAAGGGCCAGAAGATCGTCGTGGTGAATGTGATGTGCCGACTCTTCATGGAGCCGCTCGACGATCCATTCCGCACGGTCGACGCCGAGATCGCCAAATACACTCTGGGGCGCGCCGCGCAGTTCATCCTGGTCGATGTGCACGGTGAGGCCACCAGCGAGAAGCAGGCGATGGGCCATCATTGCGACGGCCGCGTCTCCGCAGTCCTGGGCACGCACAGCCATATCCCCACGGCGGATGCCTGGATCCTGCCGGGCGGCACCGCCTACCAGACCGACGTCGGCATGTGCGGCGACTACGACTCGGTGATCGGCATGAAGAAGGAAGGCGCCGTCCAGCGCTTCATCCGTAAAGTGCCGGGCGACCGGCTCGCGCCGGCCGATGGCGAGGGCACGATGTGCGCCGCTTTGGTTGAAACCGACGACAGGTCGGGGCTGGCGAAGTCGATAAAACCGCTACGAATCGGTGGTCGATTGCCTTCCACCGCTTAGTGGGGAGTGGCGCGCAAAGTGGGACATTCGGCCTAAAAGCCTTGTTTTATGGGCATCGAACGTGTCCCACCGGGTTGGTACATTTGGGGACACTCGGACCGCACCACCGGCTTCGACTGATGGTCCTGATACAAAACCCGGCTTGAGCCCGCATCTTGTGTCTCACAGGGCCGCTCTATAGCTATTACCGGTACCTTAAAGCGGTCGTTGACGGCTTGGGGAAAATTCGGCATCCTTTTGATGTTAAAGGATTTTTCGCCGCGTTGGCGAGCTGTCTTCAAGGTTAGAGGGGGCGTCGGAATCTAGGTTCCGACGTTTTTTAGCGGGGGCTTCGGCCCCCGCCTTTT
>DASRFX010000037.1:0-6872 GCA_035651335.1 Reyranella sp. | reverse complement strand
GCGAAGGAGAACAGGCCATGGCCAGCCAAGTCGTCAAATTTGCCGGACTTTCGGATCGGGACCGCAAGAAGGTGTCGCCCCTGCCCAAGCTTGCCCAGGGCGACCGCCTCGAGCTGCACGTCCGGCGCCGCGGCGGCAAGGACCAGACCGTTGTGCTGCCGCCGGCGGCGATCAGCGCTTTGGAAACCCTGTTGGCGGGTTTGCTCAGTGGCGAGCGCGTGGCGATCCTCACGGAAGATCAGGAGCTGAGCCCGACCGAGGCATCGGCCATCCTTGGCATCTCGCGCCCGCTCGTCGTCCACCGCATGGACGTCGGCGATCTGCCGTTCCGTTATGTCGGCAAGCATCGTCGTGCCTCGCTCAAGGACGTCCTGGCGTTGAAGGCGAAGCTCGACGTCCAACGCAAGGCGATGGAAGACCTGGTCGACGACGCCGAGGATCTCCATCGCCGCCATGGCATTTAGTCCTGTCGTCGCCGTCTTCGACGCTTGCATCCTCTACCCGTTCCATCTGAGGAACGTCATCGTTCAGGCGGGTGTCGACCGTCTGGTTCATGCGCGCTGGACCGACGAGCTCCATGACGAATGGATGCGCAATCTCATGGCCAACGCCCCGGACCTTTCGATCGAACGCCTGAACGCCACGAAGCAGCTCATGACGATCGCCCTGCCGGACGCGACAGTTTCCGGATACGAGAAGCATATCGAAACCATCAGCCTGCCCGATCGCGGTGACCGCCATGTGGTGGCGGCGGCGATCGAGGCCAAAGCCACGCATATCCTGACCTGGAATCTGCGTCACTTTCCAGCCCGCGTTCTGAAGGCTCACGGGTTCGTCCGCCAGACACCGGACGCCTTTCTGGCCGATCTCTACGACAAGGTGCCTCACCTTCTCCTGGCGTCATTGGCCAATGCGCGGCGCAACCTGTCGAAGTCAGGGCTGTCGGCCTAGGAGTTTCTCAATGTGCTGCGTGATCAGAAGCTGAGCCAGCTCGCCAAGCGGCTGCGAGGCCACCTCGGTGACCTATGACAGACGCCCCAGTCATTCAGCACCAGAGCGCGTTCACGCACGAGGCGGCAGCCCGCGCCCGCGGTCAAGCGTCCAGCTCACACGGTTGGGTCCGATCATTCCGGTGACGGCCTGGCCTCGGAACGGCTCGAGAGCCGGACGCCACGGCGCCAGCGTGAACGTGTCCTCACGCCGGATGACAGCCATCCTGCCGCTGGGCGTTGTGATGGCCTGCTCGTAGACGCCGGCGATCGGCGTGCCCGGCTCGACAGGCAGGTAGCTGCTCTTGAGCTGATGCGACAGATGCCGCACGAGACGTTCGGTCTCCCGCTGGCGCAGCGTGCGCATCATGTCTGGGACCGGCTGGATATCGCCGGCGGGAGAGTGGCCGGCGAGCTGGCGTTCCGCCAGCCACCGTCCCCGAGCCGCGATGGCGGCTCGCACCTCGGCGGCAAAGCCCGGCATGCCGGGCTCCGGCTGCCAGCGGGCGACGATGCCCTGATCGAGCCAGGTGGGGCCGTCGTAGGCGACCTGGTCCTTGAGTGCGACGGGTGAGAGCTCCTGCACTTTCGGCACGGGCGATGGCTTGCCATCGAGGCCGTCGCCGGCAAGCGCCACCAGGGCACCCCGGGCGGGCACGCCGACCGGCTTCAACCGTCCAAGGTCGGCGTAGTGAACACGGCCGTCAACGGCATCGATGATGACCCACGTTCGGTCGGAGATCTCGTCGACGAGGCCGACACCGACCACCTTGCCGATGAGCGGTGCCTTGCGCGGGCCGCGCTCGAACAGCGCCATGGCGGCGGCCCCGCGCTCGATGCCGGCCTCGCTCAGCGCCCGCTGCATCATTTTGAACTTGTCCGCCCGCTCGCCGAGCTGGCGGAGCTTCGTGTCCATCCCGGCATCGAGCTCCCAGACGCCCTGCCGGCGTTCCCGCGCCAGGCCAAGGCGCTCCAAGGTCTTCAGTCTGCCGACTCGGAGAGACTGCTGGACGGGGTCGATCTCCTCGGCGCTGGAAACGACCAGGACTCTATCCTTGGCGCGGCTCATGAGGGAGCGGTCAAGCCGCGTAAGGCGCTCCTGCCCGACCTCGTTGAACAGCTTCTGGCGCCTTTCCAGCTCCGTCTCGGGACCGAGCTCGAGAGTGATGAGGGACTGGGCTCGGGCGCGCACGCCATGAGAAATGTAGTCCCGCGCCATCACCAATTCACCACCGTCCTGGTCGCGGCCGCGGATGACGATGTGCGTGTGAGGGTGTCCGGTATTGAAGTGGTCCACCGCCACCCAGTCGAGCGTGGTGTCGAGGTCGCGCTCCATCTGGCCCAAGAGGTCGCGGATGAAGGGCTTGAGGTCTGCTAGCTGAGCTCCCTCATCGGCGGACACCACGAAACGGAACTGGTGCGGGTCCTTCCCGGACCGGTCCAGGAAGGCCCCGGCATCTATATCGTCGCTCGCCGGCCCATAGAGACGGCCCGGCGCGCCTTCACGGGTGACGCCATCGCGGACGATGTACTTGAGGTGCGTGCGTGCCGCGCCGAGGTCGCCTCCGAGGATGCGGGTATAGCGCGCCTTGACGATGACGCGCCGGCTGCCTGGGGCGATGAGACTTGCAGCGGCACGCACGCCTGCGCCCATGCCGCGTTTCGGCGTCGCCGGCGAGATGTGGCCGCGCTGCCGCAGCGCGCGGGCGCCTTGCTTGCCGGCTTGTCGGAAGACGAGAGCCGCATGTCGCTCGGCACGGGCCCGCCGCGCATCGCGGATGCGACCGAGCTTCACATCGAAGTCCTCTTGGGCCATGAAACGCACCTCCGACTAGCGTGATGGCCAGATGAGGTGTGGTATGCCGTGTGGAATTCAATACGGCGTCAAAGAGCGTCCTGATGCCGAACGCGAATTTCGAACGCTGACGTTTCGAGCGTTTGGATGACGTCAACAACAGCGGCGCGCTTCCTGTGTTTGGTGTCGAGCTGACGCCATCCCTTTATCCTGATCTCCAAATTCCGGCGCTGAAACATCCTCCGACTTCCCGGATCTTCCCCGGTCAATTTGCCGCCCAAACAGAGCGGAAGGCCTGCTGCGCAAACCGATGTGCTCTCCTGCCGACGTGTATCGGTGACGGCGATCGTCACGCGGAGCTCCATGACGATCGGGAAGGAGAATTGCGGGCGTCACCGCATGAACCAGAGGTCTGCGCGCCACACCGCGATGCGACCGGGGATCCACAGTGGGCAGGTTGACGTCACAGTGAACGGCCACGGCGTACGCCCCGGACCAGGGGAAGTGTTCGCAGCGATGCGATCGTGCCAGGGTGGTGGGTGGGGGCCGGCGGGTGGCTGCGCAAAGACAAGGGAGATGCCCCCGCGCCGTTGCCGGCGCGAGGGCGAAGACGAGGGGTTACTCCCGCGGGTTCCAGATCAGGGCGTAGACGTTCGGATCTGTCTCGCCCGCAGCTCGGCCGAGGTTCGCATAGAGCGTCTTGGAGCCGAACTCAGGCGCCGAGATCGACAGCGACACGTACTCCTTGCCGGACATCTGGCCCATGCGGAGCCAGCCGGCACCGATCTCGACGCCCTTGGAGAGTACGCGGAAGTCGGGCTGATTGTGGGACGCCTTGTCGGTGACCGGCAGGATGGCGATGTCGGCGCGGACGGAGAGGGTCCGGAGCTCGCCCTCGTAGTGGCCGTCGTCGTGCTTGGTGACGGTTCCGATGGTAGCCATGATGCTCATCCTCTTGCTTGTCCGGCGGAGGCCCATTCCCCCGCCGGTGTGCGTGGGATTGCGGCAGCTTGAGGCGCCTGAGGCACCCAAGCGACGCTTGCGTCGCGCAGGGCCGCAACGCAGTGGAGGACCCGCCGCAGGCGGGTTGCCTCGGGCGACGGCTGCCGCACCCTCGCACATCGATCGGCGGGGGATGGGCGACGTGGACGCATGAGAGAGGATCAGATGGCGCCGCAGCTCGGCGAGCACGCCGAAGGCTGCGGACGCGGAGCAAACCTTGAAGTGGTCCCGCCTCTCGACACAGAGCCGGCGCACCGATCGGAAGGTGCGGGCGTCCCGGACTGATGGGCGCCTGGCGACGTGTTCGCCGCACTGGCATGGCGCAGGGATGAATCGTTGACGTGGCCGCGGGCGCCGCGGTAGCGGGCGTTACACGAATGTGCCGAGACGCCGTAGGCGGCTCGGTCGCGCGGCATCTTCGCCGCGCGATAGCACGCGACCCGACTGAGGGCTTAAAGCCCGAGGGAGGGGACCGCCTAGAGTCTTCAGCGCCAATCAACACCTCCTCTCTACTTAAGATCAACACCTCCGCTCTACTTAAGAGTTGACGTCATCCAGACCCATGGGCGCCCGTCCGTATTGAGGTCACGGCGGGCGGAAGTTTATCTTGTCCAGCAGGGTAGCAACCGTCAGCGTGGGTATGAGGACTGCGAGCACGTGACGTCATCTGGTCGTTGATATTGGTCGCGTCAGCGGTGGACCGGCCAAAGCGGGACGGCGCGGCCGACAACTGCTCTCATAGAAACCGAGCCGAAGTAGCGGCTGTCGAAGCTCTGCGGGTTGTTGGCCAGGACGAACAGCTCATCGCCTGCAAGCCGGCGGCAGCCGTGCCAGACGGGCATGCGGCGCCCGAGCCTGTCGCGGGGCAAGGCACGGCGCACGAACATCCCGCGCACGAGAACGTAGGTGCCGAAACGGCAGACATGGTCGCCGGCGACGGCCAGCACGATCTTGATCAGATATGCTGACTTCGGCAGGTATCCGCGCTGATGAGCGAGCTTGGCGACCGCGGGCGGAAGACGAATGAGCACAAGGTCTCCACGGCGGACGGCACTATGCTGGACGCGGTAGAGACCAACCGGCATGCTGGGTGAAGCGTTCCAGACGAGCTGGGGTGCTGTGCGCTCCAGCGACGGCATCAATAGCAAAACGCCGGCGGCGGTGACCGCCAGAAGACACCGCTTGCGGCTCATTTCTTGCGACGGGAGCTTTTGGACCACGCGATGAGGTCATCCAGGTGGTAGAAGACGCGCCCACCATGCTTGCGATGGGGTGGACCGCTCTTGCCTTCCTCCGATCGCATGTTCTCGAGCGTATGCTTCTTGAGTCTGAGGAACTCTGCGGCTTCGGTGGTGGTGAGAAACCGTGGTCGCTTCTTCCTGGCCATACCGGACTCCGGCACTTCGGCTGGCACACTTGCGGCGGGCAGGATGATTGAGCGACTTGAGCGAGAAAAGTGCCCCGCTTGCGCACCATCCATGAAGCAAGACGTTGAAAACGCTCTTGTTTACACGCGACATTGCCGGCGGCACCGATCGCTGAACTCGCGGGATGTGCGAGGAACGAGGAGGAAGATCAAGGTATTGGAGATGTGCCGATTGAGCGGGACGAATCCGCTCAACTATTTTTCGTAGATGATGCGGCGAACCCTCGCGACGCTGATGCCGTCGGCCAGCTCCATCTTTGAGATATGGTTTGCAACCTGGGTTATCGTCCATTTCCTGTTTTGGCGCCGCAGCCGTGCCGCCTCCTGCCTGATGTGCTCGTCGCGGCTGGTCTTCTTCCGCCTGCCCTGCTTCACATGCTCGGGCGGAGGATGGTCTCGAAGACTGCTTTTGGCAGCCCTGCGATTGACGAGACGCCGGACGGCGCGATGATCGAGCGCCAAGGCACGGCGATCCCAGTAAACGAGATCGCTCAGCACAACGCGGTGCCCTCCAGCTGTAAGCAGGAGTTGTCCTTGCCGAGACTCGATTGCGAGCACGCGACCGCCGTTGCGGCCTTGGAGACAACCGACACAAACCGAACCGCCAGACCCTGGTTCGGGAGTCGACTTCAGCGCCAGCGATCGGCCAACGAACCTGGCCGCCGAGCCGACAGTCGCCATGTAGCGCTTGAGCCGTTTGGGGGCGATCTCAATCCGCCCCAGGTCGGGTTCCTCGTCGCAGACAACAAACGCGCGAAGCTTGCGGGCGTTCGGGAGGGTGCGGACGATGACCGGCTTGAGGCAGCCCCGCTCGCAACCGTCGCAGAAGACTTCGGTCGCTCGGCTGGTCTCACTGAGAAGGCCGGCGGTGAGAAGCGCTTTCAGCACCCACAGCGGCCAGGCCAGTACTTCGTCGCTGTCGAAGAGAGCGTGCTCAGGCGAGTGGTCGGCGATCCTGTCCAGGACAATTGCAGGAATGTCAGCGGTCTTCGCCACTGTCGTCAGGCCCGCCATCCGTTTGCCTTGGCTCGATGCCGTTTTCCACGAGCATACGCTGGATCACGACATCATAGCCGTCGTTATGCAGCGAGCACGAATTGGGCCAGTTGAGCTCGAAATTGCGGACGCGTTGCTTCTTGTCGTTTGGCTTCAGCTCGAAGGTCACGCGGAGGCCCGCCTGTGACACGCGGATCGCCGAGGTGGCCAGACCCTGTGTGACGGCTTTGATGCGATCGAACAGGACGTGGTTCGGAGTATTGGCGCCAATGTCAATGATGATGGAATGCTTGTGCGGGGCGAGGATGTGGAGGCGGAGCCTGCGCGCCTCAGCGCGTTCAATGCCATGCTTGGCAAGGCCGGTCAGCTGAAAGTCGGAGCGCGCGAACATGCTGAGGTCATAGACGCGTGTGTCGCGCGGGCTGTCGCGGGGGATGTCGGCCTTGAGAACGGCGCGAGCGAAGGCGACCTGTAGATCCCTGACGCGTTCGGCTTGGCCCTGATGCCAGATGCTGAGCGTGCGGTCCCGGTCATTGTGGACGAGGATGATCTCGAAGGCGGGATTGTAAGGCCGCTTCGTCATCTGCCCTTCGTCGTATTCGATTGATGTCTGCCGGTGGTCCTGCGGATATGCGAAATAGTAGTCGCGGTCACCGCGATGGTA
>DASRFX010000036.1:0-68706 GCA_035651335.1 Reyranella sp. | reverse complement strand
TGAGCGTCGCGAGCGCCTCGTGGATCGACACGTCGATCGAAGCGCCGGGATTGTTGCCGAGCGCGGCATGCATGCCGGCACAGGCGGCCGCCAATCCGCCGATGAAGGCCGATTGCTCACCCACGGGGCGGATCGGCGGTTCCTCGAGATCGTCGACTTGCCCAGTCAGCTGGCGCGCGATGCCGCTGGCGCAGAACAAGGTGAGGTCGGTCGCGGGATCGCTCGCCTGCGGTCCGGTCTCGCCGAAGGGCGAGATCGTGACGACGGCGGCCGACGGATTGAGCCGGCGCAGCTCGGCGAGGTCACAGGGACCTTCGCGCACGATCAGGTCGGCATTTGCCGCCGCAGCCAGGGCTTTGCCGCGATTGAGGTACTGCAACAGCGTCGTGCTGTTGTCCGGCTCGAGGCAGATCACCTCGGCGCCGACATCGGCCAAGAGCCGTCCGCACACCGCGGCCGCCGGCCCGCCGCCGACCTGGAGCACCCTGAAGCCGGCCAGCAGGCTCATGCCAACGCGCGGTCGAGAACCTGTGCGACGTGCAGGGCGCGGCGATTGGCGCCATCGGCGATCTGATGGCGGCAGGAGGTGCCGTCGGCGACGACAAGCGTATCGCGCGCCGCCTTGCGCACGGCCGGCAACAACGACAGCTCGCCCATCGCCATCGAGACCTCGTAGTGCTCGGCCTCGTAGCCGAAACTGCCGGCCATGCCGCAGCAGCTCGACTCGATCGGCGTCACCGCGAGCTCGGGCACCAGCGCCAGCGCTTCCTGCACAGCGGTCATCGCGGCGAACGCCTTCTGATGACAATGACCGTGCAGCAAGGCCTTCTTCTCGGCGATCGGCTTCAGCGCCAAGTTCAGGCGCCCAGACTTCTTCTCGCGCGCGAGAAATTCCTCGAACAGCAGGGCGTTCGCCGCCGTTTTCTGCACTTCCTCGCCAAGGCCCATTGCGAGGAATTCGTCGCGCAGGGTGAACAGGCACGACGGTTCGAGCCCGACCACCGGCACGCCGCGCGCCACGAACGGCGACAGCGCCTCGATCAGCCGGCGGGCTTGCGCCTTCGCCTTGTCGACCTGCCCGGTCGCGAGATACGTACGGCCGCAGCACAGCGCCGGCGCGCCGAGATTGGGCCATGCCACGGCGACTTTGTGCCCCGCCGCCGCAAGCACGCGCCGCGCGGCGTGAAGGATCTCGGGCTCGAAATTGTTCGAGAAGGTGTCGGCGAAGATCACCACCGTGGCGTCCTCGGCATCGACATCGGTGGTCGCGAGAAACGTATCGCCGCGCCACTTGGGAAGGGTGCGCTTCTTGGCAAAGCCGAGATAGGGCTGGACGAACGATGCGAGGTTGAACAGCCAGGGCAGCCGACGCGCCCATGGCGCGATCTCCGGGAGATTGCCGATCAGCCGGTCGCGCAGGCTCAGGCCCTCGCTCTTGCGCCGGGCCGAGCGCACCTCGATCTTCATGCGCGCCATGTCGACGCCGGTCGGGCATTCGCGCTTGCAGCCCTTGCAGGAAACGCAGAGATCCAGCGCCTGCGCGACCTCGTCGGAGAGCAGCGCCTTCGCTCCCAACTGGCCCGACAGGGCAAGCCGCAGCGTATTGGCGCGGCCGCGCGTCAGATGCACTTCGTCGCGCGTGGCGCGGAAGGACGGGCACATCGTGCCGGCGTCGAACTTTCGGCAATGCCCGTTGTTGTTGCACATCTCCACGGCCTTGGCGAAGCCGCCGGTCGGATCGCCGCCGCTGCCGGGCTCGGTGAGCGCTTCGGTGAGCGGATCGTTCTGGACGTTCCACGCGGACCAATCGAGCGCGGGCTTGTAGGGGACGTTCTTATAGTCCGGCTTGAACCGGAACAGCGTGCGGTCGTCCATCTTCGTGGTGCGGACGATCTTGCCGGGATTGAGCAGCCCTTGCGGATCGAAGGCATCCTTGATCGCCTCGAACGCTTTGGTGAGGCGCGGCCCGAACTGCCATGCCACCCATTCCGAGCGCACCAGGCCATCGCCGTGCTCGCCCGAATAGCCGCCCTTGTATTCGCGCACCATCGCCGAGGCTTCCTCCGCGATCGCGCGCATCTTGGCGGCGCCCTCACGGCGCATGTCGAGGATCGGCCGCACGTGCAGGGTGCCGACCGAGGCATGCGCGTACCAGGTGCCGCGCGTGCCGTGCTTGGTGAAGACGTCGGTCAGGCGCTGGGTGTAGTCCGCCAGATGCTCGAGCGGCACCGCGCAGTCCTCGATGAAGGACACCGGCTTACCGTCGCCCTTCATCGACATCATGATGTTGAGGCCGGCCTTGCGGACCTCCCAGAGCGCGGCCTGCGGGCCGGGCTCCGGCATCTCGACCACGCTGCCCGGCAGGCCGAGATCGCCCATCAGCTCGACGAGCCGGCGGAGGTCGGCGAGCTGCGGCTCGCGCTCGTCGCCCGCGAACTCGACCAGCAGGATCGCCTCGGGCTGACCGATCAGCGCTCTTTCGATCACCGGCCGGAACGCCGGATTGGCGCGGGCGAGCTCGATCATCGTGCGGTCCACCAGCTCGACGGCGGTCGGCTTCAGCTTCACGATGTGCTGGGCCGTCTCCATCGCCTTGTAGAAGCTCGGGAAGTTGACCACGCCCAGGGCCTTGTGTTTGGGCAACGGCGATAGCTTCAAGGTCAGGCGCTCGGTGACGGCGAGCGTTCCTTCGCTGCCCACCAGCAGGTGCGCCAGGTTCACCGAATTGTCGGTCGTGTAGGGCCGCTCCGACTGCGGAAAGAAGATGTCGAGGTTGTAGCCGCCGACGCGGCGCAGCACCTTGGGGTACTTAGCGGCGATCTCGTCCTGCTCGGCGACGGCGAGCGCCGCCACTTTATCCGCCAGGGCGCGCACGGCGGGCTGCATGTCCTCGGGCCGCTTGCTGTCGAAGCGCGCGCGCGTGCCGTCGGCCAGGATGGCGTCGATGCCGGCGACGTTGTGCACCATGTTGCCGTAGCGGATCGAGCGGCTGCCGCAGGAATTGTTGCCGGCCATGCCGCCAAGCGTGCATTGCGCCGAGGTCGAGACGTCGACCGGATACCAGAGGCCGTGCGGCTTGAGCCAGGCGTTGAGCTGGTCGAGCACGACGCCCGGCTGAACCGTCACCTCGGCGCGCTCTTTGTCGAAGCCCACGACGTTGCGCATGTATTTCGAGAAATCGACCACCAGCGCCTGCCCGACCGTCTGGCCGCACTGCGACGTGCCGGCGCCGCGCGGCAGGATCGCCGCCTTGGCGTCGCGCGCGACATCGAGGGCAACCGCGAGGTCCGTCTCATCGCGCGGAACGACGATGCCGACCGGCTCGACCTGGTAGATCGAGGCGTCGGTCGAATAGCGGCCGCGCGAGGCACGATCGAACAGAACGTCGCCTTTGACGGCGCGGCGAAGGGTTTGTTCCAACGGGGTCACAGCGGCTACAATACCCAAATGCGACTGAATTCCCATCCGAGCGGACGCCATTTCCTGCAGATTCCCGGGCCGACCAACGTGCCCGACCGCATCCTGCGGGCGATGGACTATCCGACCATCGACCACCGCGGCCCCGAATTCAACGCGCTCGCCAAGAAGGTGCTGCGCTCGGTGCGACAGGTCTTCCAGACAAAGCAGCCGGTGATCGTCTATCCGGCGTCGGGCACGGGCGCGTGGGAAGCCGCTCTCGTCAATACGCTCAATTCCGGCGACTTGGTGCTGATGTGGGAGACCGGCCACTTCGCCTCGCTGTGGAAGAAGATGGCGGACCGGCTCGGCATCAAGTCGGAGTTCATGGGCGGCGACTGGCGCAAGCCGGCCGACCCGGCCGCGATCGAGAAGCGCCTGAAGGAAGATGCCGGCCACACGATCAAGGCCGTGTGCATCGTCCACAACGAGACGTCGACCGGCGTAGTGAGCAACATCGGCGCCATCCGCCGCGCCATCGATGCCGCGAAGCACCCGGCCCTGCTGCTGGTCGACACGATCTCCTCGCTGGGCTCGATCGACTATCGTCATGACGCCTGGGGCGTCGACGTCACGGTCGCCGGCTCGCAGAAGGGCCTGATGCTGCCGCCCGGCCTCTCGTTCAATGCGGTGAGCGAGAAGGCGCTGGCGGCGTCGAAATCATCGAAGATGCCGAGATCGTTCTGGAACTGGGAGGAGATGCTCAATTCCAACGCCAACGGCTGGTTCCCCTACACGCCCGCTACCAACCTGATCTACGGCCTAAACGAGGCCTGCGACATGCTGCTGGAGGAAGGCCTCGACGCGGTGTTCGCCCGTCATGCACGCCATGCCGAGGCGACGCGCACGGCGGTGAACGCCTGGGGGCTCGAGATCCTGTGCAACGACCCGCAGGCATACTCCGGCTCCCTCACCGCCATCGTCATGCCGGAAGGCCATGACGCCGATGCCTTCCGCAAGGTGGCGCTGGAGAACTTCAACCTGTCGCTTGGCCAGGGCCTCTCCAAGGTCGCCGGCAAGGTGTTCCGCATCGGCCATCTCGGCGACTTCAACGATCTGATGCTGATGGGCACGCTGTCGGGCGTCGAGATGGCGCTCGGCCTCGCCAAGGTGCCGCACAAGACCGGCGGCGTGCAGGCGGCGCTCACCTATCTGCGCGACACCGCACCCGGCGCGCGCCGGCCCTGACCGTGCCGATGCGTCTTTACGTGACGCCGGCCTCGCCCTGGGTCCGGCGGGTCCGCGTGTGCATCCTCGAGCTCGGCATCGAGGACCGCTTCGAATACGTGCAGACCAGATGGCCGCATGGCTGGGGCACGCAGACCGTCGCGCCCTCGTCCGAGTTCGTCGCCGACACCGCCGCGCGGCGCATTCCCGTGCTCGTCACGCCGGACTTCACGCTCACCGAGTCCCACGCGATTTGCGACTACCTCAACGGCGAGTTGGCCAACTACCGGCTGCTCGCGCGGGACGGCGCGGCACGCTGGAAGGCGCTGGCGGCGATCTCGCTCGCCAACGCGACGATCGAAGCGCAGATCGCCCGCCGCGCCGAGCTGCTGCGCGGCGAGGTCGATCGCTCGGACGATTTCATCGCCAAGATGCGCGAGCGCCAGATGCGCTGCCTGGCGGCCCTGGAAAAGGATCACCTGCCGGCATTCGGAACGGCTTTCGGCCTGGCACAGATCACGACGGCCGTGGCCTGCGGCTATGACGACTGGCGCTACGGGCCGGGCTGGCGCCAAGCCGCGCCCAAGCTGGCCGCCTGGTATGACAAAGCGGCCGAACGTCCGTCCATGAAGGCCACCGAGCCCGCCGAGACGCCCCAGCATTGAGACGATCTCCGGGAGTCTCACCCGCCTGAGACGCCTCGGATGCCGATGGCACAAGGCTTTTAGCGCCGAGTCTCACGAAACAGCCCCACCCCCCTGGTGAGACACCCTGAGACGCCTGAGACAGGTGAGACGGCTGAGACACCTTTACTGCAAATTGTTTTGCGGCGCGTCGGCCCCTCGAAACACGAAACGGCCGCAACCATTTATTCATGTGTTAGCAACCGAACAGAGAAGCCCGGCGTTGGTCGGTCAGTTAATTGCCAGCAGCGTAGGTATGACCGAACCGGACGACGGGCTCGGACGCAACGAACTGGATACCTCGCAAGTCGCTTCGGCGACCGATGACGCTCGGCTGGCCCGCCTCGAGGAACAAGAGCGAATCTGGCTTCTCTGGGTATCGCGGCTGCACGAGCATCACGCACGTGCTGGCACCGAGGAGAGTCGCATCGTTCTCGAGATCGCCAAGCGACGCTGGCTGGCCGCCAAAACCGCCCTCGCCAATTACCTGGCACGACAACACTGATCCCGCCCTTTCGGTTATCTTGCCGCCATGGAGCGGGAGGAAAGGCCGCGCCGCGCGATGAGGCTCGGCGTGTTCGTGCAGACGCCGGGACACCATGTGGCGGGCTGGCGTCATCCCGACGCGGTGACCGAGGGCTGGCCCAATTTCGCGCTGATGCAGCATATCGCGGCCACCGCCGAGGCCGCCAGGTTCGACATGTTCTTCCTGGGCGATGGCTTCGCGACGGGCTACGCCGAGCATCCCTCGACGATCGGCAAGTTCGAGCCGATGACGCTGCTGGCGGCTCTTGCCATGACGACCAAGCATCTCGGCCTCGCCGCCACAGGCTCGACGACCTACGCCGAGCCCTATCACGTGGCGCGCAGCTTTGCCTCGCTCGATCATCTCTCCGGCGGCCGCGCGGCATGGAACGTCGTGACGACTGCCTATGCCAAGTCGTCGGCCGTCTTCGGCCGGCCGCACCCGCCGCATGCCGAGCGCTATGCCATGGCCGAGGAGTTCGTCGAGGCCTGCCGGTTGCTGTGGGACAGCTGGGACGACGATGCCTTCATCGGCGACAAGGCCAGTGGCCTGTTCGTGCGGCCGGGCAGCCTTCACATCCCGAACTTTCGAGGCAAGTACTTTGCGGTCGAAGGCGGCCTCAACGTGCCGCGCTGCCCGCAGGGCCACCCGGTGCTGATCCAGGCCGGTTCATCGGGACCAGGCCAGGCGCTGGCGGCGCGCATCGCCGATGTGGTGTTCACCGCCCAGAACGATCTCAGCGAGGCGCTGGCTTTCTACAAGGGCCTGAAGGCCCAGGCCGCGGGCTTCGGGCGCGATCCCGCCGGCGTCCTGGTGATGCCGGGCGTCTTTCCCGTCGTCGGCAGGACCGAGAAGGAGGCGCAGGACATCTTCGCCGACCTCAACTCGCGTATCGACACCACGCCGCAGGCGCTAACAGTGCTGTCGGATCGGCTCGGCACCGACATGTCGATCTATCCGCTCGACGAGCCCCTGCCATCGCTGCCGGAGACCGAACACCTCAAGAGCCGCGCCGCACTGCTGATCGAGATGGCGCGACGCGACAGGCTCACTCTACGTCAGCTCTTCCACCGCGTGGCCGCCGCGCGCGGGCATCTGCTGCTGGTCGGCACCGGCCGGCAAATTGCCGACGAGCTCCAACGCTGGTTCGAGGCCGGCGCGGCCGACGGCTTCAACGTCATGCCGCCGTTCTTCCCCGGTCAGTTCGATGCCTTCGCCAGCGAAGTTGTGCCCATCCTGCAGGAGCGCGGACTGGTGCGGGCCGAGTACAAAGGCGCGACGCTGCGGGAAAATCTTGGATTGAGGCGACCAGCCGACCGCCGGGCGGCGCTCTAGGCCGCGCGCTGCAAGGTCTCGATCGTCTTGCCGATTCGCGCCAGCGAGCCGTTGGCGATCTGAAGCGCGGCCGCCCAGCGTTCGCGACGATCGTAGACATCGCGATCGAGCGCCTGGCAGGCGGCGGCGAAGCTCTGGTTGGCGTCGGCCGCTGCGCTCTTGCCGGTCTGCAACACACGACTGACATCGACCGGATCGAGGATACTGCTCGGGGCCAGCGCGTCCACCGCCCGCTCCACACCCGCTGCGGCGGCGCGCAATGCCGCGAGATCGGCCGGCCGACCGTTGATGTCGTTGCCCGAGACGAACTGCAGCATGCTGATGAAACGCTGGACTTCGAGCGACACCGCATAAAGGCCGATGCAGGCGTTGGCGATCGGCCGCCTCAGGACCCGGCGCTGGGCCTGCTGGCGATTGGAGATCGCAGCGCCCATCGTGAGACCGAAGACGACAAAGATGGCGAACACGGCGAAACAGGCGGCCGGGTTGGCGCGAATCGCGGTGAAGCGGCCTTGGGTGACGCAAATCGCCAAGCCCGCGAGCACGCCGAAATCGGCCCACAACAGGCCCATCAGCCATGGCACCGGTCCGACGAAAAACCTGCGCTCAGTCATCACACCCGAGATCCCTTCCCCGCAACGATGTTAGCACTGCCAGTGCGGCAAGTGAACAGAGCTATAAAAGCCTTTTGTTTCAAAGATTTTATCACGATCCACAGTGTTGCCGAGGGCCCTTGTGCCCAAGGTGGGGAGTCCTGATATAAGCAAGTCGAGGGGCCGGTGTGGGCGGAGCAGTCGCCAACCCGGTCAGATCCGGAAGGAAGCAGCCGTAACGAATTCGCTTCGGGTCATGCCGGTCTCTCACCCGTAATCTCCGCGCGCGCCGCCGCGGCGACCGGGCGGCCCAGGCGCGACGACCGCCGGGCCTTAAGGGGCCACGGCGCACTCTGGGTCGGGACGCTCGCCAATGCCGGAAGCCAAGGAATCGCTTCCCTATCGGGTCCTCGCCCGTAAATACCGCCCTGTCGATTTCACCACCCTGGTCGGGCAGGAGGCGATGGTCCGCACCCTGCGCAACGCCATCGCCTCGGGCCGCATTGCGCACGCCTTCATGCTCACCGGCGTCCGCGGCGTCGGCAAGACCACGACCGCTCGCATCATCGCCCGGGCCCTGAACTGCGTCGGGCCCGACGGCAAGGGCGGACCGACCGTCGATCCTTGCGGCGTCTGCGAGAACTGCACGGCGATCACCGAGGATCGGCATGTCGACGTGATCGAGATGGACGCCGCCTCGCGCACCGGCATCGACGACGTGCGCGAGCTGATCGAGGGCGTGCGCTACCGCCCGGTCTCGGCGCGGTACAAGGTCTACATCATCGACGAAGTGCACATGCTGTCGGAGAAGGCGTTCAACGCCCTGCTCAAGACGCTGGAGGAGCCGCCGCCGCATGTGAAGTTCCTGTTCGCCACCACCGAGATCCGCAAGGTGCCCGTGACCGTGCTGTCGCGCTGCCAGCGCTTCGACCTGAAGCGTGTGCCGCTCGATGTGCTGGTCGCCCATTTCGGCAAGATCGCCGAAGCGGAAAAAGTCGAGATCTCGCCCGAGGCGCTGGCGCTGCTCGCCCGCGCCGCCGACGGCTCGGTGCGTGACGGTCTTTCCATGCTCGACCAGGCGATCGCCCATGGCGGCGGCGTGGTCGATGCCGCCCAAGTGCGCGACATGCTGGGCCTCGCCGACCGCAGCCGCGTCCTCGAGCTGTTCGAGAAGACGATGAAGGGCGATGCGCCGGCCATGGTCGGGCTGCTGGGCGAGATGCACGATTCGGGCGCCGACCCGGTCGTCGTCCTGCAGGACCTCCTCGAGATCACGCAGTGGGTGACGCGCCTCAAGGTGGCGCCCGAGGCCGGCGCCGGCGTGGCCGACAGCGAACGCACGCAGGGCATGGCGATGGCGCAGAAGCTATCGATGGCGTCGCTGACCCGCGCCTGGTCGCTGCTGCTGAAGGGCCTGCAGGAGACGCTGTCGGCCCCTTCGCCGCTGCGCGCGGCCGAAATGGCGCTGATCCGGCTCTGCTATGCGGCGGATCTGCCCTCGCCGTCCGATGCCATCAAGGCGTTGCAGAATGGCGGCGCGCCGGCCGGCGCCGGCGCTCCTGCCCCGGCACCGCGCGGCGGCGGTGGAGGTGGCGGCGCGGCCGCCCGCGCTGCCGCCCAGCCGGCCTCCGCGGTGGCACCCCAGCCCGCACAGGCAGCGCCCAATCCCAGGAACTTCACCGAGGTGGTGGCGCTCTTCGAAGCCCGTCGTGAAGCGCGGCTGGTGCACCACCTGATGCATCACGTGCACGAAGTGCGTTGCGAGCCCGGCTTGATCGAATTCCGGCCCGAGCCGAAGGCGCCGCCCGATCTCGCGCCCCGCCTCAGCGATCTGCTGAGCCAGTGGACGGGCCGACGCTGGATCGCCTCGGTCTCCTCCGACGCCGGCAAGCCCACGCTTGCCGAGCAGAAGGCGACCAAGGCCGACGACCTGCGCGCCAGCGCCGAGGCCAACCCGCTGGTGCAGGCGATCCTGAAGACGTTTCCAGGCGCCAGGCTCGACGGCGTGAAGCGCCGCGGCGAGCAGGCATCGATGGTGGCGGGGCTCGGCGAGGAGCCGCCGCCGGCCGAAGACTACCCGCTGGACGACGACATTCCCGAAAGCGAATTCTGATGTTCGACAAGCTGAAGGATCTCGGCGGCCTGATGCAGCAGGCCCAGGCGATGCAGCAGAAGATGCAGGAGCTGCAGGCGCAGCTCGAGCGCATGGAAATCATCGGCAGCTCGGGTGCCGGCATGGTCAAGGTCACGGTCAACGGCAAGGGCGAGACGCGCCGGCTGGAGATCGATCCGTCGCTCTTCAAGCCCGAGGAAAAGGGCGTGGTCGAGGACCTGATCGTCGCCGCCTGCAACGACGCGCGCGGCAAGGTCGAGCAGACCGTGCAGGAGCAGATGAGCTCGATCACCGGCGGCCTGCCGCTGCCGCCGGGCTTCAAGCTCTAGCGTCGGATGAACGGCACGGAAATCGAGCGGCTGATCCAGCTCCTGGGACGCCTGCCGGGGCTCGGCCCGCGCTCGGCGCGGCGCGTCGCGTTGCAGCTCCTGAAGAAGCGCGAGACCCTGATGTTGCCGCTGAGCGGCGCCTTGGCCGATGCCGCGCGCGCCATCAAGCCGTGCTCGACCTGCGGCAATCTCGACACGGTCGACCCCTGCTCGATCTGCAGCGATCCGCGTCGCGATGCCGGCATGATCTGCGTCGTCGAGGATGTCGGCGATCTGTGGGCGATGGAACGCGGCAGGATCTTCTCCGGGCGCTATCACGTGCTGGGCGGCACCCTGTCGGCGCTCGACGGCGTCGGCCCCGACGAACTCAACATCGCGAGCCTCGTCCGCCGCGTGACGGAGGGCGGCGTGCGCGAGGTGATCGTGGCCACCAACGCCACGGTCGACGGACAGACCACGGCGCACTACCTGGCCGAACGGCTGGCCGCGTCGAAGGTGCCGCTGACCCGCCTCGCCCATGGCGTGCCGGTCGGCGGCGAGCTCGACTGGCTGGACGACGGCACGCTGGCCACGGCACTGAAGGCGCGACGGGCGCTCTAGCGGCATGGATCCGCTTGCCGCCACCGCGATCGCGCTGGGCGCCGGCTGGGCAAGCGGTCTCAATACCTACGCCGTCCTGCTGGTGCTGGGGGCGGCCCAGGCGCTCGGCCTGGTCACGCTGCCGCACGATCTACAGGCGCTCGGCTCGCCATGGGTGATGACGGTCGCTGCGTTGCTGTTCGCGCTCAATTTTTTCGCCGACAAGATCCCCTATGTCGACAGCGTCAATGACGGCCTGCATACCTTCGTGCGCGTGCCCGCCGGCGCGTTGCTGGCGTTCGGCGCCGGCGATCAGTTCGGCCCCGAGGCCGCGATCATCCTCGGATTGCTGGGCGGCACGCTGGCCACGGGCAGTCACCTCGCCAAGACCGGCTCGCGCGCCCTGATCAACACCAGCCCGGAGCCATTCAGCAATATTGCCGCCTCGCTCGTCACCGACATGACGGTCCTCGGCGGTCTCGTCCTGGCACTCACCCATCCGGCCGCCTTCCTCTGCCTCCTCGCGCTGTTCGTCGCCCTGCTGTGCTGGATGTTGCCGCGGCTGGTGCGACTCGCGCTGGTTCCCTTTCGCCGGCTGTGGCGCTAGACTGCCTGATCAGTCGTCATGTTCATCCGCCAGAACATCCAGACCCTGCGGTTCTTCCGCACGACGCCGGCAATGCGTTGCCCGTACCTGCCGCATCGGCTGGAAACCAAGCTTGTGACCGAGCTGTCGGGCCCGGATGCCATCTCCCAGCACGACACGCTCACCGACGCGGGGTTCAGGCGGTCTCACCACTTCGTGTACAAGCCGCTGTGCGAGGGTTGTCGCTCCTGCGTGCCGGTCCGCATCCGGGTGCGGGACTTCGAGCCCAACCGGGTGCAGCGCAGGGTCCTGCGGCGCAACGAACACGTCCATGTCGTGGAGACCCAGCCGCTGGCCACTGGCGAGCAGTATGCGCTTTTCTCACGCTACGTGCTCGCGCGGCATCGCGATGGCGACATGGCCGACATGGATTTCGACGACTACCGGGCGATGGTCGAGGAGAGCCCGGTCGAAACGGCGATCATCGAGTTTCGCGACGATTCGGCCGAGGGCCGGCTGATCGGTGCGTGCCTGGTCGACTGGCTGTCGAGCGGGGTGTCGGCGGTCTACAGCTTCTTCGACCCGCAGCACGAACGGCGCAGCCTCGGCACCTACATGATCCTCTGGCTGGCCGAGGCGGCCGCGCGCCGCGGGCTGCCCTATGTCTATCTCGGCTACTGGATCGCCGATTCGGCCAAAATGGCCTACAAGCGGGCCTTCCGGCCGCTGGAATTCTTCGGACCCGAAGGGTGGATGGAACTGCCCACCGTCTAGGCAGGTCGCGGCCGTGTAGCGACTTGACGCACGTTATTCCGTAACAGAAATGACCCGGGACCTAGCGCGGTCTGAAAGACCGCGATATGAGGTCATGCCCGTCGGCAACGACTGGCCAATTAGACAATGTCTCGCATCAGGGGAGAGGGGATGCGCTTACTGCTGTCGTTCTGCGCAGTCGTCGATTACATCAACGAAAAAATCGGGGTTTTATGCAACTGGCTCGTGCTGCTGGCCTGCCTGGTCAGCGGCGGCAACGCCATGGTGCGCTATGCCTATGACATGAGCTCGAACGCCTGGCTCGAGGTGCAGTGGTACATGTTCGCCGTCATCGTCATGTTCGGCGCATCGTACACGCTTAAGCGAAACGAGCACGTCCGCGTCGACATCTTTTACATGATGCTGTCGCGGCGCGGTCAGCTCTGGATCGACATCCTGGGCACGCTGATCTTCCTGCTGCCAACCTGCGCCATTCTCGCCTGGCTATCCTGGCCGTTCTTCGTGCAGTCCTACGACACGCTCGAGCATTCGGGCAATGCCGGCGGGCTGATCCGCTGGCCGATCAAGATCGTGATGCCGCTCGGCTTCGCGCTGGTCGCCCTCCAGGGCTTGTCCGAGCTGATCAAGCGTGTGGCGTTCCTGATCGGCGTCCCGGTCGACAGCCTGGAAGCGCACTACGAGAGGCCGACGCAATGATCATCCCTCTCGAATGGATGCCGCCGCTGATGTTCGGCGGCCTCGTCGTCTTCATGCTCATCGGCTACCCGGTTGCATTCTCGCTGGCAGCGGTCGGCTTCTTCTTCGGCTTCCTGTCGATCGACTTCGGCTACTTCACCCTGCCCTTCATGCAGGCGATCCCGAGCCGCGTGTTCGGCAACATCCTCAGCAACGAATTGCTGCTCGCCATCCCGTTCTTCACCTTCATGGGCGCCATCCTGGAGAAATGCGGGCTAGCCGAGGACATGCTCGAATCGATGGGCCAGCTCTTCGGGCCGGTTCGCGGCGGTCTCGGCTATTCGACCATCATCGTCGGCTTCATCCTGGGCGCCATCACCGGAACCGTGGCGGCGCAGGTGATCGCCATGGCGCTGATCACGCTGCCGGTAATGATCCGCTACAAGTACGACATGCGTTACGCCACCGGCGTGCTGGCAGCGTCGGGGACCATCACCCAGCTCGTGCCACCGTCGCTGGTGCTGATCGTGCTGGCCGACCAGCTCGGCCGTTCGGTCGGCGACATGTATGCCGGGGCCTGGGGTCCGTCGATCCTCCAGATCGTGATGTTCGCGGCCTACACCTTCTATCTCACGATCGTGAAGCCGGATGCGCTGCCGCCAGTGCCGCGCACGCTGTTCGGCAAGGCCCTGCTGATCAAGTGCGCGTGGGGCATCATCCCCGCGGCCGTGCTGATCTTCCTCGTCCTCGGCACGATCATGATGGGCCTCGCCACCCCGACCGAAGCGGGCGCCATGGGCACGATCGGCGCCATCGTTCTTGCCGTGGTGCGCAACGCGCCCCTCACCAGGTTCGACAAGCTCGCGTTCTACGGCGGTTGCGCGGCGGCAATCATCGGCTTCTTCATCGGGATCGTGCCAGACGGCTTCAAGTCAGCGCCATTCACGATCGCTTTCACCGTCATGTTCGCCGCCATCATCTGGCTATGCTGGCGCGCCTGGCAAGTGACGGAGCTGCGCAATCTGATGCGCCAGGCGTTCGAGTCGACCATGCGCATCACCGCCATGGTCGCCTTCATCCTGGTCGGCGCAACCTGCTTCTCGATCACTTTCCAGGGCGTGAGCGGCGGGACGTGGGTCGAGAACATGCTGTCGAGCCTGCCGGGCGGCGTCTGGGGCTTCCTGATCGTCGTCAACCTGTTCGTCTTCTTCCTGGCCTTCTTCCTCGATTTCTTCGAGATCGCCTTCATCATCGTGCCGATGCTGGCGCCGGTGGCGCAGAAGATCCTGGCGCCGGTGGTCGGTCCCGACGCCGCCCTGATCTGGTTCGGCGTCATGCTGTGCGTGAACGTGCAGACCTCGTTCATGCATCCGCCGTTCGGCTTCGCCCTGTTCTATCTGCGCTCGGTGGCACCCAAGGAGGTGAAGAGTTCGGACATCTACTGGGGCTCCATTCCCTGGGTGATCCTGCAGCTCGCCATGACGCTGGGCGTCATCGCCTTCCCGCATACCGTGACCTACTTCCTGGACGCGCCGTCGAACGTCGATCCGAACAAGGTCAAGATCGAGATCCAGGCGCCACCCACGGAGAACGCCGCGCCCATCTTCAAGTAGTCAAAAAGAAAGCCCCGCCGAAGCGGGGCTTTCCATTGTCGGTCTGCCGGGCCGGCGTCAGAGCTTATTCGCCGCCGACTCGCCCGCCATGAAGTTGTCGTAGGTGTTCTCGGCGACGCGGAACCACAGGACCTGGTCCTTGCGGAAAGCCGTCATCGAATCGTAGATCTTCTTGAAGTTGGGATACTTGGCCGAGGTCTCCTTGTAGACCTCGGTGGCCGCGTCCCAGCACGCGTCCATGATCGCCTTTGAGAACGGATGCAGCTTGGTGCCGCCGGCGACGAGTTCGCGCAGAGCCTTCGGGTTCTGAGCATCGTACTTGGCGGTCATCCAGTTGTTGCAGTCGGCACAGGCGGCGCGAAGGATGGCCTGATAGCTCTTGGGCAGCGCGTTCCACTTGTCGAGGCCGATGAAGATGTGGAGCGCGGCGGTGCCTTCCCACCATCCCGGGTAGTAGTAGTGCGGGGCGATCTTGTTGAAACCCAGCTTCTGATCGTCGTACGGGCCGACCCATTCGGCCGCGTCGATCGTTCCCTTCTCGAGCGCCGGGTAGATGTCGCCGCCGGCGATCTGCTGCGGCACGACGCCGAGCTTGGCCACGACCTGGCCGGCAAATCCGCCGATCCGGAACTTGAGGCCCTTCAGGTCATCGACAGTATTGATCTCCTTGCGGAACCAGCCGCCCATCTGGCAGCCGGTGTTGCCGGCGATCATGCCGTAGAGTTTGTAGCCCTTGTAGAACTCGTTGAGAATCTCCTCGCCGCCGCCCTGCCTCTGCCACGCCATCATCTGGCGGGTGTTGAGACCGAAAGGCACGGTGGTGCCGAGAGCGAAGGCCGGATCCTTGCCGAAGTAGTAGTAGGACGCCGTCTGGCCCATCTCGACCGTGCCATTCTGCACGGCGTCGACGACTTGCAGGCCCGGCACGATCTCGCCGGCCGCGAAAGCCTTGATCTCGAACTTCCTGTCGGTCGCCTCGGAGACGATCTTCGACAGGTACTCGGCGCCGCCCCACAGCGTGTCGAGCGACTTGGGGAAGCTCGAAGTCATGCGCCATTTGAGTTCGGGCATCGACTGCGCGATTGCCGGCGCTGCCACCGTGCTGGCGGCAGCGACTGCTGCGCTTCCCACCCCGGCAGTCCGCAGGAATTTGCGTCGCTTCATGAACAGTACCTCCCTGGTTTCTTGGACGATCGCCATTCTGCCCCGCGACCGCCGACCTGGGCAGCGTTATGGCATGCCGCACTGTTCGTGAAAAGACAAAGAAAAGCCCCGCACCGCGGGGCTTTTCGACATCATGGCGAGGCTGTCAGAGCTTGTTGGCGGCCGACTGGCGGGCCATGAAGTTGTCGTAGGTGTTCTCGGCGACGCGGAACCACAGGACCTCTTCCTTGCGGAACGCCATCTGCGATTCGTAGATCTTCTTGAAGTTGGCGTTCTTGGCCGCCAGCCCGGCATAGATCTCGTTGGCCGCGGCAAAGGAGGCTTCCAGGATCGGTTGCGAGAACGGCAGCAGCTTGGCGCCGCCACCGATCAGTGCGCGCAGCGCCTTGGGATTGTCGGCGTCGTATTTCGCCGCCGTCCAGTTGTTCACCGTGGCGCACGCCATGCGCAGCACGTTCTGATAGGTCTTGGGGAGCGCATTCCATTTCTCCAGGCCGACGAAGACGTGGAGTGCGGCGTTGCCTTCCCACCAGCCGGGGTAATAGTAGTTCGGCGCGATCTTGACGAAGCCGAGCTTCTGATCGTCGTACGGGCCGACCCATTCGGCCGCATCGATCGTGCCCTTCTCGAGCGCCGGATAGATGTCGCCCCCGGCCAGCTGCTGCGGCACCGCGCCCAGCTTGGACATGATCTCGCCCGCCAGTCCGGCGATGCGGAACTTCAGGCCCTTGAGATCGTCGAGCGTCTTGATCTCCTTGCGGAACCAGCCACCCATCTGCGCCGTGGTGTTGCCGGCCACCAGGCCGTAGGCGTTGAAGCCCTTGTAGAAGTCGTTGAGCATGTCCTCGCCGCCGGCCTGCGTCAGCCACGCGTTCATCTGCCGCGTGTTGAGGCCGAACGGAATCACGGTGCCCAGCGCGAAGGTCGGATCCTTGCCGTAGAAATAGTACGAGGCGGTGTGGCCCATCTCGACCGTGCCGTTCTGCACGGCGTCGAGCGCTTGCAGACCCGGGATGATCTCGCCCGCGGCGAACGTGCGGATCTGGAACTTGTTGTCGGTCGCTCCGGCCACCAGCTTGGCCAGCATCTCTGCGCCGCCATACAGCGTGTCGAGCGACTTGGGGAAGCTCGACGTCATGCGCCAGTTGAGCTCGGGCGCCGACTGGGCGATGGCGGGCGCGGCGAGTACGGCGGCCGAACCGGCCGCTGCCGCCCCGAGGCCGGCGGTGCGAAGGAATTTGCGACGCTGCATGAAGATACTCCGGAATTCGAACACGAATTCGCGGGCTTATGCCCGCGCGCCGGAGTGGAATAAAGAGCTAACGCATGAACAAAAGCGCGAGCGCCAATGCGCCCACTGCAATCCGGTACCAGGCGAAGAGGCCGAATCCGTGCCGGCTGATGAAGCGAACGAACGGCTTCACGACGACCAGCGCCGAGAGGAAGGCGACGACGAAGCCGAGCGCGATCAGCCCGCTGCCATGCCAGTCGAGCGTTTTCCAGTTCTTGTAGAGGTCGTAGAGCGTCGCGCCCAGCATCGTGGGAATGGCAAGAAAGAACGAGAATTCGGCGGCTGTCGCACGGTCCACGCGAAAGACCCTGGCGGCCATGATGGTCGCGCCGGAGCGCGACACGCCGGGGATCATGGCGAGGCACTGGCAGACGCCGACGAACAGTGCCGTCTTCCAGTCGATGTCGTCGACCGACTTCACGCGCGGCCGCTGCGCATATTTCTCGATGATCAGGATCGCGATACCGCCCACGATCAGCGACACCGCGACCACCGTCGGATTGAACAGAACCGACTTGATGTACTTGTAGGCGACCACGCCGACCACCGCGGCCGGCAGGAAGCCGATGATCACCGCGCTGGCGAAACGGATGGCGACCGGCTCGCGGCGGGCAGCGCCCATCACGGTCGACCAGATCTTGGCACGGTACAGCACGCAGACGGCGAGGATCGCGCCGAGCTGGATCACGATCTCGAAGACTTTGCCCGGCGGGCCTTCGAAGTGGAGGATCTCCTCGGCAAGGATGATGTGCCCGGTCGACGACACGGGCAGGAACTCCGTGAAGCCCTCGACCAAACCGACAACGATCGTCTTCAGGATCAGGACGAGGTCCATGCGGTCTATTCCTTGAAGCGCCGCGCGCGCGGCCAGCCTTTTTCGGGCATGCGGCCCGCCTGGGCACGCTCGCCGCGCCAGAATTTCAGCTCGGCCGCAGGGATGATGCGGTTTGCCCACGGAAGGCCGTCCTCGAGCCTGAACGCCTGCGCGTCCGAGAGCCGGTCGGCCTTCGATTTCTGCAGCAGCACGCCGCGGCCGCGGCCCATCTCCGGCACCTGCTCCATCGGGAAGATCAGCAGCTTGCGGCCCTCGCTCAATGCCGCGATCGAGTCGGCTCCTTCGGGCACGATGGCGAAAGCCTGCGCCTTCTCCTTGTCGGCGAGATTCAGCACCTGCTTGCCGTTCTTGGTCTGCGCCACGACCTCGTCCTCGGGAACCAGGAACCCGCGCCCGGCGTCCGACGCCACCAGGAACTTGCGGCCGCCCTTCAGGACGGCAAGGTCGACGATGTCCTGATCGTTGCCGAGCTCGATCATCAACCGGATGGGCTCGCCATGGCCGCGCGCGCTCGGCAGCTTGTCGCAGCCCAGCGTGTAGAACCGTCCGTTGGTGCCGAACACGAAGACCTTGTCGGTCGACTGCGCGTGTACGGCAAAGCGCGGACCATCGCCCTCCTTGTATTTGAGCTCGCCGGCCTGCTTCTCGTCGAGATGTCCCTTGGCGGCGCGGATCCAGCCCTTTTCGGAGCACACGACGGTGACGGGCTCACGCTCGACGAAATCCTCGACCGCATGCTCGACCTCGGCCGGCGCATCGGCAAGCTCGGTGCGCCGCTTTCCGATCTCCGTCTTCTGGCCGAACTTGGCCTTGATCTCCTGAACCTCTTTCGAGATCGCGGTCCACTGCAGCTTCTCGTCCCTCAAGAGCGCCCTGAGGTCCTTGCGCTCGGCGGTGAGCTTTTTGTGCTCGCCCTTGATCTCGAACTCCTCGAGCCGGCGCAACGCGCGCAGCCGCATGTTGAGGATCGATTCGGCCTGCAAGTCGGTGAGCTTGAGGGCCTTGATCATCTTCGGCTTGGGCTCGTCCTCCTCGCGGATGATCTTGATCAGCCGGTCGACATTCAGATAGGCGACCAGATAGCCGTCGAGGATCTCCAGCCGCCGATCGATCTCGGCCAGCCGGAACGTCGACCGCCGGATTAGGACGTCACGACGATGATCGAGGAAGGCCTGCAGCGCCTCGCGCAGATCCATCACGCGCGGCGTGTTGTCCTTGTCGAGAACGTTGAGGTTGAGCGGGAAGCGGATCTCGAGATCCGTCATCTTGAAGAGCTGCTCCATCAGCAGCTCGGCCGGCACCTGCCCCGTGCGCGGCTCCAGCACGATCCGCACGTCGTCCGCCGATTCGTCGCGCACGTCTTCCAGGATCTGCAGCTTCTTGGCGTTGATGATCTCGGCGATGCGCTCGATCAGCTTGCCCTTCTGGACCTGGTAGGGAATCTCGGTGACGACGATGCGGTACTGGCCGCGCGGCAGCTCCTCCTTGATCCACCGGCCACGCAAGCGAAAGGACCCGCGGCCGGTCTTGTACGCCTCGACGATTGACTGGCGCGGCTCGACCAGCAGGCCGCCGGTCGGGAAGTCCGGCCCCTTGACCAGGTCGACCAGCGTGTCGATGCGCGCGTTGGGCGTCTTGATGAGATGCAGCAGCGCATCGCACAGCTCGCCCGCATTGTGCGGCGGAATCGAGGTCGCCATGCCAACGGCAATTCCCGCGGCGCCGTTGGCGAGGAGATTGGGGAACGCTGCCGGCAGGACGATCGGTTCCTTCGTCGAGCCGTCGTAGTTGTCGCGGAAATCGACGGCGTCCTCGTCGATGCCGGCCAGCAGCGCCTCGGCGACCTCGGTGAGCCGGGCCTCGGTGTAACGCATGGCGGCGGGATTATCGCCGTCGATGTTGCCGAAATTGCCCTGGCCCTCGATCAGCGGATAGCGCACGGAAAAATCCTGCGCGAGGCGCACCAGGGCGTCGTAGATCGCGGTATCGCCGTGCGGGTGATACTGGCCGATCACGTCGCCCACCACGCGCGCACTCTTCTTGAAGGCGCTGTTGGGGTCGAGCCGGAGCTGCCGCATGGCGTAGAGCAGCCTGCGATGGACGGGCTTCAGGCCGTCGCGCACGTCCGGCAGCGAGCGCGACATGATGGTGCTCAGCGCATAGGACAGGTAGCGCTCGGAGAGCGCCTGTCCGAACTGCACCGGCTTTATCGCGGCAAGGGAAACGACGTTCGTGCTGCGCTTGGCCATCGAGGGGACCGGCTGCGATTCATGCCGCAGCCATGGTTGTTATTGATGTTGCAACGACTCAATAAGTCTCGCCCGGGCGGGAGGCAAGGGCTTGTTGTGTGGCCAAAATACGTGCCGCTCCAGGAAAAACCCCGTCAAATCGAAGCCCTGGCGAAGTTGCGCGTCATCGGACGGTAACCCGCCGGTGGACAGAAACCCCGGCAGCGGTAGCAGCTTGCCCTTGTAGGGCTCGGCCGCCTCGCGCGACACCGCGCGGCCGGTCTTGGGCGACACGAACGCCAGATCTTCCGTCACCCCGGTTGCCGCACACTTGGTGAGATCGAGGCCGAAGCCAAGCTCCTGCAGCAGGCCAAGCTCGAGCCGGACGTAGATCGCCGGCCAGCCCTCATGCCCCAGCGCCAGCAGGAAGGCATGGAAGCCCTCGTACATCGCCGGGTGCGGCTCGCGCTCGGGCAGGGCGCTGTCGACCACGGCGCAGGCCGACGACAGCCCGGCGAGTTCGGCCGCGTCATCCATCGCCCGCGCGGCATGCGGTTCGCGCAATTCGCCGGTGTAGTTGCCAAGCTGCTCGGCGAGCCGGGCACGCCACGCCACTTCCACGACATTGCCGGTCTGCCAGACCGGCCGCGCCTTGCGCGAACCGCCGCCCGGCACGAAGCCCGCGTGCCGGCCGTGCGCGCGAGTGAGCAGCGTCACCACCATGCCGCCTTCGCCATGCGGTCGGGCGGAGAGGACGATGCCTTCGTCGCTCCATTCCATCGCCTAGCTCTTGGGCTCGTAGTCGAGACCGATGGCGCGATAGTGCGCCGGATCGTCGGCCCACCGCGCGCTGACCTTGACGTGGAGGAAGAGATGCACCGGCCGCTCCAGCATCGCGGCCAATTCCTGGCGCGCCCGCGCCCCGATCTGCTTGATGCGCGCGCCGCCCTTGCCGAGCACGATGGCGCGCTGGTTCTCGCGCTGCACATGGATCGTCTGCTCGATGCGCACCGAACTGTCGCCGCGCTCTTCCCACTTCTCGGTCTCGACCGCGGCCTCGTAAGGGAGCTCCTGATGAAGCTGCAGAAAGACCTGTTCGCGGGTCACTTCCGCCGCCAACAGCCGCAGCGGCAAGTCGGCCGCCTGATCCTCCGGATAGAGAAAGGGACTCTCCGGCAGTGCCGCCGCGAGCGCAGCGGCGATGTCGGCTACCCCATCGTTCTTGAGCGCGCTCACCATGAAGGTGCGCTCGAAGGCGAGCAGGCTGTTCATCTCCGCCGTCAGGGCGAGCAGCTTCTCGCGTGGCACAAGGTCGATCTTGTTCAGCACCAGGAAGCGCGGCGCTTTGGCCGCTCGCAGACGTTCGACGATCGCGCGCGTCTCCTCGCCGATGCCGCGTTCGGCATCGACCACCAGCAGCACGAGGTCCGCGTCCTCGGCGCCCTGCCATGCGGCGGCGACCATCGCACGCTCGAGCCGGCGTTTGGCGATGCGGAAGATGCCCGGCGTGTCGACCAGAACGACCTGCGCCCGGCCACCATCGGGAAGGTCCGCCATGGCGATGCCGATCACCCGCATGCGCGTCGTCTGGACCTTGGGCGAGACGATCGAGACCTTGGAGCCGACCATGGCGTTCACCAGGGTCGACTTGCCGGCATTGGGCGCGCCGACCACGGCCACGAAGCCCGCGCGGGTCGCGGATCCGCTCACGTCCGGCCCACCTGGTCGAGCAGGGCACGCGCCGCGGCGCTCTCGGCCTCGCGCTTGGTCGGACCCTGCCCTTGCGCCGGCGGATACTTGCCGACCGTCACCTCGACCACGAACAGCGGCTCATGCTCGGAGCCCGACCGGCTGACCTGTCGATAGTACGGCAGCGCCAAACCCCTGCCCTGGGCCCATTCCTGCAGCTGGCTCTTGGCCGGCCGGTCGGCGATCTCCTTGCTCTCGAGGCGTTCGCCCCACAGCCTCTCGATCAGGCGCGCCGCCGCATCGAAGCCGGCATCGAGGAACACCGCGCCCAACAATGCTTCGAGGGCGTCCGCGAGGATGGTCGCGGTCGGCGGCTGCTTGCCCCTGTCGCCGATCAGGAAATTGGCCAGGCCGATCTCGCCCGCGATCTCGCCGAGAACCTTGGCGCTCACCAGAACGGCGTGGCGGCGTGCGATATGGCCCTCGCCCTCTTGCGGGAAGCGCAGCAGCAACTGCTTCGACATGGCGAGCGACAGGACGCGGTCACCGAGAAACTCCAGGCGCTCGTTGCCATAGGGAAACGCCTGCTTGAGATCGGGTCGGCGATCGAGCGCGCTGCGATGCGTGAGCGCTTCCAGGGCAAGTTCGGCACGGGCGAACGCATGGCCGATCCTGCCGGCGAGCCCGTCGAGGTCGACGTCGCCAGGCCTCAGTGGATCGCCATGAAGAAGCGGCTGAAGCGGATAGCCTCGGGCCATTTCCACGGTTCCAGCCAGCCGGCAGCCGACGGATCGTGCGAGAAGAAGATGAACTCGGCGCGGCCGACGAGATTCTCCGCCGGCACGTACCAGCCAAGCGTGTCGCGCTCATGGCTCGCGCCCGAGCCGTCGCGCACCCACAGGCGCGTGCGGCTGTCGAGCGAGTCGTCGCGGTTGTCACCCATGGCGAAGTAATGCCCCGCCGGCACCAGAAACTCCGGCGTGTTGTCCGAGGCGCCGTTGTCGGTCGTCTCGACGATCTCGTGCACGCGGCCGTTGGGCAGGACCTCGTTGTAGAGAATGCCCTTGCGGGCGCCGTTCGGACCGCGCGCGTAGTCGCCGATCTTCACGCGCTCGACCGGCTTGCCATTGATATGGAGGATGCCGCCGATCACCTGGATGCGATCGCCCGGCAGGCCGACCAGCCGCTTGATGTAGTCGGTCCGGTTGTAGCCCTGGCCCTGGTCGCCCGGATACTTGAACACCGCCACGTCGCCGCGCTGCGGCTCATGGAAGAAGATGCGGCCCGAGAAGAAGCCGAGCGAGAATGGAAACGAATGCTTGCTGTAACCGTACGAGCATTTCGACACGAAAAGATAGTCGCCGATCAGCAAGGTCGGGATCATCGACCCGGACGGGATGTTGAACGGCTCGATGAAGAAAGTGCGCACGATGACGGCGATCAAGACGGCATAGACCACCGTCCGCACGGTCTCGGCCCAACCGCCCGACTTGTCCTGCCCTCTTTTTCGCCGCTCGACGATCTCCGTCATCACCTTCCCACTCTAGACGCGCGTATAGCAGGGGCCAAAGTGGCTGTCTCGCGCCCTGCCGCGACATGGGAGCGCTGCAAAACGCTCATTCCGGCCCTTCGGCGGTGCCGGCGATGGCGCTGATGATGACGATCGCCTGGGCCAGGGGATATTCGTCGGTCAAGGTCAGGTCGATTTGCGGCGACATTCCGGCCGGCGTGATTTCCTTCAGGCGGGCGAGCGCGCCGCCGGTCAACGCCATGCTGGGCTTGCCGCCCTTGAGATTGATGACGCCCATGTCGCGCCAGAACACGCCGCGCCGCAGGCCGGTGCCCAGCGCCTTGGAGCACGCCTCCTTGGCAGCGAACCGTTTTGCATAGCTGGCCGCCCTTGTGGCGCGTCCCTCGGAGCGCTTTTGCTCAATCTCGGTGAAGACTCTTTGGACAAACCGATCACCGAAGCGCTCGAGCGATTTCTCGATCCGCCTTATGTCGCAGAGATCGTTGCCGAGGCCGATGATCACTTGCGCGCCTCGTCCATCAGGCGGCGCATCTCGCGGATCGCCTGTTCAAGGCCGACGAAGATCGCCTCGCCGACGAGGAAGTGACCGATATTGAGCTCGCGCACTTGCGGGATCGCCGCCACTGGGCCGACATCGAAGTAGCTGAGCCCATGACCCATGTGGCACTCGAGGCCGAGCTTCTCGCACAGCGCCGCACCCTTGCGCAGCCGCTCGAGCTCCGCCTTTTGCGCCGCGCCCTCCAGCTCGCAGTAGCGACCCGTGTGCAGTTCGACGACGGGCGCCCCGAGCACGACGGCCGCTTCGAGCTGACGCTGGTCGGCCTCGATGAACAGCGACACGCGGATGCCGGCGTCGCGCAGGCGCGCCACCATGGGCTTCAGGTGATTGTGCTGGCCTGCGGCGTCGAGCCCGCCCTCGGTCGTCCGCTCCTCGCGCTTCTCGGGCACGATGCAGGCGGCATGAGGCCTGTGGCGGAGCGCGATCTCGACCATCTCCGGCGTCGCCGCCATCTCGAAATTGAGCGGGATCGTGAGCTCGCGCACCAGGCCTTCGATGTCGGCATCGCCGATATGGCGGCGGTCCTCGCGCAGATGCGCGGTGATGCCGTCGGCGCCGGCGGCCGTGGCGATGCGCGCCGCGCGCAGCGGATCGGGCAGCTTGCCGCCGCGGGCGTTACGTACCGTGGCGACATGGTCGATGTTCACTCCCAGGCGGAGGCGGTCGGATGCAGGCATGATCTTGGGGCCGGTGCTAGTTGCGCGCGCGCTCGACGGCGTTGATGGCGGGCGTGGCGCGCAGCGCCGCGGTGATGTCGGCCAGGTGCTTGACGTCGGCGACCTCGACGTCGATCACCATGTCGAAGAAGTCCATCGAGCGGTTGACGATGCGCAGGTTGGAGATGTTCCCCTCATGCCGCGCGATGACGGTCGAGAGGCTGGACAGGCTGCCCGGCTGGTTGGCCACCGTGATCTTGAGCCGCCCGGTATAGGCCGCGCTGCTCTCGCCAACCGCGTCCCAGCCGACGTCGATCCAGCGCTCGGGCTGCTCGGAGAAGCTTTCGAGCGTGGCGCAGTCGATCGTGTGGATGGTGACGCCCTTGCCCGTGGTGATGATGCCGACGATGCGGTCGCCCGGCAGCGGATGACAGCAGCGCGCGAAATGCACCGCCATGCCGGGAATGAGTCCTCTGATGGCGATCTGCTGCGGGCTGTCCTTCTTGCCGCGCGCGCCGTCGCCCTTGGCCGTCTTGTTGCGGGCGCGGCTGATCGGGACCACATCGGCGCCACCCGAGCGTCCCGCGCCCGCGCGCGACTGCTTCAGGCCCGGATAGACGGCGGTCAGCACCTCGCGCGCGCCGACGATGCCGGCGCCGACCGACGCCACCAGATCGTCGACGGTCGCGTGCTTGAAGTTCGCCTTCACGCCCTCCAGCCCCTTGTCGGTCGCCTCGTAGCCCTCCTCGTGGAACGCCTTGTCGAGCAGGGACTTGCCGAGCTGCAGGTACTGCTCGCGCTGGCGCACGCGGATGAAGCGGCGGATCGCGGCCTTGGCCTTGCCGGTGACGACGAAGCGCTCCCAGGTCGGCGACGGGCTCTGCGCCTTCGAGGTCACGATCTCGACCTGGTCGCCGTTCGAGAGCTGCGTGCGCAGCGGCATCATGCGGCCGTTGATCTTGGCGCCGACACAGGTGTCGCCGACCTGGCTGTGAACGGCATAGGCGAAATCGATCGGCGTCGCCCCGCGCGGCAAGGCGATCAGCTTGCCCTTGGGCGTGAAGCAGAACACCTGGTCCTGGAACATCTCGAGCTTGGTGTGCTCGAGGAATTCCTCGGCATTGGGCGCCTTGTCGAGGATGTCGACCAGCGAGCGGAGCCAGGCGTATTGCGGTGCGTCGGTCGACGGGCCGCCGTCCTTGTAGATCCAGTGCGCGGCGACGCCGCGCTCGGCCTGGTCCTGCATCTCGGCGGTGCGGATCTGGATCTCGATGCGCTGCCCGGCCGGGCCGATCACGCCGGTGTGCAGCGAGCGATAGCCGTTCGGCTTGGGAACGGAGATGTAGTCCTTGAAGCGCGCCGGCACGACCTGATAGGCGCCGTGCAGCACGCCGAGTGCCTGGTAGCATTGCGCCACGTCGGCCACGATCACGCGGAACGCCATGATATCGGCGAGCTGCTCGAACGAGACGTTCTTGCGCTGCATCTTGCGCCAGATCGAGTAGGGCGTCTTCTCGCGGCCCGACACCTGGACATCGAGCCCGCCCGCCTTGAGCGTCCGCCTGAGTTCCGCCTCGACCTCGGGCACGAGCTTGTCGCCCTTTTCCCTGAGGTAGCCCAGACGAGCCAGCACCGAGGCTCGGCCGTCGGGATTGAGTTCGGCGAAGGCGAGTTCCTCGAGCTCGCGCTTGACCCGCTCCATGCCGATGCGGGAGGCAAGGGGCGCGTAGAGGTCCATGGTCTCGCGCGCGATGCGCCGGCGCCGCGCCGGGTCCTTGATGTGCTGCAGCGTGCGCATGTTGTGCAGGCGGTCGGCGAGCTTCACCAGCAGTACGCGGATGTCGGACGACATGGCGAGCACCAGCTTGCGCAGGTTCTCGGCCTCCTTGGTGCTCTCGGATTGGACCTCCAGCCTGCTGAGCTTGGTGACGCCGTCGACCAGGCGGGCGATGTCCTCGCCGAACAGGCCCGAGATCTCCTCGCGCGTGGCGTCGGTATCCTCGATCGTGTCGTGCAGGAGGCCGGTGACGATCGAGGAGGCATCGAGCTTCATCTCGGCCAGGATGCCGGCCACCTCGACCGGATGGGAGAAATAGGGGTCGCCCGAAGCCCTGAGTTGGGTGCCGTGCTTCTTCAGGCCATAGACGTAGGCGCGATTCAGCATGTCCTCGTCCGCTTCCGGATCGTAGGCATGGACCTTTTCGACGAGTTCAAACTGCCGAATCATCGCAATCGCCCATTATATGGGGACGATTGCGGCCACTCCACGCACAATGCAGCCAACGCAGGGCTCGCGCCCCGCTAATACAGCCGACTGTGGCTACTCGGTAACGTCGTCCTCTTCGGCCATCGGCAGGGCCTTGGGCTGCGCCGCCTCGGCGCCGCCCTGAGCCAGCGCAGCCGCCAGCTCCTGCTCGAGCTCGGCCATCTCGTTGACCTCTTCGGGCTTGTCGATGTCGGCGTGCTTCTGCATGCCGGAGATCAGCGAATCCTTGAGCTGGGCCTGATCGAGCTTGGTCTCAGCGATCTCGCGCAGCGCCACGACCGGGTTCTTATCGCGGTCGCGGTCGAGCGTGATCTGGGCGCCGGCCGAGATGTCGCGCGCGCGCTGGGCGGCATACATCACGAGCTCGAAACGGTTGGGGACCTGCACGATGCAGTCTTCGACGGTCACACGCGCCATATGAACCTCAGAATTCCCGGGAGCGGCGGGTTATACGCGCCACAGGGCCAAAAACAAACCCTTTTCCGTGCCGCCGGGTTGCCATTGTTTCCCACGCCGTGGGAAGCCTCCGATATCGATGGTACAAGCACTTTAGGCGATTCTTCCCACTTTCCCACCATCCTCCCCAGAAAGCCTTTCGGCCACCTGGTCAGGCGGCAGATCGGCGATCAGCTCGGCAACGAGGCGGTGGGACGCCGGATGGCGCCAACTGGGCGCAAGGTCGGCCAGCGGCCGCAACACGAAAGCCCGCTGATCCATCCGCGGGTGAGGCAAAATCGCCTTGCCCGGACCACCTGGGCTGATTTGCGCTTTGTAATCAAGGAGATCGAGGTCGATGAGGCGCGCGGCATTGGGCACCGAGCGGACCCGGCCAAAGGCGTCTTCGACGGCGTGAAGCTCGGCCAGCAGCCGATCGGGGGGCCATGTCGTTTCCACTTCAGCGACCGCATTGACGTACCAAGGCTGGTCGGACGCCGGCACGGGAGCTGTTTTGTACCAAGGCGATATCCCAGGGATCCGCACGCCACGGCGGGCAAGCTCGGCCAAGGCTGCCTCCAGGGTATCCTTGGCCGACCCATAAGTCGGGTGCGGGAGGTTGCCCCCTAACCCGATGTAAATCCTGCCGGAATTGGTATTTTCCACCCGTTTCCTCGTCCAACCCCTTGTGATCAATAGGATAAAAGCCTAAACTTAAACCGCCGTGGGAGGGGTGTGGGTTACTTATCTCCTGCGGCTCAATAAAATATTGCGCTCCCTCTGAGCATTTAGACCAAAAGGATAAACGCCATGAAAGGCAATTTTTACGAGAACGAGCGTGTGGCTCTGTTCATCGATGGCGCCAATCTCTACTCGGCCGCCCGGGCGCTGGGCTTCGACATCGACTATCGCCGCCTGCTGAAGGTGTTCCGCGAGAAGGGCCGCCTGGTGCGTGCCTATTACTACACCGCGCTGGTCGAGGATCAGGAGTACTCGCCGATCCGCCCGCTGATCGATTGGCTCGACTACAACGGCTACACCATGGTCACCAAGCCGACCAAGGAATTCACCGATGCCATGGGCCGCCGCAAGATCAAGGGCAACATGGACATCGAGCTCGCCATCGACGTGCTCGAGATGGCCGAGCATCTCGATCATGTGATCCTGTTCTCCGGCGACGGCGACTTCCGCCGGCTGGTCGAGGCCGTGCAGCGCAAGGGCCTGCGTGTCTCGGTCGTCAGCACCATCAAGTCCTCGCCGCCCATGGTGGCCGACGAGCTGCGGCGCCAGGCCGACGACTTCATCGAACTCAGCGAGCTCGCGCCGCTGATCGCCCGCAACCCGTCGGAACGCGCCCCGCGTCCCGCCGTCGGCGATCTGGGCGACGAGGTGCCGACGCCGCAGCCGCTGATGCGCACGGCCTGATCCGACGCCAGTGGCTGCAGAGCGCTTCGCCGAGCCGCCGCTCGACTGTCCCCGCTGTCCCCGGCTCGTCGCCTTCCGCAACGAGCTTCGCGCCAAATACCCCGACGGCTGGCACAACGCGCCGGTGCGTTCGTTCGGCGGCCTCGACGCGCGCCTGCTGATCGTGGGTCTCGCGCCCGGCATGAAGGGCGCCAACCGCACCGGACGGCCCTTCACCGGCGACTACGCGGGCGACCTGCTCTACGCCACGCTGCTGAAGTTTGGCTTCGCCAAGGGCACCTACAGAGCAGATCCCAAGGATGGCCTGACGCTGATCGGCGCACGCATCGCCAATGCCGTGCGCTGCCTGCCGCCGGAGAACAAGCCCGAGCCGGCCGAGTTCACGAACTGCCGGCCGTTCCTCCAGGCCGAGATCGCCGAGATGCCCGGGCTCAAGGTGATCCTGGCGCTCGGCAAGGGAGCGCACGATCAGGTGCTGCGGGCACTGACGGTGCGACCGGTGGGCAAGTATCCGTTCATCCATGGCCGGCTGCACGACCTGCCGATCGGCCTCAAGCTCGCCGACAGCTACCATTGCTCGCGCTACAACACGAACACCGGCCGGCTGACGACCGAGATGTTCGAGAGCGTGTTCGCGATGATCACCACGAGGCTGAAGGCCTGATGCGACTGTTCGGGCACAAACCCCTGCTCGACATTGCCCGCCTGCATTACCGACAGCCGCACCGGGCGTATCACAATCAAGACCATCTCGACGAGCTGATCGAGCTGGCGCGCAGGCACACGCCGGACCTCGACGAGCCGGAACAGCTCGCCCTCCTCTTCCACGACGCCGTCTATGTGCCGGGTGCGCCACGTGGCGACAATGAAAAGCTCTCGGCGCTGTTGATGCGAGCGAGCATCGCGGCGCTCGATCTCGGAGCCGTCGATCTCGATCGTGCGCAGCGCATCATCGAAGCCACGACACACGCTGACCCGCCATCTGACGAAGCGGCGCGCGTCTGCGATCTCGATTTATGGCGACTCGCGGCACCGTGGGAGGAGTTCCAGCGCCACGCGCGCGGGATCCGTCATGAATATCGGCACTTGCATGCTAGCGAAGCGGCGTTCTGGACGGCGCGCAAGGCTTTCTACAAGTCGATGCTCGCCAAGCCCGCACTGTTCTCGACCGATTACTTCCGCCGGCACTTCGAGGAAGCGGCGCGTGCCAACATGCAGCAGGCGATCGAAGCCTAGCGGCGTAGTACACGATCCCGGCGCTGCAGCAGGCGTGGACCGGCCGCGTCAAGTCTATCCGGCCAAGGCCATTTGAACCGCGCCGGTGATCTCGGGCGCCAGCGGACCGACCTTGCTCGGCCAGGCGCCCGCAAGATTGCCGTTCTTGTCGATCAGGTACTTGTGGAAGTTCCACTTGGGCGCGCCGGCTTCGCCCGCCTCGCCCGAAATCCACTTGTAGAGACCATGCGCATCCATGCCGACGACCTTCTGCTTGGAGGTCATCGGGAAGGTGACGCCGTAATTGGCTTCGCAGAACTGCTTGATGTCGGCTTCGCTCTTGGGCTCCTGCGCGCCGAAATCGTTCGACGGTACGCCGAGCACGACCAGGCCCTTCGGCCCGTACTCGTCATGCAGCTTCTGCAGTTCCTTGTATTGGGGCGTGAACCCGCAGAACGACGCCACGTTCACCACCAGCACCGGCCTGCCCTTGTAGTCCTTGAGGTCGAGCCTCTTGCCGTCGATCGTGGTGAAGCTGAAATCGTGTGCGCTCGCCATCTCAAGTTTCCTCGTCGTAACGCTGTTCCCGCCAGGGATCGCCGTAATTGTGGTAGCCGCGCACTTCCCAGAAGCCCGGCTTGTCGAGCGCCGAGAACTCGATGCGCTTGATCCACTTGGCGCTCTTCCAGAAGTAGAGCTTCGGAATCACTACGCGCAGCGGCCCGCCATGTTCCCGGCCGATCGGCTCGCCCTGCCAGCTCCAGGCCAGCAGCACGTCGTCGACCGAGAAATCGGCGAGCGGCACGTTGGTCGTGTAGGTATCGTAGGAATGGAAGATGACATGCTGGGTGCTTGCCTTGGGCTTCACGATCTCGAGAAGGTCGCGTGCCGACACGCCCTCCCACTTGTTGTCGTAGCGCGACCATGCCGTCACGCAATGGATGTCCGTGGTGATCGTGGTCCTGGGCAAGTCGGTGAATTCGCCCCACTTCCATTGCATGGGGTTCTCGACCTCGCCGTCGACGAACAGCCGCCAGGCATGTGTCGGTATCTCGGGCTGGATGCCGAGATCGAGCACCGGCCAGTTCTCGACCCGGCGCTGGCCCGGCGGCAGGCGTTCGGTCGGCGCGGCGCTCTTGCCGGTGAGGAGCCGTCCGTCCTCCGCCCATTTCTGCTTGCTGTCGATCAGCTTGCTCTTGAGCTTGCCGAACAGGGAGATGTCGTCGTCAGCCATCAAATACTCCGCCCCGCCTTCTCCCAATATGGGGCGCGGAGCTTGCGCTTGAAGATCTTGCCTGAATCCTCGCGCGGCAGGGCAGCGGCGAACTCGACCACCTTCGGCACCTTGTAGCGCGCGACGTGGCGGCCGAGATAGTCCCGCACGGCGCCGGCATCGAGCCGGGCATCGGCCAGCGGCTCGACATGGGCGCAGATCTGCTCGCCGAATTCCTCGTCGGGAATACCGAACACGGCGCAGTCGCGCACGCCCGGCATCTGGATCAGCACCGACTCGATTTCGGCTGGATAGATATTGACGCCGCCCGAGATGATCATGTCGCGCTTGCGATCGCACAGGAAGACGTAGCCGTCGGCATCCTGGTAGCCGACGTCGCCCACCGTCACGAGATCGCCGAGCGCGATCTCGCGTCGCTTGGCGTCGTCGTTGTTGTAGGTGAAGTCCGACAACAGCGGCCCGCGGACATAGATCTCGCCGACCTCGCCTTGCTTCACGTCGCGCCCCTGCTCGTCGACGATACGTAACGTGGCGCCGTCGACGACATGACCGACGGTGCCGGGTTTCCTCAATGCTTCGGCCGAATTGTGCCAGACGACGATGCCGGTCTCGGTGGCGCCGTAATACTCGTTGATGACGGGCCCCCACCAATCGATCATCTGGCGCTTCACCGCGGGCGCGCAGGGTGCCGCGCCATGGGTGATCCAGCGCAGCGATGCGAGATCGTAGTTCTTCTTCACCGCGTCCGGCAGACGCAGCAGGCGCACGAACATCGTCGGCACGATGTGCATGTGGCTGACCTTGTGCCGGGCGATCAGCCGCAACATGTCCTCGGCTTCGAAACGCGGCTGCAGCACCATGCTGAGGCCGAGCCGAGCCGCGCCCATGCCGTAAGCGGCGGGCGCCGAGTGGTACATCGGCCCGTTCATCATCACGACGATCGAGGCATCGTCGGTCAGGCCCCAGTACTTGGCGACCTCGGCCGCCGCCTTGGCCTGCTGCGCCGCATCGGCCGGCTTGCGGCGCACGCCCTTGGGCCGGCCGGTCGTGCCCGACGTGTAGATCATGCTGCCGCGCGCCGCTTTAGGCGGCTGGGCGTTGGCGGCGCTGCGCGCCACGAAAGCGTCCCAGGTTTCCATGCCGGCGGCCGGCGCCGTGCGCTCCGGCGGCACGCCATAGGCCGCGGCAATCTCGGGCGGCGTCGGCACGACCAGCACCTTCACATCAGGCGGAATGCCGGGCGCCACCTGCGCCAGCAGGTCGGCATGGATCACCAGCGCCTTGGCGCGGCAGTCCGCCAAGATGTAGCCCGCTTCTTCCGCCGTGAAATGCCAGTTGATCGGCACGGCGTAGGCGCCAAGCTGACCGGCCGCCATGTTGACCTCGAAGGTGGCGAAGTCGTTGCGCAGCATGAGCGCCACGCTGTCGTCCTCGCCGACGCCCATCGCGGCGAAGCCGCCGGCGCCGCGCGCGGCGTTGGCGCCGATCTCGGACCAGCTCCTGAATCGTTCACCGGAGGTCACGCCACGCACGACTACCGTCCTTTCTTGCCCTTGGCGCCTTTGAGCAAGGTGGCGCCGAGGAAGGCCTGCAGCTTCTTGTGGTCCGGCCCGTGCGCCAGCATGCCCGATTGGTGCAGCATGACAACGCCGTGGATCGCCGCCCAGTTCGCCCAGCCGTAGAGCTCGGGATCGGCGTCGATCACGCCCGCCTTTGCCATCTCCTCCGCCCCGCGCGTGATGAAGCGGGCGGCACGTTCGGCTTGCGGACCGAGCTCGGGGTGCTCGTCGTCGATCGGCGCATCGATGTCGAACATGATGCGATAGGCATGCGGATTCCTGAGCGCGAAGGCGAGATAGGCCTCGCCGGTGCGCCGGCCACGCTCCGACGGCGGCCCTTTCGACGCCGCTTCGAGCGCATCGGCGAACTTGGCGAAAGCCTGGGCGCGCACCGTCGCCAGGATGTCGGCCTTGTCCTTGAAATAGCGGTACGGCGTCTTGGGGCTGCAGCCCAGGGCGTCGGCGAGCTGGCGCATGGTGACGCCCTCGTAGCCGTGCTTGGCAAAACGTTCGGTGGCGACCCTGCACAGCTCGGCGCGGAAGTCGGTGATATCCTGTTCGGTGAGGTAACGCGGCATTGTCGATACACAGCGTGTATGGACAGATGACTTTCGTCAACCGCCGAGCCGCTTCAGCACCCCGGGCAGCAGCTCGGCCAGCCGCTCATAGTCGGCGATCTCGTTGTACGCATAGGCCGACACGCGAAGCCATGGGCCGCCCGCCAAGCCGTGCACCGGACTGTCGCAGCGTGCTTGCTGGAGCGCTGTCCGGACGGGAAGCGCGCCTTCTCTCGTCGGCACCATCGCGAAAGGCAGCCGCACCGACGCCATGGCACCCGCCATCTCCGGTCGCGCACCCACTTCGGTGCCGAGCGCCGACGCGAGCAACGTACCCGCGTCGGCCGCGAGCTGCCTGTTGCGCTCCATCAACTCGGCCCCGCCCAGGCGATTGAAGAATTCGAGGGCCGCCGGCAGCGCCAGATAGGCGGTCGGATCGATCGTTCCCGTCCAGTCGAACTCCGTGGTGAACCCCGCTCCATAGCCATGCGAGATGGTCACGGGATGAAGCTCCATCCGGCGACCGGCGCGCGCATGCAGGAAGCCGCAGCCTTTCGGCGCCGACCACCATTTGTGGCAATTGCCGACGTACCAGTCCGCATCGAGTGCTCGAAGGTCGAGGGGGACCTGTCCCGGCCCATGCGCGCCGTCGACCAGCACCGGCACGCCGGCGGCGTGGCAGAGGCCAACGATCTCCGCCATCGGCAGCACCAGGCCGCTCGGTGAGGTGATGTGGTCGATGACGGCGATCCGGGTCCGCTTCGTGATGGAGCGTTCGATATTGGCCAGCAGCGTTTCCTTGCCGGGGCGCGGGAACGGCACGTCGGCCACCACGACCTTCGCCCCTGAACGCCCGGCGACATAGGAGATCGTGTTGCGGACGGCGTTGTAGACGTGGCTGGCATGCAGGATCTCGTCGCCTGGTGCCAGCTGCATCGAGCGCAGAACGGCGTTGCAGCCGGTCGTTGCGTTGGGCACGAACACGACGTCGTCTGGCTCGGCCGACACCGCCTTCGCCAGGATCGCCGCCGCCTCGCGCAAAGCTCCCGGTAGCTCGCGCGAGAAGAAACGCGTCGGCTGCGCCTCCATGCGCCGCCGCCATTCGCTCTGCGCGGCCAGCACCGCTTTCGGCGTGGCGCCATACGAGCCGTGATTGACGGTCAGGAAATCCGGATCGAGGTCCCACTCGTGCCGGACCGCCTTGCCATACCGCACGGCCATCCCTCAATTCGTCTCGGCGAACAGCTCGCGGCCGATCAGCATGCGGCGGATCTCGCTCGTCCCGGCGCCGATCTCGTAGAGCTTGGCGTCGCGCAGCAGCCGGCCGGTCGGATAGTCGTTGATGTAGCCGTTGCCGCCCAGCAGCTGGATCGCGTCGAGCGCCACCAGGGTCGCCTTCTCGGCGGCGTAGAGGATGGCGCCCGCCGAATCCTTGCGCGTGGTCTGGCCGCGGTCGCATGCCTTGGCCACCGAATACACATAGGCCTTGCAGGCGTTCATGGTCGTATACATGTCGGCCAATTTGCCCTGCACGAGCTGGAACTCGCCGATCGGCTGGCCGAATTGCTTGCGCTCGTGCACATAGGGCACGACGATGTCCATGGCCGACTGCATGATGCCGAGCGGCCCCGCCGCCAGCACCGCGCGCTCGTAGTCGAGGCCGCTCATCAGGACGTTGACGCCCTTGCCGACCGCGCCAAGCACGTTCTCCTCGGGGATCTCGCAGTCCTCGAACACCAGCTCGCCGGTCGACGAGCCGCGCATGCCCATCTTGTCGAGCTTCTGCGCGACCTTGAAGCCCTTGGCATCGGTCGGAACGATGAAGGCGGTGATGCCGCGCGGGCCCGCGGCGGGATCGGTCTTGGCGTAGACCACGATCACCTGCGCGTCGGGCGAGTTGGTGATCCACATCTTGGTGCCGTTCAGCACGTAGCGGTCGCCCTTCTTGTCGGCGCGCAGCTTCATCGACACGACGTCGGAGCCGGCGCCCGACTCGCTCATCGCCAATGAGCCGACATGCTCGCCGGAAATCAGCTTGGGCAGGAAGCGCCTCTTCTGCTCGTCGCTGCCGTTGCGGCGGATCTGGTTGACGCAGAGGTTGGAGTGCGCGCCGTAGGAAAGACCGACCGCAGCCGACGCACGTGACAGCTCCTCGACGGCCACGACGTGCTCGAGGTAGCCCAGCCCCGAGCCGCCATACTCCTCCTCGACCGTGATGCCGTGCAGGCCGAGCGCGCCCATCCGGGGCCACAGCTCGCGCGGGAAGCGGTCGGTCTTGTCCAGTTCGGCGGCAATCGGCGCCACCTCATCGGCGGCAAAGCGCTGGACCTGCTCGCGCAGCGCATCGGCGGTCTCGCCCAGACCGAAATCGAACGGCGGAAGGCTGTTGGGGATCATCCCGAGACAGTGGCGGCCCGGGCGGCGGCTTGCAAGACCGCCGGCGGCTCAGACCTTCTCGGCCAGCCGCTGCGCCTCGACCACCGACAGCGCCGTCATGTTGAGGATGCCGCGCGCCGTCACCGAAGGCGTCAGCACGTGCGCCGGCCGCGCCGTGCCCAGCAGCATCGGCCCGACATGCAGGCCGTCGGCGGCCGTCTTCAGCAGGTTGAAGGCGATGTTGGCCGAATCGAGCGACGGGCAGATCACCAGATTGGCCGGATCCTTGAGGCGCGCATTGGGAAAGACGTTGCGGCGGATCTCCGGATCGAGGGCCGCATCGCCGTGCATCTCGCCGTCGAGCTCGAGCGTCGGGGCGCGCTGGTGCAGGATGCGGACCGCCTCCGCCATCTTGCGCGCCGAGGGATGGTCGGAGCTGCCGAACAGCGAGTGCGACAGCAGGGCGACCCTGGGCTGGATGCCGAAACGCAGGACCGCGTCGGCTGCCAGCAGCGTGATCTCGGCCAGGGTCTCCGCGTCGGGCTCGTCGTTCACATAAGTGTCGGCGATGAACAGCGAACGCGTCGGCATCACGAGTAGGCTGAGACCCGCCATGTGACGCACGCCCTCGCGCGTGCCGATGACATCGCGCACGTGGTTGAAATGCGTGCGGAAGCGGCCATAGGCGCCGGCGATCATGGCGTCGGCGTCGCCGAGCTTGACGGCGAGCGCGGCGATCAGGGTCGGGCTGGAACGCACCAGGTTGCGCGCCGTCGGTTCGGTGACGCCGCGCCGCTCCATCAGCCGGTGATAGGCGCCCCAATACCGGTCGTAGCGCGGGTCGCTTTGCGGATTGATGATCTCGCAATCGATGCCGGGCCGGAAGCGCAGGCCGAGCCGTTCGGCGCGGCGCACGATGATCTCAGGCCGGCCGATCAGGATCGGCACGGCGATCCTCTCGTCGAGGGTGATCTGCGTCGCCCGCAGGACGCGATCGTCCTCGCCGGCCGAGAAGATCACGCGCTGCGGGTTGCCGCGCGCCTGCTCCAGCACCGGCCGCATGACCAGGCCCGACTTGAAGACGAACTGGTTCAGCTGCTGGCGGTAGGCGTCGAAATCGGCGATCGGCCGCGTTGCCACACCGGACTCCATGGCGGCCTTGGCGACGGCCGGCGCGAGCTCGACGATCAGCCGCGGGTCGAACGGCTTGGGGATGATCTGGTTGGGCCCGAAGCCGCCGCCGCCCGCTTCGCCGAAGGCGCGCGCCACGACTTCCGACGGTTCCTTGCGTGCCAGCTCGGCCAGCGCCCGCACGCAGGCGATCTTCATCTCGTCATTGACCGTGCGCGCGCCGGCGTCGAGCGCGCCCCTGAAGATGTAGGGGAAGCACAGGACGTTGTTGACCTGGTTGGGATAGTCGCTGCGGCCGGTCGCCATGATGACGTCGTCGCGCACGGCCGCGACCTCCTCGGGCAGGATCTCGGGCGTCGGATTGGCCAGTGCGAAGATCAGCGGCCTCGGCGCCATCTGCTTCACCATCTCCTGCTTCAGGACGCCCGCCGCCGACAGGCCGAGGAAGATGTCCGCGCCGCCGATCACCTCGGCCAGGGTGCGGGCCGGCGTGTCGCGCGCATAGCGTTCTTTCCACGGGTCCATCAGCTCGTTGCGGCCCTTCCACACGACACCCTTGATGTCGGTGACCCACATGTTCTCCTTGGGCAGGCCGAGCTTCTCCAGCACGCCCAGGCACGACAAAGCCGCGGCACCCGCGCCCGAGACCACGAGCTTCACCCGCTTGATGTCCTTGCCGACCAGCGACAGGCCGTTCAGCAGCGCGGCGCCGACGATGATCGCGGTGCCGTGCTGGTCGTCGTGGAACACCGGGATCGCCATGCGCTCGCGGAGCTTCTGCTCGACGTAGAAGCACTCCGGCGCCTTGATGTCCTCGAGGTTGATGCCGCCGAAGGTGGGCTCGAGGGCAGCGATGGCCTCGACCAGCTTCTCCTGGTCGGGCTGGTCGAGCTCGATGTCGAACACGTCGATGCCGGCGAACTTCTTGAACAGCACGCCCTTGCCCTCCATCACCGGCTTGGCGGCGAGCGGACCGATCGAGCCCAGACCCAGCACGGCGGTGCCGTTGGTCACCACGCCCACCAGGTTGGCGCGCGCGGTGAGCTCGGCCGCGGTGGCGGGATCGCGCACGATCTCGTTGCAGGCCTCGGCGACGCCCGGTGAGTAGGCAAGCGAGAGGTCGCGCTGGGTAGCGAGCGGCTTGGTGGGGGTGACCTCGATCTTGCCGGGTCGCGGCAGGCGGTGGTAGCGCAGCGCGCTATTTACGATTTCGTCGGCCAACCGAGCCCCCTCGCAAGAAAAAAGGGCCGCCGGTTGGAGTGCCAACGGCGGCGGCTCTGGGTCACCTTTTTCGCTCGAACCGGCAAGTTGGTGCGGCCAAGAAGACTCGAACTTCCACGCCTTTCGGCACTAGCACCTCAAGCTAGCGCGTCTACCAATTCCGCCATGGCCGCCCGGTTCGATGCGGCCGGGGGGATACCAAATAGCCCCCGCAGTGGCAAGAAGAGCCGGCGGCCCCTTGCCTAAAGGGCGCGAAATGTCGATTTTCTGACGCCATGGAGCGACCCGAGTGGCGGATTTCCGAAGCCCCCGTGCCTTATGAAGAGGCGTTGGCGGCGATGGACGAGCGCGTGGCCCTGATCCGCGCCGGCCAGGCGCCGGAGCTCGTCTGGCTGCTCGAGCACCCGCCGCTCTACACCGCCGGCACCAGCGCCAAGCCGCAGGACCTGCTCGAACCGCTGCGCTTTCCCGTCCATCGGGCAGGCCGCGGCGGGCAATACACCTATCACGGTCCCGGCCAGCGGGTAGCCTACGTGATGCTCGACCTGCGCGCGCGGCGCCAGGACGTGCGTCGCTTCGTGGCCGACCTCGAGGAATGGATCATCCGCACCCTGGCCCGCTTCAACGTGCGTGGCGAACGCCGCGAGGGACGGATCGGCGTCTGGGTCGCTCGGCCGGGCCGCGAGGACAAGATCGCCGCACTCGGCGTGCGCATCCGCCACTGGGTGTCGCTGCACGGCATCTCGATCAACGTCGAGCCCGACCTCAGCCACTATGCCGGCATCGTGCCGTGCGGCATCTCCCAGCACGGCGTGACGTCACTGGTCGAACTCGGCCTCCCCGTGACCATGACCGACCTCGACATGGCACTGTCCGAGACCTTCGACGAGGTGTTCGGCACGGCTACTCGGTCGGCAGCCGCCTGAAGCCTTCCGGCAGGATGTCGAGGTCGACCGGATCGACGTCGATCTCGTCGACCCGTGCGAGCGGCGGCCCGCGCCGGCAGGCCTGGATCATCCGGCCGACCGCGCCCTCCTCGCCCACGATCAGGGCCTCGACAGCGCCGTCGGTGCGATTGCGCACCCAGCCCGTGAGGCCGAGCCGCCGGCCGGTGGTGATCACCCAGTCGCGATAGCCCACGCCCTGGACGCGGCCGGTGATCGTGAGCCTCGCCTGCAAGGCCATGCCGGTTACGCGAATTCGATGATCTTCTGGTCGACGCGCAAGCTGTCGCCGGCCTTGGCATGCAGCGTCTTGACCGTGCCGTCGCGCGTCGCGCGCAGCACGTTCTCCATCTTCATCGCCTCGACCACGGCCAGCGCCTCGCCCGCCTTCACTTCCTGGCCTTCGCTCACCGCCACCGATGCAAGCAGGCCCGGCATGGGCGAGAGCAGGAACTTCGAGGTATCGGGCGCCGCCTTGACCGGCATCAGGGCGTAGAGTTCGGCCTGGCGCGGTGTCAGCACCAGCGCCTCGGCTTGGCCGCCCTCATGGGTCAGGCGCCAGCCCGAGCCGAAGGCATCGACCTGAACGGCAACCGTCTCGCCGTCGATCTTGGCATGAAACAACGGCTTGCCGGGCGCCCAATCGGTATCGATCCGGATCGTCCGATCGCCGACTTTGATTCCATTTGCGTCCACGACGACATGCATCGGCTGACGATTGAGCATCACGACGCGCTCGCCGGTCTTGCGGTCGAGCGTCGCCGCGACGGCCGCCAGCACCGCGGGATCCTTGGGCGGCAGATGGGCCGCAGTGAAGCCGCCCTTGAACTCTTCGGCGATGAAGTTGGTCGTGAGCTTGCCGGCGCGGAAGCGCGGATGGGCCATCAGCGCCGCCAGGAAGGGCACGTTGTGCGACACGCCGCGCACATAGAATTCGTCGAGCGCGCGCCGCATGCGGTCGATCGCCGCCGGCCGATCCTTCCCGTAGGTGCAGAGCTTGGCGATCATCGGATCGTAGAACATCGAAATCTCGCCGCCCTCATAGACGCCGCTGTCGACGCGCACGTCCTTGCCGGCAGCGGGCTCGCGGTACTTCACGAGGCGGCCGGTCGAGGGCAGGAAGTTGCGGAACGGGTCTTCGGCATAGAGCCGCGCCTCGACGGCCCAGCCCTCCAGCTTCACGTCCTTCTGCTGGAACGGCAGCTTCTCGCCCGCCGCGACCCTGATCATCAGCTCGACGAGGTCGAGGCCGGTGATCAGCTCGGTCACCGGATGCTCGACCTGCAGGCGGGTGTTCATCTCGAGGAAGTAGAATTTGCGGTTCTTGTCGACGATGAACTCGACGGTGCCGGCGCTCTTGTATTTGACCGCCTTGGCGAGCGCGACCGCCTGCTCGCCCATCGCCTTGCGCGTCTTGGCGTCAAGGAACGGGCTCGGCGCCTCCTCGATCACCTTCTGATGGCGCCGCTGGATCGAGCACTCACGCTCCCAGAGATAGACGCAGTTGCCGTGGCCGTCGGCGATCAGCTGGATCTCGATGTGGCGCGGCTCCTCGACGTACTTCTCGATGAACACGCGGTCGTCGGCGAACGAGGCCTTGGCCTCGTTTGTCGCCGACACGAAACCTTCGCGGGCCTCGGCATCGCTGTAAGCGATGCGCATGCCCTTGCCGCCACCGCCGGCCGAGGCCTTGATCATCACCGGGTAGCCGACCTGCTTGGCGATCTTCACCGCCTCGTCCGCATCCTTCAGCGCATGCAGGTATCCCGGCACGGTCGAGACGCCGGCCTTTTGCGCCAGCTTCTTGGACTCGATCTTGTCGCCCATGGCGTGGATGGCATGCGCCTCGGGGCCGATGAAGGCGATCTTGGCTTTGGCCAGCGCCTTCTGGAATTCCTGCTTCTCCGACAGGAAGCCGTAGCCCGGATGGACGGCCTGCGCGCCGGTCTTCCTGCAGGCCTCGACGATCTTGTCGATCACCAGGTAGGACTGCGTCGAGGGCGCGGGACCAATGAACACCTTCTCATCGGCTTCGCGCACGTGCAGCGCATCGGCGTCGGCTTCCGAATAGACGGCCACGGTCTTGATGCCGAGCTTCTTGGCTGTGCGGATCACACGGCAGGCGATCTCGCCTCTATTGGCGATCAGGATCTTGTCGAACAGCTTGCCGCCCGTGGACGCCATCTTTTTCTTGGCGACGGCTCTCTTCTGCGCAGTCTTCTTCCTGGCGGCCATTCTCACGATCCCTTGTTGTTCTTGTCGAACAGGCCCATTGCCCAGGCGGTGTGGGCCGCGATCAGCGGCATCCAGACCATCAGAACCCAGAGCCACCACGGATTGCTTCGGTTGGTGAAGGCGTTGACGGCGATCAGCACCAGCAGCACGAGCAACGCCACGATGACGTGCAGGCGCACCTGGCGGCTCCGTCGCATGCGTTCCTCGGGCTGCATTGCCACGGCTTGACCCTCTATAGCGGGATGTTGCCGTGCTTGCGCCACGGATTTTCGAGGCGCTTGGTCTCGAGCGTGGCCAGCGCCCTGCAGATCCGCCGCCGCGTGCCGTGCGGCATGATCACGTCGTCGATGAAGCCGCGATTGGCGGCGACGAACGGATTGGCGAACTTCTCGCGATATTCCTCGGTGCGGGCGGCGATCTTCCTGGCGTCGCCGATGTCGGAGCGGAAGATGATCTCGACCGCGCCCTTGGCGCCCATCACCGCGATCTCCGCCCCCGGCCAGGCATAGTTCACGTCGCCGCGCAAATGCTTGGACGCCATAACGTCGTAGGCGCCGCCATAGGCCTTGCGCGTGATCACCGTGACCTTGGGCACCGTCGCCTCGGCGTAAGCATAAAGGAGCTTGGCGCCGTGCTTGATGATGGCGCCGTACTCCTGGGCCGTGCCCGGCAGGAAGCCCGGCACGTCGACGAAGGTCACGATCGGGATGTTGAAGGCATCGCAGAAGCGCACGAAGCGCGCGCCCTTGCGGCTCGAGTCGATGTCGAGGCAGCCGGCCAGCACCATCGGCTGGTTGGCGACGAAGCCCACGGTCTTGCCCGCCATGCGGCCGAAGCCGACGACGATATTGCCCGCCCATTCGGGCGAGAGCTCGAAGAAATCGCCCTCGTCGACGACCTTCAGGATCAGCTCCTTGATGTCGTAGGGCTTGTTGGGATTGTCCGGCACCAGGGTGTCGAGCGAGGCATCGTCGCGGTCGACCGGATCGTGCGTGGCGCGCACGGGCGCCTTCTCGCGATTGCTCGACGGGATGAAATCGACGAAACGGCGCAGCTGCAGCAGCGCCTCGATGTCGTTCTCGAACGCCAGATCGGCGACGCCGGATTTCTGCGTGTGGGTGAGCGCGCCGCCCAGCTCTTCCTGGGTCACCGTCTCGTGCGTCACCGTCTTCACCACGTCGGGACCGGTGACGAACATGTAGGAGCTGTCCTTCACCATGAAGATGAAGTCGGTCATGGCCGGCGAATAGACCGCGCCGCCGGCGCACGGGCCCATCACCATCGAGATCTGCGGGATCACGCCGGAGGCGAGGACGTTCCGCTGGAAGACGTCGGCGTAGCCCGCCAGCGAATCGACGCCTTCCTGGATGCGGGCGCCGCCCGAATCATTGAGCCCGATCAGCGGCGCGCCGACCTTCATGGCGATATCCATGACCTTGCAGATCTTGGCCGCGTGCATGCCCGACAGTGCGCCGCCGAACACGGTGAAATCCTGGCTGAAGACATAGACCAGCCGGCCATTGATCTTGCCGTGCCCGGTGACCACGCCGTCGCCCGGGATCTTCTGGTTCTCCATGCCGAAATCGGTCGAGCGATGCTCGACGAACATGTCGTATTCCTCGAAGGAGCCGGGATCGAGCAGCGCATCGATGCGCTCGCGCGCCGTCAGCTTGCCCTTGGCGTGCTGCGCCTCGATGCGGCGCTGCCCGCCACCCAGGCGCGCCGCCGAACGGCGTCGCTCCAGCTCTTCCAGCATTTTCTGCATTCACGAACTCCGGCCCGAAGTCTCTGTTGTAACGGGACTTTAACCCCGCTGCTACCTCAAGAACTTCTTCTCGTCGGCCTTCACCTTGGCCATGCCCTGCAGATCGAAGATCTCGTCGACCGACGGAATTTCGCTCTCGACGGTATGGATGCCGCCGTCCTTGCGGATTTTCGCGAAGGTCTTGCGCATCGCCCCCACACTCGCGCGGATGGCGTGATTGCCCCAGATCAACAGGCCCACCTTCTTCAGTGCCTTGACGCGCGCCACCGTCATCTGCGGATAGGCCGTCGGCACCAGTGCGATCGGCACCTTGCCGTCCCACGCCTTCACGAAGGCCTCGATCTCGTCCGGTGTCTTCTGCTTGGAGTGGACCAGGATCATGTCGGCGCCGGCCGCCTCATAGGCCCGCGCGCGCTTAAGCGCCTCCTCCTGGCCCAGCCCCGCGATCAACGCCTCCGTCCGCGCCACGATCACCGTGTCGCGGTCCTTGCGCGCCGCGCGCGCCGCCTCGATCTTGCCCTGGAACTCCTCGATCCGGACCATGTCCTGCCGGCCGCCGGCGATCAGGCTGGTGACCTTGGGGAAGCTTTTGTCCTCCATGACGATCGCGGCGGCGCCGGCGCGCTCATATTGCTCGACCACATAGAGCACGTTGATGGCGTTGCCGAAGCCGGTGTCGATGTCGGCCACCACCGGCAGGCCCGAGCGCTCGGCCATGGCGCGCACCATGTCGAGATGCTGGGTCATGGTGACGATCGAGACGTCGGGCACGCCGTACATGGCGGAGAGTTCGAAGCCCGACGCCCAGATCGCGTCGAAGCCTGCCTCGGCCACCAGCATGGCGGAGAGCGGGCTGTGCGCCGCCATCGCCTCGACCAAGCCGTTCTTGCCCAGAACATCCCGGAATTTCTTGCCCGCGCTCATCTTCCTCCCCTCAACCGTTCGTTCTCCAGCAGCGCGAGAAAGCGCGCCGCCGCCACGATGTCATTGCGAATACCCGTGTGCCGTTGCGCGGCGATCGGATCCTCGCCCCAGCGTTCGATCTGATAGAGCTCGTCGAGCTGGGCCGCCTCGAACGCCTTGTCGGGCGGCAGATGGCCCTCCGCCACCGCGAGCGCGATCACCAGCGAACCCGCGATATGCGTCAGATTGTAGAGCGCCGACAGAGCGAGATCGCTGTGCTCCGCGACCGCCGCCGTCAACATGGCGAGCGCTTCCTGAGGCTGCGCGACGAAGGTCGTGCCGCTCACCACCTTCAGTTCTGCGCCGTATTTCTTCGCTGCCCAGTCGAGCAGCGGCTGCCAGGTTTGGTGCTGGCGCTTCACCAGATTCTCGGGATCGCTGGCGCGATAGCACAGCAGATCGGACGCGCCGTATTTCGCAGTATCCTCGATGACCTTGAGGCGCTGTGTGCCGACGCGATCGAGTCCCGTCGCGGCAAGGCGCGTCAGCGCCAGATGCGAAACATTGATCTCGGCCTTCTCCGGCACCGCGCGCCATTCCTCGGCAATCGCCTCGGCCAGCGCCTTGGTCGGCACGACCAGCACCGACTTGGCCGGCGTGCGCATCGGCTTGCCGTCGAGCAGGACCTGCCAGCCGCCATTCTCGGCCGCCGCGACGCCGGTCTCGTTATAGAAGCGCTTCATGTGCTGAAGGCATTACACGCCTGACGCGGCCGCCGACAAGTACACCGGCGCACCGCCTACGGGCGATGCTTGGGCGGCGTCGCGGGACGGCGGCCGCCCCGCAGCTCGGCCGCCGGCGTCGGCATCTGCGCGCGCAGCCCGGGCCGCAGCGCCTCGACCTTCGGCGCCATGCTGGCGCACGCGTTCACGGTGGGTTGCTGCTTGGCAAGCTGGTTGAACGTGCCGACCAGGCTCGGCACCACGCCGGCACCAATGATCAGGCGCGACAGCGCGGGCTCGAGCGCGCCCGTCGTCGGCTGGCCGGTGCCGCCCTTCAACCGCAGCGGCACGGCAAGCTGGGCGCCCGCCGCATCGCGCGCTTCGGGCACGAGGATCGTCTCCCATCCTTCGCTGCGCAGGTGAAGATAGCCGCCGCCGACCCAGTTGGCGCGCGGTGTGTCGACCACCAGCCGCCGCAGATTGGCGACGCCGCCCGACACCTCGAAACGTCCGGCGAAGCAGTTGAACGGCACGCCGCTCGCACCGCCGCCCATCAGCCGCTGGGTCTCGGCCGGCCAGCCCGCAAGACCGTCCTGCGGCCACTGGCCCTTGCCGACGGCGAAGTCGATGGCGCCGCTCGCCACGTTCAGCGCGTCGCGCGAGGAGCGCCCGGCCCCGCGCAAGCGAAGGTCGATGTCAGCCACGCCATCCTTCAGCCCGACGTCGTAATCCAGCAGCGCCGAGAGGTCCTGCAGCGCGACATGGCTCACCGTGGCGGTGAGCGTCGAGGAGCCGAAACGGCCCTGCGGATCGTAGATCAGGTCGAAGCCGGCCGAGCCCGCGCCGATCGAGGCGGCGGCGCGCAAGGCGAACCGCGTCTCGCCCGATACCAGGCTGATCGTGCCGTTGGTGAGCTTGCTCGACAGGCCAGTGAGCTCGCCGACGCGCGCCGTCACCGACAGCGCCGAACGGCCGAGCCAGTCGGCCTTGTAGGCGATGGCGGGCGCGATGCGCGGCTGGGCCGGCGACGCCGACGGCGCGCCGGCCCGCGCGGGCGGCGCGTGCAGGCCCGCCAGGTCGATCTTGTTGGCGTCGATATTGACCGTCGCCGTCGGCACGCCATGCCGATCGATGCGAAGCAGCACATCGCCCGAAAGTTCGCTATCGCCGACCTTGAGCTGCGGCACCTCGACCTTGAAGTTGCCCCGCACTGTCGAGGCCTTGGCGTTCACCGAATAAGGCCCGCCGCCCGGGATCGGCAAATGGACATAGGGTCCGAACACCGCGACGTCGGGCCCTTCCGACGTGATCGCGACGTTGGTGCCCTTGATGCCGACGCTTCCTTTGATCGCGATCTTGCCGCCGCCGAAACTGCCCTGTACGTCGATGTTGCCGGGCAGGCCGCGCATCCAGCCGTCGAACGACCCGGCGACTCCGCTGAGCTGCATCGCCGCCGCCTGCGGCGCTGCCAGCCGCACGTCGATCTCGAGGTCCTTGTTGGGCGCCGGCGCCTTCAGTGTGCCGCTCGCGATCTCGAGCTGCACCGGCGGCCGGCCCGGCCCTTCGAGGATGGTCAGCACCGAATTGCGCACCTCGATGTTGCTGATCCACGGAAAAGCCGGATTGGGCTTCACGCGCAGCGACTGGTTCTCGCCCGGGCGCGGCCCGGAGCCCTCGACCGGCGGCAGCATCTCGAGGTTGGTGTCGCCGGCCTCGTTGCGCTCGACGATCACGTCGGCGCCCTCGAGCACCAGCCGGGCGACCTTGGCCTCGCCGAAGAACAGCGACAACGGATCGAGATACATGGTGAGCTTGGCAACCCTCGCCAGCTCCGGACGCGAGCCCCACGGCGCGTTGGCGAGCGTCACGTCCTCGGCGATCAGCGCAGGCTCGCGGCTGAAGCGGACATGCAGCGGAACGCGGGCCTTGAGCTCGCGACCCGTCACCTTGCGGATCTGCTCCTCCAGGCGTGCCTGATAGCGCGACAGGTCGTGCGTCTTGCTCCACACGAGGTAAGCCCCGCCCGCGATCGGCACCACGATCGCGATCAGCCACATCAACCGCCGCCACGAAATGCGCATGCCGCTCAATCACCCGCCGCCGAAAAACCGAATGCCTCGACGGTGCGGCGGAAGTGCGGCGGCGCCTCCGCCTCGACCTTGAGCTCGCCCTTGCCCGACGGATGCGGCAGCACCAGCCGGCGGGCGTGCAGATGCAGCCGGCGCGAGGAATCGGCGATGGTCGAAAGCAACGCTTCCTCGCCGCCATACTTCCGATCACCCAGGATCGGACAGCCGATCTCCGCGCAATGCACGCGGAGCTGATGCGTTCGCCCGGTGCGCGGCCACAGCGCCAGCAGGGCCGCCCGGTTGCCCGCCTTGTCGAGCACGCGGAAGTGAGTCAGCGCCTTCTGGCCGTTCTCGTGGTCGACCTGCATGGTCTCGCGATCGCGCGCGCCGGGACGCTTGGCGAGCGGCAGGTTGATCGCTCCTTCGGCCCGCGGCGGCACGCCGACCACGACGGCCCAGTAGAGCTTCTCGGTTTCGCGGTCGCGGAAACTCTCGGACAAGCGCTTGGCCGCCTGACCGGTGCGGGCGATCAGCAGCAACCCCGAGGTATCCTTGTCGAGGCGATGGACCAGCCTTGGCCGATCGGCATTGCCGAAGCGCAGCGCGTCGAGCATGCCGTCGATATGGCGCTCGGTGCCGCTGCCGCCCTGCACCGCGAGCCCCGGCGGCTTGTTGAGCGCGATCACCCAGTCGTCGCGATGGATGACGAGCTTCTGGATCTCGGCCGCCTCGCGATCGGAAACCGCCGGCCGCTCGCGCGGCTTGGGCGGCGGCGTCGCAGTGACGCCGGGCGGCAGGCGCACGGTCTGCCCCTCCTCGACCCGGTCCTTGCCCTCGACGCGCTTGCCGTCGAGCCGTACCTGGCCGGTGCGCAGGAGCTTCTGCAGCGCGCCATGACTCAAATCCGGGAAATGCCGCTGGAACCAGCGGTCGAGCCGCAAGCCCGCCTCGTCGCCGGTGACGGCGCGCGTCTGGACCTGGCCGCGACCCTCGCTCATGGCGGGCAACCTAAGGGACAAGCTAAAATGGGTCCATGGAATCGGTGTCGCTGCAGACGCTCACCTTCGACCATCCGGCGGCCTGCCGGCCGGCCACGCTGACCGCCCATCTCAGCCTGCCGATCGAGGCGAAATCGCCGCCGGCCTGCATGGTGATCCTGAGCTCGAGCGCCGGCGTGCAGCGCCACCGCGAGCATTTCTATGCACAGGCCCTCAACCGCGCCGGCGTCGCGGCACTGATCGTCGACAGCTTCACCGGCCGCGGCGTGCGCCGCACGGTCGCCGACCAGACCCTGGTCTCGGCAGCGCAGATGGAGGGCGATGCCTTTGCCGCGCTCGCCTGGCTGCGCTCGGACCCGCGCATCGATCCCCACCGCATCGGCGTGATGGGCGTGAGCAAGGGCGCCGGCGCCACGCTCAATACGGCGATCGCCGTGCGCCAGCGCTGGCGGCCGGGCTTCCCGCACCTCTTTGACCTGCATGTCGCGATCTGCCCCGGCGGCACCAGCCAGCACCGCGATCCCACGACGCACGGCCGGCCGATCTTCTTCATGCTCGCCGGGCGCGACGACTACACGCCGGCGGCGGGCGCCGCCGACTACGCCGAGCGCATGCGAGCGGCCGGCAACCGCCGCATCAAGGTGAAGATCTACAGCAGCGCCCATCACGGCTGGGAATCGCTGGGACCGGTGTTCGACATCAAGGACGCGGAAAACTGGTCGTGCTGCAAGAACTTCATCGAGGACGACGGACGGCACTTTGTGATCGCCGCCGGCAGGACGATGAGCGAGCCGGAATATCAGGCATGGGCGCGTCACCATTGCGTGACCAAAGGTGCGCGGGCGGGCGGCGGCACGCCCGAGCTTCGCCAACGCGCGACCGACGACTTGATCGCTTTCCTCGGAGCGCACGGATTCGCAGAACGCGAGGCGATCAGCCACCGGTCCGGTTCAATGCCCCCTTTACCGATCCCCGCGGCGTCCGAAGCTCGATCGTGAGCGCATTTCCCGAAAGATGACCGCTGATGTTGGCAATCGTCGGCACGCAGAAGGCATCGTCGGGAAACGTCACTTGCCCGCTGATGTCGCCCGACGGCGACACACCGGCCTCGACCTTGTAGGTGCCGCACTTCCGCTCCACCGCCGTGCCCGACAGGCGCCCGCCCGCAACCGCAAGCCTGGCGGTATAGAAGGTCTGACCGGACATCGCGCCGGCGCTGACGGTTCCCACCATTTGGCCTTCGTAAGACCCGTCGAAGCTGCCTCCAGGCGTTGGCGATGGGGCCGCCGCCTGCTGCGGCACTCCCGAGGGAGCGGCAGACCCGGCACCCTTTTTGAGCTGGCCGCGCACGTTTGCGCCGATCCCCGACAAGACGAAGTCGATCGTGTCAGCATTGATGCGGCCGGTCGCGCTGTAGGTGAGTGTGCTGCAAGTGGGAGATCCATCGGCCATGGTTACGCTGCCGCTGATTTCCCCGGAAGCCGAAACGGAGAGACTGACGGGATAGCTTCCGCAGCGAGACTGGAGCTGGCCGCGGAGCGAACTTCCGGCCACGGTGACGTTCAGGCTGCCGGGCATCGGCCAGACTCCCTGTCTGCTGAGCGTCAGTCCGCCGCCATACGATCCGTCGAAACCGGTCGGGGCGGAAGGCGGCGTGGCGGCGATCGGCGGCGCGGCGGCGGCTGCTTTTGCCCTGGCTTCCTCCTCGGCTTTTTTCTTCACTTCTTCTTGAGCCTTCTTCCGTTCTTCTTCCGCCTTCTTCTGATCGTCGTCGTACTTCTGCAATGCCGCCGCCGCCTCGCGCAGGAGCTGCTGCTGCTGCGCGGCGGTGACGAAGCCCGTGGCCGGCTGATTGCGCGCCTTCTGCCAGGCCGCCACCATCTCGCGCGTGCGCGGACCGAAAGCGCCGTCGCTGCCGCGCGTATCAAAGCCCTGTGCGGTGAGCGCGATCTGCAGGCGCTGCCGATCGATCTGGCTGAGCCTCAGCGCCGCCTCGGCGGCCTCGGCCGCCTTCCTGGCGTCGGCCTCGGCCTGCGCCTGAGCCTTCGCCTTGGCGTCTTCCTCGGCCTGGCGCTTCATCGCAGCCTTCAGTGCATCGGAGTCGGCCTTGCGCTTGGCGTCCTCCTCCGCCGCCCGCTTGTCGGCGGCCTGTTGCTCCGCCCTTTGCCGGTCGGCCAGAGCCTTGGCGAGCTCGGCATCGGCTTTCTGCTTGGCGTCTGTTTCGGCCTGCGCCTTGGCGCGCGCCTCCTGTTCGGCCCTCTGCAATGCCGCGAACTCGGCCTCGGCCTTCTTGCGAGCCTCTTCCTCGGCTTCCGCCCGCGCCGCCGCGAGCGCGCGATCGCGCTCGTCGGCCTGGGCCTTCAGGCGCGCTTCGGTCTCGGCCTTCAGGCGCGCCAGTTCCTCTTCCGCCTTCTGCCGGTCCGCCCGCGCCTTTTCGAGCTCCTGGTCGGCCTGGCGCTTGGCCGCGGCCTGCAGCTCGGCCTGGCGGCGCGCTTCCTCCTCGGCCTGTTGTCGCGCAGCCGCCTCCTTGTCGGCCTTGCGCCGCTCCGCCAGCGCCGCCTCGAGCTGATCTGCGGTCATGGTCTGCAGGACGCCAACGCCGTCGGACGGCCGCAGTACCAGATAGAGAACCACCGTCGCCAGAACGACGGCGGCCGACGCCGCAGCCCACATCGCGACAGACGCCCGTCGCCTCACCGGAAGCAACGGCGGGACAGGGGCCGGCGACGTTCTCGACGAGACGGGTGCGTGATCGACCGCATCGATCTGTCCCAGGCTGTCGACGAGGCGATCGACGCCCGCTTCCCAATTGTCGAACAGGTCGATCCACTGGCGCGAGGCAAGCTCGTAGCGGAACGCCGGATCGCGCGGCACGATGTCGGCCAACCGCGCCGGCACTACCACCTTGTTGGCGCTGCCGGCGAGCGTCAGCTCCTTCTTGATCTGTTCGGACGTATCGGCGTGGGGCGAATAGACCAGCACCATGGCGGCGCATTCGTCGATCGCCCGAGCGATCGAGCCGCCCCAATTTGCACCCGGCTTGATGTCGCGCGGCGCCACCCAGCATACCAGGCCGCGGCCCTCGAGTTCCCCGCAGAGCTGATACGCGACGTCGTGATCCTTCGATGAATAGCTGACGAAGACGTAGCCCGCCATGCGCCCCCGCGCCCGCCGCCCCAATCGTCCGCGTGCCGGCCAAAAAATGCGATGCAAGAATGCCACGCGCTGGCAGTTTCGTCACCACGGCGAGCCGGGAAATCGCCGGCAAATGGCGGCGCGCGGGACGCTGCGATATATTCACGGGCGTGAGACGCGTTGCCTTTTTACTCGCTTTGTTGGCGCTGTTCGGCGGCGCCACGTCGGCTTTTGCCCAGGACTCTTTGTGGACTCCCAGGCGCGCGGACGTGCTCCTGAAGGCGTTGCGCGCGGCGGGCGATCACGGCCTCGAACCGGGCTGGTACGGCGTTGCCGACCTCGAAAAGGCGGTCGCCTCGGGCGACGACCGCGCGCGCACCGACGGGCTGCTGACCGACGCCTTGGTCGCCTACGCAAGCGACGTATCGACCGGCCGCGTGCGCGCCAACGGCATCGACGCCAACATTTCGATCGACCAGCGCAAGCTCGACAAGGCCGACTTGCTGAAGGCCGCGGCCGACGCGCCGGATTTCGCCGCCTGGCTCGCGGGGCTCGCGCCCAAGGGCGACTACCCGGCGCTCCAGAAGGCATTGGCCGAGCTGCGCGCCCGGCGCGCCGCGACTGCCTACACGCCGATCCCCGACATCGCCGAGGCGTTGCGGCCAGGCAAGACCGATGCCCGGGTGCCGATCCTGCGCAGGCGCCTTGCCGAGCTCGGCATGACCGTGCCGCCGGCCGCGGGCGCGATCGATCTCTACGACGATCCATTGGTCGCCCTGGTGAAGGCCTACCAGAACACCAAGGGCCTGACCGCCGACGGCGTGATCGGCGCCCACACCACGCGCTCGCTCAACACCTCGCCCGACGACCGCATCGAACAGGTGATCGCAAATCTCGAGCGCCGCCGCTGGCTGCCGGAAGAGCTCGGCCAGCGCTACGTGCTGGTCAATGCCGGCGACTATTCGATGGTGTTCGTCGACGGCGGCAAGCCCGTGTTTCAAAGCCTGGTGATCGTCGGCACGCCCAAGAATCCGACGCCGGAACTGTCGTCGACCATGTACGGCTTCCAGACCAACCCGTACTGGACGGTGCCGCAGTCGATTGCGGGCGAGGAATACCTGCCGCTGCTGCGCCGCGACCCCAACGCGCTCTCTGCCAACGGCTTCCGGCTCTACGCGAGCTTCAGCGACGACAATTCGGAGATCGATCCGGCGACCGTCGACTGGCGCGCGATCAACCCCAAGGCATTTCCCTACCGCCTGCGCCAGGACCCGGGCGCCAGCAATGCGCTGGGCTACATCTTCTTCCCGTTCGCCAACAAGTACGGCATCTACATGCACGACACGGCGACGCGCTGGCTGTTCAGCGAAGGCAGCCGCAATTTCAGCCACGGCTGCATCCGCCTGCAGAACCCGCTCGACTTCGTCGAGAAGGTCTACGGCAGCCACGGCTTCGACAAGAAGGGCGTGCAGAGGGTGATCGATGCCGGCGAACAGCACGGCTATGCCTTCCCCGAGTCGGTGAAGCTTTACGTGACCTACCGCACGGTGAGCGTCGGCGCCGACGGCGAACCGGTCTTCCGCGACGACGTCTACGGCCGCGACAAGGAAGTCGTGCGCGCCATGGGCAAGCCACGAAGCTAAGTGCGCTTCTTTTCCCTGAGCTTCTTCCAGTACTCCAGCCGTTTCACGATCTCTCGCTCGAAGCCGCGCTCGACCGGCTGATAGAATTCCTGTCGCGCCATGCCGTCGGGGAAATAGTTCTGGCCGGAGAAGCCGTCCTCGGCGTTGTGGTCGTACTCGTAGCCCTTGGCGTAGCCCAAGTCCTTCATCATGCGCGTCGGTGCGTTGAGGATGTGCATCGGCGGCATCAGCGAGCCGTATTCCTTGGCGGCCCGCTTGGCCGAGCCGAAGGCGACATAGCCCGCGTTCGACTTGGGCGCGGTGCCGAGATAGATCACCGCCTGCGCGATCGCGAGGTCGCCCTCGGGCGAGCCCAGGCGATCGTAGGTCTCCCACGCCGCGAGCGTCTGCGTCAGCGCGTTGGGATCGGCCATGCCGATATCCTCGACGGCGAAGCGCACCAGCCGGCGGGCGATGTATTTCGGATCCTCGCCGCCATCGAGCATGCGCGCGAAATAATAGAGCGCTGCATCGACGTCGGAGCCGCGCAACGATTTGTGCAGTGCGCTGATCAGGTTGTAGTGCGCTTCCTGCGCCTTGTCGTAGAGCGGCGCGCGCTTCTGCAGCAGCGTCGCCAGCCGCTCCGGCGGCACCGGCCCCTTGTCCTTCAGCCCGGCGAGCTGTTCGGCCAGCGTGATGAGATAGCGCCCGTCGCCGTCGGCCATGGCGAACAGGGCCTGGCGGCCCTGTTCGTCGACCGGCAGCTTCTTGCCCAGCGCCGCCTCGACCCTCTCGAACAGGATATTGAGCGAGGCATCGTCGAGCCGGCGCAGCACCAGCACCTGGCAGCGCGACAGCAGCGCGGCATTGAGCTCGAACGAGGGGTTCTCGGTGGTGGCGCCGATCAAGGTCACCGTGCCATCCTCGACATACGGCAAAAATCCATCCTGCTGCGCCCGGTTGAAGCGATGGATCTCGTCGACGAACAGGAGCGTGCCCTTGCCGTCGCGCCGGCGCTGGCGCGCTCCTTCGAAAACGCGGCGCAGGTCGGCGACGCCCGAGAACACCGCCGACAAGGGCTCGAAATGCAGGTCGGTCGCCTCGGCCAGCAGGCGGGCGATGGTGGTCTTGCCGCAGCCTGGTGGGCCCCACAGGATCAGCGAAGAAAGCTTCTTGGCCGCCAGCATGCGGCCGAGCGGTCCCTCGGGCCCGAGCAGATGGTCCTGCCCCAGCACCTCGTGGATGGTCTTGGGCCGCAGCCGCTCGGCAAGCGGCGTCGGGGCCAGGGACGCGAACAGTTCAGGCATTGCGGAGCCGGGCCAACCGTTCTTTGCATTGCCATCCTTCGAGACGGCCGCTGCGCGGCCTCCTCAGGATGGGGTCCTTCGCTGCATGCCAATGCCTCACCCTGAGGAGCGCCCGCAGGGCGCGTCTCGAAGGGTGGATACGCGACGGACGTCTAGCCGCGGCGCTGCACGAGGACCTTGATGCCATCATAGTCGCCCCGGATTAGAGCCTCTTTCTTGGCACGAGACCAACCCTTGAGTTGGCGTTCGACGGCGATTGCGTCGGTGATATTTAGGAAGTGCTGCGCCCAAACCAAGGTCACTGGGCGGCGCGTCGAAGTATAGCCGCCATACTTGCCGTCATTGTGCTCTGCGACCCGCCGTTCCAGCCCTTGCCGCGCGGAGCCGATGTAGTAGCTGCCATCGGAGCAACGCAGCATGTACACGTGGGCTCCCGGTTCGTCGCTCATCGATCCTTCGCGTTGCCATCCTTCGAGACGCGCCCTTCGGGCGCTCCTCAGGATGAGGAATTCAGCGGAACTGGATGGTCGAGACCATGCCTTCGCGGCTGAGGCTGAGGTTCGCCACGCCGCGAACGACCTGCGCCTTGACGTCGGCCACGCTCGTCATGGTCTCGCCGTTCAACGACACGATCATGTCGCCCGGCCGCAGGAAGCGCGCGGCGTACGAGCCGGGCTGCACGTTGGTGACGGTGACGCCCGACCGCCATTCGCTGAGCCCCATCTCCTCGGCGACGGCAGGTGACATGTTGACCACCGTGGCGCCGGCCAGCGGCTGGCGGCCCTCGAGCAGCGTCTTGTCGCGCGGCGGATCCTCGGGCGGCGCGGCGAGCGGCACGGTCAGGGTCACTTCCTTGCCGGCCCGGATCACCTTCAACGGCACCTTGTCGCCGACCGCGAGCGTTGCGAGGCGAAAGCGCAGGCTCGCCTCGTCGTCGATCGGCAGGTCGCGCAGCGCCACGATGACGTCGTTGCGCTTCAGCCCCGCCTGGTCGCCCGGCCCCTTGGGGAAGACGTCCTTGACGATCAGCCCGGCCGGCCGCGGCAAATTCAGGCTCTGCGCCAGATCGGATGTCATGCGCTGCATGGAGATGCCGAGCCACGGCCGCACGATGCGCCCGCCCTTCTCGCCGGCCGCGACCATGCGCGCCACGATGTTGGCGGGCGTGGCGAAGCCGATGCCGATCGAGCCGCCGCTCTGCGAATAGATCGCGGTGTTGATGCCGATCAGCCGGCCGTCGAGCGCGACCAGCGCGCCGCCCGAATTGCCCGGATTGATCGCCGCGTCGGTCTGCAGGAAGAAGCTCGAATCGTTGACCCCGCCGGTCGAGCGCGCCACCGCCGAGATGATGCCCTGCGTCACGGTCTGCGACAGTCCGTAGGGATTGCCGATCGCCAGCACGACGTCGCCGACCTCGACCGAGTCCGAATCGCGCAGCTCGATGAACGGGAACTTCTCGGCCTTGTCGCCCTCGATGCGCAGCAGCGCGAGATCGTAGCGCTCGTCCTGCGTCACCAGCTTGGCGTCGAACTCGCGGCGGTCCGACAGCACCACCCTGATCTCGTCGGCGCCCTTCACGACATGGTTGTTGGTGACGATCAGCCCGTCGGCCTTGACCAGCACGCCCGAGCCCAGCGAGTTCTGCACCCGCGTGCCCTCCTGCGGCATGCCGGGGAACGGGAACGGCAGGCGGCGCTGCACGCGCGCCGTCGTCGTGGTGTAGATGTTGACCACGGCCGGCGACACCTTCTTCACCAGCGGCGCGTAGGAATAGGGAATGTCGGCGCGGCTCGACGGCAGCGGCTGCGCCCAGGCGCCCGGCGCCATGAGCGCTGCGGGCGCCACGGGCGCAAGCAGCAACGCACTCCACAAAGCCAGCTTGGTCAGTCGCCCGCCCATGTCTCCCCGCCGATCACGGCGCCTGTGTAGGGCATTTCAGGTCGAAACGGAATTACCGGAGTTACCGCAGTTACCGCAGTTTCACAGCAATGCCGGATTCACCTCCCAGCGGCGACGGCCGGGGCCGCGGCTGCCATGCCGCTCCGCCTCGAGGGCGCGCAGGACGCCGCCCGCCTCGAGCCGTTCGATCACCTCGTCGGCGCGCCTTGCGTCGACCGAGCGGCTGAGCGCCTCGGCGCGGATCGTCTGGCGCGACACGCGCGGCAGCTTGCAGCGCCCCAGCCAGCGTGTGGCGCGACGCGCCAGCCTGTCCTCGCCGGTCGCGCCCGCCTCGCCGAACACCGCGCGGGCATGCGGCAGAAAGTATCCCGACCACAAGGCATGCGCGTCGGCGATCGCCTCGACCTCGACGTCGTCCGGCAGCTTTTCCCCGCCCTCCGCCGCCCATCGCATCAGCGACAGCATCCCGGCCAGCCGCACGATCGTGCCCGCGCCCTTGCCGATCCACGCCGCCTCGACGCCGTCGGCCTCGCGCATCTCGGCGCGCAGCGCCGGCAGCAAGTGTTCGAGGGCGGCGACGGCGGCATCGGAGACGAAGAGCGTGCCGGGATGCTCGGCCGAGGCCGACAGACCCGAAAGCTTCCTCAGCAGGCCGCGCACGCCCTCATCGTCGGCCGGCGCTCCGCCGAGCGGCGCGCAAACTGCAGCGTCGGGCCAGGCATAGAGAAAGCGCGCCGCCATTTCCTCGTCGGCCAGGCCGTCGGCCAGCCGCTCGGGGCGCAGCGCACCGACGATCGCCTTGCCGTAGACATCGACCGACCAGCCGCCGGCCGGCCTCGCGTCGGCCGAAGCCGCCTGCCAGCCGGCCAGCCAGTCGGCACGGCAGGCCCTGCCCCTCGCCCCATCGAGCCACGCGCCGAGCTCGTCGTGCCAGCGCGCCTTGGGCTCGTTCGGCGTATCGGGATCGGACTCCAAGCCGTCGAGCAGCCGGCGTGCGGCCGAAAGCGCCGGCGTCTTGCCGGTCGACGGCCCGCCGACCAGCGCCTGCCACAGCACCAGGGGCTCCGACCAGTTGGGCGAGACGCGGGTCACGATGCCCGCGCCGCAGACCGCCGACACCGCGGCGAGCAGCCCCTGCGCGAGATAATCGACCGGCGTGAAGGCGCAGGCCTTGGCCTCGATCCAGCGCCGCCACTTGTCGGGCAGCACATCGAGCGGAAATGCCGGAAGCGCGGCCCGCGCCGTATTGTCGATCAGGCGGCGGTCGATCTCGGGCCAGGGTTCGGCCGCGGCGGTTACAGAAGAAGGTGTCTCAGTGTCGAGCGGCATGGCTGTTCTCCTCTCGCGCGAGGAATAGAACGGAACAGGAACATGCGTCAACTATAAAATATCGTTAATCGACACTATTGATCTACTCAGAAGACTCGCGTGTAGTGGCGCCATCACAGGTGATGCACTAGCAATAGACCCAATGGCCACCGGACCGACAAGCAGCGCACCGCGCCCCTCCAAATCCCGGCAGCGGGTGCTGCGCGGCAGCCTGACGCCGGAGCAGACGCGCATCTTCCTCTACCTGCTGTTCGCCATGGTCCAGCGCATCGACGGCCAGCGACGGGAGGTGTTCGGCGGCGATCTCGACCTCGCGAGCATCCTGCATGCCGTCAGCGAATCGACCATCGAGGGCTTGATGCGCGATCCCGACTGGCGCGGACGGCATGGCGACCTCAGCAAGGTGGTGGGCGCCACGGGCCAACGCGGCATCAATACGCTGTCGATCTCGCAGGCGACCGGCATCCCGCGCGAGACGGCGCGGCGCAAGATCAAGAAGCTGATCGCCATGGGCGCGCTGACCGACACAGGCCGCAACGAGTTCATCCTGACGCCGGGATATCTGCAGCGGGTGATGACGCCGCAGCGCTTCGACAAGCTGATGGCCGACACCGTGCGCTTCTTCAACGAGGCGCTGGCCGCCGGCGTCTACACCTGGTCCGACTCGCAGGAGTGAAGCGGTGCGCCCGCCGCTCATCGTCGCCGTTGCCTGCGCGGCACTGTTTTGCCGGCCGGCCGCGGCGGAAGTGATCGCCGTTGCGGCCGCCGATGCAGCCCTGCCGACCATGACCCTGTACTGGCCGGCGACCCAGCCGCGCGCCCTGCTGGTCTACATTCCGGGCGGCGACGGCCATATCGGCCTGCGCGCCGGACAGACCGACATGGCCAACCCGTTCTACCTGATGCTGAAGCAGCTGACCGACAGCCCGAATTCGCGGCAGGACCTCGACGTCGTGCTGTTCGACAGCCCGGAGCGACTGGCAAGCATCCAGGCGCGGGCCGGCAGGGATCACCTGTCGCGCATCGGCGCGGTGTTGCAGTTCTATCGGCAGAAGACCGGCAAACCGGTCTGGCTGATGGGCCACAGCAACGGGGCGCTCAGCGTCACCGAATATGTCCGATATGCAATCAAGCTCGGCCAGGCCCATCCGGTCGATGGCCTGATCGTGAGCGCGCCCAACAAGGCGACGTTCTTCGATTCGACGCCGCTCGATTTCCCGGTCCTGTTCATGCTGCACAGCAAGGACAGCTGCATCGGCTCCGATACCAGCGCGGCGGCCGCCTCCTTCCGCAAGGTGCAGGGACTCGACAACGCGAGAACGGCGTTCACCTACATCGACAGCGGCAGCGCCGAGGGGAAATTGCCCTGTGCTTCCGGCTACCACATGTACAACGGCGCCGCTCCCGAGGTGACCGGCGTCCTGAGGGACTTCATCGCGCCGACCGCGCGCTGACGTCAGGACTGCCAGTCCTCGATCTGCAGGTGGCCGGCGCGATGGTGCGCGAGCGCATGCTCGCGGCCCATCTGGAACGGATCGCCGGTTTCGCTGAAGAACTGGAAATGCTCGCCGGTCTCGGCGATCTCGTAGGCGCCGACGGGCGCCACCAGCCGGCTCGCGCCGTCATCGTATGGGATAGGGCGAAGGATGCGGGCGCGATACCTCCGTGGCTCGGGCGGCATGGAACGCTCCCTGCAGCGCTCAGGATGTCCGGTACTTGAACTCGGGCAGGCCCTTCAGCGCGTCCTTGGTGGCGCCCGGCAGGGTGAGCTTGTCGCCGTCGATCTTCACCGTCTCGTAGGGAAGCGCGATCAGCTTGCTGCCGACACCGAGGAAGCCACCGACCGACAGGATCAGATAGGGCACCTTGCCGTCCGAAACGATCAGGTCGTCGACCTTGCCGATCGATTCGCCGCCGTCGTTGACCACGGTCTTGCCGATGATCTTGCTGGCGCGGTAGCCGGTGGCGACCTTGACGACGTCGATCTTGAGCACGTTCAGCGTCTGCGGCGTGTTCTCCGCGAGCGCCGCGCCGGCGCCAGCAGAGAGGGCCGGAACAGCGGCGAGAAGCGACAGGGCATGGCGGCGTTGCATGTTCTTCTCCGGCAGTGGGTGAAGGACAACGCCGCCGACAGGCTGGTCGTTGCGCGGCTAGATCTGCACGACCTCGCGCAGCTCGAAGGTCGAGCCCGGCGGATTCTCGCCGACGCGCAGTTGGGTGTCCTTGACGAAGCGGTGCGGTGGCACCGGCAGGTTGTACGGCGCCGGCACACCCTTGAAGACGCGGCCGGCCAGGTCGTAGCGCGAGCCGTGGCAGGGACAGAAGAAGCCGCCCGGCCAGTTGGCGCCGAGGTTGCCGCCCGGGTGAATGCGCAGCTGCGGGATGCAGCCGAGATGGGTGCAGATGCCGACGATGATCAGATAGTCGGGCTTGAGCGAACGGTGCCAGTTCTCGGCATATTTCGGCTGCTGGTGCACCGTGGATTTGGGATCGGCCAGCAGGTCGGTGTCGCGCGGGTCCTGCAGCATCTTCAGCGAATCGGCCGTGCGATGGAGGATGAAGACCGGCCGGCTGCGCCAGATCGCGGTGATCATCTGGCCGGGCTTGACCTTGGAGATGTCGAGATCGATCGGCGCACCGGCGGCGATCGTGTCGGCCGCCGGGTTGAGGTTGTCGATGAACGGCCAGGCCGTGGCGATCGCGCCCACCGCGGTCAGCGCGCCGCTGGCGACGAACAGGAACTCGCGACGCGATCGGTCGACGGTGGGGCCATGAGGAGAGGCAGCGGGGGCGTCGGCACTCATCACTGAAAGAACGCACGCATCGCGGGCCGTTCCGTGCGGTCTGATGACGCGTTTGCCCCAGCAAAGCCCCATAGGGCTTCCATTGTCGAACGCGCATGAACGTCCTCGTCCCGCTCCTGACCAGCCTCGTGCTGCCGCCGGCATCCATCTTCATCGCCTGCCTCGCCGGCCTGCTCCTGCTGGGCTTCCGGCAACGCTGGGCGGGCCGGCTGCTGATCCTGGCGGCGATCGTGTCGGAGCTGCTGCTGTCGCTGCCGCGCGTTTCGGAGTCCCTCGTCGGACGTCTGGAGGGCGAGGCCATCGCCGCGGCCAAGGACGCCAAGCCGTGCTGCTACGCCGCGATCGTCGTGCTGGGCGGCACCATCGTTCCGGCGTCGCATCGCGTGACGCCGCCCTTTCATTTGCTCGAGGGAGCGGAGCGCGTCGTCTATGCCGCCGATCTCTTTCACAAGGGTGTGGCGCCGCGCATCATCGTGAGCGGCGGGCGGATCAAGACCTATGCCGACAGCGAGGCGCAGGCGATGAAGGAGCTGCTGGTGCAGCTCGGCGTTCCTGCCGAGGCGATCACGCTCGAGGACCAGTCGCGCAACACGCTCGAGAACATCGCCTTCGTCCACCGGATCGTCGGCGACGCGCCGGTCGCGCTCGTGACATCAGGCTTCCACATGCCGCGCGCCCTGAAGATCGCGCGCAAGGCCGGGCTCCGGGCCAGTGCCTTCCCCACCGACTTGCGGCACCGCGCGGCCTATCGCCGGGGCTGGCAGAACTGGCTGCCGTCGATCGAGGCGGAGGAAGTCTCCTGCATTGCGCTCCGGGAATATCTCGCCTTGGCGTTCGACGAGCGCGGCCTGCCGCAGGTCCCGCCGCTCCAACCGCATCTCGCCAAGGCCCTCGGGCTCCGCTGACGGCCCGCGCCTAGCGCGCTCGCCACGCCACCAGCGCCGAGGTCTCCACCACTTCCTCGCGGACGCCGGCCAGTGCCGCGCGCAGGTCGGCGATCAGGGCCCCGGTCTTGCTCTCGCCGAGGTGCGAGGGCGAGGTCGAGGACATCGAGAGCGTCCGCTTCACCACCGTCTCGACGTCGAGCGGGCGGCGCTCGATGACGCCGAACTGTTCAAGGCGGCAGAAGGCCGATTCGAGCAGGAAGGCCTCGTGGCACACCCAGCCGCCGGCGCGGCGGCGGCGGTAGGCGGTGTTCTCGTAGCGCTCGCGGATTTTGCTCCACATATCGCGCCAGGCATTGACCGGCAGGGCGGGCGCGCTGTCGAAGAACAGCGCCACGGCCCCGCCGCGCTCGATCATCCGGTCGAGCCGCTTCAGCGTATCGGCGCGATCCATCCAGTGGAACGAGCGGCCCATGACCACCAGGTGGAAAGGCCCCAGCTCGGGCGAGAGATCGTAGGAGCTGCCGGCCACGAAGCGGATGTTCGCGGCCTGCGCCTCTGCGGCCAGCGTGCGCGCCGCCGCCAGCATGTCCTCGGACGGGTCCATCGCCACGACCTCGGCCACCAGGGGCGCAAACGCGCGGGCGAGCGGACCGGGTCCGCAGCCGAGATCGAGCAGGCGATGGCGCGGGCCGAGACCCGTGACCTCGGCGACCCGGCGGATCAGCGCCGGCGCATAGGGCACGCGGCCTTCCTCGTAGTGCGAGGCGGCGGTGCGGAAGCGATCGGGCTCGAACGGAATCGGCTTGGGATCGAAGGCCATGGACAGTCTTAGTAACGCACATGGCGGTTATCGCGCCATGACGCTTGCCCTTGTCATCCCGAGGCCAAGGGCCGAGGGATCTTTATCGATCCGGAAAGATCCCTCGCTACGCTCGGGATGACACGACACTTAGCGCTGTCCAGCCAACGTCCGGCCAGTGCTCACCCGCACCTCGAATAGCCGCAGTTCAGGCAGATGTCGCAGCCTTTCTGGTGGTTGAGCGCAGTTGCGATCTTGAGGCGCTGGCGCCCCGCCTGATTGACGGCTTCCCCCACTAAGCGTAGACCTTTCAGGTCCAAAAGTAGGGTTGTATTGTGGAGAGGTTCTTCAAAGGTGGGGGATATGGATTTCAAGAATACATTGCTCTGGAAGCGCGGATTAGGTGAACAATCGGGAGACAATGAAGCTGAAGCCCAGGCTCGTACAAAGCTGCGTGAGGCCTATCTACAGATGAGAGACAATGCGGCCGAACTAGTCTCATCGATCCCAGATGACTGCAAAGGCTTGACGGTCCACGATATTACGCATTTGGACGCATTGTGGGATGTTGCCGACACAATAGTGGGGCCTGACTATGCGTTGACCCCTAGCGAAGCATTTGTGTTTGGCGGCGCACTTCTTCTTCATGACGCAGGTTTGACTATTGCAGCCTACCAAAATGGTGTCTCCGATCTTGCGCGCACTACGGAATGGAGGGATGCGGCAAGCACCGCAATTAGGAGGCGCAGGGACAGACCTGCTACTCAGGATGAAATAGATCACCCACCCGAAGACGTTCGTAAGGAAGTCATCTTCGCCACTCTGCGCGCGCTTCATGCTAGGCAGGCGGAACAGCTAGCCACGATGGCATGGCCTCTGCCCAAAAAGCCTGGCGAACAAATCCGAATACTAGACCAGACTCAGCTCCGCAGTGCCTATTCGCATAGAACAAATACGAGTCGACTCCTTCAAGTCGTTGCTAAACGCTCTCGAACGCGTCTGGGGCCGATATCACCCTGAGCTCCTTGTTCAAAATATCCAACTTTCCACAGCAACCTTCTTGGACGAGCGCAGCGACGCGTGGGTCCTATCAATCGGGAAGGATGCGACGCCCAACAAAGAAGACTAAACGTTCTTGATTTCTCACCCGCACCTCGAATAGCCGCAGTTCAGGCAGATGTCGCAGCCTTCCTGGTGGTTGAGCGCCGCGGCGCCGCAGTTCGGGCACTGGCCCAGTTTCGGCGGCATGTCCTGGCTGCCGGCGACCATGGGCTGGCGGCCCGGGTCACGTTCGCCGGCGGCTAATTTGAGGCGCTGCCTAGCCGCCTCCTCGATCAGCGGCAGGTCGGCGGGGGCGAGGAAGCCGATCTCGACCAGGTGCTTTTCAATCACGCCGCCGATCGCGGCCAGCAGCGAGGGCACGTACTTGCCCTCCATCCACTGCCCGCCGCGCGGATCGAACACCGCCTTCAGCTCCTCGACGACGAACGAAACGTCGCCGCCGCGGCGGAACACCGCCGAGATCATGCGCGTCAGCGCCACCGTCCAGGCATAGTGCTCCATGTTCTTGGAGTTGATGAAGATCTCGAACGGCCGGCGGCGGCCGTCCTGGATGACGTCGTTGATGGTGATGTAGATCGCGTGGTCGCTGCCCGGCCATTTGATCTTGTAGGTGCGGCCCGGCAGGTCTTCCGGCCGGTCGAGCGGCTGGGCGATGTAGACGACGCGGTCGCTGGGCTCGATCGGCGTCGAGGCCGGCACCAGCGGCCTGGCCTCGTCGGGCCGGACCTCGAGGACGGCGCCGGTGATGTCGTTCGGCCGGTAGGTCGTGCAGCCCTTGCAGCCCGCCTCGTAGGCCGCGCGATAGACGTGCTCGAAGGCGTCGAACGAGATGTCCTTCGGCAGGTTGATGGTCTTGGAGATCGAGCTGTCGACGAACTCCTGCGCCGCCGCCTGCATGTTGAGGTGGTCGCTGGGCGTGAGCGTCTGGGCGTCGACGAAGATGTCCGACGGCGGCTCGGCATTGCCCTTCAGCGCCTTCCACAGGCGATAGGCGTGATCCTCGACGCTCTCCTCGCGGCGCGTGCCGTCGGGCTGCAGCACGTGGCGCGTGTGACTGAAGGCGAAGACCGGCTCGATGCCCGACGAGACGTTGTCGGCCAAGAGGCTGATCGTGCCGGTGGGCGCGATCGAGTTCAGGAGCGCGTTGCGGATGCCGTAGCGCTTGATCGAGTCCTGCACTTCTGGCGGCAGCGCCTTGATCGTCTCGCCGGCAAGATAGGCATCGCGCCTGAACAGCGGGAAGCTGCCCTTCTCCGCCGCAATGTCGGACGAGGCGAGATAGGACAGCCGCTGCACCGCGCCCATCCATTGGCGGGTGAGCTCGATGGCGCGCGGGCTGCCGTAGCGCACGTTGCACATCAGCAGCGCATCGGCGAGGCCGGTGACGCCGAGGCCGATGCGGCGCTTGGCCCTCGCCTCCTTCTCCTGGGCCGGCAGCGGGAAGCGCGAGACGTCGATCACGTTGTCGAGCATGCGCACGGCGAGCGGGACCAGCTTCTCGAGTGCCGCCATGTCGAGCTGCGCGTTGGGACCGAACGGGTCCTTGATCAGAGTCGCGAAATTGATCGAGCCGAGCAGGCAGGCGCCGTAGGGCGGCAACGGCTGCTCGCCGCATGGGTTGGTCGCCTGGATGTTCTCGACGTAATGCAGGTTGTTCCGCCGGTTCACGCGATCGATGAAGATCACGCCGGGCTCGGCGTACTCGTAGGTGGCGCGCATGATGCGCTGCCACAGGTCGCGCGCCTTCACCGTCTTGTAGGTCTTGCCGCCGAACACCAGCTTCCAGTCGGCATTGGCCTTCACCGCTTCCATGAAGGCATCGCTCACCAGCACCGACATGTTGAACATGCGCAGCCGCTTGGGGTCGCGCTTGGCGTCGACGAAGGCCTCGATGTCGGGATGATCGCAGCGCAAGGTCGCCATCATGGCGCCGCGGCGGGAGCCCGCGCTCATGATGGTGCGGCACATGGCGTCCCACACATCCATGAAGGAGAGCGGACCGGAAGCGTCGGCGCCGACGCCCTTCACCGGCGCGCCGTTGGGCCGGAGCGTCGAGAAATCGTGGCCGATGCCGCCGCCCTGCTGCATGGTGAGCGCGGCTTCCTTCACGTTCTCGAAGATCGACGCCATGTCGTCGCCGATAGAGCCCATGACGAAGCAGTTGAAGAGCGTGACGTTGCGGCCAGTGCCGGCGCCCGCGATCACGCGGCCGGCGGGCAGGAATTTGAAATCAGACAGAGCTTCTTCGAAGCGCCCTGCCCACAGCCCGGGGTCCTTCTCGGGCGCCGCGAGCGCGCGCGCCACGCGCCGCCAGGTCGCCTTCAGGTCCTCGTCGGCTGCCCCGGAAGGGTCGCGAAAACGGTACTTCATGTCCCAGATGCGCTGGGAAACCGGGGCCCAATCCATCATCGGAAAATAAGCGGCGGCCACCTTATCAACAAGGTTCTTTTTATGTTCTCATTCGGCTCACGTCAAAATGAGCAGCTTGTGCATTGAGTGTGCGAGTGGGATGGGCGAAGAATGCTGCACTTAAACTGCGGCTTTATTCATTCCCTCCGACAATTCAGGCCGATGCTGTTCGACGTCGTCATCTTCTGCATGCTGGTGGCGGGCTTCTCCGCCTACCTGCGCTTCGCCTCAAATGTCGAGCTTGGCTCGGCGATCACCATGTCTGTGGTGGCGGTCACCGGCCTCGCTCTGGTGATGGCGGTAGTGATCTACGGCACGCAGTTCTTCTAGGGCCGCCCGGCTGCCGCGACGAGCTTCGCTGTCGCGCCTTCGATCCGTTCGCGCAGGGTCGCCATGAACGCCTCGCGCTGCAGTCCCGGGGCGATGGCCGGCAGCACCTCGACCGAGACGACCCCCGGCCGCTTGATGAATTTGCGGCGGCCCCAGAACAGGCCGGAGTTCAGCGCCACCGGCACGACCGGCACGTTGAGCATGCGATAGAGCGCGGCGATGCCACCTTGATAGGGCTGGCTGTCACCCACCGCGACGCGCGTGCCCTCGGGAAAGATCAGGATCGACCGGCCATCCTTGATGCGCTGCTGCGCCTGCCGGATCAGGCCGCGCAGCGCCGTCGCGCCCTCGCCGCGCGCCACCGTGATGTTGCCGGCGCGCGCCATTGCCCAGCCGACCACCGGGATGAACACGAGCTCGCGCTTCAGCACGATCGCGGCATCGTCGAACAGCAGCGTGTACGACATCGTCTCCCACGACGACTGATGCTTGGAGGCGATGATGCAGGGGCCCGCGGGCAGGTTCTCGAGCCCGCTCAGGTGGTGAGTGAGCCCGACCGTGAGCTTCAGCCACGCCAGGACGAAACGGATCCAGACGCGCGACCAGGCGACGACAGCGCGGCGCGGTAGCAGCAGGATGGGACAGCCCACGATGGCGATGACCGCCGTCCCCGCATACCAGCCGACATTGAATAGAAAGGATCGCAGCCAGAGGATGGGGATGGTCATACCTTGTAAGGCCAGTGTTGGTAGAATAATGTTATCCCAGAAGGCACTAATAGTGGGGAGCCCTCAACCCCTCCCGCAAAAGCCCGCGCCCCTCGATGCAAGTCACTTGTCCAAACTGCCGGGCGCGATACGCCGTCGACCCGCTTGCCATCGGGCCCTCCGGCCGCACCGTGCAATGCGCGCGCTGCAACGAGCGCTGGTTCGAGGTGGTCAAGGTACAGCCCGCGCCGCCGCCATCGCCGCCGCCAGTTGCGGCGCCGGTGGAGAAGCGCGAGCCCGCCGACGACGGCAAGCCCGCAGGCGCAGGGGTTCTGTCGTGGCTCAAGCCCAAACCCAAGGTTAAGGCGCCCAAGCCGGAGCCGACAGCCGAGCCGCCCAAGCCCGCAGCGGCCATCGCCGACGACGCTCCGCCGTCGGTCTCCACGCCGATCCCCGATGTCGTGATCCGGCCGCCGACGCGCGGCGCCATGCTGCCGGCGCTGATCGAGCCCAAGACCAACCGGCGCATGAACCTGGTGCTGTGGGGCGCGCTCGCCCTACTGGTGCTGGTTGGCGCCGGCATCTTCGCCTTCCACGACATCATCGCCCAGCAGTTGCCGCCGGAATGGCGCACTATCCTGCGTTTCTCCGGCTAGATCACGGATCATGACCGCCCATCTCCATCCCGAGCGCCCGCACGTCTCCATCCGCTTCTCGGCCTCCGAGATCGCGAGCCGCGTCGACGTGATGGCGCAGGAGCTCGCCAAGCAGCTGCCCGCCGACACGCTGGTCGTGTCGGTGCTGAAGGGCAGCTTCGTGTTCGCCGCCGACCTGATCCGCGCGCTTTCCCGCGCCGGCGCCGACTGGGCGATGGATTTCCTGACGCTGTCGAGCTACGGCACCGGCACGCAGAGCAGCGGCACCGTGCGCATCGTGCGCGACATCGTCGACGACGTGCGCAATCGCGACGTGCTGCTGGTCGACGACATCCTCGAGTCCGGCCTGACGCTTTCGTTCGCCAGGAACCTCCTGAAGGAGCGCGGCGCGCATCGGGTCTGGGTGTGCACCCTGCTCGACAAGCCGCACAAGCGGCGCGCCGAGCTCAAGGCCGACTTCGTCGGCTTCGAGGCGGGCGACGAATTCCTCGTCGGCTATGGCCTCGATTGGGCGCACCGCTTCCGCGGCCTGCCCTATATCGGCGTGGTCGAGAAGAGCGAAGGCTGATGGCGAGCAAGCACAGGTTCGTCTCGTAAACGCACGTTCGCGGGCGAACACAAATTGCGTCGTTTCCGCTGCGCCCGGCGCGCAACCCCTCCTCCATCGATTCATTGATTCCCGACACGAAGGAAAAAGATGGAGAGATCGAAATGAAGAAAGCCCTGGCAACATTCGCGGCGCTTGCCTTCACCGCGGCGCCGGCATTCGCGCAGAACGCGCCGATGACCCCCGGCCCGACCAATCCGCCGCCGGGCACGTCCTATTCGGGCACGCAGGATCCCAACCTGCCGCCCTCGACGACCGGCACGGCCAAGCCCAACGCGCTCAACAACCACGCGACAGCCGAGGAAGCCGCGACCCGCTACAAGTTCGAGCAGGCGGGCTTCCATGACGTGAAGGGCCTGGCGCGCAATCCCGACGGCACATGGTCGGGCCGCGCCGTGCGCGACGGCGTCGAAGTTGCCGTCAGCATGGACCCTGCCGGCCACATCGCCGTTGAATAGTCATAAGACGGAAAACCCTCTGGTAAACGACTGGCCCGCCGGCATCCCCGGCGGGCCTTTTGTCGTCGGTCAGTAGGTCTTGAGCAGGCGATCGATGTAGTCGAGCTCTTCCTTGGAGCGCTGCTGCTCGCCGGCGCGGCGGCGCAGCTCGTCGAGGATCTCGCGGCTCTTCTGCCGCTCGAGCTCGAGCGGCACCTTGTCCTGGCCGTTGTCGACGGAGTCGCCGAAATTGCCGTCGGAGCGGCCGAGTGGATCGCGATCCTCGCTCTTGCGCTCCTTCTCCTCGATCTCGGCCAGGTCCTGGCCGTTGCCCGGTCCGCGCTGGCGCATCTGCTCGGCAAGATCGCCCATGCCCTGCTGCAGGTTGTCGAGCGCGCGCCGCTGGGCGCGTGAGGCGTCGCGCGGATCGCCGCGGCGCAGCGCCTCCTCGGCTTCGCGCATCGAGCGCTCGGCGCGCCCCAGCGCCTCGGGGATTGGCATGCCGCGCTCGTCGAACCGCTTCATGAAGTCGCCGAGCTGGTTGCGCAGACCGTGCTGCTGGTTGCCCTGGTTGTCGCCCCACTGGCCGTCGTCGCCCGGCTGGCCCTGGCCGGGTTGCCCGCGCTGACCCTGTTGGCCCTGCTGGCCGCGCTGGCCTTGCTGCTGCTGCTGGCGGCCCTGCCGCTCGCTCTCGCCCAGCAGCTGGTTCTGCCGGCGCGCCAGCCGGTCGAGCTGGTTCATCATCTCGCGGCCCTGCTGGTTACCCTGTCCCTGCTGGCCGCGCTGGCCCTGCTGACGCTGCTGGCCGGGCTGCGCCATCATCGGCGTGGCGTTCTCCATCATCTTGCGCAGCTCTTCCAGCAGCCGCTTGGCCTCCTCGCGCTGGCCGTTGCGGGCCATCTCGCGGATCTTGTCCAGCATCTTCTGGATGTCGTCGGAGGTGATGGTGTTGTTGGGATCCATGCGGTCCGCCTGCTCCTGCATGCGGCGGCGCTCCTCGGGATCCTTCATCCGCTCGGCCAGTTCCTTCTGCCAGCGGTCCATCGCGCTGTAGAGCTGCTGGATCAGCCGCTCGATCTCCTCGTCGCCGGCCTGGCGCTGCATGGCGTCGCGCAGGTCCTGGCGCGCCTGCTCGACGGCGCGCTCGGCGTCGGAGGTGGCGCCCTGCTCGAGCCGCATGGCGAGGTCCCAGAGGAGCTTCTGGGTGTCGCCGATCACCGGCTTCTCGCCGCTGGCGGCGAGCCGAGCGGCGCCGATGCGCAGGCCGAGCTGGACCACC
>DASRFX010000035.1:0-42228 GCA_035651335.1 Reyranella sp. | reverse complement strand
CGGCACGTTGGCGCGGCCGGTGGTCTCGATCGTCTTCACCGAGCCGCCGCCGCCCGAGCCTTCGATCATGCGGACGAGCGGCACGCGATACTGGTTGGCGTAGCGCTCGATGAAGATGTCCTTCTCCTTGATCGTGGCGTCGGCCGAGCCGCCGCGCACGGTGAAGTCGTCGCCCGTCACGGCGACGTGCCGTCCGTCGATCCTGGCGCGGCCCATGACGGCGTTGGCGGGCGTGAGGTTCACGAGGTCGTTGTTGCCGTCGTACTCGGCCATGCCGGCGACCGAGCCGATCTCGCGGAAGCTTTCCTTGTCGACCAGCCGGTCGATGCGCTCGCGCACCGTGAGCCGGCCGCCGTCGTGCTGGCGCTTCACCTTGTCTGCGCCGCCCATGCGCTTCGTCATCTCCTGACGGCGCCGCAGCTCATCCATCTCCCGCTGCCAGCTCATGATCTCGTTCCCGCTCGAGTTGTTTCAATCGTCGCAAAGGTCTCCGGTTTCGTACCAATGCCGGCCCGGCAGGGCTACACTGAAACGAGCCGAGGCGGGGGAGCAGGCCGATGGACGAAACTACCGACAGCAGCGTTCTGCTGGTGGCGCGCTGCCTTCTGGCAGGCCTTTTCCTGTGGTCGGGCATCGGCCAGGCGAGCGGCTACGACCAGACCGCGATCTTCATGACCCGCCATGGCGTGGTCGGCCAGCTGCTGCCGCTCGCGGTGTTCATCGAGCTGGCCGGCGGCATCCTGCTGGTCACCGGCTATCGCATGCGCTTCACCTGTCTGGCGCTGGCCGGCTTCTGCGTCGTGACGGCGCTCCTGTTCCACGCCAACTTCAATGACCACGAACAGATGTTCCATTTCCTGAAGAACGGCGCGATCGCCGGCGGCCTGCTGGCGCTCTACGTCTCGGGTCCCGGCCGCATCTCCTTCGACGGCGAGACCGTGAAGCCGGACTAGTAGACGACCCCGTCGATCAAATTCTCTTCATAGAGGCGCGCGAGATCGATGCCGCCCGGCGGCCGCGCCGTCTGCAAGCCAGCGATCGCGCTCTTGAGCCGCGCCTCCTGCTCGCGCCGCAGCTTCTCGGCTTGCTCGACCGTGATCGCCTGGAAGCGCACCGTCATGCCGGGCAGCAGGCGACCGAGCCGCGGCAGGTCGACCGAGGCGACCGTCGCGATCTTCGAGTAGCCGCCGACGGTTTGGCGATCGCCCAGGAGCACGATGGGCAGCCCGGCGCCCGGCACCTGGATGGCGCCCGGTCCGATGCCGTCGGAGATGATGTCGGCGCCCTTCGAATGCTCGATGGTCGGGCCTTCGAAGCGGATGCCCATGCGATCGGCTTCCTTGGAGACCCGGTAGTCGGACTCGACGAAGGTGCGCCGGCCCTTGCTGCTGAAATAGTCGTCCTGCGGCCCCCAGATGACGCGGATCGGCCCGCTGCCGTAATCGAACGGTGCGGCAAGCTTGTGCTCGTCGCCCGCCGGCGCGCTCGCGAGCCGGAGCGGCAGCACGTCGCCGCTGGCGAGCTTGCGGCCCTTGAAGCCGCCGATCCCGGCGCGTGCGTAGGTCGAGAGGCTGCCCATGAAGGGCGGGAGATCGAAGCCGCCGGCGACGGCGAGATAGGCCGTGCTCGATCCGTCGACCATGCCGACGCGCAAGATCTGGCCGCGCTTCAGAAGGTGACTGCGATCGCTCTCCAGCGGCTTGGCCGGCGCGTCGGCACCGTCGATCAACGATGGCGAGAGCGGGCCGACCAATGCCACGCGCACGCTGTCGGCCTCGACCGCGAGGTCAGGCCCCATGACGCCGATCTCCAGGCAGGCCGTGCCGGCGGGGTTGCCGGCCAGCGCATTGGCAAGCGCGAGAGCGATGCGATCCATCGCACCAGCGGTCGGCATGCCGAGCGCCATGAAGCCGACACGGCCTTGATCCTGCACGGTGTCGAACAGGCCCGCGCGCACGACTTTCAGGGCCGCGCTCATGATTTGATGAGCTTCGACCAGTCGAGCGTGCCGGCCGCGACATCGCGGGCAATCCGGTCGTAGGTCTTGCGGTCGATGCGTTCGAAGCTGAGCGAATCGCCGGGCGCCAGGAACACCGGCTGCTCGCGGCGCTGGTCGAACATCCAGAGCGGCGTGCGGCCAATGATATGCCAGCCGCCCGGGCTCTCGAACGGGTAGATCGTGGTCATGTCCATGGCGATGGCGACCGACGAGCGCGGCACGCGCACGCGCGGCTGGCTGCGTCGCGGCAGATAGAGGCTCTGCTCGAGACCGGCGATGTAGGCGAGGCCGGGCATGAAGCCCAGCACGTAGACCTTGAACGACGAGGCGACGTGCGCGGCGATCACCTGCTCGGGTGTGCGCTTGGTGCGCTGCGCGACGTCCTCGAGATCGGGCGCGAACTCGGGATCGTCGTAGCAGCAGGGAATGGTGACCCGCCGGCTGCGCGCCGCCGCCGACAGCCCGCCCTCGAGCAGCTTGCCGATGCGCGGCTGCAGTTCGGCGCGCGAGGTGGCGAGCGGGTCATAGCAGACCATCAGGGAGCGCATGGAGGGCACGGTCTCGACCACGCCGGGCAACTTTCCCGACGCCTTGGCCGCGCCGATGGCGGCGTGCAGGGCCATGACCTGGCCGTTGATGGCTGGCGAGATTTCGTTGCCGAATTCGACGCTGAAGGCGGTATCGCCGCAGGAGAGGTACCGAACGCTCACGCGTGCTAGGATAGCCATTCCAAACGAGGGAGTCTCCCATGGCCGCTGGAACCAACGCTGGCTTCGTCAACATCAACTCGGACCTGGGCGAGAGTTTCGGCCCGTGGGTCATGGGCAACGACGCCGAGGTGCTGAAGATCGTGAAGTCGGCCAACGTGGCGTGCGGCTTCCACGCCAGCGATCCCACGGTGATGGTCGACACGGTGAAGCTCTGCAAGGACAACGGCGTGTCGATCGGCGCCCATCCGGGCTTCGCGGACCTGCAGGGCTTCGGCCGCAGGGTGATCAACCTCACGCCCAAGGAGCTCGAGGCCAACATCGCCTATCAGCTGGGCGCGCTGCAGGCGATCGCGGCGCTGCAGGGACTCAAGGTCACGCACATCAAGCCGCACGGCATGATGGGCAACATGTCGGCCGAAAGCGCCGAGATGTCGGAAGTGATCGCGCGCGCCACCAAGGCGGTCGACCGCGACATCATCTTCCTTTGCCAGGCCAACACCGAGCAGGGCAAGGCGGCGCGCAAGTTCGGGCTGCGCGCGGCCGAAGAGGTGTTCGCCGATCGCACCTACACCGACACCGGCTTCCTGACGCCGCGCAAGCAGCCCAACTCCATGGTCAAGGATCCGGCGCAGGCGGTGGCCAACGTGCGCCGCATGGTCGAGGAGCAGGCGATCTATTCGACGTCGGGCAAGCGCATTCCCTGCCAGGTCGATTCGATCTGCGTGCACGGCGACGGCCCGACCGCGGTCAGCGTGTCCAAGGCCGTGCGCGAGGGCCTCGAGGCGGCCGGCGTCCGTGTCGTGCCGCTGCCCGACCTGCCGAGCCTGAAGCACTAGATCGGCGGATGGCGGGGGACCGACGACGCCGGGGAGGCGCGGGCCGGCGGTGAAGAAGCGTATCTACGGCCTGATCTCGATCGCCGTCGGCATCGTGCTGTCGCTGGGCGCGATCGAGCTGATGGCGATCGCCTGGCTGTGGCTGGAGGACGGCCGCTACACGCCCGCGGCCGAGCTGTTCGAGCGCACGCAGAACACCTTCGTGCGCGACATGACCAAGGGCACGTCGTGCCGCTACATCGACCGGCTGTTCCCGCACCCCTATGTCGGCTTCGTGCACCACGGCAACCCGCCGTGCGGCATGGTCAACATCAACAATGTCGGCCTGTTCAACGAGGACTTCCCGACGGTCAAGCGCGACGACCGCTACACCATCCTGCTGACCGGCGGCTCGATCGCCTCGCAGCTCGCGCAGTTCGATCCGCGCCCCAAGCCGCGCTATCTCGAGGACGAGCTCAACGCCCACTATGTCAGCCCCAGCGGCAAGCCGTTCCTGGTGCTGAACGGCGGCGACGGCGGCTGGAAGCAGCCGCAGCCCTTCATCCTGTTTTCGCTGTATGCGAGCTCGCTCGACGCCGTGGTCGTGATCGGCGGGCTGAACGAGTTCTACATGTTCCGGCCACACGAGCGCGAACGGCTGGAGCGGCCGGAGAGCAACTTCCTCGAGGTCAATCCGCTGGTCGCCGACGCCAATTTCGGCGACGCCGCCATCGGCTGGGTGATGGGCCGGATCGCGGGCGCGCTGTCGCTCAACCCCGTGCTCGGCCACAGCCATGCCGCCTATCTCCTGATCCGCGGCATCGAGCTGGCGGCCAAGTCGCGCGGCGCGCTCAAGTCGAACAAGAAGACGACGCTCGACAGCCTGTTCGCCTTGCCGCCCGACGTCGCCGGCAACGGCGAGAAGGTCTTTGCCGCGCAATTGGCGCTCTACCGCAAATACCAGAGCGCGACCGAGGCGGTGGCGCGCGACTACGGCGTCAGGAGCGCCTATTTCTTCCACGCCGTGCCGGCCTGGGGCAAAACGCTGACGCCGCAGGAAAAGGCGGTGGTCGGCGACCTCTCCTATGGACCGCTCTATCGCCGCATGGTCGATGCCATGATGAAGCAGCGCGAGCAGGGTCTGGCGGTGTTCGATCTCGGCGACATGCTGGCCGACGTCAAGGAAACGATCTATGCCGACGAGGCGCACTTCATCCGAAGTGCGCAGGATGGCGCCAGTCCGGGCTATACCTTGATGGCCAAGGTGGTCGCCGCCGACCTGGCGCAGGCCTGGGGCCTCAGGCGCAAGCCGTGAAGGAATCGACGGACAGGGCGGGGAGTGCGACGATGGCAACGAGCGGGACAGTGAGAAGATGAAGCGGCGAATTTTCGGTTTGATCTCGACCCTGGTCGGCATCGTGATCGCGCTCGGGGCGCTGGAGTTGCTGGCGACCCTGTGGCTGTGGAACGAGGACGGCCACTACACCTCCGCCGCCGAGCTGTTCGAGCGCACCCAGAACACCTACGTGCGCGAGATCAACAAGAGCACGGGCTGCCGCTACGTCGATACGCTCTTCCCCCATCCGTATGTCGCCTTCGTGCATCACGGCAACCCGCCGTGCGGCATCAACAACGTCAACAATGTCGGCCTGTTCAACGACGACTTCCCGACGGTCAAGCGGGCCGACCGCTACACCATCCTGCTGGTCGGCGGCTCGGTGGCCTCGCAGCTCGGCCAGGCCGCCAAGTCCCCGCCGGCGCCCAAATTCCTCGAGGAGGAGCTGAACAACCACTATGTCAGTCCCAACGGCAAGCCGTTCCTGGTGCTGAACGGCGGGGACGGCGCGTGGAAGGAGCCGCAGCAATTCATCCTGTTCGCGCTCTATGCCGGCTCGGTCGATGCCGTGGTGACGCTCGACGGCTACAACGAGCGCTATTTCTTCCGCTCCTACACCAAGGAGCGGCTGGAGCGGCCGCTCAGCAACTTCACCGAGGTCAATCCCTTCGTGGCCGACGAGAATTTCGGCGACGCCGCGATCGGCTGGGTGATCGGCCGCATCTCGACCGTGCTGGCGGGCAACCCGGTCCTGGGCCACAGCCATGCCGCCTACCTGATCATTCGCGGCATCGAGGCGGTGGCCAAGAAGCAGGACGTGTTCGGGCCCGAGACCAAGAAGACGACCCTGGCCAGCCTGTTCCGGCTGCCGGACGACGTGATCGGCAACGCCGAGAAGGTCTTCCAGACCCAGCTCATGCTCTATCAGAAGTACGAACGCTCGATCGAGGCGCTGGCCAGGGACAACGGCGTGAAGAGCGCCTATTTCATGCAGCCCGTGCCGGCCTGGGGCAAGGAACTGACCGAGGACGAGCGGCGCGATGCCGGCGACCTCGACTACGCGCCGCTCTATCGCCGCATGGTCGACGGCATGATGACGCTGCGCGAGCGCGGCCTGAAGATGTACGACCTGGGCGACATGTTCAAAGACGTGAAGGAGCGCATGTACGCCGACGACGTCCATCTGCTGCGCGTAATCGGCGGCGACAGCAAGGGCTACCGCATGATGGCGGCCCGCATGGGCGAAGACCTGGCCGAGGCCTGGGGATTGCAGCGCAAGAATTGAGGCTGAAGGAGGTATGCCGTCCTCTCCGCCGCGCAGCGGGGGAGAGGAAGCAGACAAAGTGGTCTGCTTCTACAATTGATACAAATCGATTTGTCACACGACACCAAAGTTACGTGCACTTGCCCTATATCCTCGTTCGCGACGCCGGGAGGGGTCCTGGTGGTTGCAGCGTTTAGTGTGGGTTTGCCCGGCTTTGGGGTCGGGTGAGGGTGCTGGCCGAAGAGGATCAAGGGATTCGCCTCGGCCGGCGGGTTTCTAACTTGGGGTTTCACATGACGTTCATTGCTCGCGCCTGCGCGTTTGCCGGTTCGCTGCTTGCCGACGATTTTGGCGGCTCTTCGACCCGTCTGGCGTTCGTGATCGGCCTGTCGGCCTCGGTCGTCCTGGTGCTGGTCCGCATCGGCACTGCCGTCGCGGCGGTCGCCCACTAAAGACCAAGACTAAAGACCTGAACTTTGGGCTTTGCGCAGCCTTCGGGCTGCGCCATTCTCCCGGGGCGTAAAAAGTCGTCCTGGAGACTTTGCTGTGTCGCGTGTCGACCGCGCGGAAGGCGCCACCCCTCAGTCGTCGAACTTCGTTCGTCCGTTGTCCATCGATCGCATGGCCGCCTGGACCGCGCTCGCGCCGTTGATCGACCGCGCCGGCCGCAAGCCGGTGGTCGACGCCCTGCGGGCCTGGGTTGAGGTGAGGCGCGGCCAGCCCGACGTCGCCGACGAGACGGCCTGTGCGCGCTGGTGCGAGGCCCGGCTCGCCCCCCTGCTCGCGCCCTCGCAGCGCCGCGTCTTCAATCTCACCGGTACGGTCCTGCACACCAATCTCGGCCGGGCGTTGCTGGCCGAGGAGGCGATCGCCGCCGCCGTCGACGCCATGCGTTCGCCGACCACGCTCGAATACGACGTCGAGGATGGCGGCAGGGGCGAGCGCGACGACCACATCGCGCCGTGGCTCTGCCGGCTGACCGGCGCCGAGGCCGCGACCTCGGTCAACAACAATGCCGGCGCCGTGCTGATCGTCCTGAACGCGCTGGCGGCCGGCAAGGAAGTGATCGTCTCGCGCGGCGAGCTGATCGAGATCGGCGGCGCGTTCCGCATTCCCGACATCATGGCGCGGGCCGGCTGCCGGCTGGTCGAGGTCGGCACCACCAACCGCACGCATCTCAGGGATTACGAAGCGGCGATCGGGCCGGAAACCGCCGCCGTCATGAAGGTGCACCCGTCGAACTACGCCCTGCAGGGCTTCACCAAGTCGGTGAGCGCCGCCGAGCTGGTGCCGCTCGCCCGCGCCAGGGGCCTGCCGGTGATCGAGGATCTGGGCAGCGGCACCCTGGTCGATCTCGAGACCTGGGGCCTGCCGCATGAGCCCACCGCGCGCGAGGCGATCGAGGCCGGCATCGATGTCGTGACCTTCTCCGGCGACAAGCTGCTGGGCGGCCCGCAGGCCGGGCTCGTGGTCGGCAGGAAAGCGTTGATCGAGCGCGTCGCCCGCAATCCGATGAAACGCGCGCTGCGGCTGGACAAGGTGCGGCTGGCGGCGCTCGAAGCGACGCTCAAGCTCTACGCCGATCCCGAACGGCTGGTCGCCAGGCTGCCGACCATCCGTGCGCTGGCGCGGCCGGCCAAGGACATTCGCGCGCAGGCCGAGCGCCTGCTGCCCGCCTTCGCCCAGGCGCTGGGCAAGGAATTCACGGCGGACGTCCAGGCGGTGAAGGGCCAGATCGGCTCGGGCGCGCTGCCGGTCGATCTGTTGCCGTCCTTCGCGCTCTGCGCGCGCGGAGCCAACGGGAAGGGAGCGGGCCTCGACAGGCTTGCCGCCGCCTTCCGCAAGCTGCCGGTGCCGGTGATCGGCCGGATCGAGCACGATGCCCTGCTGTTCGACCTGCGCATGCTCGAGGAGGAGGGTGAGTTCGTGGGCCAACTCGGAAATCTCGCACCATGATCGTCGGCACGGCAGGCCATATCGACCACGGCAAGACCGCGCTGGTGAAGGCGCTGACCGGCGTCGATGCCGACCGCCTGAAGGAAGAGAAGGCGCGCGGCATCACCATCGATCTCGGCTATGCCTACAGCGACCTGGGCGATGGCAGGCAACTGGGTTTCGTCGACGTGCCGGGCCACGAGCGCTTCGTGCACAACATGCTGGCCGGCGCCACCGGCATCGACGCCGCCCTGCTGGTCGTGTCGGCGGCCGAGGGCATCAAGCCGCAGACCGTCGAGCATCTGCAGATCGTCGACCTGCTGGGCCTCGATCGCGGCATCGTGGCGCTCACCAAGTCCGATCTCGCCAACGACGACCAGATCCTCGAGCGCATGGCCGAAATCGAGACGCTGCTGTCGTCGACCCGGCTGGGCGGCGCGGAGATCATCCCGGTCTCGTCGCTGACGGGACAGGGCATCGACGAGCTGAAGACCAAGCTCTTGGCGCTGGGCGAGAGCGGCAAGGGAACGACGGGCTTCGCCCGCCTCGCCGTCGATCGCTGCTTCGTGCTGCCCGGCGCGGGCGTCGTGGTCACGGGCACGGTGCATGCCGGCGAAATCCGGGTCGACGACCGGCTGCTGCTGACGCCGTCGGGGCTGGAGGCGCGCGTGCGCTCGCTGCATGCCCAGAACCGTGCCGCCGAGATCGGCCGCGCCGGCGAGCGCTGCGCGCTCAACCTGACGGGCCCGCGCCTCTCCAAGGAATCGGTGCGGCGCGGCGACTGGGTGGTGAGCCCGGAGCTGCATGCGCCCACCGACAGGATCGACGTCCGGCTGAAGCTGCTGGCTGCCGAGACCGCGCCGCTCAAGCACTGGTCGCCGGTGCATGTGCATATGGGATCGGCCCATGTCATGGGGCGCGTGGCCCTGCTCGAGGGCGATTCGCTGGCGCCGGGTACCGAGACGCTGGCGCAACTCGTGCTCGAGGAGAAGGCGGGGGCGCTGGCGGGCGACCGCGTCATCCTGCGCGATCCTTCGGCGACGCGCACCGTGGCAGGCGCCGCCGTGATCGATCCGTTCGGCCCGCCGCGCAATCGCCGGACGCCGCGGCGCATTGCCGAGCTGCGCGCGCTCGACGATGCCGATGCTTCGGCGTTGGCCAATCTGCTGCGGCTGGAGTCGGGTTTCGTCGAGACCGCGCGCTTCGGCCTGTCGCGCAACCTGCGGCCGGCCGAGGTCGATCGCCTGCTGGCCGAGGCGGGCGGCACCAAGGTCGCTTCCTTCGGCTTGCTCGCCGAGACGCTGGCGGCGGCGCGCACCGACCTCGTCGAGACGCTCAAGACCTATCACCAGACCAATGCCGATGCGCCCGGCCTGCAGCCCGAGCGGCTGCGGCTGGCGATGAAGAAGCGCTGGCCGGTCGCGGTGTTCCGCGCGCTGATGGACCACGAGGTCGTCGGCAAGACGATCGTGGTCGACGGCCCGTTCCTCAGGTTGCCCGGCCATTCGCTGAAGCTCGGCGCCCGGGACGAGCAGCTCTGGAAGAACATCTCGAGCGATCTCGCGCGCGAGCGCTTCAAGCCGCCGCGCGTGCGCGATTTCGCCGATCTCTACGACACGCCCGAAGCCGACGTGCGCCGCCTGATGCGCCGCGTCGCCAAGCTCGGCCGCGTGGTCGAGGTGGCGCCCGACCAGTATTTCCTGCGGCCTGTGGTGGCCGAGATGATCGCCATCGCCCATGCCTTCGGCCGCGACTTCACCGCGGCCGAATTCCGCGACAGGCTCGACAATGGCCGCAAGGTGGCGATCCTGATCCTCGAATTCTTCGACCGCCACGGCATCACCATCCGCCGCGGCGACTGGCGGCGCACCGTGCCGCAGAAGCTCGGGCAGTTCGGTCCGCCGCCGCAGGCCGCCGCGTGACAACGATGCCGTTGCCCGGATATATCGAACATGGAGGGGAAGCGCTCCCGGTGGGGCGGCTGGCCTTCAAAGCCAGAGAGGGTCGCCAGACGGCTCTTAGTGGGTTCGACTCCCACTCTCTTCCGCCAATTCTCGTCCGTAGCGGTCCATGGACGCCCAGGAACCGGCCCGAATGCCGCCGCGTTTGTCAGCCGTAGCATCGCGCGGAAAAGCTGGGAGCATCGATCGTGGCCGCCATCGGACGGACCGTTTGGGCGATTGCTGAGGGCTATATCCCGGGCCAAAGTGTCAGCAGCGACCACGCGCTGGTTTCTCACGAAGCCGCCTGCCTGCTGAACACTTCGGATCAGGATGCGCAGGTGACGATCACCTTGTTTTTCACCGACCGCGATCCGGCGGGCCCTTACCGGCTTACCGTGGGCGCTCGGCGCACGGTACACATGCGCTTCAATGACCTGACCGATCCCGAGCCGGTGCCGCGCGACACGAGCTACGCCTCGATCATCGAGTCGACCGTGCCGATCGTCGTTCAGCATACCCGGCTCGACTCGCGCAATCCGAATATCGCCCTTCTTTCCACGGTTGCATTTTCCGTATGACGACGGGTTCCCGGCGCTCGGCAAGTGCGATCTGCCTTTCGATAAGACGATGTGTCACTCGAGTTCGATAACCTGCGTGACGTTGCCCGAACAGATGTAGCAACAGGTCGAACAGTGCTGCTTGTTGCCCAGGCCGACGCCCCAGTAGCGCCGGGCATTGCCCTCGACCCAACCGCCATAGCAGATCCGTTCGCCCGGCCGGCAGCGTAACGCGAACTCGTGCACACGCGAGTTCTGGAGCACGTAGGCCTCGCCGCCGCCCGGCCAGACGGCGTTTCGGTTCTGCGAATAGAAGGCGAGCTGTATGCGATACGGATAGCCATTCTTGATTCGGAAGGTGACGCTGTATTCCTCTGCGTCCGCGCTCGGCGCCGTCCACACCATCGGCAGGAGGATGGACAACGCCAAGGCTGCCGCCCTGCCGGCCTTCAGGAGCCTCCATCGGCTCAACTTTCGATCCTTCGCGGAAGACACCGGCCACACGACGGCGCTACTTCTTCTTGAATTTGATGCCCATAAGCATCGCATTCTCCGCCTTGTCGTGCTTCTGGTCGCCCTCGACCGACGACCAGTTCGACACCACGAGCTTGGCGCCGTTCTTCAGCGCCGGATCCATCAGCAGATACTGCACGACCGTCCTTTTGCCCTTGTATGTCGCGGCGAAATTCATCGCGACGGTCTTGGCGCCGGCGAGCACCATTTCCTGGGTCTGCGCCTTGCCGATCGTGACACCCTGCTTTTCAAAGTAGTTGTCATGCTCCTTGAACAGCGTGTCCATCGAGTCCGGCGTGGCGGCCTCGAACCAGATGTAGACTTCCTTGTCCGGCGAAACGATCTGCATGCCGCGCTTGATCTCGCTCACTTTCCACTGGTTGGGAACGTCGATGATGGCGAGCGCCTCGCCGAGCGAGATCTGATAGGTGTCGGCGCGGGCCGCAGACACGCCGACGAACAACGCGGCCGTCGCGCAGACGGCCGAGATCAGACGAGCAAGCATCGGATTTCCCCCCAAGTCGAACGAAGTGCCCCGCGGCAACGTAGGGCGCACGCCGTTTGATGGCAATCTCATGCGCGCGGAAGAGGGCGCGACTTCAACTGCAAATTCTCAGCAAGTGAAATTGCAGTGAGCAAATTCTTACGGCCGATGGTTGCTCTGCAGCGGCACGCTGGATACTGAGTGTCTCGGCGGCGTCCGGCAGAAGGTTCGTACGTCGGTCGGCTGTTTACTCGGGGGGAGACAATCATGACTTTGACCGCGCCCGGCTTCTTGCGCGCGACGCACCGCCTGATCGCCTGGACGGCGATCCTGGTCGGCTGCATCGCCATGCTGTCGGGGACAGTGCACGCCCAGGCCGAGAACTCCGTTCTGGACAAGCTGATGAAGAAGACCAGCATCAAGTACACCAAGAACGGGGGCGTCTACGTCGCGCAGTTCACCGGCAAGTCGCTCAAGCAATTCCCGATGCTGATCGCGGCTGACGGCGACACCGTCATCATGATCGCCGTCGTCGCGGAGAAGGAAAAGTTCAAGAAGACGCCCGAGCTGGTCGAAGGCCTCGCGATGGCATCGATGGACAATCCGCTCCTGAAGGTGGGTCTGGTCAAGGCGGGCGACATGGTCGTGCGGGTCGATGCCCTGATCGAAAGTCTCGATTCCGACGACCTCGAGAAGCTGATCAACAAGGCTGCGCTCGGCGCTGACGCGATCCACAAGCAGTTTTCCAGGAACATCAGCCGGTAGCCCTCCGCCTGCATCTTCGGGGAGAGATCGAGATGTTGACGCAAGTTGTTCGGGTGGCCCTCTTGGCCGCCTTCCTGTTGTTGAGTGGCTTGTCGGCCAGCCAGGCCGGGACCTACGAGATGGCGCTGGGTCAGGGTAGGGCCGGCTTCACGTTTCCGGACGACTGGAAGGTGAACAAGATCAAGCGCGGGCTGGAAGGTCTTTCCAGGAAGCAGGAGGTCGCCTTCTGGATCGAAGCTTGCTTCGACGACGAGCTCGCTCAGCTGCAGAAGGAACACGACAAGTATTTTGCCGACCACAAGGTCGCTTTCTCCGGAAAGGTGGAGACGTCGCAGGCGAAGAAGGGCGGCGCCACCGTGACGACAAAGATCTTCGACGCGAAGTACAAAGGCGCGAATACCATGGTCGTGAGCATCGTGGCGGATTTCGGCCTGAACAAGGCCAAGCTGATCTACACGGAATGGGCAACGACGATCGACGACTACATCGACTTCGACGAGCAGGTCGGCGCCATCATGAAGAGCTTCAAGTTCCCCCTGTAGGAGCGCACTCAAGGAACCGATCACCCGGCCCCCCATCACGGGCCGGATCTATCCTGCGCAGCAAGGCTCGCGATGAATTGGGCCTGCTCACGAAGCGCTCTTGCCAGCGCGCGCAGTTCGGGGCGCACGCCGCCCTTCCACGCGTTGCGCGACGAGGTCGCCTTGCCCCGCGGCGTCCGCGGTCCGCTCGATTTCTGCCACGGCCGCGAGCGGCGGATCAGCCGGGCGCGCGAGCGCCGCAATCTCTCGCAGCGGAGTGGGCGCATCATCGGCGCCTCCCGGGCTCGATCCGGCGTTGGCCGCCGCCGGCTGCGGCGGCAGCGGGATCGCGGCGTGGTTGTTGATCTGCTGCGGGCCGGTGGTGATGTTGGCCTGGTGGGCGAACACCGCCGGCGCCTTCTTCAGGCCGCCCAGCGCCTGCAGGGTGGCGGCGCATTGCGCCTGCGCCTTCAGGCCATAGCGCAGCAGCAGATCCGCGTGCCCGCCTGGTTCGCCCAACGCCGTCGCCGACGATGAGTAGAGCAGGCCCCGCGTGGTCAAGCGCGTGAACAGCGTCTGCAGCGCCAGCGCCTGATGCATCAGCATGTCCTCGACGCCGCTGAAATCGTTGCGCCGCAGTTTCTCGGTCTGCTCCCGCATCTCGGCCGCGAAGGCCGTCATGTCGGCGGCGCTGACACTGGCCGGATCGCTCGTCGCCGCGAGCGCCAGGGCGAGCGACGGCGCCCGGCGCGGCAGGGTCGCGGGCACGGCGGGTTCCGGGGAATTCGAAGGCTTCATTGGCGCTCCTCGTCGGATTGCTTGTTCACGAAATGTTCCTATGTAGGGGCATGTATTGACTGTTCAAGGGGCCGGCCGAAGGTGACTATCGAGAATGGCCAATACATCTTTTGGATCAATGGGTTATACCCATCGCCAGTTCGTTTGGCGCGTTTTGAGAGAGGGTGCGTTGAGGCGCTTAGCCAATAGCCTGCTGGTCGTCGTGTCGGTGCTGCTGGTCACCGCACTTGCCGAAGGCGCGACGCGGCTGATCGACGGCCTGCCGCTGTTCGCCGACTGGCTGCCCAGCATGGTCGATCGCGACGTGCCGGCCATGGTCGTCGATTCGATCCCGCGTGCGCCGGGCGTCGCGCGCGACATCTTCTTCGAGGATCCGCCGCCGCTGCCCAATCGCCGCGCGCCGCCCGCCGAATGGGTGCGGATCGCGCGCGAGCTGGGCGAGAAGACCGAATTCGGCCGGCCGCTCTTTCACCATGCCGACTTCTTCAAGGCGTGGAACGAGATGGCGATCGGCAATCCCTGCGACAGCGCGGTGCTGCGCCAGGCGCCGGGCCGGCTCTTCGTCTACACGCCGGCCGACGGCGCGCGCTATCCGCTCTATCGCTTCCTGCCCGATGCGACGACGCCCTTGGGCCTCGTCACCAATCGCATGGGCTGGCGCGGCCCGCCGATCGATCTTGCCAAGCCGGCGCGGGTCGTGCGCATCGCCTTCATCGGCGCCTCGACGACGGTCAACAGCCACTTCTATCCGTTCTCCTATCCCGAGCTGGTCGGCGGCTGGCTCAATCGCTGGGCGGCGGCGCGCAGCCTGGACGTGCGCTTCGAGGTCATCAACGCCGGGCGCGAGAGCATCTCCTCGCCCGACATCGAGGCCATCGTCCGGGGCGAGCTGCTGCCGTTCCGCCCCGACCTCGTGGTCTACTACGAGGGCGCCAACCAGTTCTTCCTGTCGACGATGCTGACGTCGTTGCCCGCCGGGGATCCAGTGCGGCCCGGCGGCAACGTCGAGGAAGGGCCTCTGTCCCGCTGGCTGCGCGATGCCTCGCAGCATTCGGCCCTGGCGCGCCGCCTGCAGTCGGCGCTGGGCCTCGTCGGCCATCCGGGCAATGGCGGCGAATGGCCGAAGCCCGACTACACGCTCCTCTGGCCGAACGGCCTCGACGAAGGCGATCCCGACATCGCGCGCGCCGACCTGCCGGTCAATCTGTCGGCCATCATCGCCGACCTCGACCGCATCCGCGCCGACCTGAAAGGCATCGATGCCGAGCTGGTCATGAGCTCGTTCAAGTGGCTGGTGCATGACGGCATGGTGGCCGATCCGGTGCGCGACCGAAGCCTGATCGAGCACCTCAATGTCGGCAAGTTTCCGTTCCGCTATCGCGATCTCGAGCGCATGGCGGCGTTCCAGAACCGCGTCTTTGCCAAGTACGCAGCGGCTCACGGTCTCGCCTTCATCGACGTCGCGGGCCGCATGCCGGAGGACCGGCGGCTTTATACCGACGCCGTGCATTTCAGCTATGGCGGGGTGCGCCTGCATGCCTGGATCGACCTGCAGGCGCTGGTGCCGCTGATCGAGCAGCGGCTGGCCTCCGGCAAATGGCCGCGGCCGGCAGAGGCGCCGGCCGACGTCCCGCGCGGGCTCTTCTTCACGCCCAACGAGATCGCCGTCAGGTGCGGGCCGTAGCGTGCTTGCGGGCGGGCCTCCGAAAGGTTCATTCTCGACGCGCATGCCGGATTCCGCCCCCACCACGCACGGCTCGGTCCATCGCACCGCCCGGCGGCTCACCAGCGCCGGCGTCGAGATGCGCGACGAGGTCGTGGTCGAGGAAACCGCGGTGGCGCTCGTCTACAACGGCGTCAGCCATGCCGTGATGATGGCCACGCCCTGCGATCTGGAGGATCTCGGCCGCGGCTTCTCGATCACCGAACGCATCGTCGAGAAGGCGTCGGAGATCTACGACGTCGAAGTCGAACCGGCGGGCCGCGGCTTCGAGGTGCGACTAGAGATCGCCTCGCAGCGCATGGCCGTGCTGCAGCAGAAGCGGCGCAGCATGGCCGGCCGCACCGGGTGCGGGCTGTGCGGCGTGGAAAGCCTGGCCGAAGCGCTGCGCCCCGTGCCGGTCGCGCAGACGGGCGTGCAGGTGTCGCGGCGCGCGATCGAGCGGGCGATGGCGGCGCTGCCCGGCCACCAGGCGATCAACCGCCAGAACGGCGCCACCCATGCGGCGGGCTGGGCCGACGCCGAGGGCAATTTGATCGCCGTGCGCGAGGATGTCGGCCGGCACAACGCGCTCGACAAGCTCGCCGGCGCGCTCGCGAAGGCCGGCACCGAGACCAAAGGCGGGTTCGTCGTCGTCACCAGCCGCTGCTCCTACGAGATGGTGCAGAAGGCCGCGGCGGCCGGCGCGGCGGCGATTGCCGCGGTGTCGGCGCCGACGTCGCTAGCGATCGAGACCGCCGAGCAGGCCAACATCGCCCTGGTGGCCTTCGTGCGCGAAGGCCGGCTCACCGCCTACGCCAATCCCGACCGCATCGCGCCGTGAGCGGCCGGCGCATCATCGGCGTCGTCGGCTGGAAGAACGCCGGCAAGACCACCCTGGTGGCGCGCCTGGTGGCCGAGTTCCGCCGTCGCGGCTGGCGTGTGTCGACCATCAAGCACGCGCATCACAACGTCGATATCGACCAGCGTGGCACCGACTCCTGGCAGCACCGCGCGGCCGGCGCCACTGAAGTGGCGCTTGTCGGCGGCCTGCGCTACGCCATCATGCGCGAGCAGCCGGAAGCGACGCTCGAGGAGGTGCTGGCGCGCATGGCGCCGGCCGACCTCATCCTGATCGAGGGCTTCAAGCGCGAGCCGCATCCCAAGATCGAGATCCGCGGCGATCATACCCGGCCGCTGGCCAAGGACGATCCCAGCATCATCGCGATCGCGGCCGACGAGCGGCCGCCCGAGACTCACCTGCCGTGGTTCACGCGCGACGACATCGCCATGATGGTCGACTTCATCATGGAACGGGTCGGTTGAGCTCTATTTCTGGCCGGCGAAGACGCCGCCTGCCTTGTAGTTATTGCCGGTGATCGAGAAGCTGCCGGCCTGGCCCGCGTCCGGATTGCCCGCGCCGCCGGAGAAGAAGGCGCCGTTCAGCGTCAGGCTCTTGTTGCCCGACGTGATCGCCGTGCCGTTGGTCCCGAAGGTGGCGCCGCCAGTCATGACCGTGTTGGCGGTGACGCCGCCGCCGAACGTCGTGCCGTCGAACGTCGCGGTAACGACGCCGCTGCGGTTGCCGAAGCTCCAGACGTTCTGGTAGGTGCCGGCCTGGATGTACGACTTCCCGTTGTTGTTGACGTTGCCCCACATCATGCCGTTGTAGGTCGCCGTCGAGGTCTGCGCGTTGACGTCGCTGGTCAATGAAAGGGTGCCGGCGACATAGGGCACGAGATTGAGACGGTCGCGGCCGCCGGCGTTGTAGCTCGCGCTGTTGGAGTAGGCGACGTCGCCGCCCCACCAGCCCCAGCTCAGGAAGGCGCAGGTGCATTTGGTGACGCCGGCGTTGGTGAACAGAGTGTCGACCGCGGCGGTGTTGTAGCTCACGATCTGGGTGTTGGAGGCGACGCCCGTGGTCGTGCCGCCGACCGTCGACGTGCTCGGGTCATGGTCGCGCGCGGCATAGATGTTGTCGTCGATGAAGGCGCTGGTCGAGACGTTGCTGCCGGTCGTGCCGCCGAGGTTGAACTGGGCCTGCGTGCCGGTATCCCAGGTCGGCACGGTGATCGTGGCCGACACTCTGTTGTTCGTCTTGTCGGTCGAGATGCTCACATTGGTCGGATCGGAATTGCCGATCACCCGGCTCGAGAAGTTGGAATTGCTGTCGACCTGGTCGACGATGCCGCCGAAGAAGCCGTTCATCGTCTGGGTCGTGCGCGACTGGCCGACCGTGTTGGGCGTCGCGGTCTTGTAGGCCGCGGTCACCGCGAAATAACTGTCCCCGGTCAGGTTGTCGTAGGGCTGCGAGAAGCTCGCCGACGACGTCCTGGTGGTCGTCATGTCGGTGATGTTGCCGCCGCTCAGGCTGTTGGTCGTCGTCATCTTGTCCGGCGTCAGGATGATGCCGCTCGCGGCGCCGTCGCCCGACGTCGTGCCGTAGATGGCGTTGCCGTTGCCCGTGCCGTTGCTCGGAGTCGCCTCGTAGGACTGCAGCCGGCCAATCTTGTCGTTGGCCGAGGTGCGGTAGGTGCCGCCGAAATTGCCGGCGAGATACTGGCCGTTGTCCGTCGTGATGGTGCCGCCCGTGGTGGTGACGTCGCGCAGGAACTGGCCGATGAACACGCCCATGTAGGATTTCTGCTGGTTGCCCGTGCCGGAGATCGAGATCGTGGCCTGCAGGGCCGTCGAGCGCTGGTCTGGAATCGGGCTGCCGACCGTGCCCGAGAGCGTCGAGGAGTAAGCGGCGTACAGCTTCGACACCACCTTGGCGTTGGTGAGGTCGGAATTGCCGCCGACCGTGTCGTTGGCAAACGGAATGTTCGCCGCATTGCCGAGATTGCCCACGGCGAAGGTGCCAATTCCTGCGGTCGGGAAGCCGCTGGTGCCCGACGTGTTGGTCGGCGTGCCGCCGAAGATGCCGATTTTCTTGTTGTTGTTGGTCGTGAAGACGTAGGCGAAGAATTCGCCGTTCAGGCTCACATAGCCCGTGCCGTCTTGCAGGTTGTTGACCCCCAGCGCCGAGCCGATGGAGCGCAGATCGCTGCCGGCGATGGAGAAGCCGTTGGTCAGCGTGTTCTGTTGCCAGGGCAACCCGACCGAGCCGAGCCCGGGCACTGACACCGTGAGCGTCGATGTCGTCGTGGTGCTGGTATTGCCGTGCGACGTGGTCGTGGTCGTGGTGGTCGACAGGTTGTTGCTCACCTGCGCGATCGCCTTGTCGTTGTTGGTGTTGTCGGTGACCGACAAGTCGCTGCTGTTGAAATTGCTGAAGACCGGATCGGCGAGATAGCGGCCCTTTGTGACGATGACCTTGGTTGTCGTATTCGAGCTCGAGGTGGTCGGCGCATTGTTGCCGTTGTCGCGGTTCTGGCCGCCCGAGCCCGCGACGACGTTTTGCGGATTGTTGCTGCCGTTGGGATTGCCGGGATGGACTTCTGGTCCCAGCGCGCCACCGGGCGGGCCGATGCGCGGGCCCTGGCCGGAATTCACCTGCCCGAACTGCTGCGCGCCGCGATCCGCACTCGGGGCGACGTTCGGATTGCCGCCTTGCCCGCCCTGATTGCCGCCCTGGTTGCCGCCGCCGCCGCGGCCTTCGAGCTGCCCGATCTGATTGGAGAGGCCGCCTTGGCCGACCAGGGTCGGCGGGCCCGGCGGGTTGCCGGTGTTGCAGGTCACCTGCGAGCCCGGCCGCGTCACGTTCTGCGTCTGGCCCTGGCCGGTCACCGTCATGTTGTTGCCGAAGATGAACGTCGAGGTCGTCTTGTTGGGCTGCACGTCGACGATCGTGATGCCGCCGCGAATGCCGATCGTGCTCGACGGCGTGGTGATGGTGATCGGGTGCGTCTTGCTGATCTTGCCGCCGACCAGGCGGAACAGGCCCTTGCTGGCGTTGACCGCCAGCTCGCCGGTCTTGGTGCTGGGATCGTAGACGAACTTGTCGATCTTGAGCTGGGCGTTCGGGCCGACCGTTAGCGCGGTGCCGTCGAGGAAGACCAAGTGGGCGCGGTCGTTGTCGTGCGTGGTGATCACCTCGTCGGCCTGCACGTCGATGCCGATGCGCAGGATGCGCTCGGCCGCCGACGGCGGCTTGCCGAGCGGATCGCCGTTGGTGGCCGATGTCACGCCGACCGGCGCCGCCATCGCCGGCGCGCCGAGCGACACGATCGCGGCGGCGCACAGGGCCGCATACAATGGCAGGACGGGCACGCCAGAAGACTTTGCCATCGCTTTCTCCTCGGCCGGGCCTAGAAGCGCCAGCTCACGCCGAACATGACGTTGTCGTTCTCGAACTCGTAATTTGGCAGCGTCGAGGTGCGCACGAAGCGTCCCCCCGACAGGCTGAAGGTCGTGCGATCGTCGAACGGGATAGAGAACACCAGATTGAGAATGCTGTCGAGTTGCAGCCGATAGGTGTTGGGGTCGACCGTGGCGTCGGGCTGGTCGTAGGTCCACCACTGGTAGCTGTAGCCGAGCGTGATCGACCACGGCAGGCCGGTCTTGAAGGCGGGATCGGTGAAGCGGAAGGAAAAGCCGCCACCGGCGCCCCACAGCTGGTAGCTCTGCGCCGGTGTCACGTCGGTCTCGAAGCGCGAGCTCGAGAAGGTGCTGAACAGGGTAACCAGGTTCGACAGCGCATATTGGAAGGTGGTCGTGGCGGTGTACTCGGTGCCGCGAAACGTGCTGTTGGTCGGGAGGTACCACGTGTCGGGATGGTTCTGCCGGCGGAAGACGAAGGTCGAGACGTTGCGCAGGCGGTCGGTCAGCAGCGCCGCCGCCTCCAGCCCCGCGCCGTAGGCGCCGTAGTAGGGCGTGTCGTTGACCCAGATCTCGCCCAGCGTCGCGAACGGCTTCAACGTGACGTCCTCGAACGTGCCGTTGAACACCTGGAAGCGCGGGCCGGTCGTGAAGTCGAGCAGGATCACGTTGGCGGTGGTGGCCTGGAACTGCCGGTTGGCGTAGGCGACGAGCTGGGTCTCGATCGCCGACTTGTCCTGGCGGCCGAGATCGTAGGTGTGGCGGATCTGCGCCGACGTGACGGTGCCCCAGTCGGGCGCGCCGACCGACGAGGCGTTGAGGTTGGCGGCCTGGCCGAACAGCCGCACCGTCGACGTCGTCGGGCCGAGATTGGCGTTGGACTGGTAGCGCCAGCCCATGAACAGCTCGCCCGAGAAGTGCGACGGCTTCTCGCGCGACTGGATCTCGGCCATGAATTTCTGCGCGCGCTCGCGCACGTCGGGCGGCATGTTCGGCGTCTTCAGCGCGGCGTCGAGATAGGTGCGCGCCACCTCGTACGAGCCGAGCCGGTAGTACAGCACGCCGAGTTCGAGGCGCACGCGCGGCAGGTTGGGGTCGATCAGCAGCATGCGCTCGAGCGCCGAGATCGCGCCTTCGAGATCGCCGGTCTTGCTGGCGAGCGTCGCGAACTTGAACAGCACGTCGAGATTGGCGGGCTGCTTCAGCATTTCCTGGAAGGCGGCGTCGTATTGCGCCTGCAGATCGCCGGCGGCGGCGGCCGGAGTCTGGGCCAGAGCGGTGCCAGGATATGCAGCGGCGCAGGCCAGTGCGGCCAACAGCGCGCCAAAGAGCAGCTTAACCCTGTGCAAACGCCCCGCCCCCCAAGGCCCTGATAATACAGGGTCCGGCGGGGCTCATACAATCTGCACGCTGGGCGCTAGACAAGCCAACTTCTCACAATCAGCAGCCAGGCGAACAAAATATTCGCCCGCGCTGCACGCATCTTCAGGACCATGCGACGGTACTGCCGCTCGCCCAGCGCCGCGCTGAACCGCTCGCGGTCGCGCACCATGGCGGCCAGCATGCGATCGAGCATGGCGGCGTAGGTGCTGCCCCAATTGCGCGCCGACATGTGCAGGCGGCCGCCCAGCACCGGATTGTTGGCGGCAAAATTCCGTCCGTGCAGGCGATAGGAATAGAGCGCCTCATCTATCAGCAGCGAGCCTGCAACCATTTGCGCCATGACGACGACGTAGAAATCCATGTGCAGGCGGAACGTCTCGTCGTCCTCCGGGAAGACGAGATCGATCAGCGAGCGCCGGAACATCATCGACGAGGTCGAGACCCACACCCAGTGCACGGCGCGCTTGGTGTAGAGCCGGTACGGCGTCTGGCTCTGCCAGGCGGCGCCCTTGCTGGCATCGATCTTCGGCACGCGCGCGGGATCGATCGGCGCGAACGCCTGATCGCGATCGACCCGGGCGCGGTCGTGGCCGAACCAGTAGACGGTGCCGGCGATCAGCGCGCCCTGGCCGTCGATCAGCCGTGCGTTGCACGCCGTGAAGCCTACCGCATAGGTCTCGTTCATGTGGGCGGCGAGATGCCGCTCGAGGAATGTCTCGTGCCAGAGATCGTCGGAATCGAGAAAGCAGACGAACGGGGCGTTGGTGTGCTTGAGGCCGGCCCGCGTGGCGCCGGTCTGGCCGACATTCTTCGGCAGGCGCACCAGCGAGAAGCGCGGGTCTTTGAGCTCATCGAGCGTCGCCTGGATGACCGCGGCCGAATCGTCCGTCGAACAATCGTCGACGATCACGCACTCATGGTCGCGCAGCGTCTGGCGCGCGACCGAGCGGATCGCGTCGGCGATAAAATCCCGGCAGTTGTAGCAGGTGACGACGACCGAGATTTTCGGGAGCTTGAAGTCGGTCACTTCTTCGCCGGACCCAGGAAGTCGAAATCGACGCCCTCGTCGGCCTGCAGCACCGTCTTATGAAAGAGCCCGGTGTAGCCGCGGTCGCTGCCGGGATGCGGCGGCGGTGCCTGCCACGCCCGCTTGCGCTTGGCGAGCTCGTCGGCCGAGACCAGCAGCTCGAGCTTCCGCTTGGGCACGTCGAGCGTGATGCGGTCGCCGGTCCTGACCAGCGCCAGCGGCCCACCGACGGCGGACTCCGGCGCGATATGCAGCACGATGGTGCCGAACGCCGTGCCGCTCATGCGCGCGTCGGAGATGCGGATCATGTCCTTCACGCCCGCGCGCGCGAGCTTCATCGGAATCGGGAAGGAGCCGGCTTCCGGCATGCCGGGCGCGCCCTTGGGTCCCGCGTTGCGCAGCACCAGGATGTCCTCGGCCTTCACGTCGAGCCTGGGATCGTCGCCGCGCGCGGCGAGATCCTCCAGGGAATCGAACACCACGGCGCGGCCGGTGTGGGTCAAGAGCGCGGGCGTCGCCGCCGCATGTTTGATGACGGCGCCGCGCGGGGCAAGATTGCCGCGCAGCACCGCCATGCCGCCGGTCGCCTTGATCGGGTTCTTGGGCGTGCGGATCACGGTCTGGTTCGGCACCATCTCGGCAGCGTCGATCACGTCCTTGATCGTGTTGCCGGCCACCGTCTTGCAGCGCTCGTCGAGATGGGAGCGTATCTCCTTCATCAGCCGCGAGTTGCCGCCGGCCCAATGGAAGTGCTCCATATAATGGTCGCCCGAGGGCTTGAGGTCGACCAGCACCGGCACCTTGCGGCCGATCTTGTCGAATTCCTCGAGCTCGATGTCGATGCCGAGCCGCCGCGCCACCGCGGTGAGATGCACCAGCGCGTTGGTCGAGCCGCCGATCGCCTGCAGCACGGTGAGCGCGTTCCTGATCGCGCCCCTGGTCATGATCTCGCTGGGCCTCGGGCCCTGCTTGACCGCCATCTCGGCGGCGAGCTTGCCGGTCGCCTCGGCGACGCGCAGGCGATCGGAGTGCGTAGCGGGAATCGAGCCCGAATTGGGCAGGCCCATCCCCAAGGTCTCGACGATGCAGCCCATGGTGCTGGCGGTGCCCATCACCATGCAGGTGCCCTTGGTCGGCGCCAGCCGCTCGGAGACCTTGTCGATGTCCTCCTGGGAGAAGGTGCCGGCGCGGAACTGGCCCCACAGGCGCCGGCAATCGGTGCAGGCGCCCAGGACCTCGCCCTTGAAATGGCCGACCAGCATCGGCCCGACCGGCAGCACGACCGCGGGCTTGTCGACCGAAGCGGCGGCCATCAGCTGCGCGGGAAGGGTCTTGTCGCAGCCGCCGATCAGCACGACCGAATCCATCGGCTGGGCGCGGATCATCTCCTCGGTGTCCATCGACATCAGGTTGCGCAGGAACATGCTGGTCGGATGCGAGAAGCTCTCGTGGATCGACACGGTCGGGAACACCATCGGCATGGCGCCGGCCAGCATGACGCCGCGCTTCACCGCCTCGATCAGGTCGGGCACGTTGCCGTGGCAGGGATTGTAGTCGGAGAAGGTGTTGGTGATGCCGACGATCGGCCGGTCGAGCGCATCGTCGGTATAGCCGCCGGCCTTGAGGAACGCCTTGCGCAGGAACAGCGAGAAACCCGCGTCGCCGTAGGTCGCCAGGCCCTGGCGCATGCCCTTCGCGCGCGCGCCCGGCGCCTGCTTGCTGCTCTTCTTCCTGGACGCCATGACGGTGTTCCCTTTCAGCCTTCCTTTACCTCTCCCCCTATCGGGGGAGAGGAATATGAACGGTTTTAGGAAGCCGGTGTATCGCCTTCGAATCCGGCCGCCCATTGGGCGTGCGCGATCGGGTCGCGTTCCGTTGCAATGGTGCGGGCGAGCTCCAGGCCCATCACCGCGCCGAACTTGAAGCCGTGGCCCGAGCAGGGCGACATCACCCAGCCCTTGGCGCCCGGCTTCTCGACCACGAAGCGCTCATCTTCGCTGACCGTGTAATAGCAGACCTTGAGCCGGTCGATGCGCCAATCGGTGAAGCCCCTGAGCAGTTGGCGGCAGCGTTCGAGCAGGGGCCGCATCTCCTCGACACTCGCGTCGCGCGGCGCGTCGGGGTCGCCCACGCGGCTGAACTCGTGGTCGCCGACCTTCATTCCGCGGCCTTCCATCGGCGGCACGAGGTAGAGGCCGACCTTGCCGGAAAGGTCGAGCACCATCGGTCCCTTCGACCAGCGAGCGCGCGCCGCTTCCGGCAGGTCGAAATAGACCACGATCTGGCGCGACGGCACGAGGCGGGCGGCGAGCGCGGGCAGGAGCCGCCCGAGCCAGGCGCCGGCCGCCACGATCACCACATCGGCGGAGTGGGCACCGCCCGATTGCGTGACCAGCCGACCATGCTCGACATCGACCGAGCGGACCGGCGTGTGCGCGTGCAGGCGCACGTTGGTTTTTGCCGCCAGGTGGCGCGCCAGGGCGGCAACGATGTCTTGGGCGAACAGGGTGCCGCCGCTGTCGAGCCAGTAGGCGCGCGACACGCCGCTGGCATCGATCATGGGAAAGCGCGCCGCCAATTCATCCGGTGTGAGTTGCGTCATCGGGCGGCCGGTCGCCGCGAGCGTCGCCGCCGAACGCGCCGCCCAGTCGTTGCCTTCGCCCGTCAGCGCCAGCGTGCCGGTCGGCGCGTAGAAGCGCTGCCCGAGATCGCGCCACATCAGATCCCAGGCGGCGAACGCATCGTCGATCATGCGCGCGTAGCCTTTGTAATCGCCGTAGGGATGGCGGATCAGGCGGTGCTCGTCCATCGACGAGGCAAGCGGATTGGGCAGCGGACCCTGCTCGAACAGCTCGACGCCGTGGCCGGCGCGCGCCAGCGCCCACGCCGTGCCGAGCCCCATGATGCCGCCGCCGACCACGATCGCCTTCATCGCGTGTTCTCATAGGCGGCGCCGGAAGCCATCGCAAATTATAGTCACGCGGACCTGCATTTTTGGGCATGCCTCGACGCTTGCAAATCGCGCCGCGTTGGGCGTTGATGGGCCGGGGGTTTCTTCAACCAGGAACAGGGCGGGTAACGAACATGGCAATGACCATGCTGCAGATGGCGGGAGCGTCTCCCTCGCCGGCGACGATGACCAACGGCGTTCTTCTGATCATCGATGCGCAGCGGGAATATACCGACGGTCTGCTGCCGTTGACCGGAGTCGGTGCGGCGGTCGATGCGCTCGCCGGACTTCTCGACAAGGCGCGCAAGGCCAAGGCGCCCATCATCCACGTCCGCCACAAGGGCTCGCCGACCGGCAAGGCCTTCAACCCGACCCTGGCCGGCTTCGAGATCGTATCGCCGCTCGCGCCGCGCGACGGCGAGACCGTCGTCGACAAGGGCCTGCCCAACGCCTTCGCCGGCACCGAGCTCGCCAAGCACCTCGCCGGGACGGGCCGCAAGAACCTGATCGTCGGCGGTTTCATGACCCACATGTGCGTGTCTGCCACCGTACGCTCGGCCACCGACCACGGCTTCATGAGCACGATTGCTGCCGACACGGTGGCGACGCGCGACCTGCCGGACGCCACCGGCGGCGCCACGGTGACCGCCGATGCGCTCAATCGGGTGACGCTCGCGGCGCTGTCCGACAGGTTCGCCTGGATCGTGCCGAAGGCGGCGTCGATAGTCTGATCTTGCTTTGCTGGGAGCGCGCCACTCCAGTGGCGCGACTCCTCGGGTTACATGATGCGCGATCGGAGTCGCGCACCCAGCTAGTTCGAGGCCGAGCCGCCGACGTGGCCGAGGAGCGCGATCGCGGCGATCGCGACCAGGAGCACCAGCGAACTGTACTCGACGAAGACCGTGCCGCGCTGGTCGGCGAGGAACCGTCGCGTGCGACGGGCGATCACGTTCAGCATCACTGCAGCGCGTTGCTTGCCGGGCCGAGACGGCCGAGCACGCTTTGGCCCACGGCCGAGAAGGCGCCGATCGCGGCGCAGGCGATCAGGCAGATGATCAGCGAATATTCGATCATCGTTACCCCGCGCTCGCTGCGCAGGAGATGTCGCAAGACCGAAAGCATGTCGGGACTCCGATGCACTGGTCCGAGGGTAGCGGGCCGCCGTCCGAAGACAATGTCCGGCGTGTAACAATGGCAAGCTTTGTAGCGGCGCCGGCCTCTCGAGAATGGCGAGGCAAAGAAAATGGGCGGCCCGTCGCCGAACCGCCCAAATTCTTGGATCTGCGGGAACGCGCCTTAGTTCATCGCGTTCGAGACGTTGCCGAGAACGTTGCTGACCTTGCCGCCGACCGTGGTCATCGCCGTGATGGCGGCAACAGCGATCAGCGAAGCGATCAGCGTGTACTCGATGGCGGTGGCGCCACGCTCGTTCTTCATAAGCCGGCGGAAGATGGACAGCATATGTATCTCCAAAGAATCATTGTCTCACGGCGCCTCTGCCAACCTTGTCCGTCGCGTCTGGGGCTCGACGGGGACTGGGAGAAACGCTGGGCCTAAATTGACCCCTGCCTCACCCGAAGGATGAGGTATTGCGCCTAACTTATTGCACGCCATGAGCGTTTCAATACATCGATTGTATCAACTGCATCACGCTCCGGGCCTGCCGAGGCTCGTGGTATCGTGTCGGACAACAGGGAGGGCTTGTCATGAAGTCAATTCTGACAATGGCCTGGGCGGCAGAAGATCCGTCCGCGTTCGATCTGGCGGCCACGCTGGCCCGGGGCTTTGACGCCCGGCTGGTCGGCTTGGAGCCGCCATCCTATGGCGTCATGAGCATGGCGTGGGCCGACGCCGGCATGGGCGCGCCGATCGGCGGCGGCCTGGCCGAGGACGCCGAGGAGCGGCAGCGCATCGCCGCCGTCAAGCAGGCCTTCGACAGTCGCGCCACCGGGCTGAAATCCGAATGGCGCTCGGCCGACGACAGCGGTCCGACGGCGATCGGCGTGATCGGCCGGTCGTACGATCTGATCGTGATGCCGCAGCCCGGGCCGCTGCCCCGGATGCCGGAAAGCGTGTTCGAGACGGCGCTGTTCGATTCGGGCCGGCCGGTGCTGGTCGTGCCGAAGGGCTTCTCCGGCACGGTCGGCAAGCGGATCCTCTTCTCCTGGAACGGCTCGACCGAGAGCGCGCGGGCGATCTCGCTCGCCATGCCGATGCTGTCGGGTGCCGAGGCGATCGAGGTGCTGAGCGTCGAAGGCGCCATGGTGCCGGGGCCGAGCTCGGCCGAGATCGCCGAGTCGCTGGCGCGTCACGGCCTCAAGGTGACGAGCCAGCACGTCAAGCCGGGCTCGCGCTCGGCCGGACAGACCATCGTCGACACGGCCAAGGCGGGCGGCGCAGACCTGATCGTCAAGGGTGCCTATACCCAGAGCCGCCTGCGCCAGATGATCTTCGGCGGCATGACGCGGCATTTGATTCTGAACTCGCCGCTGCCGGTCTTGTTCTCGTACTGACGTCGTTCTTCGCTTCGCTCAGGACGACAGCAAGCGTGCTACAACCTCCCGCATGACCAGGCGGTGGGGATGGCTGATCGCGGCCGTGGCGGGGTTCGCCGTGGCGACCGCGGCGCTCGCTTATTCCTTCGCGCGCCGGGCCGACGATTCCGGGCCGCCCGGCATCACCGTCGGCGAGAAGCTCGACTCCCTGAAATCCGAGCGCGCGGCGCTGCAGGCGCGCGCTGACGGCCGCGCCCGCATCGAGCTGCTCGGGGCCCTGCGTGTCGCGAGCCTGCTGGCCGATGCGCTTGCCGTGCGCGGCGAGGCGGCGAACGAGCGCGCGCTCGACCGCCTGCCGCACGCGTGGCGTCAGGCGCTCGCCGCGCTCGATGCGCTCGACATGGCGCTCGCCGACGCGCTCGCCCGGCCGGGCGCCGGCGCCACGCTCGCTGCGCAGGCTGCCGCGCGGCGCGGCCAGGCGGCGCTCGACCGGCTGGCCGGCGGCAACGGCCTGCCGCTGGTGCTGGCCTTCACGCCGCGCTTCGTGCCGCCGCGCCGCGCCACCGGCGAGCTCACGCTCGCGGCGCCCGGCGATCCACGCACGCATCCATTGCCGCCGCAGGACGCGGCGCTGCATCTCGCCACGCCGGCGGCGCGGTCCGCGCCGCAGCCCACCGTGTCGCAGCCGACCGTCTCCCAGCCAATCGTGCCGCTCTACGCGCCGCCCTTCGCCGCCGCGCGCGAGGATGATCCGCCGGTCGCGGTCGAGATCGTCGGCCTGCACCTTGCCTCAGGCGGCACACCGCCGGTGCTCAGCCTGGGCGACTGGCGCGGCGAGGGCGAGGTCAGCCCCGAGCGGCTGCGCTTTGCCGTGCCGCGCCGCGCCTTCGCCACCGCCGCGGCGCGCACCACCCTGGTCGCGGGCACCCTGGTGCTGCGCCACGACGGCCGCACCGTCACCTTCGAGCTGCCGTTCGTCGTGCTGCCCGACCGGCCGGGCTCGCTGGCGCTCGACCAGAAGGTGCGCAGCACGGTGGCGGAGTCCAACACGCTGGTGTCGCCCGCGATCCTGGCGCGCGCCGGCGTGGGCGAGAGCCGCACCGTGCATCGCTGCTTCGATCCGCCGCCCGGCTGGCGCTTCGACAAGGCCAACAGCCGCGTCGTCGTGGTCGAGCGGCTGGGCTGGGTCGACGACATCTCCGATCCGACGATGAACGCGGGCGACGTGCAATTCGCCGCCGGCAAGCCGCAGCAGATCTGCGTCGACGTGGCGGCCAAGCCCGCCGCGAAGACGGCGCGCACCGCCACCATCGGCCGCTTCGAGGCGACCCTGGTGCGCGACAAGGAGGAGGACAGCGTCGTCCATACCGGCATCCGCGCGCTCGACTGGCGCGAGCCCGTGCGCGTGCCGCTCGAGGCCGGCGCCGTGGCGTGGAAGCTCTATGTGCGGCTGTTCGACGAGGTCGACCGCGATTTCGCCGACGGCGTGGCCGACATCCCGTTCGTGCACATCGCGCTCGAGGAGAAAGACGGCGAGAGGACCCTGGTGCTCAGCGCCGACCCGGCGGCGGCGCCGGCCGGCGACGGTCGGCCCGAGGGGCATTGAAATCGCGGACGGCGGCGCCTATACCTTGCATGTGTATTGGCGCCTGTTTGAACTACTGGTAGTTGTGGGCGGCGTGGGCATGGCGATCGCGCTGGTGGCGTTGTTGTCCGGGCATTAGGCGTCCGCCTTCGATTCGAGCGCCATCGGACTACGGCTCGGGGATCTTGCCGTCGGCCGAGAGCAGGATGGCGACGGGGCGCGTGGCGTCGAAATGCGCCAGCACGATCAGCAACACGACCATGATCGGCACGCACAGGAACATGCCGACGACGCCCCAGATCGTGCCCCACACCATCAGTGAGACGATCACGACCAGCGGCGAGAGGTTGAGCGAGCGGCCCATGATGGCGGGCTCGACGACGTTGGCCATGACGATCTGGATGGTGCCGATCACCAGCAGCACGATCAGGAACGGTGTCAGGTGATCGAACTGCACGAGCGTGAGCAGCGCCGGCGCCACGATCGCCAGGATCGAGCCCACGGTCGGGATGTAATAGAAGAAGAACACCATCACCGCCCAGAAGCCCGCGAAGTCGACGCCGACCCAGGCCATCACCGCGTAGGCGAGCGCCGAGGTGGCGACGGCGAGCGTGGTCTTGATGCGGAGATAGATGCGGATGTCGCGGTCGATCTGCTCGAGCACGGCGCGCAGGCGGGCCTGCTGGGCGCCGCTCTTATCGGCCGCGCCGAAGAGGCTGTTGAGCTTGCGCCGGAAATGCACCTGCTCGACGAACAGGAAGCCGGCATAGATCAGCACGATGCCGGTGACGCCCACCACCGAGGCGGTCGCGGTGGCGATGCTGCCCAGCGTATCGGCGAGGCTGATGCGGTCGAACAGCTGGTTGAGCGTCGGCGTGTGCTCGAGCCCGATCAGGCGGCCGCCCTGGTCGAGCAGGCTCTGCAGGCGGACCTCGTAGTTGGGCGCCGCGGCGGCGACGGCGCGGACGTTGCGGCTGATCGTGCGGCCGACCACCCAGACCAGGCCGCCCATGACGCAGAGCGCGGCCAGCACGGCAACGAGGCGCGGCACGTGAAAATGTCCAAGGCGCGGCCGCTCGATCGCATCGGCCAGCGCGTCGACCATGTACCAGAGCGCGAGCCCGAGCACGAACGGCAGCAGCAGGCCGCGGCCGGCGACCAGCAAATACATCGTCGCTGCAATCACGATCGCCCACAGGGCCGCGCGCTGCAAAGTCATGGCCGCACAATAGGCTTCACGCTAGCCTCGGAATCAAGACGCGCGGATCGGGCGTCGATCTGGGGAGGACGTGCGATGAAGAGTCTGTTCAGTTTCGAGGGCCGGGTGAATCGCGCCAAATTCTGGCTGGTCGTGCTCGGCGTCCTCGTCGCCGAAGGGATCGTGTTCGGCGGCCTGGCGGCGATGATGGGGCCGGACGGCGACGTCCCGGGGGGCCTCGTTGCCGTCGCCGCGGTGTTCGTGCTGGTGATCGTGTGGGTGAACCTCGCCACGATGGCCAAGCGCTATCACGACCGCAACAAGTCGGGCTGGTGGATCTTCATCATCCTGGTGCCGCTGGTCGGGCCGATCTGGAACCTCGTCGAGTGCGGTTTTTTGCCCGGCACGACCGGGCCCAACCAGTACGGCGCCGATCCGCTCGCCAAGGCCTAGCGTCGGACTGCCGCACTGAAGGCGCGTGCGGCGGCTATAGAGTCGGGCGATGAAAACCATCCTGTCTTTCATCGCCCTGCTCGGGGTTCTCCTCGCCGGCGCCCCGCAAGCCTTCGCCCGCGACTACAGGCTGGGCACGCTCGAGATCCACGATCCGTGGGCCCGCGCCACGCCGCCCAGTGCGCCCACGGCCGGCGGCTACATGACGATCACCAACAAGGGCAGCGCGCCCGACCGGCTGGTCTCGATCGAGAGTCCGGCGGCGGCGAAGGCCGACATCCACGAGATGAAGATGGACGGCTCGGTGATGCGCATGCGCGCCGTCGACGGCGGGCTCGCGCTGCCGCCTGGACAGACCGTGGTGCTGAAGCCCGGCGGCTATCACGTGATGTTCCAGGAGCTCAAGGCGCCGTTCAAGAAGGACAGCACGGTCAAGGCGACCCTGGTGTTCGAGAAGGCCGGCCGCATCGACGTCGAATTCGCCGTCGGCGCCATGGGGGCGAACGGCCCTCAATAGCGAATTGCATTGCGTGTGTAGCGCGGCTCGCCTAGCGTTCCTCCTGTCGACAGGGAGGAACAAATGACTGCAAGGAAGATCGGACGCCGCCGCTTCGTCGCCGCCACGGCCGCGACATCCACCGCCTTCGTGGCGGCGCCGTTCGTGCGCGGCGCCCATGCCGCGGGCAAGCTGTCGCTCGCCATGTGGGACCACTGGGTGCCGGGCGCCAACAGCGCGACGTCGGACCTGGTGAAGGAGTGGGGTGAAAAGGAGAAGGTCGAGGTCGCGGTCGACTTCATCACCAGCCAGGGCAACAAGCTGCTGCTGACCGGCGCGGCCGAATCGCAGGCGCGCTCGGGCCACGACATCATCGCGCTCTCGACCTGGCTGCCGTCGCGCTACGCCGAGCAGCTGGTGCCGATGAACGACGTCATGGAGCAGCTGGTCAAGGACAACGGCGCGGTCAACGCCACCGTCGAGTATCTCGGCCACATCAAGGGCAAGTGGCTCGGCGTGCCGGCGACCGTCGGCAGCCAGATCAAGGGACCGTGCTCGCGCCTCGACTACATGAAGCAATATGCCGGCATCGACGTGCAGGCGATGTACCCTGCGGGCTCGCCGCCCAAGGCCGACGCCTGGACGTTCGATGCCTTCCTCAAGGCGGCGGAGGCCTGCCAGAAGGGCGGGCATCCGTTCGGCATCGGGCTCGGCGTCACCGCCGACAGCGTCGACACCGCGGGCGCCGTGTTCCACGGCTTCGGCGCCGAGCTGGTCAACGCCAAGGGCGACATCACGGTGAAGAGCGACAACGTCCGGCAGGCGCTCGAGTTCTACAAGAAGCTGATGGGCTTCATGCCGCCCGACGTGCCGGCATGGGACGACGCCTCGAACAATAAGTTCCTGGTGTCGGGCCAGGCCTCGCTGATCATGAACCCGCCGTCGGCCTGGGCGGTCGCCAAGCGCGATGCGCCCAAGGTCGCCGAGCAGTGCTGGACGCACGGCTTCGCCCAGGGACCGAAGGGCCGCTTCGCGCCGTTCACGCCGTACTTCTGGAGCATCTGGAACTTCAGCAAGAACCAGTCGGCGGCCAAGAGCCTGCTCGCCCATCTGTCCTCGGCGCGCGCCTCGGAGAAGATGGTGGTGGCATCCGGCGGCTACGACCTGCCGTCGTTCGACAAGCTCACGCTGTTCAAGGTGTGGCAGGAGGAGGGGCCGCCCAAGGGCACGCTCTTCCACTATCCCAACCCGTACAACCACCAGATCCTGTCGGTGGCGGGCGCGCCCGCGCCGCACTCGATCGGCGAGCGCATCTACACCCAGGCGACCATGACCCAGATGGCGGTGCGCTACTTCAAGGGTGAGGCGATGGACAAGACCCTCGCCTGGGCCGAGAGCGAGCTCGAAGGCTTCATGCGCAACTGACGGGTGCGCGGGCAGCGGGAGGCGGCGCTAGGGCGAAGCCTCCTGTCCGTCGAGCCATTTGCGCGCGAGGTGCAGCTCGCTGAACAGTTGCATCGGCCGGTCGGCACCGGCCAGCGTCATGTACATGCGCGCCCGCTCGTAGGCGGCCGGCGAGGACGCCACGATCGCCAGCGGGCCCATCTTGCTGGTCCTGGCATAGGCGCGGATGCGCGCGCCCAGGATCATCATCTCCTTGTCGTCGAGATCGAGCGTACCGTGCGTCAGGTCGAAGATCTTGCGGTAGGGCATCGCTCCGTCGACCACCACGGCATCGAGATATTCCTGCATGTCGACGAGGCCGACCGAGTCGCGCGCGACCGCGAGCACCAGACGCGTCGGATGCGAGATCGTCCAATTCACCGGCATGGCCGATTTTCTTCCCCCCGGGGCGCGACTATGCATCAAAGTTCCGAAGTGCGACAGTCCCGGAGGGGGAGTGCGACCATGCATAAAACGATCGTCACCATCGGCCTGCTTGCCGCCGCCATGCCGGCGTCAGCGGGCGACTTCACCCGCGAAGAGGTGACGATGGGCGCGCACAAGAAGATGGAGACGACGCTGTTCGTGCCGAACGGCGCCGGCCCGTTTGCCACGGTGCTGGTCCTGCACACCAGCGGCGGCATCACCGAAGCCGACCGCGGCTACTGCGGAAATCTCGCGCGCGAAGGCTATATCTGCGCCGCGCCTGCCTTCCTGCGCGCCTACGGCATCACCAACGAGGAGCTGCGGCGCCGGTCGTTCACGGTCGACGCGCATTCGATCGTCGAGGATTTCGTCGCCATCATCGGCGAGCTGAACGCACTGCCCAAGGCCAGGAAGGGCGCAACCGGCGCCGTCGGCTTCTCCAATGGCGGCTTCTTCGTCGCCCTGCTCGCCGCCACGCGCCACATCCGGGCCGGCGTCTCCTATTACGGCGCGCTCGACGGCGCGCGCACCCATCCCGACCTCGACGTCTTCCGGCAGCGCTGGACGAAGGAAAGCTCGCCGCTCCTCGTTCTGGCCGGCGAGAACGACACCACCATCGGCAAGGATCCGCCGCAGAAGCTGGAGGCGATCATGCGGAACGTCGGCGCGCCCTACGAGATCAAGTGGTACCCCAATGCCGGTCACATCTTCGACCGCACCGGGACGACGGGCGCGGGCAACGGCGCGGCGGCGGCCGATGCCTGGCAACGCACGCTCGCTTTCCTGCGCGCCCACGGCGTCTAGCAGGGCGGGCGCAGGGCGCTGTAGGCGGCGAAGCTTTGCCGCAGGCCCTGCTTCAGCGCCAGCCGGCGGCGGAACAGGCTCCGCATGTAGCGCCGATCGCTGCGCAGCATGCCCATGCCGATCGACTTGGCGATCTCCTGCTCCTCGACCTGCAGGTGGCTGAGCCAGAGCAGCACGCGGCCGGCCTTGTGCTCATGCGGCAGCGACGCGGCCTCGTGACAGGCCGGATCGAGAAAGCGGTCGAAGGCGCCGTCGACGCGCAGCGCGCGGGCCAGGCGCCAGAAATCGGCCCGTGCATGTGCGACCTCGGCCTCGCACAGCGCCAGCGCCCGGCGGCGCCAGCCCAGCGGCCGCCGCGCCGCCCGGATGCGCTCCAGCGGCGAGGACGAGACGAGCGGAGAAGCGAGAGTGTCGGGCATCGGGTTAAGATGACACCCTAGCAGGTAGTTAATCCGCAGTCAAGAAAGTTGATTAACTGCGACAAAGCGACCGAGATTCATACGCTGTGCAACTCACAGACGTCGATGGCATTCCTGAAACACGATGACCACGCGTTCCGGTCACGCCGCTCAGGTGGAGGAGCTGCGCGACCTCGCCCGGCGAGCCCGGCGGCTTGCTGCTTCTCTTCATCAGGAAACCGAACGATTGAGGCTCGAACGGCACGCCGAGGAGCTCGACCAGCAGGCCGACCAGCTCGAGGCCAAGGCCAAGGAAGGCGACTGCTAGTCCATTCGCTTCTGGCCGTCGAGCCAGGCGCGGACCTGCGCGAGGTCGGCCACGCCCTTCAGCACTGTGCGGGTTCCGTCGCGCGAGATCAGCAGCGTCCGCGGCAGCTCGCCCGACCAGGCCGGATCGATCTCGTAGCGCAGCCGCTCGACGAAGCGGTCGGCGAAACTCCAGCTCTCGACGGCTCCCAAGCCCGCCCGATCGAGGGTCGCGGCGACCTGCGTGTCGGCCTGCGGCACCGGATCGGCGGCGATCATCACCAGGCGGAGATCGGGCCGCTCGTTCTCGAGCTTGCTCCACTTGGGCAACTCGGCGAGGCAGGGCGTGCACGTGAGGCCCCACAGATGCACGACGATCGCCTGGCCCCGATGGGCGGCCGCGATCCTGGCCCAGCTACCGCGCTCGAAGGCAAGCGGCTCGCCCGCGAGCGCCGTCGTCGCCTGAACGAGCAGCGCCAGCAGCGCGAGAAGGGCGGCTCTCACCGTTCTGCTCCCAACGCGATCAGGCGATAGCCCTCGCTCTTGGTCAGCCATGACAGGAACGCCTGGTCGCCGTGCGCCACCAGCAGCGGATGGTCGGATGCATCGGCAGTCTTTGCGACGGTGCGCGCCGCCGTCCAGCTACGGCCGTCGTCGCGGCTCATCTGCCAGCGCACGACCGACTTTGCGCCGTCGAACTCCTTCCACACCAGATGGATCGTGTCGCCGACCGCCAGCAGGTAGGGCCTCGACGGCTGCTTGTCGGGCGCCGAGAGTGCGCGGGGTTCGCCGAACGCCACCTCGCCATTGGCGGCGCGGGCGTAGAACAGGCCCTGCCGCCTGCTGCCCTCGGTGAACCAGGCGGCGTGATAGGAGCCGTCGGCCGCGATGGCGAGGCTCGGGCCCTGATGCGGACAGGCCTCGATCTTCCAGTCATCGACGCTGACCCGCCGCAGCTTGCCCGGCGCAGTCGCGTTGTCGAGCGTCACGACGGCATGGTCGCGCACCGAGCCCGGGAAGACGTTGCGGAACAGGATGGCGGGCCGTCCGGGGCCGGCGAAGGCAAGGCCGAGTCGGCAGCATTCGCAAGTGTTGTCGGCGGCGATGTGCGTGGCGCCGAACGGGGCGTCGCTGCTGTCCGACCAGGCATAGGCGAGCGATGCCGTGGGCACCGTGCGCCTGTTGCGCTTGTCGAGCCAGGCCGCGAACACGCGGCCGTCGCTGTCGATCGCCGCCGACTGGAAGCGCTGGCTGGTCGCATCCGGCGTGATCGGGAGCGAGGGCGCGAAGCTCTTGCCGCCGTCGTCGGAGTGCGTGACGTAGACGCGGCCGTTGAACTTCTCGTCCTGGAACAGCGCGTAGGTGACGACCAGCCGGCCCTGGCGGTCGATCAGGATCTGCGGCCGCGAATCGGGACCCCAATCCATGCTGACAGGGCCCGGCGTGACCGAGACCGGCGTCGAGAAGGTCTTGCCGAGATCCGACGAATGCGAGACCAGCACGCGGTCGGCGGTGCCGCGCGCCAGCCACAAGGTGCCGTCGGGCGCGAAGGCGGGCGTGGCGGTGAACGCGTCCGGCGCCTTGCCGTTCATGCCATGCATGTGCTCGTGGCCATCATGCGCGGTGGCGATGGCGGCGCCGGTGAAGAGGGCGAGAACCGACAACAACAGGGTACGCATCAGAACCTCGCGCGCAGGCCGACCAGGGCAGTGAACGGCATGCCCAGCGCCGGAATGGATGTGTTGCTCACGGTCGGTCCCTCGAACGAGGTGAGCGTATAGCCGGATGCCAGATACTGCACGTTCGTCAGGTTCTGGATCGTGCCGTAGAGATCGACCGACTTGTTGAAAGAATAAGTGGCGCCGAGATCGATCAGCGTCGCCGCTTCGTTCAATTGCGTGTGAGCGGTGTTGGCCCAGTAGGCCGGGAACGACTTCAGGTTGACGTTGAGCGCCAGCTCGGCGATCGGCCGCCATTCGGCGCCGGCATTGATCGTCCAGATCGGCACCTGGCCGAGCTGCACGCCGGTGCGCTCGAGATTGGGCACGGTCGAGCTCGTGAGATAGGCGGTCGTGCTGGTGAACGAGCCGGTGAAGCGCAGTTGCTTCAGCGGCTGCCAGCCGCCCAGCACCTCGAAGCCCTGGAACACCGCGCTGCCGACATTGATGTACTGGTTGACCGAGGTGATGCCGCTCAGGCCGGCCGCGGTGGCGAACGGCGCGGCGCAGGCGGCGTTGGACGAGCAGACCGCGACGAAGTCGATGAAATTGTCGAGGTTGTTGTTGAACCAGGTAGCCGACAGCGTGAACTCGCGCCACGTGAAATCGGCGCCCACTTCCTCGCCGATGTTGGTCATCGGCTGCAGGTTGGGATTGGTCGTGGTGAACGAGGCGCCGCTGGCAAAGCTCCGGTACATCTGGTTCATGCCGGGCGCGGAGAAGTTGCGGTAGGCCGCGGCGCGCAGCACCAGCTGGTCGGTGGCGTAGTACTTCACGCCGAGCCGGGGATCGAAGCTCGCATACTGCGCGTCGGGGATGAAGGTGTTGGTGGCCGAGTTGACGTTGAGCACGCTGGCATTCACCGCCTGGAAGAAGTCGCCGCGCACGCCGAGCGTCACGTCGACCGGCACGGCAGAGGGCCGCCACGTGCCCTGCGCGAACAGCCCCTCCAGCCGGTGCTCGCCGTGGGCGACGAACATGGTCGGCGCCGCCGTGGCGCTGGCGAACAGGCTGTTGTAGTCGGCGATTTCGGTGCGCCGCGCATCGATGCCGATCTTGACGTCCTTCACCTCGCCCGCGTCGAACTGCCAGAACAGCGAGCCGCCCTGGTTGTTGTTGGGCGCCTGCTCGATCTGGCTGACGAACTGGTTGGTAGCGCTGGTGTTGACCAGCGAGTAGCTGCCGTTGCTGGCGTTGATCGTGCCGAACGTGCCGCCGCCCGCCCAGGCGCTGAAATTGAGCGACGAGCTCTTGTCGTCGAACTGATGCGTGGCGCCGAGCAGCAGCCGCCACGTCGACCACTGGTTATGGGCGATGTTCCACACCAGCCCGTCTTCGTAGGCCTGGTGGAAATAGGCCTTGGCGAACAGCTTGTTGGCGGCGTCGGGCGCGAGATAGGCCGAGAAGTTGACGTTGTCGGCCTTCGACGCGGTCGGCACCAGGTTCGAGTTCTGGAACTGCGAGGGCGTGAGGTTGTAGCCGTTGCTCTGGGCATGGCCGTAGCTCAGTCCCGCCCGCAGCCGGTCGTTCGGCACCCAGCTCGCGTCGGCCTCGCTGTTGGTGGTGTTGTAGCTGCCGTAGTTGATGTCGAGCGCGCCGCCGGTGTGCGAGGGCTCGCGGGTCACGATGTTGACGATGCCGCCCATTGCCATGTTGCCCCACAGGCTGGTGGCGCCGCCGCCCCTGATCACCTCGATGCGCTCGATCGAGGCCTTGGGGATCAGGCTCCAGTCGACGGTGCGGAAGAACGGGTCGTTCATCGGCACGCCGTCGAGCAGCACCAGCGTGTTGATGGTGGTGCTGGTGCCGAAGCCGCGGATGTTGAACGGCTGGCCGGTCGGATGGAGCTGGCCGGTCGGGATGGTCGGCACCCAGACGCCGGGAATCCGGCCGACGATCTGGTCGACGCCCGTCTCGGGCATCGCCTGGATCGCGTCGCGCGTGATCACGGTCGTGCTGACGTCGAGCTTCTCGATCGCCGAGCCGCGGCCGGCCGTCACCGTCACCGCCGGCAATTGCTGCGCCGGCGCCGGCGTCTGGGCATGAGCCAGAGGGGACACGACAAGTGCAGCCACGACGACCGCACGACGACAAGACATGGGACACTCCTTCGACGGAAAGACACGCGGCCGCGGACGGGCGGCCGGCTCAGGTCTCTACGCGAAGGAGGGCGGACCGCGCGGGCTCGAGGGGCCGTCGCGGATGCCGACGGCGGCGGTGGGCTCGACGGCGACGAGCGGCCGCGACGCGAGCGCGACCGGCGGCAGCACGATGAACTGCTCGGGCGGCGCCAGCAGGGCGGGGGCGAAGGCGAGTCCCAGGCAGCATTTGTGGTCCTGCGCGATCGTCGGAGCCGAGCCCGAATCGTTGCCCTGATCGGCGGTCGGCGTCGTGCACAGCACGGTCCACAGGGTCGACGGCGTGGCGTCGCGCATCAGCGCGGCATGCGCCAGCGGCTGCAGGAAATTGAAGGTGATCGCGAACAGCGCGGCCAGGAGCGCGGCGGCGCGTGCGCCGCTCACCTTCCCGGTCCCGTTGCGCTGGCGATCCCCGTCCATCGGCGCAGTCTATACCCCGCCGCGGCGGATCTCGGTGATCACGTGCGCTTTACCCCACTTCTTGCGGCTCAGCTCGAACTCGCGATTGGGGTTGAACTGCCGCACCTTCCATTGGTCGGCGCCCGGCCGGACCAGCCGCTTGACCAGCGCCAGCATGCCTTCCGGCCCCTGCTGGATGAACACGCAGTCGTTGCCCGGCCGCACCGGCAGGTGCGGGTTCACCACCACCTGGTCGCCGTGCTCGATCGCCGGGCTCATCGACGCGCCGATCACGTAGAACGCATAGGCGTCGCGCACGCCGGTCATGCGGTCGGAGCGGCGGATGTAGTCGATCGGGTCGGGCGTCAGCACCAGCGCGCCGTCGTCGCCGGCCTGCGCCGAGGCCCACACCGGCAGGTCGGGCCGGCCGATCGGCGCGCCGAGCGGCATGATCGGCGAGCGGCCGGCGATGGCCGGTTCGCCCGACGCCTGCGCCTCGGCGAGCCCGGTCGCCACCGCCGGATCGAGGTCGAGGATCTGGATCAGGCGGCCGAGTTTGCGCAGGTCGGGCACGTTCTTGCCCGACTCCCACATGTTCACGGCCGATTTGGAAATCTCGAATGCGTCGCCGAGCTGCTGCTGGGTCAGTCCCTTGGCCTTGCGGGCGGCGCGAATGGCCTCGCCTAAAGTCATATGTCCATCATGACTTTACGGTCAATCGACGTCAATGGGCGAGCGTGGCCGACTGTGAGCAGATCGTAGATCGCCCGGCAGGTCGGGCAGCCGGCACGCGGCGGCGGCGGGGCGAGTTCCAGGACCTCGGCCACGTCGAGCTCGAGCAGCCGCACCAACGCCGCGAACCGGCGGTGGTCGGGGACGTTGCGTCGGGTTTCCCACATGCTGACCGCGTGCTTGGTGATGCCGAGCTGCGCCGCCACATCGGCCTGCGTCAGCCCTTTTGCGCGCCGGGCGGCACGTATGGCGGCCGCCAGTCCATTAATCGCTTCGGGCATGTCGTTCTTTCCGGTCCATCGAGTCGATCGATTATCGAATTTATAGTTGACTTAACGATAATAGTCAATTAATATCTTCACGTGCACGACAACGAGGAACTCGACGGCGAGATCGCCGACATGCTGGCCGACCTGGTGCGCGGGCCGGAGATCTGCCCCTCCAACATCCGCATCGCCCGGCGGCTGGGGATCGGCGTGTGGGAGGTGCAGACCGCCTTCGAGCGGCTGCGCAGCAGCGGGCAGATCGACTGGGTGATCCATCGGCTGGGCAAGGATCTCGGCCGGGTCAGGGTCGTCACCCTCCTGCCGAGCGGCGCCCAGACGCGGCTGCCGTCGCCCGACGACCACCGAAGGCGCCCGCCCGATCCGGCGCTCGAGGCCGCCAAGACCATCCTTCGGCGCAAGGGCTGCATCGTCTTCGATTGCGAGGTGACCGAAGGCAAGCGCGGCCGCGGCCTGATCCGGGTCGACCATCGGCGATTGAAGCGCGCCGACGTGCTGGCGATGGCCGCCAAGGTGACGTTCTGATGGGGGCGGGCTGATGGCGCGGCTGCCTTACCTGCAGCTCTGGGTCGGCGACTTCATGGCCGACACCCAGCACCTCGATTGCCGCGAGACGGGCGCGCTGCTGCTGCTCCTGTTCGCGGCCTGGACGTCGCCGGCCGGCGGCCTGCCGGACGACGATCGGCAGCTTGCCCGCCTGGCGCGCTGCACGGCAGCCGAATGGCGGCGGCTGCGCGAGGCGGTGCTGGCTTTCTGGCATCGCGGCGAGGATGGCTTGTGGCACCAGAAGCGGCTCGACGAGGAGCGCCGGTCGGCGTCGCAGAAGACCAGCGCCGCCCGCCTCTCGGCCAACGCCAGGTGGTTGAAGAACAAGCAAACCCAGGCTGCGGACGCAATGCCGGCGCAGCGCGTCCGCACTGCTCATCAGAGTCAGAGCCATATCCAGAGCCATAAAGATCATGAAAGCGCCCCTGGCGTGCGCGCGCCCGGGGAGGGCGCGCCCGCGGCGGGGCTTCGGCTCGACGGTCCCGACGGCATCTGGAAGCTGCGGCTGCTCGGCCATCGCCCCGGTGCGGCGTGGAAGCCCGAGCACGGCCCGGCGCCGGAAAGCGGCGAGGACAATCCCAATCTCGACCCCGGCCAGCGCCTCGAATGGCGGCGTTATTGGGGGATCGCGTGAGCCGCCAGCGTCGCTCGATCGACGTCGCGCGTGCGGCCATGGCGGTCGCGCTGCTGATCGAGCGGCGGACCGGCAAGCCCTGTCCGACGCTCGACGAGCTGGTCGACTACACGACGCTGCCGCACCGGCGCGTGTGGTGGTTCATCGAGCGCCTGCGCGAGCGCGGCCTGATCGACGTCGAGGAGCGCGGCACGCACGTGCAGCGCCAGCGCCGCATGCGGGTGTTCTGCGGCGATTGGACGGACTGGACCGAGCGGCGGCCGCGCCGCGACCGGCCGCCGGAGAGTTGCGAGGGAGAGGAGGCAAGCGATGACGGACATGCGTGAGCTGGCCGAGGGCTATAGCGCCGAGGCACTGCACAAGATCGCCGAGCTGATGCGCGAGGCCGCGAGCGAGCAGGTGAGGCTCGCCGCCGCCCGCGAGCTGCTCGACCGCGCGCACGGCAAGCCGCGCGGCGAGTCCGGCGGCCCGCCCGGCAAGACGCTGGCCGAATTGATCGACGAGGCAAACGGGGCAACGCCATGACGCTGCCGCCACCCGACAAGCTCAGGCTGTGGAAGGAGGACCCGCGACGCTTCGTGCGCGACGTGTTCGGCGTCATCCCCGATCCGTGGCAGGACGACGTGCTGGAGGCGTTCCCGCACCGCCAGCGGCTCGCCATGAAGGCCTGCAAGGGGCCGGGCAAGACGGCGGTGCTGGCGTGGCTCGCCTGGAATTTCCTGCTGACGCGGCGCGAGCCCAAGATCGCGGCGACCTCGATCACCTCAGACAATCTCGCCGACAATCTGTGGGCCGAGATGGCCAAGTGGCAGCAGAAGTCGCCGCTTCTGCAGTCGACCTTCGAGTGGGGCAAGACGCGCATCACTAGCCGGCAAATGCCCGAGACATGGTGGATGAGCGCGCGCAGCTGGGCCAAGACCGCCGACGAGAGCCAGCACGGCAACACGCTCGCCGGCCTGCACGCCGACTACATCCTGTTCCTGCTCGACGAGTCGGGCGGCATTCCCGACGCGGTGATGGCGTCGGCCGAGGCGGCGCTCTCGTCGTGCACGGAGGGTCACATCGTGCAGGCCGGGAATCCGACGCATCTCGAAGGCCCGCTCTATCGCGCCTGCACGTCGGAGCGGCGGCTGTGGCACGTCACCGAGATCAGCGCCGACCCCGACGATCCCAGGCGCAGCTCGCGCGTCAGGCCGGCGTGGGCGAAGGAGCAG
>DASRFX010000034.1:0-7190 GCA_035651335.1 Reyranella sp. | reverse complement strand
CCTCCGGCATGCGGTTGCCGAAGTAGCGCACCAGCGCGCGGGTCACCGCTTCGCAATAGGCCTCGAGGGTGTTGACCTCGGCGCGGTAGCGGGCCGGGAAGCCGCCGCCCAGATTGACCATGCGCAGGTCGACGCCCTCTTCGGCCAAGGCGAAGAACATCTGCGAGACCTGGCCCAAAGCCTTGTCCCACTGCTCGAGATCGGTCTGCTGGCTGCCGACATGGAAAGACACGCCGTACGGGTCGAGCCCCCATTGCTTGGCCTTGCGCAGCAGGTCCTTGGCCATTTCCGGCGCGCAGCCGAACTTCTTGCTGAGCGGCCATTCGGCGCCGCCGCAATCGACCAGCACGCGGCAGAACACCCGGGCACCCGGGGCGACGCGCACCAGCTTCTGCAGCTCGGCTTCGCTGTCGAAGGCGAACAGGCGCACGCCCTGCTGGTAGGCCCAGGCGATGTCCTTTTCCTTCTTGATGGTGTTGCCGAAGGAGATGCGGTCGATCGACACCCCGGTCGCCAGCACCATCTCGATCTCGCCGCGCGAGGCGGTGTCGAACTTCGAGCCGGCATTGGCCAGGCGCGACAGGATCTGCGCGGCCGGGTTCGCCTTCACGGCATAGAAGATATGAGCGGCCGGCAGCAGCTCGCGCATCCGGCGGTAATTGTACTCCACCAGGTCGAGGTCGATCACCAAACAGGGGGTCTCGGGCTGCTGCTCTCGGAGATACTTGAAAATACGCTCAGTCATCGCTGGGGGGTTCCCCGTCTCAAAGGTCGTCTTGTGGGAAGGTGAGTAGCGGGACGGCGGTGCCTTGGTTGAAAACCAGCAGGCAGCGCGCGTCAGCCGATACTCGACGGAGACAGGTCCCGCAGGACCAGGGTGAACATGGCGGCCCGGTTCAACTCGACCGGGCGAATGACACGATAGCGGGGGACACGCCCCGCGCGGCAAGCAAACATATCAGAAGCTCCCTTCCGGACCCGGCTCCCTGCCGGCACTGCCAAAAAGGACGCTTTCCGTCGTTGCGTAACCACTATGGGCCAGCGGCACGTGCGTGGGCGTCTTCCTTCGGTATCTACAACTAATGTACGCGGCTTCAAGAAGATTCTTCCCCCACGGCAAAAAAACTGGGGGTCTTGTGGTGCAAATGGCACACAAGGTTACGACGCGCGCTCGCCGACGTTCCCGAGTCAAACCTTGGGCGACGTGGAACCCGGCAGCCGGATGAACGCCGCGAGAACGGTGAGCGGCACCAGCGCGCCCGCCGAGAGCAGGAGCGCGGTGCGGGCGCTCCACTGATCGGCGACCTTGCCCCACAGCAGCGAGCCCGCCACCAACGCGCCGAAAAACACCATCTGGTGTATCGCCATGCCGCGCGCCCGCATGAAGTTGGGCAGGATCATCTGAACGGCGGTGCCGTTGTTGGCGATCACCATCATCCAGCAGGCGCCGCACAGCGCCAGGCAGGCGCCGAACACCACCGGGGTCATGACCAGGGAGGCGACGAAGATCGAGAAGGCGTGCAGGATCATCGCCCAGATGTTGGCGCGGTCCGCGCCGATCAGGCGGTTGAGCGTCGGCATCGCCATGGCGCCGACCACTGCGCCGACACCGAACACGCCGTAGAGGATGCCGAAGGAGAATTCGTCGAGCTTGAGCTCGAAGCGGCCGACCACGGGCAGCAAGGTGCCCATGGCAATACCTGGTACGAAGAAGCAGACCCCGCGGGCGATCACCGCCTTCAGCTCGCCCGAGTGGCGGGCGAAGCTCAACGCCGTCCGGGCGGCCTCGACGAAGCCCTCGCGGCGTTGCGAGGCGTGGGCCTCCGGCGGCCGCTGCCAGCTGCGGATGGCGAATATGACGCCGATATAGGTGACGGCGTTGATGGCGAAGAGCAGGAAGACGCCGACCAGGCTCAGCAGCACTTGGCCGATCACCGGACCGACCGTGCGGGCTAGATTGAAGCCCGCCGAATTGAGGGCGATGGCGGGCCGGAGGTTCGGGCCCGTGACAATTTCCGGGACGACGGCGTGCCAGGCCGGCGCGTTCATGGCGTTGCCGAGCCCCATGCAGAAGGCAAGCGCCACCAGGTTCCAGGCGGTGAGCTGGCCCAGGAAGGCGAGCACGGCCAGCACGGCGGCCACGCCCATCATCCAGCACTGGCAGACGATGATGTAGCGCTTGCGCTCGAAGCGGTCGGCCAGGATGCCGGCCAGGAAAACGAACAGGAACATCGGCAGCGTATTGGCGGCCGACAGCGTCGCCACGTAGATCGGCTCGCTGGTCAGGCTGGTCATCTCCCAAGCCGCACCGGTGGTCTGCATCCAGCCGCCGACATTGGACAGGAGATTGGCGATCCAGATGGCGCGGAAGGCGCGGATGGCGAGCGGAGCGAAGGCAGAGGGGTGGCTGGCCGCGCTTGTGGCCGGCGCGGTCACACCAATGCCTTCTCGTAGATGCGGTGGGTCTTGTAATGGACCCCGCCGACCGTGCGGATGATGTTGTTGGTGGCCTTGTTGTCCTCGAGGATCCAGCCCAGCTCGGCGGTCTTCTTGCCCAGCCGCTTGCCGTTCTGGCGCAGCTGGTCGATCGCCATCATGGCGAGCCCCGCGCCCATCAGCGGATGGTTGCGGAATTTCTTCTTCACGCCCATCAGCGGCACGCGGGTGCTCTCGACGCCCGCGATCTTCATGCGGAACAGGAGCTTGGCGAGGTTCCAGGGGTTCAGCCTGCCGCCGAAATCGGCGATCGCCTCGTTGATGTTGGTGAGCGCCACGATGAAGGCGACCGCCTCGTCGTCGACCTCCACGAAGACGCAGAGTTCGGGCACGATCACCGGGCCGAACGCCTTGGAGGCGTGGTCGATCTCGGCCTGGGTGAAGGGCACGAAACCCCAATTGTCGCTCCAGGCGTCGTTGAAGATGCCGACGACGGTGCGCACCTCGGCGTCGAACATCTTCATGTTGGCGGTGCGCACCTTGACCCGGTTGGCCATGCCGGCGCGCGCCATCAGCTTCTTGCCGATCGTCTCGGGCGCGTTCTGGACGTCGTAATCGTAGGAGAAGACGTCCTTGATCTTGGCGTAGCCGCAGCCCTCGACCCGCGGGCCGGCATAGGGCGGATCGTAGGGCACCAGCAGCACCGAGCGGCTGTCGAAGCCCCAGACCAGCAGGCCGACCTCCTCGTTGACCGACAGGCTGAACGGCCCGGTGATGCGCTTCATGCCCCTGGCGCGCAGCCAGTCCTCGGCCGCCTTGAACAGCGCCTGGAAGATCGCCGGGTCGTCCTCGGCGACGACGCAGCCGAAGTGGCCGGTGTCGTCCTTGTAGCGCTCGAGATAGGCGCGATCGATCTGGGCGGTGATACGGCCGACCACCCGGCCCGCCCGGCGGGCCAGGAAGAACTGCACCTCGACATGTTTGAAGAGCGGGTTCTTCTTGGGAGAGAAGGCCTCCTGGCGCTCGACGTTCAGGTGGGCGGTGTAGCCCTTATGGCCGGCGAACAGGCGCTTGGGGAGGTCGATGAAAGCCTTGAGATCGGACTTGCCGGCGACCGGCGTTACGACGATGTCGGAAGAAGCCATGAGGCCTTCAATCTACCACGGCATGGCTGAGCGGACTGTGGATCAGAAGCTCGCCGTCGGGCTCGCAGCCATCTGCCGCAGCATTGAGCGCCCGCACCTCGACCTTGAAGCGCCAGCCGCCGCCGGCCGCGCGCTCGATGCGGATCAGGTGATAGCGCGCGCGGCCGTACTTGCTGTCCGGCGCGGCTGAGGCAGACGTGACGCCCAGCACCGCGATCGGTCCGGCGGGACCGTCGATCTTGGCCACTTCGCTGCGATGGTCGTGGCCGTGCAGGATCAGTTCGCAGCCGACCTTCTTGATCATGGCGCGGAACGCCGCCCGGTCGGTGAGCCGCTTGGTGCGCGCCTCCTCGTCGACCGGCGGATGGTGGATCATGACGACCCGGCAGACATCCTGCGGGCCAAGCTCGGCGAGCATCCGGCCGGCCCGTTCGATCTGCTCGTCACCCAGCGTGCCGGTGGCGAAGAAAGGCGGCTTAGGAACCCCCGTCGACAGTCCGACCAGGGCGACCTCCTGCCCATTGGCACGGCGGCGGCGCAACGTGGGGAAGACCTCGAAGCCTTGCGCCGGCGGCGCGCCATCGCCCGCCATATAGGCACCCCACAGGCCAAGCCCGTCTTGCCAGGAGCCGTGGACATAGACGTCGTGGTTGCCCGGGATGACCGTGATGCGCTCGGGGGTGTCGAAGGCCGCCAACCATCGGGCGGCGCGCTGGAATTCCTGCGGCAGGGAGACGTTCACCAGGTCGCCGGTCAGCGCGATGTGGTCGGGTCTCTGCGCCTTGATGTCGGCCACGATGCCGGCCAGGGCCTCGGGCACGTGGATGCGATGGCGGTTGCGCCACCAATTGACGTAGCCCGTGGCACGCTTGTTAAGGAGTTGGCCGGGACGCGCCTCCGGCATCGGCAGATGCGGATCGGAAAGGTGCGCCAGCGTGAACACGGCAGGGCCCTCGGGCTAGCGCCCGGCGACCACGCGCAATTTTGGCGCCAGCACGCCCATCTGCCGGCCGATGCCGGTCATGACCTCGATCATGTGCTCGAGCTGCTCCCGGCTGTGGGCGGCGCACAGCGAGCAGCGCAGCAGCGACACGCCGTTGGGCGTGGCCGGCGGCACGGCGACGTTGACGTAGATGCCGGCATCGAGCATGGCGCGCCAGAAACCGATCGCGGTCATGCGGTCGGGCAGATGCACGCCCACCACCGGCCCGTGCTCGGGGCCGAGCTTGAAGCCCTGCTCGACCAGGCCGTCATAGAGCGTGGCGACGTTGTCCCACAGGCGCTGACGCAGCTCCTTGCCGCGCTCCTTCACGACGCGCAGCGCCTGCCGGACCGAAGCCACGATCGAGGGCGGCAGCGAAGCGGTGAACATGTAGGAGCGCGTGGTGACGCGCAGGATGTCGAAATCCGGGTCGTCGGAGACGCAGTAGCCACCGATCGCGCCCAGGGTCTTGGAGAAAGTGCCGACGATGAAATGACAATCGTCCAGCACGCCCACCTTCTCGCACAGGCCGCGGCCGTGCTCGCCCAGCGCACCCATCGAATGGGCCTCGTCGATTAGCACGTAGGCGTCATATTTCTTGCAAACGGCGATGAAGTCCTTGAGCGGGGCCGAATCGCCTAGCATCGAGTAGATGCCTTCCAGCACGACCAGCCGGTTGCCCTGGCGGTCACCCAGCCGGCGTAGCCGGGCCTCCAGGCTCGATGGGTCGTTGTGCTTGAAGCGCACGACCTCGGCCTGGGTCTGCTTGCAGGCGTCGTAGATCGAGGCGTGGCTGTCGGCGTCGATCAGCAGGAAGTCGTCCGGCCCGACCAGCGAGGAGATCACGCCCAGATTGGCCTGGTACCCGGTCGTGAAGACCATGCAGTGCTTCTTGCCGTAGAACTCGGCGATTTCCTTCTCGAGCGCGACATGCTCGCTGTAGCTGCCGTTGGCGATGCGCGATCCGGTGGTGCCGGTGCCCTCCGCCCGGATGGCGTCGACCGCCGCCTGCATGCAGCTGGGATCGAAGGTCAGGCCGAAATAGTTGTTGGTGCCGACCAGCAGGGTCTTTTTGCCGTTGATGATCGCCTCGGTGGGCGACACCACGCGCTCCATGCGGATCTGGAAGGGGTCGTACCCGGTCGTGCGGACGTCGCGATAGGCGTCCAGCAAACCGGCATGACGGTCAAAGAGACCCATGGCGGATTAACGCCGGGCGCGGAGGTCCAGGATCGTCTCGGCCAGCTCGTCGACCGTGTAGATCTCGGCCACGACATTCATCGGAATGGAAATGTCGAACCGGTCTTCGAGCTCCATGACCATGTCCATGACGGCGAGCGAATCGATGGTCAGGTCCTTGCTGATGACGGTATCGCCGGTGATCGGCGCATCGCCCACGCGGAACGGCTCCAGATGGCGGCAAATTTCGGCCATCACGTCACCGCGCGAAATCTCGCCGCGCGCGGCCATGGTCTCGAGGGCGTCGTCGTTTTCGACGATCAGGTTCTGGGCGGTCAGCAAAATCGGGTCTCCGGTCCCGGGGGAATGACGGCAGAGATATGCGGAAGGCCCGATTCTTTGTGAAATAACAAATTGTTACGCACTATTTCATCGATTCGGCAGCCACTTATGGGCCCTGTACCAGCGAACCGTGTCGGCAAAGCCGGCCGCGAGATCGAAGCGCGGCGCAAACGACAGATGATCCGCCAGCCGACGATCATGGATGGCCCAATCCGGATGGAACAACTCCGCCGCCTTCCCTGCGGTCAGGATCTGGGGTGCGGCGCCGCAGGCCTGTCGCAGGGTATTCAGGCCAGCAATTGCCCTAAGGACGCTATGGGGAATTGCGACTCGCCGGGCCGGCCGACCGAGCGCCGCTTGGGCAGCGACCGCCATGTCGGCATAGGAATGAGCCCCTTTTTGGCCATCGTCGATTTCATAAACAGACGGACCCGGCCGGCGGTCGAGGGCGAGCGCCAAGGCCTCAGCCAGATCCGCGACATGGATCAGGGAAAGCCGGGCGTTCGCCACCCTCGGCTCAGGTGCCCAGCCCCGGTCAACCGCCCTGAAATAAGTGAGGGTCTCGCGGTCGCCCGGCCCGTAGACGGCCGGAGCGCGGATAGCGAGCCAAGGGCTGGAATGCGCTGCCACCACCTCTTCGGCGGCGCGCTTGCTTGCGGCATAGGACGACAGCTGCGGCTCCCGCGCGGCGAGCGAGGACAAGAGGACGAAGAGCTTGTCCGCGGCCAGCGCCGACAGGCGCCTGGTGCCGTCGCGATTGACGGTAAAGAAGTCGGCTGGCCGACGCGCCTTGATCAGACCGGCGGCATGGACCACGGCATCGACGCCGTCGACCAGGCGCCGCAGCGCCGCCTCATCGCCCAGGTCGCCGAACGTCAGCTCCGCCTCGACCCCGGCGAGCGACGGCAGTGGGGCCCAGCGCCGCACCAAAACGCGAAGTTTCCAGCCATGGCGCGCCAGCGCCGTGATGAGATGCGGTCCGACGAAGCCGCTAGCGCCGGTGACCGCGACGATTCTCGACAAGGGGCCTCAGGCCGCCGCCGGCTTGGGCGCGTACAGGCCGGCCAGGTAATTGGCCTTGGCGCGGGCGCGCGACAGTTTGCCTG
>DASRFX010000033.1:0-52729 GCA_035651335.1 Reyranella sp. | reverse complement strand
CTGGTGCTGATCTTCGCCGTGCACCTGCACTGGCTGCCCTCCGGCGGCAACGATTCGTGGCGCGGCGCCATCCTGCCCATCGCCACGTTGAGTACAGGTTGGGCCGCCATCTTGGCGCGCTTCACCCGCAGCTCGGTGGTCGAGGTGCTGGGCCAGCCCTACATCCGCACCGCCAGCGCCAAGGGCTTGCTGTGGTGGGCGGTCATCCTGCGCCACGCCTTGCCCAACGCCGCGATCCCGGTGGTGACGACGATCGGCTTCATGGTGGGCGGATTGCTGGCCGGCGCGGTGGTGACCGAAAGCGTGTTCAGCTGGCCGGGCCTCGGCCAGCTCATCGTGACGTCGGTGGGTGCGCGCGACGTGGCGGTCGTCCAGTGCGTGCTGCTGCTGGTCGCGACGACGATGGTGCTGTCCAACATGTCGGTCGACTTTCTCTATACCCTGCTCGATCCGCGCCTGCGCCGGGGCACGCACTGATGGCGGACGCCGCCTCGCTCAACCGGCCTGCCGCGCGTCGTGCTGCCGTTGCGCCCAGCGTTTGTCTCGCGATCGCCTGGATCGCGGCGATGATCCTGATCGGCGCCTTCGCCGACCTGCTCCGACCCTACAGCATCACCGCCCTCGATCTGTCGGCGCGATTGACGCCGCCGCTGGGCTTCGGCGGCCATCTGGGCCATCCGCTCGGCACCGACGAGCTCGGCCGGGACGTGCTGTCGCGCCTGATCGTGTCGATCCGCATCAGCCTGCTGATCGCCTTCGGCGCCACCATGCTGGGCGTGCTGCTCGGCGGCCTGCTCGGCATCGTCGCGGCCCACTTCCGCGGCGTCGTCGAGCAGGCCGTGCTGATGCTGATCGACGCCCAGGCCACTCTGCCCTTCATCATCCTCGCGCTTTCGGCGCTGGCGTTCCTCGGCAATTCCCTACCGCTGCTGATCGGCCTGCTGGCGCTCTATGGCTGGGAGCGCCATGCGCGCGTGGCGCGCGGCCTCGCCCTGGCGGCCAAGGCGCAGGGATACATCCTCGCCGTCCGCCAGCTCGGCGCCGGCCCATGGCGACTCTACATGCGCCACGTCTTGCCCAACATCGCCGCGACGATGATCGTCTCCGCGACGCTCGCCTTTCCCGAAGTCATCCTGGCCGAGAGCGGACTCTCGTTCCTCGGGCTCGGCGTGCAGCCGCCGATGACCAGCCTCGGCAACATGGTGGGTTACGGCCGCGGCTATATCGGCAGCGCGCCCTGGATCCTGCTCTTCCCCAGCCTCGTCATCGTCCTGACCACGCTGTCGATCAGCATGATCGGCGACTGGCTGCGCGACTGGATGGACCCGACGGTGGGCTGAGTGCGGGCGATGCTCCGCTGCCTGGGCGTCGCGGCGATCCTGTCGGGCCTCGCATGGCCGGCGCACGCTGAGCCGGAGGCGCAGCCCTCGGTCGGCGAGATTTGCCATACCCTGGCGCAGGCGGCGGCCGACAACGGCCTTCCCGAAGAGTTCTTCACGCGTCTCATCTGGCAGGAGAGCGCCTTCGACCCGAAGGCGCTGAGCCCCAAGGGCGCGCAGGGCATCGCCCAGTTCATGCCGCACACCGCGGCGCTGCGCGGGCTGGCGGACCCCTTCGAGCCGCTGCAGGCGCTGCGCGAGGGGGCAAGCTACCTCGCCGAGCTGCGCACCACTTTCGGCGGCAATCTCGGATTGGCCGCGGCCGCCTACAACGCCGGTCCCGCCGCGGTCGAGGACTGGATCGCCGGCCGCAGCAGCGCCCTGCCGTTCGAAACGCAGGCCTATGTCCGTATCGTCACCGGCTTCGCCGTCGAGGCATGGCGGACCAAACCGCTGCCCCAGCTCGCCGCGTCAAGCGGGCCCACCGGCGCACGCTGCCGCGAGATCGCAAGCGCGATGCTCGAACGCGCGCGGCACCGCCTGCCGCTCAGCTCCAGCCCGGCCTGGGGGCCGTGGGGCGTGCAGCTCGCCGGCAACTGGTCGGAAGGCGGCGTGCTTGCCTCTTACGAGCGGCTGCGCCGCAGATATTCCGCCGTCCTCGGCGATCGGCTGCCGCTCGTCATGTATGGACGGCGCGGCTCGGGCTCGCCGTTCGTCGTGCGGGTTTCCACGCAAAGCCGGGCCGACGCCGACGCATTGTGCGGCAAACTACACGCCGCGGGCGGCGCCTGCATCGTCCTGCGCAACCCGCACGACTGACGACAGGCGCCGGTCTTCCTCGCCTTCCCTCAGCGATGCACGATCATGCCGGTGAACACGTAGGCCTGCAGCATCACCAGGACGCCGACCAGGCAGGCGAGCGTGATCGAGTGCTTGAAGACGAAGCGCAGGATCGAGCCCTCATGGCCGAACCAGTTGGTCGCGGTCGAGGCGACGACGATCGACTGCGCGTCGATCATCTTGCCCATGACGCCGCCCGAGGAGTTGGCGGCGCCCATCAGGATCGGCGACAGGCCCAACTGCTCGGACGTGATCTTCTGCAGGCCGCCGAACAGGATGTTCGACGCGGTGTCCGATCCGGTCAGCGCCACGCCCAGCCAGCCGAGCAGGGTGCCGAAGAACGGATAGAGGAAACCCGCGTGCGCGAAGGCGAGGCCGAGCGTGGCGTCGATGCCCGAGTAGCGCGTCAGCGTGCCGATCGCCAGCATGGCGCAGATGGTGAGCAGCGAGTAGCGCACGGCATAGATCGTCTCGCCGTAGGCCTTGATCAGGCGGCCGGGCGTGAAGCCCATGGCGAAGGCCGACAGGATGGCGGCGATCAGCATGCCGGTGCCGGTGAAGGAGAGCCAGGTGAACGAGAACACCGCGCCTTCCTTGGCCGGTGCGGCGACCACCGGCGGCACCTTGCTGATCAGGTTGTGCAGCCCCTCGACCGGATAGGCCCAGACGAAGGTCTTGTTGACCGGGATCTTGAACCAGTCGCTGCCCCACATCAGCAGCACCCCGCAGACGATGATCCACGGCAGCAGGCCGCGCCACATCTCGGCGCTCGTCACCTTGACCGTCGTCATCGGCGGCTTGGCGGGCATCGTGCCCACCGAATCGTCGCGGCTGCGCAGCGCGGGCGACAGCCAGAGTTCCTTGGGTTGCCAGATCTTGAGGAAGCCGATCAGGCAGGCCATCGAGATCAGCGAGGCGCCGATATCGACGATCCACGGGTTGATGAAGTTCGAGATCAGGAACTGCGGCACGGCGAACGAGACGCCGGTCACCAGGATGGCCGGCCAGATCTCCTTCATGCCCTTGAAGCCCGCGAACGCCCAGATCAGCCAGAACGGCACGATCAGCGAGAAGAACGGCAGCTGCCGGCCGACCATGGCGCCCAGCAGGAAGGGATCGAGGCCGGTCACCGAGGCGAGGCCCTGGATCGGCGTGCCGAGCGCGCCGTAGGCGACGGGCGCGGTGTTGGCGATCAGGCTGAGGCCGGCCGCGGCGAGCGGCGAGAAGCCGAGGCCCATCAGCATGGCGCCGGTGACGGCGACCGGCGTGCCGAAGCCCGAGGCGCCCTCGAAGAAGGCGCCGAAGGAGAAGGCGATCAGTAGAAGCTGGATGCGCCGGTCGGGCGAGACGCCGCCGATCGTGCGCTGAAGCAGCTCGAAGCTGCCCTTCTCCACGCTGAGCCGGTAGAGGAAGATGACGTTGAGCACGATCCAGCCGATCGGGAAGAAGCCCGTCACCAGGCCGAGCACCGAGGCGCGGACGGCGAGCCCGGCCGGCATGGTGAAGACCCCGATGGCGATCACGATCGCCGCCGCCAGCGCCACAAGGGCGGCGATGTGCGGCTTCACCTTGTTGGTGGCGATCAGCACCAGCAGCACGACCACCGGAATGGCGGCCATGAGCGTCGACAGCCACTCGTTGCCGAGTGGGTTATAGACTTGATTCCACATTTTGGTGTCTCCCCCGAGACTTCTTTTGTCGCCGGCGATTCAAGCCTTTCCTGCCGGGGGCGGGCAACTGAATTCCGCGTGAGTCGGCCCTCATTCGTCCGCGAGGCGCAACGACAGCCAGTCCCGGACCGTTAAGTGCGCTCCCTGACCCATCCGGACGGGTGCCATGAGTAATCTGGAAGACGACGAGACGCTGGCGCAGCAGAAGCGCAAGGCCGCCGCCAGGGCACGCGAATTGGCGACCCAGCTCAGCCGGCCGGAGGACCAGCAGCGCGCGATCGATCTCGCGGGCGAGCTGGATGCGCAAGCGCTCGCCCTGGAGGACGGCGCGCCGTCGCGATTACCCAATAAGGATCGATAAAAGCCCACCGCGCCCTTGTGCTCGTACAAGGCGAGGCCCATCTTCAAGTCTCTCCCCACAATTCGGCCTGCGCGCGCCGAGGAAGGCCAGTGTCTTGACCAACCCGCCGAGCCCGCGACTGAACGCGCAGCTCATTCGCGACGAGCTTCAGTCGCTGCGCCGTGTCGCGAGCGCGCGTCGCTCGGCATCCGCAGTCATGCCGCGCGTGCAGCGCTCGGGCCTGGTGCACGGGCCATTCCTGAAAAGGACCCGGTCCACTCCTTCGATTCCGCGGACGCCCTCGACGGCGCGCTGACGAAGAGCTCGCCTACCGCGACATGGACAACGCATGGCGCGCCCTCCCGCACTCCTCTCCCTCGCATGAGGGAGAGGCCGGAAGGGCGTCAAGCCAGATGATCGAGCGCCAGCTAGCCGCGAGCGGCCGGAGCCTGGGCCTGCGTCTGAGCCGGCGGCGGCGTGTAGGTCGTGGCCGTTGACGGCGCCGGCGGCGGCGGCGAGGACTGCGAGCAGGCGGCAAGCAATGCACCGGACATCGCGACGGCAATCAGCGCGGCGCGACGGAGCTCCTTGAAGCGACCCATGTCGTATCTCCACGGTTGACGTCCGAAATGGACGGACGAAAACGCAGAAACTGCGCTTCCGGTTGCAACCCCAACGCTGAAAATCGGTTGTCCCGCTCGCGGGCAGACGCTTAGGCTCGGGGGAGTGGTAATGGTTTTCAGGGGCTGGCGCGTGAGAGTTCTTGCAGGCATCGGGCCCATGGCGGCAATCGCGCTGGCGCTTGCCGCCGCCGCCTGCGCGCCGGCCGAGCCGACGCCGCCCCCTGCCCCCGACTCCGCCAAGGCCCTGGCGCTGATGGCCGCGCCGCCCCCGGACAGCGCGCTCGGCAAGCTGATCGAGACCGGGCCCGTCGTCGCGGGCGAACACCTCAATTTCGAGCGCCTGCGCGACTTCTACGCCCGTCACGGCTTTGCCCCGGTCTGGACGGCGGACCGGCAGAAGCAGGCTGAGGCGCTGACCGATACCGTCATGCGCTCGCGCGACCACGGCCTCGATCCGGCGCTGTTCCATGGCGATATCCTGCGCGCGGCGGACAACCTGCCGGCGCTCGACAGAGAACTGGTGCTGTCGGACGCCTTCCTCGCCTACGCCGATGCGCTGGCGCGCGGCGCCGTGCCGGTCGAGCACCGGCCGGACGACGAGGCGCTGACGCCCGGGCCGACAGATATAAGTGCCGCGCTCGACAAGGCGATCGACAGTCCCGACCCCGCCGCCGCGATCGAGGCGCTGGCGCCCGACACGCCGACCTATCGCGCGCTGCGCGCGGCCCTTGCCGATCTGCGCGACGGCAAGCCGGTCCGCGACCTGGCCACCCGCGAGCGCGAGATCGAGGTCAATCTCGAGCGCGAGCGCTGGCTGCCGCGGCACCTGCCGGGCACGCGCGTCTGGGTCAATACGGCCGACCAGCGCCTCACCTTCTATCGCGACGGCGAGCCGGTGCTGGCCATGAAAGTCGTCGTCGGCCAGACGCCGAGGAACCTCCAGAGTCCGGAGTTCCAGGTGCCGATCGACGCCATCTGGTTCAACCCGCCCTGGACCATCCCCGACGACATCGCCAAAAACGAGATCCTGCCCAAGGCCGCGGCCGACCCCGACTATCTCGCCAAGCACAATCTCGTCGTGCTGCCCGACGGCCTGCTGCAGCAGCGCGCCGGCCCCAACGGCGCGCTGGGCGCGCTGATGTTCGACATGAACAACCGCTTCGAGGTCTACCTGCACGCCACGCCGCTCAAGGAACTGTTCCTGCGCGAGGACCGCCATGTCAGCCATGGCTGCATCCGCGTGGAGAAGCCGCGCGAGCTGGCCGCGCTCGTCATGCAGCAGTCGGTCGCCGACATCGACCGCGCGATCGCGCCCGGCGACACCGTGCGCACGCCGGTGCCGAAGCCCGTGCCGGTGTTCGTGGTCTACGAGACGGCGTTCGCCGACGCCGACGGCAAGCTGCAGTTCCGGCCGGACGCCTATGGCCGCGACGCCGGGATCTGGCAGGCGCTGGCGCCGAAGGGCCGGATGGTGGTGGCGCAACGCTGAAGGTTCGAGCCTCACCCGCCCTCTTCCCGCGCCAGCCTGCGGTGCCATCGCCCCATCGTCGGACCTCCTGTTCCCTTTTTTTAACGGGAGTTAAACGGCACCCGGCCTTCAGCATCCGGATGTCGACAGGCTCACCTTAAGGCCAAGAATGTTCAGAATTGATTCTGTCGTATAGAATGCGCGAGCTGGACGCCCTACAGTGGCTGACCGGCAGTGTCGGCTTTCCACCACATCCATCACCTCAATCTGAAGGTGCCCAACTGCCCATTCGAGGCCGCCGGGAGCACCGGGGCGGTAGAGCTCGACGCCTATCTCATGAAGCCCGGCGAGATCGTGGCCTCGGGCGAGATCCGCATGCAGGCCGAGGCCCTGACTGATGCATTCGGCTGGCGCGATCTTAGCCTCCAGATGGCCGGACGCTCGGGCCGCGCTTCTCCGGCAAGCGCCTCAATGCGACGAGCATGGCCGTGCACACCGACGTGCGCCGAGGACTGTCCGATGAGAAGGATGGTCGCGCCAGCATCGTGCGGACCGCCAGTCTTTCCGCGACGTGATGATCACGCTGCTGATTGTCGTGGTGGTCGCGGTAGTGGCGGTCTGGATGGAGCTGCCTTGAAACGGCTTTCCGCATCTGGAGGCGTACAGGAGCACCCCAAGGCAGGGATGAACGCAGCTGCACCGGCTATAAATGGCGTTGCAGCGTAGCTGGCTATTCTACAGATCTGCTCAGTGAGGTTGATGTCCATGTGAAGCCCAAATCAGCTAGGGAGCGCGATCCGCGCAGAAGGACTCTGCGAATATCACACCGTCGTCAACGCCTGCCACCGCATTTAGAATGGACCTCAACCTAAACGAGCAACCCTATAAGGGCGTAAAATATTATGAAACGCAATCTGCGCCGCAAGCGAATCAGCAAAGCCACATCTAGAAAACTTGCGTATCCCAATCTTCTCGAAAAGTTGAGAAAGACTCACCCGGTTTTGTCAGGACATCTTCGATTGGCGCAACGTAATCGTAGAAAGAGGCTCACTCGGCTCGCACCCGGAGTGCGACTAAAGGGATTTGAAGAATTTGCCGACCACCTCAAAAAAATGACTGCCGTGTATCGACGAAATAGGAAGTTGCGTCCTGTAGCATTTCTCATCGAAAGGGCGAGCGCAGACTTCACAACTGCATTGGAAGCGACGCTTTCAGGCTTCGAGGCTGTTTGCATCGACGCCATGCGCGACGTAATGGAAATTGAGTTTTTGCTTAGGGATTTCTTCTTTCAGCCCGACAACATATCAAAATGGCTTAACGCAGATGAAAAGGAGCGAAACAGGCAATTCCGCCCCGCCGTTCTTCGCCAACGATACGCCGCACAAATCGGGGAAGCGCCCCAAGATGTGTCTGAGGCAGCAGACTACAAAGCCCACAGTATGTCATTGCACGTATCCCCGGCAGAAACCGGCTTGGTCTATCGCGGAATCTCACAAATCGACGACTATGTCCGAAATGACGCCCCATTCTGGGAAATATTCGAGCATGCCCGCCGGCTTTTGTTTGCCATTCATCGTCTCCGCCGAAAGTTGGCGCGCCATCTAAAATCGCCCCTCGGGCCCGAGCGCGGCTTGAAGCACTTCTGGGTTGCATGGGGACGCACACAAGAGTGGTCTCACTTCTACTTTGCAATTCTGGATGCCGCATCAGATCGACAGAAAACCGATGCTATCGAAGCCCGGGCCTAAGGTGATTTCGCCCTCCCCAAATCTCCTCTAAGGTCTCCCCCATAACCCGGAGGAGACCCCAGTGAGCATCGCCGCCGCCGCCAGGAGCGCCAGCACCACGCCTGTCAAGCAGCCGCCCCGCCCCGACCTCGAGGCCGAGCTGAACAACTTAGCCATGTCGAAGGAGGCGCAGCCGCTGTTCGACGCGGTGAAGAAGCACATCGACGACAACGTGGCGCCGATCACCGAGGAGTTCTATCGCCTGGGCGAGGGCCGCAAGGATCGCTGGTCGTGGGCGCCGGGCCAGCTCGAGCTCCTGGAGAAGGCCAAGGACAAGGCCAAGAAGGCTGGGCTCTGGAACTTCTTCCTGCCGACCTCCGAGATCGGCCGCGGCCTCACCAATCTCGACTACGCCTATATCGCGGCCGAGCTCGGCAAGTATCCGCTGGCGTCGGAGACCTTGAACTGCTCGGCGCCCGACACCGGCAACATGGAGGTGCTGGAGCGGGTCGGCACGCCCGAGCAGAAAAAGAAGTGGCTGGAGCCGCTGCTCAACGGCGAGATCCGCTCGGCCTACGCCATGACCGAGCCCTCGGTCGCCTCGTCCGACGCCAAGAACATCGAGACGCGCGCCGAGCTCGACGGCGACGAGTGGGTGATCAACGGCGAGAAATACTACATCTCCGGTGCGGGCGACCCGCGCTGCAAGATCATGATCGTCATGGTCAAGACCAGCCCCGACGCCAGCCCGCAGTTCCAGCAGAGCCAGATCCTGGTGCCGATGGGCACGCCGGGTCTGGAGATCGTCGGCCCCATGCACGTGTTCGGCCACGATCACGCGCCGCGCGGCCACATGCACCTGCGCTTCAAGAACTGCCGCGTGCCCGCCTCCAACATCCTGCTGGGCGAGGGCCGCGGCTTCGAGATCAGCCAGGTCCGGCTCGGCCCCGGCCGCATCCATCACTGCATGCGCTCGATCGGCGCCGCCGAGAAGGCGCTCGACCTGATGGTCAAGCGCGGCGCCACGCGCAAGGCGTTCGGCAAGCAGATCATCCAGCTCGGCAAGAACCTCGAGCTGGTGAGCCGCGCCCGCATCGAGATCGAGGCGATGCGGCTGATGGTGCTGAAGGCCGCCAAGGCGATGGACGTGCTGGGCAACCGCGAGGCGCGCGTGTGGGTCAGCATGGTCAAGGCGATGGTGCCCGAGAAGGTCTGCACCATCATCGACCAGGCGATGCAGATCCACGGCGCCACCGGCATCTCGCAATGGTCGCCGCTCAGCGAGATGTACGCCCAGCAGCGCACCTTGCGTTTCGCCGACGGGCCCGACGAGGTCCATCACATGGTCGTGGGCCGGGCGGAGATCAGCCGGCACTAGACTTCTCATATTCCTCTCCCTCGCTAGAGGGAGAGGCGAGGAGAGGGTGTTGCAGACATCGCGCGCCTCCCCCTCTCCCCGCCTCTCCCCCTGTCGGGGGAGAGGAGGAGGAGGGGGAGGAAAGCTTGTGGACGTAGACGAAGTAAGGGGGAGATCCGTGCGTTATCTGTTGGCTCTTCTTGTCGTGTGCCTTGCCGCCGGCGCCCAAGCCGGCGAGCCCGCGGTCAGCGCGCTGAACGGCAAGGTTTCCGTCGAAAGCGGCGTCACCAGCTCGTTCGGCCGCGCCGCGGCCGTCGGCACCGCGCAGGGCGCGCTCACCGCGCCGGTCGGCGACAGTTTCGGCCTCGAGGTCGACGCGATCGGATCGACCTCGCGCAATGCGTTCTCGGGCGGCGGGCTGGCGCAGTTCTTCTGGCGCGATCCCGCGCTCGGCCAGGCCGGGCCGTTCGGCGCGCTCGCCGGCTCGAACGGCAACCGCATCGCCCTGGGCGGCGGCGAGGCGCAGCTCTTCGCGCCCAACCTCACCGTGCAGGCCTTCGCGGGCTACCTCGACGTCGCCACCGCCGCCGCCTTGCCGGCCGGTGCGGCGTCCTACGGCGCCTTCTACGGCAGCCACCTGACGCTCTATCCCGATCCCGACCTGGCGCTGACGATCGGCGCCCAGCTCGCGATCAACCGCGCCACCGGGACGGCGAGCGTGGAGTTCCTGCCCGACCTCACGCCGCACAGGAACATGTCGCTGTTCGTCGACGCCTCGGCCGGCGACGACCAGGAATACCGCGTGACCGGCGGCATCCGGCTCTATCTCGGGCCGGACAAATCGCTGATCCGCCGCCATCGCGAGGACGACCTGACCTACGGCGAGCTCGAGTATCTCGCCTGGCTGGCGTCGATCTACTGAACCGAACGAGGGAGGAAAAAATGCAGACGGGTATGATCCAATTCTGCGGCTGCCCGCTGATCTCGGCGCCGCACAGCCCGGCCGATCATGCGCAGCCGAGCGGCGGCAAGCGCCGCGAGGTCGTGGTCAAGGGCAAGCGCACCCGGGTGATCGACATCCACGCCCATTGCTGCGTGCCCAAGGCGATGGCCGTCATCAACCATCCGCTCGAGGCGCCCGGCCTCATCATGGACAAGGGCGCCGACCAGCTCGCCACGCGGCTCGCGGCCATGGACGCGCAGGGCATCGACATCGAGGCTTTGTCGATCAATCCCTACTGGTACAAGGCGAGCAAGGAGCAGTCGGCCGAGCTGATCAGGATCCAGAACGAGACGCTGGTCGAGTTCTGCGCCGCCAATCCCGAGCGCTTCGTCGCCTTCGGCACGGCCGCTTTGCAGCATCCGGAGCTGGCGGCCGAGCAGGCCGAATACGCGGTGAAGAAGCTCGGCCTGCGCGGCATGAGCGTGGGCGGCAGCGTCGCCGGCGAGGAGCTGGCGCATCCCCGCTTCCATCCATTCTGGAAGAAGTGCGAGGAGCTCAATGCGCTGGTCTTCCTGCATCCGACTGGCACACGCGAGCTCGAACCGTCGGGCCGGCTGGGCGGCAACGGGCTGCTCACCAACACGATCGGCAATCCGCTGGAGACCACCATCGCGCTCTCGCACCTGATCTTCGAGGGAACGCTCGACCGCTATCCGGGGCTCAAGATCTGCGCCGCGCACGGCGGCGGCTATCTCGGCTCCTACGCCAACCGCTCGGACGCGGTGATCCGCACCTTCCCCAACCGCGTCGGCCCACTGCCCAAGAAAAAGCCGACGCAGTACCTCAAGGACGGCCAGCTCTTCTTCGACACGATCGTGTTCACGCCCGAGGCGCTGCGCCATCTGATCGCCGAATCAGGCGTCGGCCAGATCATGGTCGGCACGGACTATCCGTTCCCGTGGACCGCCACCGAGGTCGATCTCGTGATGAACACCCCGGGGCTGAGCGACGACGACCGCATCGCCATCCTGGGCGGCACCGCGGCCCGGCTGCTGGGCATCAAGTAGCGATTCTCTCTTTCACCTCCCCCTCTCGGGGAAGGAAGTTCTATGCGACAGAATCGGGGTCTTCTAACGGTCGGGTTATGATCGCCGGATGATGAGCAAAACCTCACTACATCTTGGGGCGGTATGGTCGACCACCCCATTAGATTCCCGTTATTTTATTCCGCGCCACCTACCTATTGTGTCGCCACCTTCTCCCAGGTCGCGCGCACCTCGCCGTCCGGATCGTCGATCGACCGGCAGTCGTCGCCGAATTGCATGGTCGTGCGCCGGCCAAGGTCGTACTTCGGCCAGTCGCAGGTGCCGGTTCGGGCGAAATCTGCCCATGTCTTCGACACGCGGTCGGCCAGCGCCTGCGCGCCCGGCTTGTGATGCTGCTCGCCGATCACATGCAGGGTGTCGAACACGAACGGCACCTCGACCGAATGGCAGGCCTTGAGCTTGCCGCCATAGGCCGGCGTCTCCCAGTTGAAATCGTAGGCCCACACGGCTGCCTTGCCCCTGAGCGCGCGGGCGTCGACCAGCATGACCGAGCGTACGCCGAAGTTCGACGCCGTCAGCATGGTGATCAGCCGGTCGCTGGCGCTCGCCTGCGGGTCGCGCCGCTTGTAGTAGGCGAGCAGTTCGGGCGCCGCCGTGCCGGCGACGGCGCCGATGCGTTTGGCGAGCTCGTCCTCGGTGACGGTGCGGTTCCACACGGCATCGTCGGGCGCGAGGAAGATCGCCGCCTCGTCCTTGGTGTCGCCGACCAGCACCGGGATGTCGTCGAACGACGCATGGAACGGCTGGTGCGGCATGACCTCGCCGTCGATCACCGGCCCGAAATTGTAGCGGTCGAGCAGCGGATAGCGCGGCTTGGGCAGAGTGGCCTGCGCCGGCGCCACCGCCGTCTGCAGCTTCTCGAGCGGCAGCGCCTGCAGGGCGCCGACGTCGTTCGGCTTCAGCCCGAAATGCTTCAGCACGGCGTCGGCCAGCCGCGTCGTGCGCTCCTTCTCGGCGAAGCGCACGCCCGCGCCGCTCTGCACGATGGCCTTATGGAACAGCCCCTTCGCTGCCGGCATGCTCATCAGCGCGCAGACCTTTCCGCCGCCGCCCGACTGGCCGAAGATGGTGACGTTGCCGGGATCGCCGCCGAAGCGCGCGGCATGGTCCCTCACCCACTGCAGGCCGAGCAGCAGGTCGAGCACGCCGGCATTGCCGGATTGAGCGAAGCGCTCGCCGCCGACGGCCGAGAGATCGAGATGGCCGAAAATGTTGAGGCGATGATTGAGCGCGAACACCACGACGTCGTTGCGGCGCGCGAGATGGGTGCTGTCGTAACGTGGCGAGTTGGCCGAGCCGTAGGAGAAGGCGCCGCCATGCAGCCACACCATCACCGGCCGCCTGGCGTTGTCGAGGCCGGGCGTCCAGACATGCAGGGTCAGGCAGTCCTCGCCGACCGGCAGCGTGTCGACCGGGCCCCACACGGTGGCGAGCTCGGGCCGCTGCGGCGCCGCGGCGGCCTGCGGCGAGCGGCCGGCATAGGCGAGCGCCTCGAAGGTTCCGGTCCACGGCTCGGCCTTTCGCGGCGGCAGGAAGCGATGGGCGCCGCCGGTCGGCGCGCCGTAGGGAATGCCCTTGAAGACGTGCACGCCGGACGACGTCGTGCCGACCACCTTGCCCGATGCGGTCTCGACCACGGGCGAACGCGAAACGACATCGACATCACCGGCCATGGAATAGTCCTCCCGAACGGACCCTGCGCGCCTCGACCAGTCGGGTCAACGGCTCCTCACCCTGAGGAGCCGCGCTCGAGCCGCTTTCGCCGCCAAGGCGGCGAAGCGGCGGCGCGGCGTCTCGAAGGGTGGAACCACGGCGAGTGTTGCCACCCTTCGAGACGCGCACTTCGTGCGCTCCTCAGGGTGAGGTAGAGTCGCTCAAATCCAAAGGGGGAACGCATGGAGCTGAAGGGCAAGGTCGCCGTCGTCACCGGCGGCAACGGCGGACTGGGCCAGCGCATCTGCCACGCGCTGGCGAAAGAGGGCTGCCACATCGCCGTCATGTACGCCCAGAGCAAGGACCAGGCGGAAGGCGTGGCGCGCGACCTGCAGAAGCACCAGGTGAGCGCCGCCGCCTTCCAGTGCAACATCACGCAGCGCGACCAGGTGGCCAGGCTGGTCGACGACGTGGTCAAGCGTTTCGGCAAGCTCGACATCCTGGTGAACGACGCCGCCTACAACAAGGCGATCCCGTTCAAGGAGCTCGACAACCTGACCTACGAGGAATGGACCAAGATCATCGACATCAACCTCACCGGCCCGATGCTGATGACCAAGGCGGTCGGCCCGGTGATGAAGAAGCAGGGCGCCGGCCGGATCGTCAACATCTCCTCGGTGGCCGGGCTCGGCCCGACCGGCTCGTCCATCGCCTACGCCGTCTCCAAGGCGGGGCTGATCCATCTCACCAAGTGCATGGCCGTCGCGCTCGCGCCCGAGGTGCTGGTGAATTGCGTCGCGCCCGGTCTGCTGGAAGGCACGCGCGCCACGGCGAACCTGCGGCCCGAGCAGGTCGAGACCGGGCGCAAGGCCTCGCTGCTCGGCATGGCCGCCGACAAGGACGATTGCGCCGACCAGGTCGTCACCATGTGCCGCACCAACACCATGACCGGTCAGACCATCGTCATCGATTCGGGAAGGACGTTCCATTGATGAGCAGTCCCGGTTGGCGCGCGCGGGCGGGCACGCTCTTCACCTGCGAAAAGCAGCCGGCGCACGCCACGCGCGGCATGGTGGTGACCAACCATCCGCTTGGTTCGGCGGCGGGGCTGGAGATGCTGGCGGCGGGCGGCAACGCGATCGACGCCGCCGTCGCCTGCCAGTTCGCGCTGACCGTGGTCGAGCCGATGATGGTCGGGCTGATTGGCGGCACGACCTGCCACATCCGCCTCAGCGACGGCAGCCACCGCATCCTGGATGGCATGAGCGCGGTGCCGCTCGCCGGCCACGCGACGATGTTCAAGCCTGTCGCCGGCGCCGCGCCCAACGTCTACGACGTCGAGCGCCGCGAGAACCAGCTCGGGCCCAAGGCGGTGGCGACGCCGGGCTCGCTGCTCGCCTGGACCAAGGCGCTGCGCGAATACGGCACGATGTCGTTGGCCGACGTCATGCAGCCCGCGATCCGCCATGCCGTGCGCGGCTTCACCGTGACGTCCTACCTCGCTGATTGCATCAAGGATTGCGCGCCGGACCTGATGCAGGACCCGTTTGCGGCCGACCGCCTGATGCCCGACGGCACGCCGCTCAAGCCCGGCGACCGGCTGGTGCAGGCCGACTACGGCGAGGCGCTGCAGCTGATCGCCAGGGAAGGCGAAGGCGCGCTCCATGGCGGACCGCTCGGCGACCTGCTGGTCGAGTGCATGGAGAGGAGCGGCGCGTTCCTGTCGAAGAAGGACCTGACGCAGTACAAGGTGGTCGAGCGCCAGCCGATCGTGGCGCGCTATCGCGGCTGGGAGATCGTGGGACCGCCGCCGCCCGCCGCCTCGGGCGTGCACATCGCCCAGATGCTGAACATCGTCGAGGGCTTCGACGTCGCCAAAATGGGCTTCGGCACGATCGAGACGCTGCATCTGCTGGCCGAGGTGCTGAAGATCGCCTTCGCCGATAGAGCCGAGGCGAGCGGCGATCCGGACTTCGTGAAAGTGCCGGTCGAGCGCATCGTGAGCAAAGCCTATGCCACCGAGCGCCGGGCCGAGCTCGACCTCAAGAAGGCGAAGCACTGGTCGGGCGGACTGCTGGCCCGCGAGGGCGCCGACACCACGCACCTCACCGTGGCCGACGGCAAGGGCAACGTCGTCACCACGACCCAGACCATCAACAGCCTGTTCGGCGCGCGCTTCATCGTGCCCGGCATCGGCATGATCCCGAACGACTACATGTCGAACTTCGATCCGCGGCCGGGCAATGCGCTCTCCATCGCGCCGGGCAAGCGCGTGACGACCTCGATGTCGCCGGTGATGGCGCGGCGCGACGGCAAGGTGCGTTTCGCGCTCGGCCTGCCGGGCGGCCGCAAGATCTTCCCGGCGGCGTTCCAGGCGCTGCTCAACCTGATGGACCACGGCATGAGCCTGCAGGAGGCGGTCGAGGCGCCGCGCATCTGGACCGAGGGGCCGTTCCTCGAGGTCGAGCACGGCATTCCGGAGAACGTGCGCGCGGGACTGGAAGCGCGCGGCCACAAACTCGTCCGCATGCCGACCGTGTCGGGCGGCATGAACGGCGTCGCGCTGAACGACGACGGCAGCATCACCGGCGCCGCCTGCTGGCGCGCCGACGGCACGCCGGCGGGTCTCAGCGGCGGGCTGGCGCGGCAAGGCGTGCGCTTCGTGCTGCCGCCGTGAGGCGCCGGCCATGTTCGCGATCCTGCTCGCCTCGCTGCTGTCGCTGATCAACGCCTCGCGCGCCGACGCGCACCTGCGGCCGCTCGCCTACGACGCCGCGCTCAACGATCGCGCGCAGGCGCGGGCCGAAATGATGTGCCGCAGCGGCCGGTTCAGCCATGACGGCGTAGAGCTTGCCTTCCGCGGCCTGCCCTACCGGACGTGGGGCGAGAACCTGGCCAAGGGCTATCGCAGCCCCGAAGCGACGCATGCCGGCCTGATGTCCTCGCCCGACCATCGCGCCAACATCCTGAAGCCCGCGTTCGGCTTGATCGGCATCGGCCACGCCTGCGACATCACCGTCGAGCTGTTTGGGGGCTAGCCATCGGCGTCGGACGGGTTCATCCTTCGCAAGGCACGAAGCGTCGCGCGGCGTAATTCTACAGTCGCTTGCTGAGCAGCGTAGTCGAACAACAGGAATTTTGTTGCCGTTCCGTCGCCCTTCGCGGGCGCGCGGAAAGGGAGGCGCGCCATGCTGGAGCATCTGGAGCGGCAGAAGTCGCTGACCGCCAACCAATGGAAGATCTTCGCCGCAGCAACGCTCGGCGACATGCTGGACTTCTTCGACTTCTATCTCATCGGCTTCGTGCTGGCCTTCATCGTCGGCGGCTGGCACCTCACCTACGGCCAGTCGGGCGCGATCCTGCTGTCCTCCGGCATCGCCGCGCCGCTCGGCTCGCTGTTCTGGGGCTGGATGGCCGACAAGATCGGCCGCCGCAAGGTGATGATCCTGACCGTGCTCAATTTCTCGGTGCCGACCGGCCTGATGGCGCTGACGCCCGACCACGGCTGGCTGTTCCTGACGATCTGCCGCTTCTTCGTCGGCATGGGCGTCACCGGCCTCTACACGGTCGACGTGCTGGTGGTGCAGGAGTTCGTGCCGGCGGCGCGGCGCGGCCGCATCACCGGACTCACCACGGCGCTGCTGCCGGCCGGCACGCTCCTCGGCGCGCTGAGCGGCGCCTACCTCGAACAGCTGGTCGGCTGGCGCGGCCTCTTCATCATCGGCCTGCTGCCGGCGGCGCTGACCTTGGTGATCCGCGCCTGGGTGCCCGAGTCGCCGCACTGGCTGGTCGGCAAGGGCCGGCTCGACGAGGCGCGGCGGTCGCTCGCCTGGGCCTTGCAGGCCGATCCCTCGACGATCGAGCTGCCGGCGGTCGCGCCCAAGGTCGAGCGCACCGCGTGGGCGGAGCTCTTCAAGTATCCGCGCAGCCTCATCACTTCCTGCCTCACCGGGCTCGTGCAGACCGGATCGGTCGGCCTCACGCTCTGGGTCACCACGCTGTTCGTGCTGGTGCTGAAGGTCACTCCCGCCGAGGCGTCGTTCCTGGTGATCTGGTACGGCATCGCCGGAATCCTGGGCCGCTTCTTCTGCTCGTGGGCCTCCGATTCCATGGGCCGCCGCGCCTCGATCCTGGCGGTCGGCCTCGCCGCGGCGGCGGCGTCATCGGCGGCCGGCTACTGGCATGCCTACTACATCGGCCCGCTCTCGGTGTTCTATCTCATGGTGCTGGTGCAGCAGTTCTTCGGCAACGGCATCTACGCCATCGTCGGGCCCTACATGGCCGAGGTCTGGCCGTCGAACCTGCGCGCCAGCGGCATGGGCGTGGGTTATGGCGTGGGCAATCTCGGCAAGTTCATCGGTCCGGCCGGCCTCGCCCTGATCGCCGGGTCCTCCAATTTCGTGAGCCCGAAGGCCACTCTCGATGCCCTCGTTCCGGCGATGAACTACTTCGGCCTGTGGTTCGTGCTGGGAGCGCTAGCCGCCTGGTTCATCGGCTTCGAGACGAACGGGCGCACCATCCAGGAGATCGACGGGCAATTGCGCGGCAGCAAGGCGCCGGCGGAATAAGTCTACTTCGCCAACTCCTTGGCGGCCGAACGGGCACGCACGGCATTCTCGCGCGCCATGTCGGCACACAGGCCGGTATAGGCGGTCGGATCGAGCAGCCTCGCAATCGCCTGCTTGTCCATGTGCCGGGTGAGGCGCTCGTCGGCGGCCAGCAGCTCGGAAAACGACTTGCCCTCGACGAAGGCCGCTTGCGCTGCGTCATAGACCACGTCGTGCGCGTGCTGGCGGCCGATCGCCTTGCCAAGGTCGAGCATGATCGCCTCGCCCATGATCAGCCCGCCGCCGAGATCGAGGTTGGCGCGAAGGCGCTTCGGGTCGACCTTGAGGCCGCGCATGATCTCGCCGAGCCGGCCCAGCATGTCGCCGATGGCGATGCAGGCGCGCGCCTCGGCACTATCCATCATCAGGCTGGTCGTGCGGTCGGCCTCGTGCTCGGTGGTCATCGCCTCGAGCGCCAGCGGCACGCAGCTCCGGACGTCCGCCGCGGCAGCGATCACGTCCTGGCAGAGCTTGGGATTGCGCTTCTGCGGCATGGTCGAGCTGCCGACCGTGCCCGGCGGCACCGGCTCCTCGACCTCGCCGAACTCGGTCTTCATCAAAGTGTAGATCTCGCGGCCGATCTTGCCGCCGGTCGCGGCCAGCAGGCCGAGCAGGCAGATGTTCTCGGCGAGATGATCGCCCAGCGCCCGCGAGGGCACCGTCATCGAGCCGAAGCCCAGCAGCCTTGCGATGCCGGCCTGCACCTTCGGTCCCTGCTTGCCGAGCGATGCCCAGGTGCCGGCCGCACCACCCAGCATGGCGACGAAGATTCGCGGCGCCGCCTGTTGCAGGCGCTCGACATGACGCAGCAGCTCGTCGATCCAGACCGCGACCTTGAAGCCGAAGGTGGCGGGCACGGCATGCTGGCCGTGCGTGCGGCCGGCCATCGGGAAGTCCGCGGTGCGCTCGGCGACATCGGCCATCGCCGCCAGGATCTCGCCGATCTGTTTTAGGAAGATCGCGTGCGCCTGGCGCAGCACCAGGAGATCGCCGGTCTGGGTGATGTTCTGCGTCGTGGCGCCCCAATGCACCCACCCGCCATGCGGCTCGCCGACGATGCGGCCGAGCTCCCACACCAGCGGCACCAGCGTGTGGCCGGTGCGGCGAAAGCCTTCATCGATGCGGGCGCGGTCCATCAGCTCGAGCCGCGACTTGGCGGCGATCGCCTCGGCCGCGTCCTTCGGGATGATGCCGAGCTCGGCCTGGGCCCTTGCGAGCGCCGCCTCGACGTCGAGCCAGGCCTGCCAGCGGTTCTCCTGCCTGTAGAGCGCGCGAATGCCGGGATCGGCGACGCGCGTCGCGGTGGGCAGCGTATCGCCGGTCGCGGTCATGGATCAGTGCAGGCCGTAGAAGCCCATGGCGCCGCCCGCCATCACGGCCTGCTGCGTGCTGGGCGAAAGGCCCTTCAGCCGCTCGCGCATCATGTCGGGCGCGCCGGGAAAGAAGCCGTCGCGATGCGGATAGTCGGTCGCCCACAGGATCTTGTGCGGCCCGATATAGTCGGCCAGCGCGCCGATCGAGCCCTCGACCGGCTCGAACGAGATCCAGCAGTTGCGGCGGAAGATGTCGGAGGGCCGCATCGACAGGCCTGAATCGTTGAAGCCCTTGTCGTCGTAGTGGCGGTCCATGCGGTCGAGCCATGGCGCGATCCAGCCACCGCCCGATTCGAGGAAGCCGACGCGGAGCTTGGGATGGCGCTCGCACACGCCGCCCCAGATCATGCTCATGGCGGCCAGCATCATCTCCATGGTGTGCGAGATGATGTGCTGGGCGCCGCGGCCGTCGAAGCGGTCGATGCCGACGGTCGGCATGCCGCTGTTGCCGCCCTCGTGCAGGCCGATGCAGAAATCGAGTTCCTCGGCCTCGCGCCAGAACGGCTCGTACTCGGGGTCGTGCAACTTGCGGTCGCCATACGGGTTGGGCCGCACGAAGCCGCCGCGGAAGCCGAGCTCCTTGCGGGCAAAGCGCATCTCCGCGATCGCCGCCTCGACCGACTGCAGCGGCAGCATGGCGATGCCGAACAGGCGGTCGGGATAGGGCTTGCAGTAGTCGGCGAGCCAGCGGTTGTAGGCGCGGCACATGGCGGCGGCGAAGGCGGGATCGCGGATCGAGCCGACGAACAGGCCGAGGCTGGGATAGAGGAATGCGGCGTCGATGCCGTCGAGATCCATGTCGGGAATGCGCGCGTGCGGATCGAAGCCGCCCTTGCGGCCGTCGTTGTAATCCATGCCGTCGACCACGACGGTGCCCTGCCGGGCACCGACGCCGCCGATGCCGCCGAACCCCGCCTTGCTGCCCAGCATCTTCTCCTCGAGCAGGAGCTTCTGGATGCCGTTCTCGTCCTTGACCAGCCGGGGCGCGCGCTCGCGATATTTGGGATCGAGATACTCGCCCCACAGGGTGAACGGTTCGAGGATGTGGCCGTCGGCGTCGATGACGTTGTAGGTCCTGGTCATGGTCGTCACCCTGCGAGAAAGCCGGCGGCAAGCGCTTCCCACTCTTCCTTGAGCGAGTTGGTCGGCATGGCCCGCCCGGCGGTGTGGTACCAGTGGCGCGCGTTCGACAGATCGCCTTCCTGCCGGTGCAGATGGGCATGCACCCAGTTGCAGTCGGCGTCGTCCTCGTGCGCCTGGCAGACCTTGTGCGCCTGGGTCCAGTCGTCCTTGCCGAGCCACCACAGCGCCTGCAGGGCCGGGCCGACATCCGCCGGCGGCTCAGCGGCGGACAGGCTCTGGCGAAAGGCGTCGAGGGTCATCATGGCAACACCTCCTGTCTGTGGCGCCGAGTGTATCCTCTGGCGATGGCCCACGACATAGGCGACGATGGGCCGTGGACGTCGCTTTTCTGACCGACTGGCTCAATCTGTTGCTGCGCTGGGCCCACCTGATCGTGGGCATCGCCTGGATCGGGGCCTCCTTCTATTTCATCTGGCTCGACAATCACCTGCACCAGCCGCTCGACCCGGCCGATGCCGCCAAGGGCATCGGCGGCGAGGTGTGGGCCGTGCATGGCGGCGGCTTCTACACAGCGAAAAAGTTCGCGCTGGCGCCCGACGAGCTGCCGCCCGCGCTGCACTGGTTCAAGTGGGAGGCCTACTCGACCCTGGTCACGGGCTTTCTGCTGCTCTGCCTCGTCTATTACTACGGCGCCGAAGTCTCGCTGATCGATCCGTCGGTGATGCCGCTCGAAAAGTGGAAGGCGATCGCGATCGGCCTCGCCTTCCTGGCGGGCGGCTGGCTGTTCTACGACTGGCTCTGCCGTTCGGCGCTGGGCGAGGACGATGCCGTGCTGGGCGGCCTGTTGTTCCTCTATTGCTGCGCCGCCGCCTGGGCGCTCTGCCACATCTTCTCCGGCCGCGGCGCCTACATCCATTTCGGCGGCATGTTGGGCGTCATCATGGTGCTCAACGTCTACTTCGTGATCATCCCCGGCCAGCGCGAGCTGGTGAGGGCCAAGCAGGAAGGCCGCGCGCCCGATCCGAAGCACGGACTGATGGGCCGCCAGCGCTCGGTGCACAACACCTACTTCACCCTGCCGGTGCTGCTGACCATGCTCAGCAACCACTATGCCGGGCTCTACGGGCATCCGTGGAACTGGGTGCTGCTGATCACGATCTCGGTGGCGGGCGCCCTGGTCCGCGTCTGGTTCGTGCAGCGCCACAAGGGCAATGCCAATCCCGCCGTGCTGGCCTATGGGCTGCTCATGCTGGCGGCGACGGCGCTGCTCGCCCTGCCGCGCCCGGGCGACGATATCGGCCCGCCGGCGAGCTTCGCCGAGGTCCAGCCGGTCATCCAGGCCCGCTGCCAGCCCTGTCACGCGGCCAAGCCCACGCAGGAAGGCTTTGCCGCGCCGCCCAAGGGCGTGGTGCTGGAAACGCCCGAGGAAATCCATGCCCGCGCCGCCATGATCAACCAGCAGGCCTGGGTCTCGAAGGCCATGCCGCCCGGCAACCTGACACAGATTACGGACGACGAGCGGCGCACGATTGCGCGCTGGTTCAAGGGCGGCGCACAATAGGGCCATGGAAGGCCGTTTGACGGGTTTGCCCTGGCACCGGCTCTTGCTCGGTATGCTCGCGGCAATGGTGGTGGTCGCCTCGTGGTCGCAGGCGCGCGAGCCCGTGGGCTTCACCACGGCGCGCCATCTCGACGAGCATTACGAAAAACACGGCCGCGAGTTCGGCACCATCAGCAAGCACGAATACCTCGCGCTGGCGCAGGCCTTGCGCGATGCACCCGCCGGCGGACCGATCGAGGAGATCGTTCGCAAGGACGGCGTCGTCACGCGCTTCGATCGCGCGAGCGGCGCGTTCATCGCCTTCAATCCTGATCGCACCATCCGAACCTTCTTCAAGCCCAACGACGGCGAGCGCTATTTCCGGCGCCAAGCGGCCAGAGACGACCACGGGGCCAGCGAATGAAACCGCCGCCCCCGCCTCCGCCGCCCGATGTCGGCGAGATCCGCGATCTGATCGACCAATGGTCCGGCTTCGCCGGCGATCTGGCGCGCAAGGACTACACGTTCGATCTCGACAACTGGCTGAACGACGTCGACGTGCGCCAGCTGATCCTCGAGGCGCTGCCGATGTTCAGCCGCGAGGACATGGGCGACCATGCGCTCAAGCTCGACAACGCCGACAAGACCTTCATGGAGGCGACCAAGCCCTTCAAGCGCTGCGTCTGGGGCGCCGGCACGGCCCGCAAGGAGAAGTGGACGGCCGCGAACAACTGGTGGTACTTCCGCACGCCCATCCGGTCGAACTCACAATTGGAAGACGAGCTCGCGACAGTGCGATGAATGCGCAGAAGATTCTGGTCGAGCGCAGCGGACCGGCCACCACGATCATCATCAATCGCCCCGCGGTGAAGAACGCCCTCGACAACGAGGCGGCGCACGCGCTCGCGTCGGCGCTCAAGGCATTCGACGCCGATGCCGGGGCGAAGGTCGCGGTGCTGACCGGCGCGGGCGGCGCGTTCTGCGCCGGCGCCGACCTCAAGGAGCTCGGTTCGGGCACCGACTATTTCCCATGGGCCGGCAGCGACGATGGCCCGCTGCGCGCGCCGCTGTCGAAGCCGGTCATTGCCGCTATCGAGGGCCATGCCTGCGCGGGCGGCTTGGGCGTCGCGCTTTTCTGCGACATCCGCATCGTCGACGAGACCGCCGTGTTCGGCGTTTTCTCGCGCCGTTGGGGCGTGCCGATGAGCGACGGCACGACGGTGCGCCTGCCGCGCATCGTGGGCCAGGGCCGCGCCATGGACATGCTGCTGACCGGCCGCGCCGTCGGCGCCGACGAGGCGATCGCCATCGGTCTCGCCACACGGAAGGTCGCGAAGGGAACGACGCGGGCCGAGGCCGAGAAGCTCGCGGCGCAGATCGCGGGCTTTCCGCCGATCGCCATGATGTCGGACCGGCAATCCGCCTACGAGAGCTTCGACCGCGACCAGATCGCGGCGATCGAGCGCGAGAAGGAACTGTCGCTGGCCGCCCGGCGCGAGGAGGCGCAGAAGGGCGCGGCCCGCTTTGCCAGGGGCGCCGGCCGGCACGGCCGATTCGAGAGGTAGAGATGAGAGCGTTGGTGTGTCACGCGTATGGGCCGATCGAGAACCTGAAGGTCGAGGACATTGCGCCGCCCACGCCAAAGGCCGGCGAAGTGCTGGTGCGCGTGGGCGCCGCCGGCGTCAGCTTCGCCGCCATGCTGGGCGTCGAGGGCAAGCACCAGAACAAGCCTGCCCTGCCCTACGTCCCCGGCAATGAGATCGCAGGTCACGTCGTGGCGCTGGGTCCGGGCGTCACCGGCCTCAAGGTCGGCCAGCGCATCGCCACCGGCGTGAGCCAGGGCGGCTTCGCCGAGTTCGCCACCGCGATCGCCGCCAACGCCGTCGTGCTGCCCGAGACGATGCCCTATGCCCAGGCGACCAATTTCCCGACGCTCTATCCGACCGCCTACGGCGCGCTGAAATGGAAGGCCGACTTGCAGGCCGGCGAAGTGCTGCTGGTGCATGGCGCGGGCGGCGGCTCGGGCCTGACCGGCATCGAGGTCGGCAAGGCGATGGGCGCCACGGTGATCGCCTCGGCCGGGGGCGCCGACAAGCTCGAGGCGGCGCGTCAGGCCGGCGCCGATCACCTGATCGACTATCGGAGCGAGGATCTGCGCGCCAAGGTGCTGGAGCTGACCGGCGGCCGCGGCGCCGACGTGATCTACGACCCGGTGGGCGGCTCGGCCTTCGACGTCTCGCTGCGCTGCGTGGCGCCCGAGGGCCGCATCATCCCGATGGGCTTCGCCAGCGGCACGATCCCGCAGATTCCAGCCAACATCCTTCTCGTGAAGAACGTGACGGTGATCGGCTTCTATTACGGCTACTACAACGGCTGGGGCGGCAAAGGCGAGCCGTCGCCCAGGGAAGCGGCCGGCCTCGCCAGGCGCCGCGCCATGGTCGCCGAGGCGCAACAGGAGCTGCTGCGCTGGTTCGCCGAGGGCAAGCTGCGCGCCACGGTCGCCGGCAGTTTCGATCTCGCCGACTGGGTGAAGGCGTTCAAACTGATCCAGGACCGCACGGTGGTCGGAAAGGCCGTGCTGGTTCCCTAAAGACCGCCCAGCAGCAGCACCACCGGCCAGAACCAGCACAGGATGCCGGCGACGATCGCGGCCGGCAGTCCGCCGACGCCGACGATCGATAGGGCGGCGAAGATCACGAACCACCACACGGCGACGCCCAGCACGTAGTCGCCGTCGATGCGCGCCGGCCTGTCGTTGCTCGCCACCGTGCGCTCGAAGCCGCGCTTGATCTCGAGCGCCAGATCGAGCGGGTCCTTGTCGAGGCGGAGCTTGCTGCGCTTCATCAGATGTTGCCGAAGTCGCCGCCGCGGCCCTTGCCCGAGGCGAAACGCGTGGCGCCGTTCTTGGCTTCGGCCAGCAGCACCGGCATGCCGAGTCGAGCCTCGTTGGTGAGCGCCTGGCGCTGCTCCAGCGTCCATTGTTCGTAGGACGAGCGGCGGTCCGACCGCATGCAGACCTGCGGGAACTTCGCCACCGTCTCGGCCAACAACTTGGCCTCGGCCAGCGCCCGACCCGCCGGCACCAGCCGGTTGGCGAGGCCCCAGTCGAAGGCCTCGCGGGCGCCGACCTCGCGGCCGGTCAGGATCATGTCGAGCGCGCGGCTTTGGCCGATAAGCCGCGGCAGGCGCACCGTGCCGCCGTCGATCAGCGGCACGCCCCAGCGCCGGCAGAACACGCCGAACTTCGCCGTCTCCGAGGCCACCCGCAGATCGCACCACAAGGCGAGCTCCAGCCCGCCCGCCACGGCATAGCCTTCGACCGCGGCGATCACCGGCTTGGAGAGGAGATGCCGCGTCGGCCCCATCGGGCCTGGCGCGTCGACGTCGAAGCTCGGCGCGCCGGTGCGTCCGGCGACCGATTTCAGGTCGTAGCCGGCACAGAACGTGCCGCCCTTGCCGGTGAGGATCGCGACCGACTGGCTGTCGTCCTTGTCGAAGGCGAAGAAGGCCTCGCGCAACAGGCCGGCGGTCTCCGGATCGACCGCATTGCGCGCCTCGGCGAAGCGGTCGATCGAGACGATCGTGGTCGGGCCTTCCTTCTCGACAACGACTTTCGGCATTTCAGCGTCCCTGCATCAAACGCAGCGGTGTGTAGACCAGCGGCGTCTCGCCGCGCTGATTCTTGACCGCGTTGGTCGTGCGCACCAGCGCCCGCATCGGGTCCTTCGAGGTCGGCTTGATCTCCGTCACCTCGATCTCGACGTGGATCGTGTCGCCGACATAGGTCGGGCCCTTGATGTCGAAGCCCATCGACAGGAAGGCGAGCCCGCTGCCCTGCAGGGTCGTGGGGATCACCAGGCCTTCCGCCATGGAGTAAACCAAGGCGCCCGGCACGGGGTGACCGCCGCGCATGGGAGCATGGCTCCTGATGTATTCCTTGTTGGTGAACAGCTCCTCGGAAAAGCCGCAAAGGGTCACGAAATTGAGGAGGTCGGCCTCGAACAGCGTGCGGCCGTAGGTTGTGAACTTGTCGCCGATCTTGAGATCGCGCCAGTTCCAGCCTTCGCCCAGCTGCTTCATCGGCCGGCCCTCAGTGCGCGTGTTCGTGAGGTTTTGCGCCTTCGCGCAACACGTAGACTCGGCTGCAATACGGGCATTCCACCCGCCCCTCCTTGCCGAGATTGAGGTAAACTTTTGGATGGCCCAGGACACCGCCACCGCCGTCGCAGGCGACGCGGTCAGTATCGACGGTGATGGTTTCGAAAGGCTCGGTCACGATCTCTCTCCAGTTGCGCCGGCGGATGATACCGGCACTCGTCCTCTCGGTCATTCTGGCAGGCGCGCTGCCCGGCTGCGCCCCGGTGGTCGTTCCGGAGGGCCCCAAGGCCCGTCTGCCCGAGCTGACCGGCGACCGTTATGTCGCGGCCGACGGCATGGCGCTACCGCTCGCGGTCTGGCCTGCGGCAAAGGGCCCGCCCAAGGCAGTGATCCTGGGCCTGCACGGCTTCGGCGACTATCGCGACGCCTTCGAGGAGCCGTCGGCGATCTGGTCGAAGGCGGGCTTCACGACCTACGCCTATGACCAGCGCGGCTTCGGCGCCAGCCCGACGCGCGGCCGCTGGCCCGGCACCGACACGCTGGTCGAGGACGCGCGCAACATGGTCATGCTGCTGCGCGAAAAATATCCCGGCATCCCGCTCTATATCGCGGGCGAGAGCATGGGCGGCGCGGTGGCGATCGTCGCGGCCGACCGCGGCGTCGAGCCCGACGGGCTGATCCTGCTGGCGCCGGCGCTGCGTTCGCGCGAGACGTTCGGCGTGCTGTTCAGCGGCGGCCTGTGGATGCTGGGCCACCTGGTGCCCTGGCTGCCGGCCGGGCCGACCTCCATCGACTACCATCCGACCGACGATCCCAAGATGCTGGAAAAGCTGCGCAAGGATCCGCTGATGCTGCGCCAGCCCCGGCTCGACATGGGCTACGGCCTGGTCGACCTGATGGACGACGCCTGCGCCGCCCTGCCGCGCATCCATGTGCCTTACATCATGCTGCACGGGCTGGGCGACAAGATCGTGCCGGAAGGCCCGGTGCGCGAGGCCATCAAGGTGATGCCGCGGCGGCCCGATTCGAAGCTCGCCTTCTACAAGAACGGCTTTCACCTGCTGCTGCGCGACAAGGAAGGTCCGACCGTCTCGGCCGATATCGTCGCCTGGATCGACGATCACCAGGCCAGCCTGCCGTCAGGCGCCGACAGCGGGCAGGTGAAGCCCGAAATCGCCGCCTCGTGGGGCCGCGACCGGGTCTCGCCGCGCTGAGACAGCTCAGACGCCGGGCTAGTTGCAGCGAACCGTGATCGCGGTGTCTTCTTCCTTGAGCATGGCGTAGCCGTCCGGGCACATGCCCTTGGCGCGGTCGCGGCAGCCGCCATGGCGATAGCAGCTGATCGCGATCGCCGACTTGCCGTCCTTCCACGGCACGATCGAGGCGTCGGAATCCGTCGTCCCGTCCGGACCGGGCGCCTTCTTTGCCGCACCGCCGCCGCACGCCGCGGCGAGGCAGACAAGGCCCACCAGCAGGCTCCATCGAATGCCCGATCCCATCGTCATGTCCGCCCTCCCGCGCTCCCTGCCATGCCTTTGTCGCCAGCACAGTAGTAGAAACTTCCTAGAGCATATCCGGCTCGACTTTAATCAGTCGAGCCGGATATGCCCTGTTGAACCGAGCGCTACCCGCACGCGCGTTTCGATTGAGATGGAACGCTCGCGGTTCCATCTCGATCGAAACCGCTCTAGCGATCAACGACCGCCGTCGATTCGATCTCGACCAGCAGGCCCGGCACCGCGAGCGCGCTGACCGCCACCAGGGTCGCCGACACGGCCGAGCCCTTGAGCGCCCGGCCGAGCGCCTGCGAGACGGCGCCCATGTCGCGGATGTCGGTGACGAAAATGGTGAGCCGCGTGAGGTCCGAGAGCCTGGCGCCGGCCGACTTCAGCGAGGCCGCGATCTTGCGCATGGTGATGGCGGTCTGCTCGGCGGCATTCCTGCCCTGGACGCAGCCCTTGGCGTCGAGCGACGTGGTGCCCGACACGAACACGAACGGCCCGCTCTTCAGTGCGCGGACGTAGAAATCGACGATCTCGGTACCGTCGGGAAAGAGCTGCTTGGCCACGACCTGCTTCCTCCTGCGCGTTGGCGGTACCGCACACTACTTGTAATCTCGCACGACATGACCCTGAAAAATCTCGCCGCCATCCTCGATCCGGCGGCCCCCGACGACCGCCCGTTCATCATCCAGCTCAGCCCCGATGCCGACGAAATGCTGCGCATCGGCTACGGCGAGGCCCGACAGCGCATCGCCGGCCTGGCGCGCGGGCTCCTGAAACGCGGGCTGAAGCGCGGCGAGGCGGTCGCCATCGTCGCGGCCAACAGCGCCGATTATCTCCTGCTCTACATGGCGACCATGGCGGCCGGCCTGGTTTCGGTCTGCGTCAACCACAAGCTGCCGCGCGAGACGGTGGCGCACATCATGACGGATTCGGCCGTCAAGCTCGCGATCGCCGATGCCGAGCGCGCGCCGCTGGTGAGCACGCTGGTGCCGACGGTGGCGATGGAAGAGCTCGACTCGCTGGTCGATCCGGGTGCCTTCACGGCCGTCGACATGAAGCCCGAGGAAGTGGCGATGGTGCTCTACACGTCAGGCTCGACCGGCCTGCCCAAGGGCGTGCCGCTGACGCATGGCGGCTACATTTGGGCGACGACGGCCACGCCGGAGCAGCGGCCCGGCATCGAGGCCAAGAACGTCATCATCGCCGCGCCGCTGTTCCACATGAACGGCCTGTTCAGCGCCAAGCTGGTGATGTGGAACGGCGGCACGATCGTGCTCATGACGGGCTTCGCCGCCAAGGGCTACATCCGCGCCATCGACCGCTATCGCGTCGCCATGGTGACGTCGGTGCCGACCATGCTGGCGCTGGTCATGCGCGAGACCGAGGAGCTCGCCAACGCGGACCTGTCCTGCGTCACCATGGCGGTGACCGGCTCGGCACCCTCGACGCCCGAGTTCTTCGACCAGATGCACAAGCTCTTTCCCAACGCTGAGACGGCCAACAGCTGGGGCACGACCGAATCGGGCCCGATCGCGTTCGGCCCGCACCCGCAAGGGATTCCCAAGCCGATGGGCGCGCTCGGCCATCTCCGCAAAGGCATCGAGGCCAAATTTGTGGGCGGGGCCGACAGCGGGCCGACGCAGGGCGTGCTCCACATCAAGACGCCGGCGCTGATGTCGGGCTATCTCAACCGCGAGGCCGATACCCGCAAGCGCCTGATCGACGGCTGGTACGACACCGGCGACGTCATGCGCCGCGACGAGAACGGCTTCGTGTTCTTCGTCGGCCGTGCCGACGACATGTTCCAGTGCGGCGGCGAGAACGTCTATCCTGGCGAGGTCGAGAAGCTGCTCGGCCGGCATCCCGACGTGGCCCAGGTCTGCGTGGTGCCCGTCGCGGACGAGATCAAGTATCAGTTGCCGGTCGCCTTCGTGGTGCCCAAGCCCGGCGCCCGGCCGGACGAGGACGCCCTGCGCCGCTTCGCGCTCGACAACGGGCCCGCCTACGCCCATCCGCGCGCCGTCTGGTTCGTCGATCACCTGCCGCTCGCCGGCACCAACAAGATCGACCGCAAGGCGCTGGTCGAGCGCGCGGCCATGAACTACGCGCGCGAGTCGGCGAAGCGCGTCTGAGGGCCCGCGTTGCGGCTGCGAGCCCCGTCCGGTATGTTCCCCGCGCCGGACCCGTAGCTCAGCTGGATAGAGCGCTGCCCTCCGAAGGCAGAGGTCGTGAGTTCGAATCTCGCCGGGTCCGCCAACTTTTTCAAAGACTTGGTATTCTCTAGACCGGTACACTCCGAGTACGGGGACACATTGGGGACACAGGACGCAGGATTTCAATCCGATTTCGACTATCGGTTTATGTATGGCACTCCTATCCTCGTCCGTGATCTAGGAAGACAAAATGGGCCTCATCGCTCAGTCTCTCAAAAACTCCTCCCCAATGCGCTGGCCAACCAGACGCACGCCACAGCCCATTTGGACGAAGTCAGTGGGCAGAACAGAAATTCGTCATATCCAAAGTCTCTTGTGGTTTCTGCCAAGCGTCTATCCTGGCGGCGACAGTTGGTTGGCTAACCGCTTGGCCGATGTCATCGCAGGCAAGGCATATTGTTCGATTGGCGGTGTTGGCGGTCGATTGGGCGGAGTGTTGATTGAAACGCCCAAAGGTCGACGGCATTCCAAAATATCCACGTTCTACGTTCACCCATGCCTTCGCAGGCTTGGCATAGGATCACATTTACTCCGGCTACATAACGGACGCTGGCGCTCCGACGGAATTGACACCGTGCATATCACCGTGTCGGCAGAGTGCCTAAACCCGCTAGGCGCTCAACTTGCGCACGCGGGATTTCGCGGCATCGATCAAGTCCCCGGCAGGTACCGAGAGCAAAGCATCGAGTCAGTTTTTCAATTGTCGGTGCACTAGAGGTGGGATTCTTCGCAGTAACGTCAAGAAATGAACTCGATAATTTTGACGTCGAGGCTTGCCATCTGAGTTTTTGGGTTCTTCCGACTTTCCTAGTTTGGAGCAAATATTGTTTTGATGTTGGCCTCCGTATTAAGGCCAAAGCCGACCTGCGGCGCTTCGGTGTTGTGCTTCCCTTTCGAGCCGAACGTGGCGACCTAAAGGTAGCCGGGCTGAAGCCGGGTTCGCTCAATTGCAAGCCAGCCGCGTGGTTCGTGGATGGCCTGATTCGTGGCGGCCATCCAGCCTTTTTGGCCAGTTCCAAGGCTCCAACGACTTGGTCAATCAACGGCTCGTCGGTGAAGTCCATCTCGATGAATTTGATGTGAGCCACACCAAAGACAGGATTCTCTGGCGAGACAGCCAAGAAGAGGAAGACGTTGAGGAGGAACTTAGGAAAGTCTGCAACGAGTACAAGGAGATCGCAAAACGACCGCGCAAGGAAGGTGAGGATCAGCGTGGGCCGACGGAGCTGGAAGTAAAAGCCGCATTGGACGAACTACAGAAGGAGATGGCTTCTCCCGAAATGGTCGACCAAATCAACATTACAGTCATTCCGGCGAAAGAAACCATTGAGGCGAACAACGACAAAATAGTCTCATCAGTCGTACAGACGCGGAGCGCTACATTGCACGGCACAATAGCGTCCAACCCACCTATTGCGTGGGAGATTTTTCTGGACGGCATGTCACCCAACGATCCTTACGTTGCCGCTGAGACAACACAGCCGAGCAAGATCATCGTTGTAGTCAACAAGAACCATCCATACTGGGCGCAGCTCAGTGGCACCGAAAGCGTCCGAGACTATTTGAGGCAATGTGTCTACGACGCGGTAGCCGAATGGCAGGCACGAACTAAGGCAGCAACAATCGACTATGACACAGTGAAACTCCTGAAGGACCAGTTGCTGCGCCTACCATTGCAAATGGAGTCTCACGCAGATGGGCCCACGGACCCCGCTACTGGAGCGACCTCGACTGTACACTAGGACACTGGATGAATAGTTCTCAGATCGAACAGAAATGCCAGGAAAGGTGTCGGTAACGCCACGTAATTGGCCTTGGTGCGAATTGACGACGCGGCAGAGGGGGAGAATCGCACCAATGCAGATCGCGCCCTCCGGCGAAATGCGCCAGCTTGTAGATCGCATCCCTTCATTCAAGGACGAGCCAAATATCCGACGTGGGGCCTAATGTAGCTGTAAATGGTTCGCTCCCGCAGTTCCTTCCACCCCAGATTTAACGCCATGTTGCGCGGATAGAAGGTCATCTTCGAATACGGCAGGTGATCGTGAATCCACAATGCGAGCGATTTCCAATCTCCTGTCGCTTTGTAGTGCGATAGGAACGAGGGAATTACAATGCACGCCATCGCGCCCATGCTACCGGCACGATCTCGTTGGTCCCAGATGTGGGCGGCGCGGTTCGCTTCGTTTGAGCCACATCCCAGCCGAAGCCTATTACCAAGCGCATTCACGGCCGGCGAACGATAGCCGGAGCGTATCGCGAGCCGGCCAAACTTTCGTTGAAGAGGCTCTAAAAGTTCGACGCACAGACGCCGGCCCGCTGCAATTGCAATTGCGGGATCGTCTGGGACATTGAGAAGTCCGTGAAATGAAGCGATTTCGCTATGGAGGAAATCTCGCACAAAGAAGTTGGGGGACAATTGAACCCGTCCCAGTTCTTCCAATGCGTGAAAGCTTCTAATCTTGGTCATTTATCCAGAGGTTGAGGCCGTTTTCCGATGCAACCGGTTGCACCGAAGCTCAAAATAGTCACCCGCATAGGGCAGCGGCACTGTCGGTCGAGAGGGCGTCGCAAGTATGTCCCCGCCGCAAGCGGTCGAGGAAATCCCCCGTATATGCTACCCGCTGTGACCCGCAATTTGGTTTGAGCGGCCCTTATCGGGTCGAGAAAGTCACCCATATATGCCAACCAGCGGCGTAGGCTTGCTGCTCAGTTTGCAGACGCATCTATAAACCGCGATTGTTGATCGTCGTCAGCGGACGATAGCTGACCAAGCAAAGGATGTCCTTGATGGTTCGAAATAGCTCAATGCTCAAGTTGGTCGGTCTGTCTTGCCAGAAGAGCTGACGAGTGAATGTCGAGCGGTCGGATATCACGTGACCGGGCTCACCATACTTCGCGAACAACGCTTCATGCACGCCCGCACACGTCAGTTTCTCGGAGTCGAGAAGGGCCAGACTAACCAGCGTGAGCGATTTCTTCTCGGCATCCCGGAACACAAACGTAGCGCTGAATTTCAGGTCGCCGGACTCGTATCGCCCCTCTACTAAAGCGACCTCGCCGGGCGCTGCCGGACGTGGCTTCTCTAGCATCTTGATCTTGCCATCCGACGCGGCAACGACCTCTTCCGGAGTCATGCCCCACTTCGTGTATTGCCAATCGGCCCACGCGCCGCCTGGAAATGCGGACGCAAGCAATAGGCCAACAACTAGACGGTAGTTCACTGCGTAGGTCCTCGGTCTGTTTGTCGAGAATACTCCGTGGTGAAATACCCTTCAACGCCGTGCCCTCTCGTCCATGGATATTCGAGAGGTGTTCGCCCGGAATTTGCGACGCTATCGGCAGACGGCGAAGCTGTCGCAAGAGGAGCTTGCGCACCGAGCGGAGATTGATCGGACTTACATCAGCTCGTTGGAACGGTCCGTCTACGCTGCGGGAATTGATGTAGTGGACCGCCTCGCGCGAGCGCTGGGGATCGAGGCGGCTGATCTTCTTCGACAGCAAGAGAGCCGACCTAGGCGACGGGTTACCAAGGGGTAGAAACGCGCTAGCGCCGGAGAGTCATCCGAGCCCTATCCGCTGACACCGCCGCAGTCATCCGAAGATATGACATTGAAAACCAGTTGCGCGGCCACAGGCGAAACGATGACGCCCAGCGTACACGGTAGTCATCGATCTGGGACCCATTGTGCCCTTTTGATATGCGCTCCATCACGCGATGCGCAAATCGCTCGTAGCTGCGCCGAGCGGGTACTGCTCTCCATCCTCCACCAAACAGGGCCCGCCTAGGAATTAGGGCATATTGAACAAGGCTGATCTTTCGATCAGTGGGTTGAATAGCTGCTTCACCGATGGTCAGCGGCCCGGCGGGGCTGTTCTCAAGTTGAGACCGAAGGGCTTCAAGTACTGCTTCGGCTTCCGGCCGGTTCCTCGCAAGCACCGCAATGTTATCTCCGTGGAGAAACAGACGATCCGCAAAGAACGTCGTCGCCAGCATGGGCCCGAGGATTGCTCGCGACATTACTAGGCCAGAAGTCGAAGCGCCCTGTGGAAGACCCCGCCGGGCCGCGTCATCGGGAAGCAAGTCTACATAACGATTACCATCAACTACCCTCTGCAACCTGGTGTGCTCGTCTATGAGCATTGTCTTTCTTACCGCCCATTCCGGGATCGGCAGAAGATTATGAACGACCTCCTTTCTCACGGACCCAAAACAATCCTTGATATCGACAGTGACGACATAGCCGTATTGCTCGCGTTCAAGCCGCGACAAGAGACACCGGGTTAGCGCTTCGACGCCCTGCCCACTTCGCAAGTACTCGAATGAATAGGCAGGGAGTGTTGCCTTCAATATATCAGCGCATATCCTTTGCCATGCGCGCCGGTCCGGGCCGAAGGCGCTTATTAACCGTACACCGCCGCCCGGTTTCGGCCTGGACGACAGGCGAACAGGCTCTTCGGTCAGCCGGGAGGGGTCGAGTGCGTTTGCACGTGCGATCAGATTTGAAAACGGCAGTGGGGGCGCTTTTTTGCTATCCCATTTCACAGTCCTCAGAACAGCGCTCAGCTTCGCTCCATGTGAGGACAGGACCCTCTTACTGATCATTCGCACACGAGCAAAGTCGCCCACTGCAGCTGCGCCGGCAATCTGCTCTAGTTTCCTTTGGTAGCCATGCGCAATCACAGCCAACCTCTTGAGTTCGCATTCATCGAGGCTGAGAAATTGGCCGCGCGCAAGCGTGGCAGTTAACACGTCGTTCATGTAAACTACCTTCGGTAGAATACGTACATTAGATGCAACCCGTTGCACCGGGACGCTATTTGCTCGTTGAGTTGCGAAGTTGGCCAAGCCGGCGGCCAGCCCATGCGTCCAGCTCTGAGCGTGGGTACAGGGGAATGCGCCCCGCTACGAACGCTCTAGGGCCGTCGCTGCGCAAGCAAAACCACTTTGCCAGCGTGGCCGCCTCAACCGGAATGCCATAGACATCGCGGAGATAGCGCGCCGCATCCTTGCGGCGAAGATTATCGGGCCACGTAAGCGTTCTCGACTTGCCTTCCCGATCCGGTTGACCACCGTCGTTGCGAACAATTTCCATTCTGTCTCCAACATTGCCGGAGCACTCCGGTCATTCGTCGGAATGACATGACAGTTTGGAACCCAAGAAGCCTTAAATCATAAGCACCATCTCGGCTGCGCGGACTCACTATAGACGCGACCAATCGCGCTGGGTTTCTTCATACCCTGGGCCACCCGGTATGTATCGCTCCGGATTTTCTCGAATGTCTTTCGGTATTTGCATGAAGGCTCGCTTGAGCGACGCTGCCGTATTGCGCGTGCGATACCGTTCTGGCAGGCGCTGACGGTGCCTAACCAGAGTCCTAAAAGCCGCTTCCAAACCGTTCGTCCGTGCCGTTTCGCGAACACATTGTGCGAACCGAGCTTGCACGAGGGCAAGAACAGCCTCGCCGTAGTAGTGCCGGCTGTCGAAGGCCAAAAACTCCGACCACTCTTTCTCCGTTAGATCGCTCTTGGCTCTTCCGCGATGCTCTCGCTTGAACGCCGGTACATGACGTTCAAGGAGTTTTAGCGCCAATTCCTGCCATTGGCCCGACGGCACCCCGAAATGCCTCCATACCTCAGCGAGGAGGGAGTCTCGCGCTTTCCGCCGCAGGCGCAAGGATTGTGGGGGTGCATTTGCCGCTGAGATTTTCCTAAGTTGCTTTTTGCGCAGCAACGCTGGATAGGGTTTCTGCCGCTTTGATTGAGTCGCCACTCAACCTCTCCTGCCGCAAGGAGGGATCGGCGCGGCAATCCCTTGCGGTTGAGACTTTCGGCGGCCAAACCTAGCCGCGCCGATCTAGAGAATACGCTGTTCTAGGCGTTCCCAGCTAGTGCCGGCGACCGATCTCCGATGCTGATCACATCGGCGGACTTTCCGCCACTGAGAGCGCCACTTATCACATTGGCGACACGATCCGCGGCGGTGATCAATGTTGCATCGACAACATGGACGTATCGGCTAGTAACGGTCCCTCGGGAGTGTCCTAGCATCGCAGCAATCGTAGGCTCCGAGCATCCCAAAGTGTTCGCCGTTGTCGCGAACGAGTGGCGAAGAGTGTGGAGAGTTACGTCGGCCAGCTTGGCGCGCTTGGCGATGCGTTCCCAAGCTCGGGGAAGGCCCTGATACGAGGTCTTGCCATCGCCGTTCGCGAATACGGCATCACTATTTGGATGACGCTCCAATGTCTTGAGGATTTCGACCGCCGCTTGGCCCAGCGGACGCAACGAATAACCTTCTTTTGTCGCACTGAGCCGAAGTTGCTTCGTCTGAATATCGACCTCGCTCCACTTCAAGCCGACGATCTCTCCGCGCCGACAGCCTGTGAGCGCCAGCAAGCGCACAGCATTCGTAGCATGACGGTTCTCGCCTTCGGCTTCGGCCTCTCTTAGTGCAGCCCCGAGCGTGCGATAGTCCTCGATGCTGAGGAAAGTGGTCCTTCGATTGTCAGCGGGACGCTCGATACCGCGCACTGGATTGTCTGACCGAATGCCGGAGCGAACCGCATAGCTAAATATCCCGCCCAACAGTCCCACTGTTCGGGCCGCTGCTCCTCTCCCGCCTCGGACGCGCGCAACGCCGCGTGCCTTCGTCTTGATGGTCGCCCGCGTTTTGCCGGTGTGGATTGCTGTAAGGAAGCGGCGCACATCTCCCGCCGTCACTTCTGCCACCGCTAGCGTACCGAGAAGAGGAATTATGTGACGGGCGATGCGGCCTCGATCTGTAGCTATTGTGGTTGGAGATTTGGGCCGACGGCGCTTTCCGAATACCAACCCCTTTTCGACCGCAGCCAAGTAGTCTTCGCAGAGCGCCGCAACGGTCATTGCCCCACGTGCCGCACTACGGGTAGCTGAAGGATCGAAACCGCCGGCAACCTCGCCTAGGTGCTGGCGAGCCCGCTGGCGCGCCTCGTCGGGCGTGAGTACGCCGACTTTGCCAATTGCGAGTTTGCGGGTTCGCCCCGTGCCATTCCGATATTGAACGACCCACGTGCGCACGCCCGAAGGTTTCACGCGCAAGGCGAAGCCGGTCAGATCGTCGTCGCGATACAATGTGTCGCGTACCACCGGCTTCAGCGCGTCCACGAACCTCTTTGTCAGCTTAGGCATTGAACCTCCGCAATAGCCTCCTCGGAGCCCCTTGGCCGGGGACACACCGGGGACACAGCACGCGGAAAATTCTCGTCATTGACGCTCATCTCCGCTGCTATCGCAGCATTGCGCAAAACCTTGTTCTTTCAAGGTCGGAGCGTCACAATCAATCTCGCGGAAACGACGGAAAAAAGTTTGCGACCGCCCTCCGAAGGCAGAGGTCGTGAGTTCGAATCTCGCCGGGTCCGCCATCAAAAGCGGCGTAACGCGCTAGTCCTCCGGCTCCTCACCGCCGCCCGAGCCGCCGGCGACCTGTTTTCCATAGAACCGTTCCGCCGCTTCGTTCAGCCAGTTCGCGATGGCGCCTTCGGGCTCGTCGCCGCCGAACCGTTTGCTTTCGATGCGGCGGCCGACGGCGAGATAGGCGGCGATATGGGTCGGCGGGAAGGTCAGCACGCCGCAATTGATGCCGCTCCGGTGCAGGCGCTTGAGCACGTCCTCGAGACTTGCGGACATGGCGACCAAACAATTCCAATCGCAGGCGCGTGTTGCTCCGCCGCAGCACACTTCCGCGTTACCGCGTTCGCCTGGCATCGCTCTTATTCCATCACCGCGGGGGATGCCGGCTCGCATGTGTGCGTAAGCGCTGATGAGTCGGCTCCCGGGGGAGTTTTAATGCGCAATAGCGCGAAGATCGCGGTGATCGCGGTGATCCTGCTTGGCTTGATGCTGGTGCTCGTGCCGATCGTCCTGGAAGCAGGCTTCGGCATCGTCGCGCTACCGCCGCTCTGATAAATGGACGCTGCTGTTGCCTTGACCGGCGACGGCGCGCATCGTGTGCAAAATGCCGTTCCGACCGAAATTCCTGCGCGCCGAGAAGGTGGTGCTGATCGAGGGCGAGGGCGAGATCACCACCGATGACATCGCCACCTGCCTGCGTTTCGTCGATGCGCAGGGCGCGCATCGATACCGCAAGCTGATCGATGCGCGGCGCGTCACCAACGAAGTGAGCGACAAGGTGGCCGACGGCCTGGTGAGCCTTGCCCGCTCGCGCGAGGCGCTGGGCGCGAGCGGCGGGCTTGCCCTGGTGATGCGGCCAGGGACGTCGCTCCGCCGACTGGCCGAGCGTACGGCCGAGGGCGCGCCGGCGCACCGGCCGGTGCGGGTTTTTGATACCTTCGAAGAGGCCTGGCAGTGGCTGTCGCAGATCGACTCAGTGGATTGAGCCGCTGAAGGCCCGAGTTCTATACGACAGAATCGGGTTCCTTCTAACACCGGGGCTATGGTGGCGACGCCATGATCGCTAGCGCCCACCTTGTCGTCCTGAGCGAAGCGAAGGACCTACGGATTCAACATCGCGTTGCTGCGATGCAAGGCCCTTCGCTGCGCTGCGCTGGCTCAGGACGACAGGAGCCGCCGGTTAGCGCAGTTAGCGCTACCCCGCTAGTGGTTCGCACTGGTCGGCCGATCGATGCGCAAGATTCGTTCGCGCGATTCGGCGCGAGTGCCTTCGGACCACAAGAGTCCATATTTTTCCGTATTATCTTAATATGAGCCCTTCAACTAATAGTGGCTCAGGAAATTACCCGGCGGCCGCCCCGGCTCTAGACGACGAGGTAGTGGCCCATCAGCCGACCGGCCGTGCGCAGGAGCGGCGCGATGCGGGCGCGCCGGGCCGGCGGCGAGCCGCGCAGGTCCGGCGTGTTCTCGACCGGCAGGCCGCCGATCTCCTGCCGGATCTCGGCCAGGCGGGCGATGTAGGGCCGGTACAGGCCCTCGCGAACGGTGCGCGAGAACGGCGCGAGATAGGAGACGTTGCTGCACAGATAGAGGTTCGGCCGCTCCTCCCTGAGTCCGGAATAGTGAAAGAAGATCAGCGGGAAGGCGCCGTCGACGACGAAGCCGCCGTTGGCATCGACGGCAATCGAATGGCGGCGGATGTTCCACGGCCCGAGATTGGTGCCGGGATGAGCGATCTCGACCACGCGCGGCAGGGTCGCGAACATGTGGTCGAGATATTTCTGGTCGGCGAAGCGATCGCCGTCGACATAGGCGTGGCACCATTCGATGCAGCGCGCGCGCCACCATTGCGCGGCGGCACGCCCCGCCTCGTCGGCGCGAAAGCTGATCCAGCCAACATTGAAGCGGCCATATTTCTCCAGCCGCTTCGTCCACCAGTGATGGCGGTGCGCGATCAGGCCGACCGATGCGTCGGCCATGCCGTCGAAGATTGGCCGCGGGCTCGAGTAGAACATCAGATCGGCGTCGAGATAGGTCACGACTTCGCCCGGCGCGCTGCCCGACAGCGCCGTCACCATCAGGCAGCTCGCCAGGGTGAAGACGTAGTCGCGCGGCGTGCGCGAAGGCTTGACCGCGAGAAGATCGGGATTGGCGCGCTCATAGTCGGCGAGGGACAGCAGGGTCACACCCGGCTCCGCAAGACGCCGCAAGGCCTTCTCGCACGAGGCGGTCAGGCAGAGCACGGTGATGCGGCAGCCCGGATCGACCCGGCGCAGCGAGCGGATCATCGCCAAGCCGCGGTCGAGGTAGCGGTGGCCAAAGAACGTCCAGTAGCGGTGCCCCTCGCCCATATCCATTTAAAATGCAGCCTATGTGCATTTACATGCGTTATGCAACGGGAAGCGGCCGCAATTGCACCATTTTCGCAGTGCCTGTTTGTCGCAGACCGCCGGAGGCCACGATGAAAACCGTCCTTCGCCTCGTCGCTCTGCTTTCTTTCGTCATCCTCGCGTTGAACGATGCCCAGGCGCAGTCGCGCGTAGGCGTCACTGCGGCCACGTCGGGCGGCCCGCTCGGCAAGCCGCCGGCCGAGGCCGAGCGCGTGCTGCATGTCGGCGTCGACGTCCAGGCCAACGAGATCGTCCGGACCGGCGTGGGCGATCGCGCACACCTGCTCTTCCTCGACGGCTCGTCGTTGACGGTCGGACCGCAGGCGCAATTCGTGATCGACCGCTTCGTCTACGATCCCGCGCGCAAGTCGGGCGAGCTCGCCATCAACGTTGCACAAGGCGTGTTCCGCTATGTCGGCGGCAGGATCAGCAAGACGACGCCGGTCGCCGTGGTCACGCCGTCGGCCACGATCACCATTCGCGGCGGCATCCTGCTGGTCGACGTGCAGCCGTCGCGCACCGTGGCCACCTTCGTGTTCGGTGCTGAGATGACGGTGCGTGCCCAGGGCCGGGTCCAGACGGTGAGCAGGCCCGGCTGGCAGGTCGTCGTGAGCAACGGCTTGGCGCCCAGCGCGCCCGTGCGCGTCGTTCCCGGCAGCCTGTCGCCGGAATTCGCCAAGCTCGAGGCGATCCAGACTCAGATCGGCGGCCGCAGTCCGGACGATGCCATGAGAAATTCGGGGTTTGCCGATACGAATTCCGGTCAGGGCCCCAATGGTATGTTCGGCCCGACCAGCATTGGCGACACGGTGACCAACGCTATCAACCAGGCCGACACCCAGCTGCAAAAGCCGGCGGCGAGCGCGTCGCAAATGCAGACCCAGAGGAGCCGCTAGAGAGGCCCGATTATTGCAGCGTTCGCCCGGTCACAACCGTGTGACGTCGGCCGGAGCGGCAACTTGTGCCGAGCACGCATCCTCTGTCCGCTACGTAAACTACTGTAAGATGGCTACGTCTCGACCGGCCCACACCGCGCACCGCGGACCCCGGCGACAACGGAGGGCCGGAGGTTAAGGATGGCCAAACTGGGAAAGACCCGCATTGTCTTCATTGCCGTCGCGCTGATCGCCATCGGCGGCGGCTACTACTTCTTCAACCAGCCCTCGCAGGACAAGGCGCACGCCGCCAGCAACGCGGCCAAAGGCCCGCTGGTGCCGGTGACGGTCGCGACCGTGCAGGCGCGCGACATGCCGGTGATCATCCGCGGCCTCGGCAACGTGCAGGCCTACAAGACGGTCGCGGTGAAGTCGCGCGTCGACGGCCAGATCGTCAAGATCGACTTCGAGGAAGGTCAGAACGTCAAGGCGGGCGATCCGCTGTTCCAGATCGACCCGCGGCCCTATCAGGCGGCGCTCGCCCAGGCGACGGCGAACAAGCAGAAGGACGAGGCGCAGCTCGAGGGCGCGCAGCTCGACCTCGAGCGCTACGGCAAGCTGATCGGCTCGGGCTTCCAGTCCAAGCAGAGCTACGACCAGCAGAAGGCGACGGTCGATGCGCTCAAGGGGTCGATCGCCGCCGACCAGGCGCAGATCGACAATGCCAAGCTCAACCTCGCCTATGCCGACATCCGTGCGCCGATCGACGGCCGCACCGGCCAGCGGCTGGTCGATCTCGGCAACCTGATCCAGGCGGGCCAGAGCACCACGCTCGTCACCATCACCCAGATCAAGCCGATCTTCGTCAACTTCACGATCCCGCAATACGCCAACCACAATCTGCGCAGGAACCAGGCGATCAAGCCGCTCACCGTCACCGCCTACAGCGCCGACGACAAGTACAAGATCGCCGAGGGCGAGATCACGCTGATCGACAACCAGATCGACGCCGCCACCGGCACGCTGCGGCTCAAGGGCACCTTCGCCAACAACGACGAGCGCCTGTGGCCCGGCCAGTTCGTGAACGTGCACCTCCAGCTTTCCGTGCGGAACGACGCGGTCACGGTTCCGCAGAACGTGGTCATGCAGGGCCCGACCGGGCCCTACGCCTATATCGTCAAGCCGGACAACACCGTCGAGCGGCGCGCGATCGAGGTCGAGGCCACGCAGGACGGGCTGTCGGTGATCGGCAAGGGACTGGCGGTCGGCGAGAAGGTGGTGGCCGAAGGTCAATATCGCCTGTCCAACGGCAGTCACGTCCGCATCGACCAGCCGACGGCGCAGTCGGCGCCGGCCGCCGGCGCGCCCGACAAGAAGGGCTGATCCGGCCACTATGAACATCTCCGAAACCTACATCCGGCGGCCGATCGCCACGTCGCTGATGATGCTCGGCCTGCTGGTGTTCGGCGCGGCCACCTACAGCCTGCTGCCGGTCTCGGCGCTGCCCAACGTCGACTTCCCAACGATCACGGTGTCGGCGACGCTGCCCGGCGCCAGCCCGGAAACCATGGCGTCCTCGGTGGCGACGCCGCTCGAGCAGCAGTTCGCCGCCATCCCGGGGCTGGCGTCGATGAACTCGACGAGCGGGCTCGGCGCCACGTCGATCACCCTGCAGTTCGATCTCGCGCGCAAGATCGACGGTGCCGCCACCGACGTGCAGACCGCCATCAACGCAGCGAGCGGATTGCTGCCCAAGGACCTTCCCAACCCGCCGACCTACCGCAAGGTCAATCCCGCCGACCGAGCCGTCCTGATCTACGCGGTGTGGTCGGACGACCTGCCGTCCTACAAGGTCGACGACTACGCCTTCGTCATCATGGCGCAGAAGATTTCGGCCGTGTCGGGCGTGTCGCAGGTGCTGGTCGCGGGGCAGCAGGACTTCGCGGTGCGCGTGCAGACCAATCCGGCGGCGCTGGCCTCGCGTGGCATCGCGCTGGAGGACGTGCGCACGGCGCTCGCCAACGCCACGGTCAACCAGGCCAAGGGCAATCTCGAGAACAAAGACCTCTCGATGATGATCGACACCAACGATCAGCTCTTCAAGGCCGACGCCTACAAGGACATCATCGTCGCCTACCGCAATGGCGCGCCGGTCAAGCTCGACGACGTGGCGAACGTCGTCGACGCCACCAAGTCGCCGCGCACCGGCGCCTGGTTCAACGGCAAGCGGGCCGAGCTGCTGCTGATCTTCCGCCAGCCCGGCGCGAACACCGTCGAGATCGTCGACAAGATCAAGGGCATGATGCCCCGCCTGCTGGCGTCGGTGCCGCCCAGCGTGCATGTCGATCTGGTGTCGGACCGCTCGCAGTCGATCAAGGACTCGGTCGAGGACGTCCAGTTCACCATGCTGCTGACGATCTGCCTGGTAATATTGGCGATCTTCGTCTTCCTGCGCCATCTGTGGGCGACCGTCATCCCGAGCATCACCGTGCCGCTGGCCCTGGTCGGCACGTTCGGCATCATGTGGGTCTGCGACTACTCGATCGACAACCTGTCGCTGATGGGCCTCACCATCGCCACCGGCTTCGTGGTCGACGACGCGATCGTGATGATCGAAAACATCGTGCGCTACATCGAGGAAGGCGAAAGCCCGTTCGAGGCGGCGCTGAAGGGCGCCGGACAGATCGGCTTCACCATCATATCGATCACCTTCTCGCTGATCGCGGTGTTCATCCCGCTGCTGTTCATGGGCGGCATCGTCGGACGCCTGTTCCGCGAATTCGCCGTCGTCGTCACCGTGGCCGTCTGCATGTCGGCCTTCGTGTCGCTCACGCTGACGCCGGTGATGTGCGCCCAGTTCCTGAAGCGCGAGCCGCACGACAAGAAGCGCGGCCGGCTCGACCAGATGTGCGAGGACGCCTTTGAGGCGGTGCTGCGCTTCTACGATCGCGGGCTGCACTTCGTGCTGCGCCACCAGTTCCCGACCCTGGTGTCGACGTTGGTGCTCGTGATCGTGACCGCCTATCTCTACATCACGATCCCCAAGGGCTTTTTCCCCGAACAGGACACCGGCTTCATCTTCGGCCAGGCCGAGGCGCGCCAGGACATCTCGTTCTACGCCATGGCCGATATCCAGAATAAGCTGGCGGCCATCGTCAAAAGCGATCCGGCGGTGTCGGGCGTGGTGGGCTTCGTCGGCTCGACCGGCGGCAATTCGGCCGAGAACACCGCGCGCATGTTCGTCCAGCTCAAGCCGTTCGCCGAGCGGCCCGGCGCGTCGGCGCAGAAAGTCATCCAGCGCCTGCGCCCCAAGGTGGCCCAGGTGCCCGGCGTCAAATATTTCATGCAGGCCGGCCAGGACATCAATGTCGGCGGCAGGCTGAGCAAGACCGAGTACCAGTACACGCTGACCTCGACCGATTCCGAGGAGCTCAACCACTGGGCGCCGATCATCGAGGGCGCGATGGCCAAGCTGCCCGAGCTGCAGGACGTGACGTCGGACCAGCAGATCGCCTCGCCGCATGTCGCGATCGACATCGACCGCGACACCGCCTCCAAGCTCGGCGTCTCGCTGGCGCAGATCGACCAGACGCTGTACGACGCGTTCGGCCAGCGCCAGGTCGCGACGATCTATACGTCGAGCACGCAGTACAAGGTCGTGCTGGAGGTCGAGCAGAACTTCCAGGAGGATCCGACGGCGCTGTCGCGGATCTACATGCCCGGCCCCAACGGCACGCAGATACCGCTCAGCACGGTCGCCCGCTTCACCACCCGGATCGCACCGCTCACCATCAGCCACCAAGGCCAGTTCCCGGCGGTGACGATCTCGTTCAACCTGGCGCCGGGGACGGCGCTCGGCCAGGCGGTCGAGAGGATCCAGCAGCTCGAGCGCGACCTCAAGACGCCGATCACCCTCGACGGTTCGTTCCAAGGCACCGCGCAGGCCTTCCAGTCGTCACTGTCATCGACGCCGCTGCTGGTCGCCGCCGCCATCCTCGCCGTCTACATCGTGCTCGGAATGCTCTACGAGAGCTACGTGCACCCGATCACGATCCTGTCGGCCTTGCCGTCGGCCGGCGTGGGCGCGCTGCTGATGCTGATGCTGTTCCGCTACGATCTCAGCGTCATCGCCATCATCGGCATCATCCTGCTGATCGGCATCGTCAAGAAGAACGCCATCATGATGATCGACTTCGCGCTCGAGGCCGAACGTGTCCAGGGCAAGCCGCCGCTCGAAGCGATCCACGAGGCCTGCCTGCTGCGCTTCCGGCCGATCATGATGACGACCTTCGCCGCGATCGGCGGCGGCCTGCCGCTCGCGCTCGGCCAGGGCGCCGGCTCGGAGCTGCGCCGGCCGCTCGGCGTCGCCATCGTCGGCGGCCTGCTGGTGTCGCAATGGCTGACGCTCTACACGACGCCGGTGATCTATCTCTACTTCGACCGTTTCGCCCACTGGCTGAGCGGCAAGCGCAAGCGGCCGGCCGGCGAGATTCCCGCCTCGGTGCCCGATGCCGCCGGCAAGCCCGGCGAGGCCGAGAGCCGGGCGGCTGACTGAGCAGGCCCGCCATGAGCCAGAGCCAGTACGAACAGGAGGAGTACCTGGAACCGAACGACGAGGAGCTCGAGGCGGCCGCACGCAACAAGAAGCTGCTCGTGCTTGCCATCATGGCCGTGCTGGTGGCCGTCGGCATCTACCTGGTCGACAAGCTGAGGACCGCGTCACTGCTGCAGGACTGCCTGATGACGCATGCCAGCAACTGCAACGACATGGTCGAGCCGCCGAAGCCGATCGGCAATCACTGATCTTCCGCCGCAGTCAGGCAGCGCGGCGACGCGCCTTCCACCAGTCGCTGAGCTCGCCCACCAGGCCCTTGCGGAACGCCAGCACGATCAGCACGAAGATCGCGCCCTGCAGGACCAGCACCAGCTGGCCGATGAAGGCGAGGTAGTCGCGCATCGCCGTCACCGCGAATGCGCCGACCACCGGCCCGGTGATCGTGCCCAGGCCGCCGATCAACGCCATCAGCACCACCTCGCCCGAGGTGTCGGCGCTGACGTCGGTCAGCGTGGCGAAATGGACCACCATCGCCTCGGTCGAGCCGGCAAGGCCGGCCAGCGCGGCCGACAGCACGAAGGCCAGGAGCTTGTAGCGGTCGGCCTCGTAGCCCAGCGACTGGGCGCGCTGCTCGTTGTCGCGGATCGCCTTCAGGACCTGCCCGAACGGCGAATGGATGATGCGGTAGATGGCGCCGAAGCCGAACAGGAAGATCGCGAGGACCACGTAGTAGAGCGTGTAGTCGCTGTCGGTCGGGATCAGGCCCAGGAGATGCCGGCGCGGAATTCCCTGCAGGCCGTCCTCGCCGTGCGTGAACGGCACCTGCACGCAGACGAAATAGATCATCTGCGAGAAGGCGAGCGTGATCATGGCGAAGTAGATGCCCTGGCGGCGGATCGCCAGTGCGCCGGTGACGAGGCCGAGCGCGGCGGCTCCCAGCACGCCGGCCAGCAGGCCGAATTCCATCGGCCAGCCCCATTCCTTCACCACGTGGCCGTAGAAGTACGCCGCCATGCCGAAGAACATGGCGTGGCCGAAGCTCATCAGTCCGGCATAGCCCAGCAGCAGGTTGAAGGCACAGGCGAACAGCGCAAAGCACAGCGCCTTCATCAGGAACACGGGATACACCACCCAGGGAGCGGCGAGCGCCACGACCGCCACGACGACGGCGATGAGAATGCGGTTGTTCATTTGGTCTGCCCGAAGAGCCCGGCCGGCTTGACCAGCAGCACGATCGCCATGACGACGAAGATCACGGTGTTGGAGGCGGGCGGATAGACGACCTTGGTCATGCCCTCGATCATGCCGAGCGCGAAGCCTGTGACGATCGAGCCCAGGATCGAGCCCATGCCGCCGATCACCACCACGGCGAACACGATCAGCACCAGGTTGGCGCCCATCAGCGACGACACCTGGTAGATCGGCGCGGCGAAGACGCCGGCGATCGCCGCCAGGCCGACGCCCAGGCCGTAAGTGAGCGTGATCAGCCGCGGCACGTTGATGCCGAAGGCCCGCACCAAGGTCGGGTTCTCGGTCGCCGCCCGCAGATAGGCGCCGAGCCTGGTGCGCTCGATGCCGTACCAGGTGGCGAGGCAGATCACGAGGGCGGCGATCACGACGAAGCCGCGATAGGTCGGGATGTACATGTAGCCGAGGTTGGTGCCGCCCGAGATCGGCGCGGGATAGGGCGCGCCGCCCGATCCCCAGCGCCACTGGAACAGGCCCTGGATGACCAGCGCCAAACCGAAGGTGAGCAGGAATCCGTAAAGGTGATCGAGATGGTAGATGCGTTTCAGCAGCAGCTTCTCGAGTACGACGCCGAACAGCCCGACGAGCAGCGGCGACAGCACCAGAGCCGCCCAGAACGGCACGTTGAGCTCGGTCAGCATCAGCCAGGCGGCGAAGGCGCCCATCATGTACTGCGCGCCGTGCGTGAAGTTGATGACGTTCAGCATGCCGAAAATGACTGCGAGGCCGAGGCTCAGCATGGCGTAGAACGCGCCGTTGATCAGCCCGAGGGTGGCCTGCGAGGCGATCCGTTGCCACAGATCAGGATCGAACATCGCTCACACCCCGAGATAGGTTTGCAGCTTGCCGATGTTCTTTTGAACGTCGGCGGCGCCCATCATGTCGATCATACGCCCGCCTTCCATGATGTAGTGGCGGTCGGCCACGGTGGCGGCGAAATGGAAATTCTGCTCGACCAGCAGGATCGTGAAGCCGCGGGCCTTGAGCTGGCGGATGACCTCGCCGATGCGCTGGACGATCACCGGCGCAAGGCCCTCCGTCGGCTCGTCGAGCAGCAGCAGGGTGGCGCCGGTGCGCAGGATGCGGCCGATCGCCAGCATCTGCTGCTCGCCGCCCGAGAGCTTGGTGCCCTGGCTGCGCTTGCGCTCTTCGAGATTGGGGAAGAGCTTGTAGATCTCGCCCAGGCTCAGCCCGCCGGGCTTCACCGCCGGCGGCAGCATCAGGTTCTCCTCGACGTTGAGGCTGGAGAAGATGCCGCGCTCCTCGGGGCAATAGGCGATGCCGAGCCGCGCGATGGCGTCGGACGGCTGGCCGACGGTCTCGCGCCCGTCGAACGAGACCGAGCCCGACCGCCGGCCGACGATGCCCATGATCGACTTGAGGGTGGTCGTCTTGCCGACGCCGTTGCGGCCAAGAAGCGTCACCAGCTCGCCGCGGCCGATCTGCAGGCCGACGCCGTGCAGGATGTGCGACTCGCCGTACCAGGCTTGCAGATCGTCGACCTTGAGCAGCGCCTCAGCCATGGCCGGTTCCCACATAGGCTTCGACGACCTGCGGATTTTTCGACACGTCCGCGTAGGGACCCTCGGCCAGCACCTCGCCCCGCGCCAGCACGGTGATGGTGTCGGAAAGATCGGCGACCACGGACATGTTGTGCTCGACCATCAGGACGGTGCGATCCTTGGCGACGGTCCGGATCAACTGCGCGATCCGCTTGATGTCCTCCTGGCCGAGCCCTGCCATCGGCTCGTCGAGCAGCAGCATCTCCGGCTCGAGCGCCAGCGTGGTGGCGATCTCGAGGGCGCGCTTGCGGCCATAAGGCAGCTCGACGGCCGCCAATTGGGCATAGGCGCTGAGGCCTACCGCCTCCACGAGCTCGAGTGCTCGGGCGTCGAGTGCGGCGAGCGCGCGTTCCGACCGCCAGAAGTAGAAGGAGTTGCCCAGCCGGCGCTGCAAGGCGACGCGGACGTTTTCGCGCACCGAGAGATGCGGGAAGACGGCAGAGATCTGGAAGGATCGGGCGAGTCCCATGCGCGAGATCGCCGCAGGCGAGCTGCCGGTGATGTCCCGTCCATTGAAATGGATGCGCCCGGCGGTCGGCGTCAGGAAGTGCGTGAGCAGGTTGAAACAGGTCGTCTTGCCCGCACCGTTGGGCCCGATCAGGGCATGAATCGTATGCCTCCGGACGCGCAAATCGACGTTTTTGACCGCAACGAAGCCTTTGAACTCCTTGGTGAGTCCTGTTGCTTCCAGGATTATGTCTTGGGCCATCAGCCTCCCCTGTCGCTATTAAACGGAGCTTTGCGCGACTGTCCAGCGAGGCTAAATTTCGGCCCTCGCGGCACGGCCGCATGAGTGGGAGGAGCAAGAGTATGAAAGTTGCAAAGGCAGTCCGCTATGCGGGCGCCGTCGCCGCCGTGTTCGGCCTGACCGGCATCGGCCTCGTTACCCTGAACGCGCACGCGCAGGCGCCGGTGCCGCTCAAGATCGGCGTGATGGACGGCTTCTCGGGCGTCTATGGCGACCTGACGCAGGGCGAGGTCGAGGCCATGCAGCTCGCCATCGAGGATGTCGGCGGCAAGGTCCTTGGCCGTCCGATCGAGATCCTCTCGGCCGACCATCAGACGAAGCCCGACGTCGGCGCGGCAATCGCGCGCAAGTGGTACGACGTCGACGGCGTCAAGATGATCACCGGCCTCGGCACCTCCTCGGTCGCGCTCGCGGTGCGCAAGATCTCGCAGGAAAAGGGCCTGATCGACCTCAATACCGGCGCGGCATCGGCCGACCTGACCGGCCCCGCCTGCTCGGCGACCGGCGCCCACTGGGTCTACGACACCTATGCGCTGGCGCACGTCACCGGCGAGGCGATGGTGAAGGCGGGCGGCGACAGCTGGTTCTTCATCACCGCCGACTACGCCTTCGGCCATGCCCTCGAGCGCGACGTCTCCGAGGTCGTGAAGGCGGCCGGCGGCAAGGTACTGGGCGCCGTCAGGGCGCCCTTCCCGACGCAGGACTTCTCCTCGTTCCTGCTGCAGGCCCAATCGTCGAAGGCCAAGGTCATCGGTCTCGCCAACGCCGGCCAGGACACGATCAACTCGATCAAGCAGGCGGGCGAGTTCGGTATCGTCAAGGGCGGCCAGAAGCTGGCAGGCCTGCTGGTGTTCGCCACCGACGTTCAGTCGCTCACCCTGCCGGTCGCGCAGGGCCTGGTGCTGACCGAGGCCTTCTACTGGGACATGAACGACGAGACGCGCGCCTGGACCAAGCGCTATCGCGCCAAGAAGGACAAGCTGCCGAGCATGCTGACCGCCGGCGTCTACAGTTCCACCCTGCACTATCTCAAGGCCGTGCAGGCCGCCGGCACCGACGACGCCAAGGCGGTGATGGCGAAGATGCGCGAGATGCCGATCAACGACGTCATGACCAAGAACGGCAAGCTGCGCGAGGACGGCCGCGTCATCCGCGACATGTACCTGTTCGAGGTCAAGTCGCCCGCCGAGTCGAAGGGCAAGGACGACATCTACAAGCTGCTCGCCACCGTGCCGGGCGACAAGGCCTTCCGTCCGCTCAAGGACGGCAAGTGCCCGCTGATCAAGGGCTGATATCTTCATACATCGATCGAAAAGGGCGCCGCGTGGCGCCCTTTTCTTTGCCATCGCCGCCTGTCTTAATGATCGCGAAGGCTGGGGGGAAAACTTGGTGACTGTGCAGGATCGGCCGCTCAAGGGCGCGTGGGGCATCACCGCCCTGCTCTTCCTCTTCATGCTGGTGAATTTCGCCGACAAGGTCGTGGTCGGACTCGCCGCCCAGCCGATCATGGCCGAGCTGAAGCTGAAGCCCGAACAATTCGGCCTCATCGGCTCGTCGTTTTTCTTCCTGTTCGCCATCTCGGCCGTCGCGGTGGGCTTCGTCACCAATCGCGTCCAGGCCAAGCGCACCTTGCTGGTCATGGCGATCATCTGGTCGCTGGTGCAGTTTCCCATGCTGGGCACGGTGAGCATCGAGGTGCTGATCGCCTGCCGCATCGTGCTCGGCGCGGGCGAGGGCCCGGCCGCGCCGGTCGCCACGCACGCCGTCTACAAATGGTTCCCTGACCAGCTGCGCGGCCTGCCGACCGCGATCATCGCGCAAGGCTCGGCGCTCGGCGTCATCGTCGCCGTTCCGGCGCTCAACTGGATCATCGTCCACTATTCCTGGCACTGGGCGTTCGGTGCGCTCGGCGTCACCGGGCTGGTCTGGTCGATCCTCTGGCTCGTCTTCGGCCGCGAAGGCACGTTGGTCGACACGCCGGTCAGCGACAGCGGTGAGCAGCGCGTGCCCTACCGCTATCTGCTCACCTGCCCCAGCATCCTCGCGACCTGCTGCGCGGGCTTCGCCAGCTACTGGGGCCTGGCACTCGGCCTCACCTGGTTCACCTCCTACCTCGTGGGCGGCCTCGGCTACAGCCAGAAGGTGGGCGGCGATCTCAGCATCCTGCCCTGGATCTTCGGCTTCTTCGTCGTGATCGGCGGCGGCTACATCTCGCAACGCCTGAAGTCGGGCGGCGTGTCGAGCCGGATCAGCCGCGGCATCTTCGCCTGCAGCACCGTGGTGCTGGGCGGTTGCACGCTGCCCTTTGTCGGTTCCATGCCGTCGCCGGAACTCAAGATCGCGCTCCTGGTGTTCGGCGCCGCGATCGGCAGCTCGATCTATGTCGTCATCCCCATGATCGTGAGCGAGCTCACGCCACAGCCGCAACGGGCCGGCATGCTGGCGATCGTCAACTCGGTGGTCACCCTGGCGGGCGTGCTGGCGCCGCTGGTCATGGGATCGATCATCCAGGGCTCGACCAACATGGTCGCGGGCTACGAGAAGGGCTACGTCATCCTGGGCTGCCTGCTGATCGCGGGCGGCGCGATCGGCCTGCTGTTCATCCGGCCCGAGCTCGATCGCAAGCGACTTGCCGCGCATGCGGTCGCAGCGCCGGCGCGGGCCTAGAGCGGAATGGGTGATCGCCGTTCCGCAGGGCATGATGGGTTCGGCCGATTCCAGCCGAACCCATCACCCCTCTAGACCGTCAGGTTGAAGGCGATCGAAATGCGGGTGGCGTTGCCGAGATAGGGCCGCACCTGGTGCAGGATCCAGGCCGGGAACATCACCATGCGTCCCGCCTTGGGCGAGACCCTCTCGGTGGCGCCGGCCGACAGGCTTCCCGACATGCGCAGATGCGGCGCGTTCATCAACGGCACCGTGCCGCGCGGATCGAGAAACTCGAGCTCGCCGCCGAGCGAAGGATCCGCGGCGATGCCGCCGTCGTCGACATAGTAGGTGCCCGACCAATAGGCGCCGGGATGCGAGTGGAACTCGTTGGCATGACCGGAGCGGTTGATGTTCGCCCACATGTTGGCGACCCAGGTGACGGCGAAGTGACCGGGATACGGGCCTTTGCCAGCGCTGCCCTGCGCGTCGGTCGTCATGCGATTGGCAGCGTTGCGCGCCAGGGCCAGTAGCTTCACCGCCGCCGGCCCGCCCCAGCGATCCATGTCCCAGCTCGATTGCCAGCCGCCGAGATTCGACTTGTGCGTGGTCGGGTGAGTCTTCTCCCGCTCCTCGATGACGCGCCGAAGCTCGGCATTGAGAGTCGCCGAATCAGGAACGTCGAGCACGACCAGTGGCGTCGCGAAAAGTGGAACGACGTGGGGGACAGTCTGCGCGCCCATACTCTACTCACCCGCTGACGAGCTTTTAGCGACTGCAGCCGGTTTTGAGATGCGCAATGATTGCAACGAAGGATTGAGGACCCTGCGTGTTCACGTATTCGTGCAACTCGCACTTCACATCGACTGTCGGTGCGCCGCAGCACGGAATCGATAGTCTGGCGAGTGCGACCGCAAACGAAGGCGGGCCGCGCCATCAACTGACGACAAAGGAGTCGAGGAAAGAGCGCAGTAACCGCGCGCACTGGCGGTCATGCGAAAGCGGCAGGCCGTGCCGGGCCGGGCCGATGACGTTGAGCCGGGACGAAGGAAGCAGCCGGTGCAACTCCGCCATCACGGGAACGGGAATGAATGGACTGCCATCGGGATGCAACAACAGCGTCGGACACTTTATGGCCGGGAGCTTCGGCGTGAGGTCGGCGCCAATCAGCACGCCGAGCGCGCACAGCACGGATTCGGCCGTCCATTTCTCCTGCTGTTCGGCAAACCATGCACGACGCGCCGGATCGAGCGCACCGTCGTGGAAACGGTCGGCCATGAACGCGTCGGACCAGACCTTGACGCTCCGATCGAACTGCTTTTGCCAGATCTGCACGCGCTGGATCGAGGCGCCGAGATGCGCGCCATTGCTCACGGTCAGTGTGCAAACGCGCTCCGGCGCGGCGGCCGTTGCGGCGAGCGCGATCGTGCCGCCGATAGACTCGCCCACCAGATGGAAGCGCTGGCAACCCGCGGCGTCGGCCACGGCAAGGACGTCCGACACCAGCAGATCGAGCGACCACGGGAAGCCGGAGAGCACCGACCGGCCGCTGCCGCGCATGTCCCACCTCACGACGCGATAACGATCGATCAAGTCAGGCAACCAGCCCGACCACATGCCGGCGCTGCCGCCGATGCCGTGATGGAACAGGATCGTCTCGCGCTTCTCATTCCACGGCGCGACATGATCGATGATCTCGTAGTGGAGAGAGCCGTGCGCGGTGTTGGCGAGAGGCATGGCGCCGACCATACTCGTTTCCATGTCGTCCCTCATCCGTCGTTCCCTGCTGG
>DASRFX010000032.1:0-16562 GCA_035651335.1 Reyranella sp. | reverse complement strand
TGCCGGACCCGCCGCCTTCTCGCCGGTGACGACCTCTTCGACCTTGAAGTAGTCGTCGGTGCCGGCGGGGCCCAGCGGATGCATCTGGCCCACGAACAGGTCGCTCATGAGCTGATGGTCGCCGGCACGGAAGCGAACCTTGTTCGGCGACAGCGAGACTTCGGTTGGCAGTTCGAGGTCTTCCATGGCCTTCGCCATCTTGACCGCCTCGAGCGACTTCGCCTTCTCGGCCGCGAGCTTGGCCGACATGACCGAGACGTACGCCATCCAGTGGCGCGCCGTCGGCTTCTTGTTGCCGATGGCGGGCGAGATCGCGTCGACGAATGCCTTCACCTGCGGGACGTTGGGCTGGTTCCAGTACCATTCCATGACCCACCAGCCGGTTTGCGCCTCCTTCGGCACCGAGCGCACCGACTCGACCTCGAACAGCGCGCCGCCCAGCGCCATTTCCTTGGCCATGCCGAACTGCACGAACTGCTTCATGCAGTTGATCTGGGCCGCACCGCCCATGTTGTTCAGCAGAACGTTCGGCTTGAATGCCTTCGCCTTGATCAGCGATGCCGAGAAGTCCGAGTTGGCGATCGGCAGCATGTCGCCCTCGAACGTGCCGCCCAGCTTCTTGAGATTCTTGACGAAGTTCTCCTGCAGCGTCTTGCCGTAGGCGTAGTCGGGCGTGATGAAGTACCACTTCTTGCCGAAGCGCTTCACTAACTGCTCGGTGACTGCCGCAGCATCCATTGCCGTGGTGTTGCAGGTGCGGAACGTGTTCCACTTGCAGTCCTTGCCGGTGATCGGATCGGTGTGGCCGCCCGGCACGATGTGGAACACCTTCTTCTCCGACGTGACGCCCATGATGGCGTAGGCGATGCCCGAGTTCACGTCGCCCATGATCATGTCGACCTTGTCGCGCTCGATCAGCTTGTGGGCCTTCTGCACGCCGGTGCCGGTGTCGTTGGCGCTGTCCTCGACCAAAAGCTCGACCGGCCGGCCGAGGATGCCGCCCTTCTTGTTGAGCTGCTCGACGGTCCACTTCGCCGCTTCGACCTCGCTCACCGCCAGCGCCGACAGGCTGCCGGTGATCGGATCGATGAAGCCGATCTTCACCGGCGTCTCGCCGCGCGCCTTGATGATGAATGGACCGGTGAATTGCAGGCCGCCGATGGTGGCTGCCGCCGCCGTCAGGAATTTGCGACGACGCGTAATGAACTTCTGACTCATAGAATTGCTTCCTTCCCTGGGACGCAGATGCCGCCTGACTTGCGCCAGACGTCCCGCACTGCGAACGATAGCGTTTGTGGGGCGGCGCACAATCGTTTGCTGCAGGTTTTGCGCGAGGGGTGGTGCTTTGCCGCGCCCCGGCCGAAGTCCGGCGCGAATCGTCCCATCGGCGTGCAAAACTGGCGGCCGCCGAAGTTCTACACGACAGAATCGGGTTTCATCGACAGTCGGGGTTATGACTGGCGGCATGACCATAAGAGCCCTGCCTTCCACCACGATCTGGATGCCGATCTATATCGGCGACCATCTGTCCGAAACCATGCAGCGGGCCGAAGGCGCCGCCGGCCTCCCAACGGGAGACCGACGCTTCGGCCGGGCAGTGAAGCCGGGCCGTGCTGGGCGAGTTCCCGTTTAAATCCCGTCAAAAAATGGAGCAGAACGGCAGCCGGCTCCGACCTACGCCGTCTTCTCGACCTTGAGCCCGAGCTTGCTGATCGTCTGCTCGCGCATCACGAACTTCTGGATCTTGCCGGTGATGGTCATCGGGAATTCGCCGACGAATTCGATGTAGCGCGGGATCTTGTAGTGGGCGATCTGGCCCTTGCAGAACTCCCTGATCTCCTCGGGCGTGGCGCTCTCGCCCGGCCTGAGCTTGATCCAGGCGCAGATCTCCTCGCCGTACCTGGGATCGGGCACGCCGATCACCTGCACGTCCTGCACCTTGGGATGGCGGTAGAGGAATTCCTCGATCTCTCGCGGATAGACGTTCTCGCCGCCCCGGATGACCATGTCCTTCAGGCGGCCGACGATGTTGACGTAGCCCTCGTCATCCATGGTGGCGAGGTCGCCGGTATGCATCCAGCCGCCGTCGTCGATTGCCTCCTTGGTCTTCTCCTCATCGTTCCAGTAGCCCTTCATCACCGAGTAGCCGCGCGTGCAGAACTCGCCGGCCGTCCCGCGCGGCACCGCCTTGCCCTCGCTGTCGACGATCTTGATCTCGATGTGCGGCAGCACCTGGCCCACGGTCGAGACGCGGCGCTCGACCGGATCGTCGGTGGCGCATTGCGTGGAGACCGGCGAGGTCTCGGTCATGCCGTAGGCGATGGTGACCTCGCTCATGTTCATCTGGCTCTGCACCCGCTTCATCACCTCGATCGGGCATGGCGAGCCCGCCATGATGCCGGTGCGCAGGCTCTTGAGATCGAACTTGCCGAACTCGGGATGGTCGAGCTGGGCGATGAACATGGTCGGCACGCCATACAGTGCCGTACAACGCTCCTCGCTGACCGCCTTGAGCGTCGCCAGCGGATCGAAGGCTTCTGCCGGATAGATCATGGTCGAGCCGTGGGTCAGGCAGCCGAGATTGCCCATCACCATGCCGAAGCAGTGATAGAGCGGCACGGGGATGCACAGCCGGTCCTCCGGCGTGAATTTCAGCCCCTCGGCGACGAAGTAGCCGTTGTTCAGGATGTTGTGGTGGCTGAGCGTGGCGCCCTTCGGGAAGCCGGTGGTGCCCGAGGTGAACTGGATGTTGATGGCGTCGTCGAACTGCAGCTTGGGCGCGAGATCGGCGAGATAGGCGCGCTCCTTGTTGGCGCCGGCCTTGGCGACGTCGTCGAAGTTCAGCATGCCCGGCGTTTTCTCCGAGCCCAGGCGCACCAGATGCCTGAGGTGCGGCAGCTTCTTGTCCTTCACGAGGTCGCTCACGATCTCGAGGTAGTTGGAGGTCTTGAGCGAGGGCGCCAGCACCAGCGCCTTGCACTCGACCTTGTTCATTGCGTACTCGAGCTCGGCCCGGCGATAGGCCGGATTGACGTTGACCAGGATCAGGCCGGCCTTGGCGGTGGCGAACTGCGTCAGCGCCCATTCGTAGGTGTTGGGCGACCAGATGCCGATCCTGTCGCCGCGCTCCAGGCCGAGCGACACCAGGCCGGCGGCGAGATCGTCGACCCGGCGGGCGAGCTCGCCCCACGTCCAGCGCACGTTCTGGTGCTTCACGACCAAGGCTTCACGGTCGCGATATTTCTCAACCGTGCGATCAAAAAAATTGCCGATGGTCTCGCCGATCAGCTTCTTGTGCGAGACGCCGTGGTCATAGGACAGTGCTTTGTCGGTCATCCTCGAAGATTAGGGCATGAAGCGCGCTTTCGTCACGGTCGACGTTTTCACGGATCGGAAGTTCGGCGGCAATCCGCTCGCCGTGCTGCCCGATGCCGCGGGACTCACCACCGAGCAGATGCAGGCGATCGCCGCCGAGTTCAACTACGCGGAGACGACCTTCGTGCTGCCGCCGAAGGATCCCAAGCACACGGCCGAGGTGCGCATCTTCACGCCCAAGGCGGAGATGCCGTTCGCCGGTCATCCGAACGTCGGCACCGCCTTCGTGCTGGCGCGGTTGGGCAAGGTGACGGGCGACAAGCTCGTGTTCGAGGAGAAGGCCGGCCTCGTGCCGATGGAGCTGACCCGGGAGGGCGGCGCGGTCGTTGCGGCCCGGCTCGCCGCACCGCAGCCGATGACGCTGGGCGAGGAGGTATCGCCTGCGCTGGTCGCCGAGGCAACGGGCCTGAAGGCGGGCGACGTGGTCGGTCAGCCGGTGATCGCCTCGACCGGCAACAATTTCCTGTTCGCCGAGGTGGCGTCGCGCGCAGTGCTGAAGTCGACGCTCTACAATCTCGACGTCTTCAAGCGGCAGCTGCCGATGACGCGCACCGTCGGCGTGCACCTCTATGTCGCGGTAAAGGAGGACGGCGTGGAGATCCAGAGCCGCATGTTCGCACCCTTGTTCGGCGTGCCCGAGGATCCGGCGACCGGCAGCGCCAACATCACGCTGATCGGCCTGCTGGCGCATCTCGATCCGCGGCCCGATGTCGTGCTCACGAAGACCATCGGTCAGGGCTTCGACATGGGCCGGCCGTCGATCCTCGAGGCGAGCGCCGAAAAGAAGGCCGGCAACGTCACGGCGACCTATATCGGCGGCAAATGTGCGCCGATGATGAGCGGCACCATTGATCTAGGCTGAGCGCCTCCGATACGGTCTCCGCCGGGGGTACGAGAACATGCCGCGCCGGCTGACGAGGAGTCTGATCTGGGGGGTGGCGCTGCTCGTCGCAGTAGTGGTGCTGGCCGATACCGGGCTGCGCTTCGTCGACCTCCACGGCATGCCCAAGGACTGGCTGGTCAGGTACGCCGCCAGGCACGGCTGGACGATCGCGATCTCGGGGCCGATGCGGGCGCGCCTGCTGCCGCTGCCGTACGCCGACGTCCAGCAGTTCAGCCTGACCGATCGGCACGGCGAGAAGCTCCTGGCGGCGCGCGAGGCGACCTTTGCCCTGGTGTTCGAGCATGGCCTGCGCGTCGAGTTCGCGGCCTACTCGCCCGAAATCTTCGCCCGGTTCGATCGCGAGGGCCGGCTGAACTGGCAGCGGCCGAAGTCGCACCGGACGACGGTCGCGCCGCCCGACGCCCACATCGTCGTGCATGACGGTGCGATCATTGTGCAGGACGCGCGTCGTGCTGGCGCGCGGCTCGCGATCGAGCACGCCGATATCGATCTCCTGCTCGACCGTGACTCGTTCGCGGGCAAGGCCGGGCTGTCGGTTGGTGACGGGCGTGTCAGGCTCAAAGTAGGTCTTGCCCAGGCAGGGAACGACGGGCTTAGCGGCCCGCTGACGCTCAGTGTCGAGTCGCTCGCCTCTTTGTTCGGTGCCTGGGCGAAATTCCAGGACAAGGCGCCGCCGGATTTGGGCCCCGGCTTCCTGGGATCGTTCGACCTTGCGTCGGTGCTGACCTGGAAGGATGGCTCGCTGTCACTCGACAAGGCGAGCTTCGCGCTTGGCCGCACCAAGGGCACCGGCCGTGCCCGCGTCGCTTGGGCGCCGCATCTCGACGCCAGCATGACGGTCAACATCGACGAGCTGCAATTCGCCGACTTCATGACGGGCCACGCGCACTGGTTATCGCTCGCCCAACTGTTCGCCAATACGTCGACGGCGGTGCTCGACGCGATGCACCAAGACGACACTGCCAACTTCGCCTTGGCAATCGGCAAAGGGTACTTCAAGGATCGTCCCGCCGAAGTTATCGATCTGGGCGTCGACCTCAGAAACCGAACCGGCACGCTCACCGCGTCGGCCGATCTCCCGGGCGCCACGCATTTCCACCTGCAGAGTTCACTCCAGGGCGAGGCCGGCAAGCGACAGGTTGAAGGCTTGATCAAGCTCGCCGGCGTTTCCCCCGCCAGCACGCTGCACTGGCTGATGCCCGATCTGCCGACGCCGGAGTCGATTGCGGCAGCGCCGTTCGACATCTCGATTGCCGTGACGCCGCACGGACAGGTTCACGAGGCGACGGCCGACATGCTGCTGAACGGCGTGCGCGGGCATGCAATGGCGCGCCTGAAGACAGGTCCACGCGCCGAGCTCGACGCGACATTCGACATCCCCTCGCTCGACCTTCTTTCGTATGTCTCGGCGGGCAAGCGGTTCGGTTTGCAGAGCCTGCGTCTTGCCGGTCTGGACCTGAAGCTGCAGGCCGCCATCGACACCGAAGATCCGTCGCTGCCGATGGATGTGGCAAAGGCCGAGCTCCGTCTCCGCGAGGTCGCCGCCCGGCTGTCGCCGTCAGCCGCACCGGCCAAGCCCGGTCCCCGAGCAGCGGTGAAAGAGCCGTTCCTCGACGCCGAGACGACGCGCGCCTTCGGCGGTTGGCTCGCCGCGCTGCCCACCAGGCTCGATGACTACACGCATGCCGGTCCGGCGCAATCGACCCTCGCCAAGGCGTTTCCGTCTATCCAGACGGATCTCACGCGCCTCGAGTCCGCCCTGTACCATCTCAACTTCCAGAGCCCGTTCAGGCTACATGCCGACCGATTCGTCCTCGATCAAGGCGATCGCCATGGGACGTTCAACGACGCGACCCTCGGCATCGTGACGCGTGAGGCGCCGGGGCAGCGCCACATCAGCACGCTGACTGCCGAGGCGGGCCTCGGCGCCGGGCAGTTCGACGATATGCATCTGGACTCTGCGGCGTTGCGCCTCGAGGCCGACCTCTACCGCTCCGGAAAGGTCACGCAAGTGAGCGCCATCCGCCTCCAGCAGCTGGCCCTCGAAGGGGATATCGGCGATCCGGTCGATCCCTATGGCGACAGCGGCACGCTCGGCCTGCCGCCGGCACCGCGCCGTGTACCGGTGTCGATACTCGCCCGTGGCGCCGCCGATCCCGGCCACGTGTCCGCGACGATCGACCGGCTGACTGCGGGCGGCGTGGGCGATTTCAAAGACATCAAGATCGAGGCTTCGGAAAGTGGTGGCGGCCTGCTGGCGGTGTCGATCTCCAACGGCGCGGCAAAGGGGACCGACATACTGCCGCAGGCCCGCTGCAGCCTCGCGACGCATGCCGGTCCCCATGTCCTCGAATTCACCGTCGAGCTTGCCGGCGAGGACGCCGAGCTTGACGCGGCCTACGGCCTGCTCGATGCCGGCAGCGTCGAGCGCGGCCCGCATCGGCCGCTGATTCGCCGGCTGTCGGCCCAGGGTTTCGCAACCAAGGCCGCCGCGGTCCTCGACGATCTGCGCCTGCGCCTGGGCGATGCCTCGACCGTGGCCGCGCGCGTTGCCGCGACCAGGCTTGCGGCCGGCGAGGGGCTGGCACAGCTCGAAGGCTGCATCGATGCTTCCGTGCAGGACCGCCCACGGCTCGCCTCGCTGGGCCATGTCGGCCAGGACCTCCTGCTGCCCGCACTTGCCCCGATATGGAAGGAAAGCGCCGGCACCACGCGCGTGGGTCTTGCTGGCCGTCTGCAGCTCCGCCCCAATGGGTTGGGCAGCGGCGCGCCCCTCAGGGTCTCGATCCATCACGCTGGCCGCGTTTCGGAAGACTCGTTTGACGTCGAGCTACGCGGTCTCGACCTGCGCCTTCCCGATCACGGGAAAGGCGCGGCAGCACTGCACCTCGGTCTGCAAGGTATCGGCTTCCGCGACGGTCTGGGTGGTTTCCAGTTCGCCAGTCCGGTCCCCGGCCGGCCGGTGCTTTCCTTCGAGCAGATGCCGCCTGTCCGCAGCTGCAGCGACCAGCCCGGGATGAGTGCCAATATCCGACTGGGCGCGATCGACCATATCGACATCGCCGCCGTGAAGCGCTTCGTCGCCCATATCGGCGCGCTCGCCAAGGGAAAGGACGGCACCGTCAGGCCTTCGCCGTGCGATGCGTTGGCCGTGCACCTCACCGCCGATCAGGTGCAGGCGTGGCCGGACCTCATCGAAGCCTTCACCGACATGCCGGGCGCCCGCCGTGCGGCCCGACAGGCACCGACCTTGCGCGACCTCGACTTCACTCTGGGCGTCGACAGCCGCCGCAACGTGACCTACGGGGTGTCGACGGGTCTCGTCCCCGCCAGCGAAGGTGCCGGCGCCGCCTGCGCGCCGGGCGAGACCTTCCACTCGAACGGCACGCTGAGCTTCGACAACGGCAAATGGCACGGCAAGCTCGGCGGTGTGGTCACCTGCCTCAGCCTGGCCGAAGTACTGCACATAGCCGATGCGACGGTCGGGCACCGCCTGGAGAGCCCGAGCGTGTCGCTCAAGGCGGGGTCGTTCCGCAAAATAGAGTTCCACCTGAACGTGCCTGCCTTCTCGCTGACCGATCTTTCGCGCGCATCCGGCAGCATCAACTGGGAGGGCAACCTCGCGCTCGAGATCGAGAACTCGAAGCTCAAGACAGGACTCGCCCTGCTGAAGCTCGAGGACGTGCGCCGGGACGGGCTGCAGACGACAGGCAAGCTCGAGCTTTCGGACGGCTCGATCGACGGAACGCTGGCCTTCGTCGATCCGCGGCTGGATCAGCCCGACGAATACAGGAACGCCCGCCGGGAGTGGCCCAACCTGGCGAAGATCGACCTGCGCGGCAATCTTGCCGGCAAGACGATCGATGCGACCGTGACGACACGCTCGCCGGATTGGGTGGGCCCGACCGAGCGCGCCGCGTGCTTCGGCAAGGCGACCCCCGAATATTCCTTCCCGGCCTTCGTCGAGCAGATGGCGATCTGCGTTTCGCTGACAGGCGGCAAGGAATGCCCGGCGGGCTTCAGCCGCCGCGAGCCAACGATCGCCGACTACAAGTGCCTGGCGCGTTAGGCCGTCCGCCTACTCTGCCGCCTCGCCCATCACCTGGTCAGGCCGCGTCGGATAGATGATGCGCTCGGCGAAGCGGTACATCTCCTCGATTTCGTGCTGGCTGCGATAGGCGGGCCTGGTTCCCGTTACGGCAGCGTGCTGTTCCGCCGCCAGCACGCGTCGCACCTCGGCGGTGAGCGTGTTCAGCCGATGGTAGGCCTCGGAAATGTTGCGGCCGAAAGTCGTGAGCCCGTGACCGACCAGGATCACCGAATTGGTGTCGTGCACGAAATCCTTCACCGAGCTCACGTCGGCCTCGACATCGACATGCGCCGGCACGAAATGCACCGGCTTGCCCAGCACGAACGGCGGATCGAGCGACAACACCCTGAACTCGGGCGGCGCGCGGGAGCTGTAGAGCGACAGCACGGCATCGTCGTGCACATGGATGGTGGCATTGATGTCGGGCCGCAGCCGCAGGATCTCGCGGCTGAGATTGTGACCGACGCTGGTCATGCGCTCGCCCCACAGGATCTTCGGCGACGACACGTCGGTGATCACGATGTTGCGCTCGCTCATCTCTTCGAGCGAGATCTCGGCGTGCTTGGTGTAGGCGATGCCGTGGGCATAGTCCGGGTGCGGCGCTCGCATCACGATGTTGCCCAAAGTGTTGTGGATGTAGCCGCGGTTCGCGACCAGATGCGCATAGCGCACGAACTCGCGACCGATGACGGGATCGAAGGTTACGGGCGTTGGCATGAGGGAAGTCTATCACTCCAGCGGTAGTGCCGTCCCCTGCTTCACCGGCCGAAGCGCGAACGAACTGCGGATCTGCGCGATGCCGGCAATCTTGGTGAAGTCCATGACAAACCGCTCATAGGCTTCGAGGTCGGGCACGACCACGCGCAGCAGATAGTCGCTGTCTCCAGTCATCAGGTAGCACTCCATGACCTCAGGCCGCGCCGCTGCGGCGCGCTCGAAATCCTTCAACGACTTTTCGTTCTGGGTCGAGAGCGACACGCTCATGAACACGTTGACCGAGAGCCCCACCGTCTTGGCGTCGAGCAGCGCCGCATAGCCCTTGATCACACCCGCCTCCTCCAGCGCTTTCACCCTGCGCCAACAGGGCGACGAGGAGAGGCCGACCTTTTCGGCGAGATCGGCGTTACTGAGACGGCCGTCGTGCTGAAGCTGTTCCAAGATGCGCCGGTCGATCGCGTCGAGGGAGATCATTGCTTAAAGTTCCTAAATTTCGCCCGATTGTACCCTATCCACCGAATTTTGGGGGCTAAACGCAAGGATTTTCCCCGATTTGAGGCGTACGCAGTGCCCATGACCACTTTGGCGCCTATCCAGAGGCTGAAGCTGCTGCGCGAGCTGGAGCGCAAGGTGCTCTGGCTGTCGTCGTGGACGATCCATCACGCCAACCACATCCGGCCCAATCGAGACGGCCTCAAGGTCGGCGGTCACCAGGCGTCCTGCGCCTCGCTCGCGACGGTGATGACGGCACTCTATTTTTCGGTGCTGCGGCCGGAGGACCGCGTGGCGGTGAAGCCGCACGCCTCGCCGGTGTTCCACGCCATCCAATACCTGTTCGGCCACCAGACGCGCGACAAGCTCGAGCGCTTCCGCGGCCTGGCGGGCGCGCAGTCCTACCCCTCGCGCACCAAGGATGCCGACGACGTCGATTTCTCGACCGGCTCCGTGGGCCTGGGCGTCGCCATGACGCTCTTCTCCTCGATCGTGCAGGACTATGTGCGGCTGAAGAAGCTCGGCGACGGCACGCGGCCGACCGGGCGCATGGTGGCGCTCGTCGGCGATGCCGAGCTGGACGAGGGCAATATCTTCGAGGCGCTGCTCGAAGGCTGGAAGCACGACGTGCGCAATCTCTGGTGGGTGATCGACTACAACCGCCAGAGCCTCGACGGCGTCGTCAACGACCGGCTGTTCGGCCGCATCGGCGAGATGTTCGAGCTGGTCGGCTGGCGCGTCGTGACCTTGAAGTACGGCAAGCTCCTGGAGACGGCGTTCGCGCAAGCGGACGGCGAGCATCTCAGGCAATGGATCGATGACTGCCCGAACTCGCTTTACTCGGCGCTTGTCTTCAAGGGCGGCGCGGGCTGGCGCGAGGCGCTGACGCGCGATCTCAACCAATATCCCGGCATCCGGCGCATCCTCGAGAGCCACGACGATGCCGGCCTGCACCGGCTGATGACCAATCTCGCCGGCAACGACATGCAAGCCGTGCTCGACGCCTTCGAGGGAGTCGAGGGCGACACGCCGACGTGCTTCATCGCCTACACCATCAAGGGCCAGGGCCTGCCTTTCGCCGGCCACAAGGACAATCACTCGGGCCTGATGACGGTCGAGCAGATGGCGCAGTTCAAAAAGGCCATGGGGATCGAAGACGGCCAGGAATGGGAGAAGTTCGCCGGCCTCAACGCGCCGGTGCCGGAACTGGAAGAATTCCTCAAGCAGGCGCCGTTCAACGCCGAGGGCCGCCGCCGCACGGAAGCACCCGCGGTCGCGATCCCGGCCGCGCTGCCCGCACCGAAGGACAAGGAATCGAGCACGCAGACCGGCTTCGGCAAGATCCTGAACGCCATCGCGGCCGAAGGCAGCGAGCTCGCGCGCCGCATCGTCACGACGTCGCCCGACGTGTCGGTGTCGACCAATCTCGGACCATGGATCAATCGGCGCGGCCTGTTCGGTCATACCGAGGCCGAAGACGTGTTCCGCGAGCTCAAGGTCGTGTCGGCCCAGCTCTGGCGCAAGACGCCGCGCGGCCAGCACATCGAGCTCGGCATCGCCGAGAACAACCTGTTCATCCAGCTTGCCGCGCTCGGCTTGAGCCACGAGCTGTTCGGCACGCGCCTGCTGCCGATCGGCACGCTCTACGATCCGTTCATCGCCCGCGGCCTCGATGCGCTGAACTACGCCTGCTACCAGAACGCCCGCTTCATGATCGTCGCCACGCCGTCGGGCGTGACGCTTGCCCCCGAGGGCGGCGCGCATCAGAGCGTCCACACGCCGCTGATCGGCATCGGTCAACCGGGCCTGTTGTCCTACGAGCCGACTTATGTCGACGAGCTCGCGGTGCTGATGCGCTTCGGCCTCGACTACATGCAGCAGCCCAAGGGCTCCTCGATCTATCTCCGTCTGTCGACGCGCTCGCTGCCGCAGCCCGAGCGCACGCTCTCGGCCGAGCAACAAGACGACATCGTCTCGGGCGGCTATTGGTATGCCGCGCCGGACCCCAGCGCCGACATCGCCATCGTCTGCATGGGCGCAGTGACGCCGGAGGCGATCCAAGCGCATCAGAGCGTGGTGCGCGATTTCGCGGGCGCCGGCCTGTTCGTCCTGACCTCGCCCGATCGCCTGCATGCCGATTGGCTCGCGGCCCAGCGCGAACGCGGACGAACCGCCGGTTCGGTCGATCGCGGCGCGGCGCCGGTCGAGCGGCTGCTGGCGCCGTTGTCGCGCGACGCTCGCCTCGTCACGGTGATGGACGGCCATCCGTTGGCGCTCAGTTGGCTGGGCTCGGTGCGCGGCCAGCGAGTCGTGCCGCTCGGCATCGAGGGCTTCGGCCAATCCGGCGACATCGCCGATCTCTATCGCGCCTACAAGCTCGACGCGGCGGCGATCATCGATGCCGTCGCGCGCGCCGTTTCCTAGGAAGGCGGCGGCCGCAGCGCCACGTAGGCCGTCCGCAGGCCCGGTCTGAAGCCCAGGCCCTCGTAGAATTTGTGAACCCGTGAATCGGCACGGCCGCTCTGCATCAGCACGTGATGACAATCGAGGGACCAGGCATGAAGCAACGCCGCCGCGACGACCGCCTTGCCGTGCCCACGTCCCCTGAGCTCGGGATGCGCCACCACGTTCTCCAGGAAGCCGTGGCGCCTGCCGCTGCGGAGCAGGTTCGGCGCGGTGATCAGCATGCAGGTCGCGCCGATCCGGGCCCCATCGTCGGAGACGAAGACGTAGGTGCCCGCTTGCGCCAGCGTCTCGCGCCAGATCGCCTCGGCGCGCCCCGGCGGTTCGGCGGCGGCGCTCACCTCGGAGACCGTGAAAAGGGCAAGAAGGGACGGAAGATCGGACGCGTGGGCAAATCGGGCAGAAGCCATGCGACGATTGTCCGCCCTCCGCATTTGAATGGGGAGGGTTCTGGCCCTAGTTTCCCACCGTGAAAGTCATATTGTGAAAGTCGACGGCAAACCCTATCGCACCATCTGGCTGGGCGCCGACCGCACCACCGTCCAGGCGATCGACCAGATCCTGCTGCCGCACAAATTCGTCGTGCGCGACCTCCGCTCGATGGAAGACGCCGAGAAGGCGATCCGCACAATGATCGTGCGTGGCGCGCCGCTGATCGGCGCCGCGGCGGCCTACGGGGTCGCGCTCGCCATGGCGGCCGACCCCTCGGACGCCAATCTGGCGCACGCCTGCGAGGCGCTGATGGCGTCGCGGCCGACCGCCGTCAATTTGCGCTGGGCGCTCGACGATATGCGTGCGCTGCTCGCGCCGCTGCCGGCGGACCAGCGCCGGGCGGCCGCTTATCAGCGCGCTGCCAAGATCTGCGACGAGGATGCCGAGATCTGCCGGCGCATCGGCGAGAACGGGCTGGGACTGATCCGCCAGATGAAGCCGCGCGACGGCAAGCGGCTCAACGCGCTCACCCACTGCAATGCCGGCTGGCTCGCCACGGTCGACTGGGGCACCGCGCTGGCGCCGATCTACCAGGCGCACGATGCCGGCATCCCGATCCACGTCTGGGTCGACGAGACGCGGCCGCGCAACCAGGGCGCCAGCCTGACCGCCTGGGAGCTCGGCAAGCACGGCGTGCCGCACACCGTGATCGCCGACAATGCCGGCGGCCATCTGATGCAGCACGGGCGGGTCGATTTCTGCATCGTCGGCACCGACCGCACGACCCGCCGCGGCGACGTCTGCAACAAGATCGGCACCTACCTGAAGGCGCTGGCGGCGCACGACAACGGCGTGCCGTTCTATGTCGGCCTGCCCTATCCCTCGATCGACTGGACGATCGAGGACGGCAACCGCGACATTCCCATCGAGGAGCGCAACGCGCTCGAAGTGTCGCGCATGTCGGGCCGCACGGCGTCCGGCGAGGTCGTGAGCGTCGACATCCTTCCCGAGGCGAGCCCTGCCGCCAATCCCGCCTTCGACGTCACGCCGGCGCGCTTGGTGACGGCGCTGATCACCGAGCGCGGCGTTTGCCCGGCCAGCGAGGCCGGCCTGCTGTCGCTCTATCCGGAGCAGGCGAAAGCGGCGTGAAGATCGACTCGATGGTCCGCGTCACCGCGGGCATTGGCTTCACCCAGATCGTCGGCTGGGGCACCACCTACCTGATGCCGTCGGTGCTCGGCCGCCACATCCAGTCCGAGCTCGGCATCTCCGCCCAAACGGTTTTCCTCGGCATCACCGTGATGTCGGCCGCTGGCGCGATATGCGCGCCGCGGGTGGGCCGCTTCGTCGACAAGCGCGGCGCGCGCACGGTGATGACCGTCGGATCGGCGATCTACGGCCTGGCGCTCGCCGCGCTGTCGCAGACGCAAGGATTGGCGAGCTACTTCGCCTGCTGGGCAACGATCGGGCTGGCGTCCGGGCTCGCGCTCAGCACGCCGTCCAGCATCGCGCTGGTCCAGATCGCGGGACCGCGGGCGCGCCAGGCGATCTCGGTCCTGACCATCATCGCGGGCTTCGCCTCGTCGATCTTCTGGCCGATCACCGGTGCGCTCGATGCCGCCGTCGGCTGGCGCCACACCCTGCTGATCTTCGCCGCACTGCATCTGGCGGCGTGCCTGCCGATCCACTTCCTGGTCCTGCCGCGCCGGCCGCCGGTTCATCCCACCAACACCAGCGCCGCCGCCGCGAGCGCGGGCATCCAGCCGGAGCACCATTCACGCGTCTATCGCCTGCTCTCGATCAGCCTCACCGCCGGCGCCTTCGTCTTCACCGGCGTGCAGCTGCAGATGATCGAGATGCTGCGCGGGCTCGGCCATTCGCCGGCCTCGGCCTTGCTGCTCGCCTCGCTGATCGGCCCGGCCCAGGTCGGCACGCGCATCTTCGAGCTGTTGTTCGGGCACCGCTACACCATCATGAAGTCGGCCGTGTTCGGCTCGGCGATGCTGCCGGTCGGCCTGGGGCTGGCGCTGCTCGCCGGCAATCTCTTTCCGGCAGCGCTGATCGCGATCCTCGCCTACGGCCTGTCGAATGGGCTGAAGGCCGTTCAGCGTTTCACCCTGCCGCTTGCCCTGTTCGGCCGCGCCCAGTTCGGCCTTTATGCTGGCCGCCTCGCCCTGCCGCAGGGCATCGTTTCGGCCGCGGCACCGCCCGTCATGGCCGCCGTCCTGAGCCAGTTCGGCACCTCCGCCGCCCTGTCTCTCGCCCTCGTCATGGCGACGATCTCGCTCGCTGCCATGATCCTGCTCGCCCGGCGCGCGCCAACCGCCTAGTCTGAGCCTGCTATGTCGGACAAGAAATTCATCGCCTACGAAATCAATCCCAACTCCGGCGTGCCGCTCAAGCCCGCGCGGCGCGACCGCAAGTGGATGGATGACACGCACCAGAAGTTTGCCTACCGCTGCCTGCCCATGGTGATCGCCAACCAGTTTGGCTGGGAGGTGCTGTCGCGCCACCAGATCAAGGCGACCTGGAACGGCGGCTCGTTGAAGGACGACATGACGGTCGAGGTGCTGCGCGGCGACGGTCCCAGCCTCTTCTCGTCGCACTTCGGCTCCGGCGTGCTCACCTTCTCGGTGCCCTACCTGTTCCGCACGCCCGAAGGCTGGAACCTGATGGTCCGCGGCCCGACCAACTGGCCGAAGGACGGCATCATGCCGCTCGACGGCGTGGTCGAGACCGACTGGGCGCACGAGACCTTCACCATGAACTGGAAGTTCACCCGCGCCTGCACGATCGAGTTCGACGTCGGCGACCCGATCTGCCTGGTTCATCCGATCCAGCGCGGCCTGCTCGAGATGTTCGAACCGACGATCGAGCAATTGAACACCGAGCCTGAGCTGAGGGAGCGGTATTCCGCCTGGTCGTCGGGACGCGGCCGCTTCAACCAGGGCCTGGCCGACCAGGAGCAACCCTATGTCGAGCGCGGCTGGGAGAAGGACTATTTCCGCAGCTCGCACCAGACCAAGATCGCTGCGCCCGAGTTCAAGAAGAAGGAATAACCCCTCCAAGGGAGGGGAATCTCACCGGGCTGAGACGCCTCCGATGCCGATGGCATATGGCTTTCTGTCTCGAGTCTCACGGAACACCCCCACCCCCTGTTGAGACACCCTGAGACACGTGAGACGGCTGAGACGCCAAAACTGCAAATTGTTTCGGCGCCGGCGGTGTTACCGCGCCACATAGGGGCTGGTCATCTTTTTCGGGTCGACGACCCGATCGAACTCGGCCTCGCTGACATAGCCCAGTTTCAACGCCGCCTGCTTCAAGGTGAGGTCGTGCTCGCTGGCGTAGTGGGCGATCTCGGCCGCTTTGTCGTAGCCGATGACCGGCGCCAGCGCCGTCACCAGCATCAGCGAGCGCTCGACATATTCGGCGATCTTCTTGGTGTTGGGCTCGGCTCCCTCGACCAGATATTTGCGGAAGTTGGTGCAGCCGTCGCCGAGCAGCACCACCGACTGCAACACATTGTGGATCATGAGCGGCTTGTAGACGTTCATCTCGAGATAGCCGCCCGCCCCGCCGAAGCCAACCGCCACGTCGTTGGCCATCACCTGCACGGCGAGCATGGTGAGCGCCTCGGCTTGGGTGGGATTGACCTTGCCCGGCATGATCGAGGAGCCGGGCTCGTTCTCCGGCAGGTTGATCTCGGCCAGGCCCGAGCGCGGGCCGGAGCCCAACAGGCGGATGTCGTTGGCGATCTTCATCAGCGAGCAGGCGAGGGTGTTGTAGGCGCCGCTGGCTTCGGCGAAGGCGTCATGCGCCGCCATGCCCTCGAACTTGTTCTCCGCGGCGGTGAACTTAAAGCCGGTGAGCGCCGAGAGCTCCGCGGCGAACGCCTTGTCGAAGCCCTTGGCGGCGTTGAGGCCGGTGCCGACCGCGGTGCCGCCCTGCGGGATCGCCAGCAGATGCGGCAGGCAGGATTTCACCCGGGCGATGCCGCTCTTCACCTGCGCCGCGTAGCCGGAGAACTCCTGGCCGAGGGTCACCGGCGTCGCGTCCTGCAGATGGGTGCGGCCGATCTTGATGATC
>DASRFX010000031.1:0-44211 GCA_035651335.1 Reyranella sp. | reverse complement strand
GACGACGAAGGCGTTGTTCAGCGTACGGCCACGCATATAACCGATCGGCGCGATCTCGATCTCACCCTCGGTCATCAGCGCGCGGAGCCGCTTGCCGCCCAGCCGATCGGTCAGGCAGTCATAAAGGGGCCTCAAATACGGCGCCATCTTCTCCATCATGTCGCCCGGCAGGTAGCCCAGGCTCTCGCCGGCCTCGATCGCCGGGCGCGAGAGAACGATGCGTTCGATCCGGCCGGCCTCGAGCGCTTCGACGGCGGCGGAAATGGCGAGATAGGTCTTGCCGGTGCCGGCCGGACCGACGGCGAGCGTGAGCGGGCGCGCTTCGATCGCCTCCATCAGCAGGCGCTGGTTGTCCGAGCGCGGACGTATTTTTCGGATGTAGCTTTGGTCTCGATCGTTGGCCGGAGTGTGGTCGAAGATGTTGTGGACGCGGGCGCTTTCAATGGCGTGAAGCTTGGCACGGCGAGCGGCGCGTTTGGCCATAGGCGTACTCCGGGGAGGGCTTGAGAAAGCAAAAACGCCCCCGCAAGCGGAGGCGTCGACGATCGGCAGCGCGGAGGGTGCGGCGTGGAGGGCACGCGATGGAGAACCCATCGGTGATCCAGGTTCCGTCGGGGCGCAGCGTCCTCGGACGGATAAGCGACCTCCTTCTGCTGACCGGGAAAGCGTACCGCGATTGGCCGGCACGGGCCACAAGATTTATGGGTTGCAACCTAAAATTAACGCTCTTTGTGGTAGACGGCCTTGCCGGCCACGTAGGTCGCCTGTACCGCGCGGTCGTCGCCCAGGATCATCTGCACGAACAGCTGGTCGGCGAAATCGCGGGCATTGTCCATGCGCTCGGCGATGAGCGGCGTCGATTTCATGTCGAGCACCACCAGATCGGCCTCCATGCCCGGAGCGAGATGGCCGACCTTGTCGTCGAGATAGAGCGCTTCGGCGCCGCCGCGCGTGGCGAGGTAGTAGGCGTGGCCCGCGGAGAGTTGCTGGCCGTTCGTTTGAGCGGCTTTGTAGCCTTCGCCCAAGGTCGCCAGGATCGAGAACGACGTGCCGGCGCCGATATCGGTGCCGATGCCGACGCGCACCGGCCGCCGCGGATCCTTGGCGCGTCCCATGTTGAAAGCGCCGCTGCCGAGAAAGAGATTCGACGTCGGACAATGAGCGATCGCGCTGCCCGCGCCATGCAGGCGCTGCAGTTCATCCTCCTCCAGCCAGATGCCGTGGCCGAACACGCCGCGCGGCCCGACCAGGCCGTGATGGTCGTATATGTCGAGATAGTTGCGACGCTCTGGGAACAGCTCCTTCATCCATTCGACTTCGCGGCGGTTCTCCGAGAGATGCGTCTGCATCAGGCACTCGGGATGCTCGCGCCACAGCGCCCCCGCCGCAGCGAGTTGCTTGGGCGTCGAGCTGCCGGCGAAGCGCGGTGTGATGGCGTAGAGCAGCCGGCCTCGTCCGTGCCATTTGGCGATCAGCGCCGCTGACTGGTCGTACCCCGACTGCGCGGTGTCGAGCAGCGCGGCCGGCGCGTTGCGATCCATCAGCACTTTGCCGGCAGCCAGGCGCAGGCCGAGCCGCTCGGCTTCCTCGAACAGCGCGTCGGCGGAATGCGCATGCACGGTGCAGTAGACACAGCTCGTGGTGATGCCGTTGCGCAAACATTCGCGCAGGAATACGCCGGCGATGCGTCGGGCATATTGCGGATCGGCGAATTTCGCTTCGGTCGGGAAAGTGTATCGGTCGAGCCAATCGAGGAGCTGCGCGCCGTACGACGCGATCATCGGCGTCTGCGGAAAATGCACGTGGGTGTCGATGAAGCCGGCCGAAATCAGCGCGTCCCGCCCATAGTCGTGCACGGCCGTGCCGGGCGGCAATTGCGGCGCCACCTCCCGCGCCGGGCCGGCATGGGTGATGAGACCGTTCGCCATAGCAACGATCGCATCCGGCCAATGGACCATCGCGGCCTCGAGCCCATCCCGGAAAGGGTCGCCGATGAAGGTGAGCGCCGGCCCACGGACGGCTGTCACGGCTGCGTCGTTCACGATAGGTCCATTGTCCCGGACCCAAACTCGCACCGAATGGCGGAACGGAAAAGGCCTGTGGCCCAAACTGTTGCTGCGCTGCCACAGCTTCCGGCAAAGGCCGCCGGATTCGATGGGCGCGAGCAACGCAATCCGGCAACCCGCCGTTCCCTATGCGCGGACCCTCATTCGCACAGTCTCACTCGCAAAAGGGAGTAGGATTTCATGAAAAGGTTGGTTGCTGGCGCTGCGGCGCTTTTTCTTTTGCCCATCGCCGCGCAGGCGCAGCAGCAGGCCGTGCCCGGCTTCTACATCGGCGCCGAAGGCGGCCTGAACTGGCTGTTGAACAACGGCGGCAACAGCTACGACACCGGCTGGGCGGTCGGCGGCAAGGCCGGCTACGACTTCGTCGGCCCGCGCGTCGAATTGGAAGGCATGTACCGCGCCAATAACGGCAACGGCCCCGGCATCACCAACCAGGTGTTCGGCAAGATCAACCAGATCTCGGCGATGGCCAACGTCCTCTACGACTTCTTCCCGGGCGGGACCATCACACCGTACATCGGCGCTGGCGCCGGCATCGCCTTCGTCGACAGCGCGCTCGCCACGCCCTGCAGCATGTGCAACACCGAGTTCGCCTATCAGGGCATCGTCGGCGTCAGCTACAACATCTCGCCGAGCCTGCGGCTCGATCTCGACGGCCGCTACTACGGCACCACCAATCCCAACGCCTTCCAGAACAACAACATCAGCGTGATCCTGGGCCTGACCTACAAGTTCGGCCAGCCGGAAGAAGCGGCTGCAGCACCGCCGCCGGCGGCGCCGGCACCGCAGGCCACGTCGTTCCTGGTGTTCTTCGACTGGGACCGCTCGGACCTCTCGGCTCAGGCGCTCTCGACCATCAACCAGGCGGCGCAGGCCTTCAAGAGCAAGGGCAGTGCGCGCATCACGGCGACGGGCCATACCGACCGTTCGGGCCCGGACAGCTACAACATGGCGCTGTCGCTGCGGCGCGCCAATGCGGTCAAGGATGCGCTGGTGCGCGACGGCGTGCCGGCGACCTCGATCAGCGTGGTCGGCAAGGGCGAGACCCAGCCGCTGGTGCAGACCGCCGACGGTGTGCGCGAGCCGCAGAACCGCCGCGTCGAGATTGTCCTGCAGTAGAGTCGTTCCTCCACTCAACCCCAACTTCGAACGGCCGGGCTCGCCCGGCCGTTTTTCTTTGGGCGCAATGCAATACTACCTCTGCGTGCTCGACACGCTCGCGGAACAGCTTAGCCTGCTCGAGGCGTCGCGAGGCTTCGATGGCTGTCAGTCTCTATATCGTTCGATTGATCCTGAGAATGATGGTCTCGTTTGCCGTCACCTGGATTGCGATCAGCTTCATTTGGTCATTGGCGCTGTTCGGCGGCGGCTTCGACTTCTATAGGCTCCAGCAGTGTGGCGGATCGGGAGCGCATGCCGTTGCCGAGTGCATTCGATCTTTTATCGGCTTGCCCGTGCTTGCCCCGTTCGGCGCGATGGTTTTTTCCGACGACAATGGACTGCTATTCACCTGGATTACCTCAATGGCGTTTCCGATTCTCACTGTCTCGATTTTTGGCCTCTGGGAATATATTCGTCCCATCATGCCTGCTCGCCCATCAAAGCCGCGATGACGATCAAAGACTGCTCCAACTCGTGCCGAGGTCCCATGGCCGAATTGCTCCACGTCGCGCGCCTGATCCTGCGGGTGCTCCTCTCAATGTTTGGCGCGTGGTTTGCCATTACTGTTCTTTGCTGGATACCTGTCTCGGATCTGTTCAATCCAGGCGCGCTGACAGGATGCGATGCCACGGTGAGGTCCGCGACCAACTGCATCGAAAACATCGTGACCAAGTTCGCGCTCGCTCCGCTTATCTGGTCGTTGTCGCTCTACCGCTATGGCGGAGTCGTTCTCGTGGTCGCAGGCCTCGCGTTTCCGCTCCTGGCGATCTTGATCTTTGCCCGGTGGGAACACGTGCGTCCCCTCATGTTCGCCGATTTGTCGAAGCATCAATGACGATCAAAGCCTCCGCGGTCGCCTGTCTTGTATCCTTCCTCGATGTACTTTCTGGTCAATGGGTCGAGCCCGTAGTCTTCGTTCCTGTCGTAGTTGCGTGAGTTCTTCCAGGCATGGGCGCCTGCGATCCCGAGTGCTACAATCAGTTCGGCTTTCGCCGCGACCTCGCGCTCAACATCCAGCTGCCCGGCTGGGTCGAGGAGCGCCGCTTCCTCGCGCTGGAGCTGGTGGCCGGCTCGATGGTCGGCGTGCATGGCATGATCGGCAAGCCAACCAAGAAGACGCGACGCAAGAGGCGGCGCTAGGCCATGAGGACTCTGCCAAAGGCCGGCATACTGCTTGCCGAAGGCGCTGCACACGCGGAGGTTGCTTTCCGTCCGACGACCGCACGATTATTGTGTGCGAATGAGGTTCGTTTCTTTCGGGCGCTTCATTCTGCGCTTCGCCCTGGTTACGATCGTTCTTGCCTGGTGGTGTCCCTTCATCCTGGGTGGGCGGCTACGCTTCTTGCCGGCTTCGCGAGGGCAACGGCTTGCCAGCCTCAAGACGTTTGCCCGTCGCTATGCCCTGATTCTTGCGATCAACCTCATTGTCGCCGGTGTCGTTGGACATGCTCTGGGATACTCGGGTTCTGTTCGCGGGTTGGACTTTCCGAGCATTGCCATCGCGTCCTTGATGATCGTCCTGTTGTGGCGTGCGACCGAAATGGTTTGGTCGGACATCGACCGACCATCTACTCATCGAGGCGGCGGCCTTGGATCCGCCATTACGCGCGAGATCGCAACTTTCGCATTTCATGTTGTGCTGGTTTTGTCGGCCATAGTCGTCCTTTGGTGGCTCGTGGGCGCGATACGTCCCTGTCTGCCTGTTTCGGACGGCCCGACGGGTCAGTGCTCACTGGCCAACTTCTTGCGAAGTGCCGCGAGATACGCCTATCAGTCAGAAGGGACCGGCAGTTCTCCTAGCACCGCCGATCTCGACCGCACGTTCCGCCAGGGCCTCATCATTGGGGGCGCGATCTACCTCTTCGTATTGGCATTCGCCATGGCCCTTGTCGGGCGGATAGTCTTGATGATCCAAAATCTCTGGTATGCTGTAGAAGTCGCCGAGAGCGCCCGACGGCTGTCAGGTTTGCTCGGCGCCGGAATCGCCTATGCGCTCGCCCTTGCATATTGCGCCGTCGTCTACTGGCTGGTGCTCGCGTTGCGTCCCTGCTGGCATGACGCCCTGCTGGGCCCGCTCCCGGCTGCCACTTGCTTCATGGCTGACAGGCAGCCAGTTCCGACCGCTTTTGCATTCCCTGCGTTTGACGGCATCCCGTACTACGTTCCGCCATTCTTCATGGCGTTGGCTGTAGCCGCAATTCGCTTCGCCTGGCGGCGGTGGGGGGGAGCATCGGCGCATTTTATCCGTTAGGAGAGCCCCTCAATAGTTGCCCTCCAAGCCGATGTCGTAACCTCGTTCGATGTACTTCCTCGTTTCAGGATCGAGCCCATAAGGCTCATTCGGACGGTAATTGCTTGAATTCTCCCGTGCGTATTCACCGGCGAGCTTGAGAGCATAGTCTTTGTCGAACTTGATGTGCGTCCCTCCGGTGATGATTCGGAATGCCTGCTCGAGAAATAAACCGACATTGATGTTCGAGATGTTTCTGAACTGAGGGAGCTGAGTGAAACCGTCCTTTCCTTTTTCGTAGCGTCGGCGCTGGTAGTCGAAGTCTCCGCCTTGCGCCAGGTACTGCCGCGTCAATTCCTTTGCAGTTTTCTTCGCCTCGTCGACACTCCAAGCGCGACCGAGCGTGCCCAATGCCTTCCAGCCGACCGATCGTCCGGCAGCAGCTACGCTGTTGAGATCGTTGAACGGCGCCATGATATGGCCTGTCGGCGAACGAGGGTCGGGTATGCGTTCGCCGTTCCCAAGGACGACATCGACTCCTGGCCAATCCTGGAATGCTTTTTCAGTTTCCGGATCGTTGGGCGGCGGCTCGGTAGGAGGTGCTACTCCGCGTATGCCCTCTGCGGTCGGCTGATGCATCCGATCCATGGGCTTGGCTTGGGCGATTTGCGCGCCGTCTTCATGGAGGGCAGCATCAGTGTTGGGAATGTCCAACGCGGTCTCGCCGCTCCCCGTACTGACGGGCGTGATACCAGGTGCGCGCGGAAACGATGCGGGATCGACGCCGCCCAGCAGCGTCTGCATCACCGGCGTGAAGGTCGGCAATGTCGGGGCGTCCGGTTCGGTCGGCCTATCCCATCCCCATTCCAGCGGATAGCGCTGCTGGGTTGCGGGCAACGAAGCCGGAGTGTCGGACGGGTCGGTGTCGTTCCTGGGGTCGGGGTCCGTATGCCAGCCCCATTCGAGAGGATATCGAGCCATCCCGAGCTTATAGGCCCGGTGTTAGAAGGAACCCGATTCTGTCGTATAGAACTTCGAGGTCACTCCTCTTCCCATTGGATGGGGAAGACGAACGCCCAGACTTCTACACGACAGAATCGTCGCCTTTTAACGGTCGGCCTTAGAATGCCGGCGCATGGGCGATCCGGTTCAACAATTGTCGACGGGTACGATTACCTGGTCTGACGCCAACCATTGGTATGGTCGGCCACCCCGTTATTTTCCCGTTATTTTAACCAGAGGCATCCGAGGCTGGTCAGAGCCGGTCGCCGCGGATCAGCTTGGGCAAATCGCCGACCAGGCCCATCGCATGGCGGGCGAAGAAGCGCCGCAGCGACGGCAGGCGATGGACCGAGGCGAGGCCCAGGTCGCGCGCCAGCCGAAGCGGCTTCACGTCATTGGAGAACAGGCGGTTCAACAGATCGGTCGCCGCGACCATGGCGAAATTGTCGGCCCGACGCCATTTGGCGTAGCGCTCCAGCGTGTCCGCCGCGCCGATGTCGAGCCCGAGCCGCTTGGCGTCGACCAGCACCTCGACCAGCGCCGCGATGTCCCGCACGCCCAGATTGTAGCCTTGGCCCGCGATGGGATGGATGCCATGCGCGGCATCGCCCACCAGCACCAGCCGCTGCTCGACATAGCGCTCGGCGTGGACCAGCCCCAGCGGATGCGACCAGCGCGGGCCCGTCGTCGTGACGCGACCGAGATAGTCGCCGAAGCGGCGCTGGAACTCGGCCTGGAAGCGCGGCGGATCGAGCTCGAGCAGCCGGCGCGCGAGGTCGGCGCGTTCGCTCCACACGATCGACGAGCGATGGCTGCCGTCGGCCGCATCGCGCATCGGCAGGATGGCGAACGGTCCGCCGGGCAGGAACTTCTCCTGCGCCACGCCGCGGTGCGGCCGCTCATGCTCGGCCACCAGCACGATGGCGATCTGGCCGTACGACCAGCTGCGCGCGCCGATGCCCGCCTCCTCGCGCATCGTGCCGAAACGGCCTTCCGCCGAGGCGACGAGGCGCGCCGCGATCTGCCGGCCGCTCTTCAGCGTGATCTCGGCGCGGTGCAGGTCGCGCTCGGTGCCGGCCGTCTCGTCCGGTGCGATCAGCTCGACGGCGGCGCAGGCCGTGAGCTGCTTCAGGATGGCCGCACGCAGCAACCGGTTCTCGACGATCCAGCCCATTGGCTCGGCGCCGTCCGCGTCGTCGGCCGCTTCGCGATGGTCGAAATGGAGGAAGAAGGGGCTCGCCCGGCCATCGTGGCCGGCGTCGGAGATACGGATGTCGAGGATCGGCTCGGCCTCGCTCGCAAGCTCGTGCCAGACGCCGAGCGCTGCGAACAGGCGCTGGCTGGTATAGGCGATCGCGGTCGTGCGGCCGTCGAAGGCCGCCTCGGTCATGGCCTTGAGCGGCAGCCGGTCGATCAGCGCGGTGCGAAGCCCCGCCTCGCCCGCCGCCAGGGCGAGCAGGCTGCCGTTCAGGCCGGCGCCGACAATGGCGATGTCGAAGCGGTCGCGGTCGGGGACGCTCTGCATGTCCCATACATGGCAGCGGCCCGGTTATGCGGCAACCGCTGCCCATGCGCTGCCCGCCACGCGGGCAGGAGGCGCGAAAAGGCCAATGATGTGGCGCTTCGGGCGGCCTTGGCACGCGACTTGCACCGACGTGCACCTCGACGGCAATCGCCCTTTGGCGCGGGGGAGTGACAGATGAAAATGGTGATGGCGATCTTCAAGCCGTTCAAGCTCGACGAGGTGCGCGACGCGCTGACGGCGCTCGGCATCCAGGGCCTGACGGTGACCGAGGTGAAGGGCTTCGGCCGGCAGAAGGGTCAGACCGAGATCTATCGCGGAGCCGAATACGCCGTGAGCTTCCTGCCCAAGATCAAGATCGAGGTCGTGATCGACGACGACCTGGCCGAACGGGCGGTCGAGACCATCCGCAAGGCCGCGGGCACGGGCAAGATCGGCGATGGCAAGATCTTCGTCTATGAGATCCAGCAGGCGATCCGCATCCGCACCGGCGAGGCCGGCGCCGAAGCGCTGTGAGTTCGAGGGGGCAATGAAAATGAAAATGACCAGAAGCATGCTTCGCTGTTTTGCCGCTGCGGCAGTCGCGCTCTTGCCGGCGCTCGCCCAGGCCGCCGACGCCGCCAAGCCCAAGATCGACAGCGGCGATACCGCCTGGATGCTGACCTCGACGGCGCTGGTGCTGATGATGACGATTCCCGGCCTGGCGCTGTTCTACGGCGGCATGGTGCGCAAGAAGAACGTGCTGGCGACGGTGATGCAGAGCTTCGCCGTCACCTGCCTGGTCACCGTTCTCTGGATGGTGGCGACCTACAGCCTCGCCTTCACGCCGGGCAGCACCATCATCGGCGGGCTCGACCGGCTGTTCCTGCGCGGCATGGCGCTCGATTCGGTGAACGACCTCGCCAAGACCATTCCGGAATCGGTCTACATGACCTTCCAGATGACGTTCGCCATCATCACGCCGGCGCTGATCGCCGGCGCCTTCGCCGAGCGCATGAAATTCTCGGCGATGATGTGGTTCATGGGCCTGTGGGCGGTCGTGGTCTACGCGCCGATCGCGCACTGGGTTTGGGGCGGCGGCTTCCTGGGCGACTGGGGCGTGCTCGATTTCGCCGGCGGCACGGTGGTGCACATCAATGCGGGCGTGGCCGGGCTCGTCTGCGCGCTGGTGCTGGGCAAGCGCAAGGGCTTCGGCACCGACAACATGGCGCCGCACAATCTCGTGCTCTCGGTGATCGGCGCCTCGCTCCTGTGGGTCGGCTGGTTCGGCTTCAACGCGGGCTCGGCGACCGCCGCCAACGGCAGCGCCGGCATGGCGATGGCGGTGACGCAGATCGCCACCGCCGCCGCGGCGCTCGCCTGGATGTTCGCCGAGTGGATGGCGCGTGGCAAACCGTCGGTGCTGGGCATCGTTTCGGGCGCGGTGGCGGGATTGGTCGCCATCACGCCGGCTTCGGGTTTCGTCAATCCGGTCGGCGGCCTGGTGATCGGCATCGTCGCCGGGATCGTCTGCTTCTGGGCGGCGACCAGCCTCAAGCACATGATGGGCTACGACGATTCGCTCGACGCCTTCGGCGTGCACGGCGTCGGCGGCTTCACCGGCGCCATCCTGACCGGGGTGTTCGCGGTCGAGGCGGTGGGCGGCGAGGGCAAGAAAGGCCTGATCGACGGCAATGCCGCCCAGGTGCTGACGCAGCTCTGGGGCTGCCTCGTCACCATGGCGTGGTGCGCGGTGGCGACCTTCGTCATCCTCAAGGCGATCGACGCCATGATCGGGCTGCGCGTCACCGTCGAGGAGGAGGTCGAGGGCCTCGACATCAACCTGCATGGGGAGACGGTGCACTAGGCGCGGGGAGACCCGCGCTAGTAGATTCTTCGCCTCTTTTGCGCCAGTCTGCGCACGGCCCGGAGGAGGAGTGAATGAAGCTGGTGTCCGCCATTATCAAGCCGTTCAAGCTTGACGAGGTGCGCGATGCGCTGACGAGCATCGGCGTCAGCGGCTTGACGGTGAGCGAGGTGAAGGGCTTCGGCCGCCAGAAGGGCCAGACCGAGATCTATCGCGGCGCCGAGTACCTGGTGAGCTTCCTGCCCAAGGTGAAGATCGAGATCGTGGTCGAGGACGGCCAGGTCGAGCGCGCGGTCGAGGCGATCCAGAAGGCGGCGCACACCGGCAAGATCGGCGACGGCAAGATCTTCGTCACGCCGGTCGAGCAGGCGGTCCGCATCCGCACCGGTGAAAGCGGCTCCAACGCGCTCTAGGCTCGCCGCCCTTGTCGCGGCCGCGGGGCTCGCCGCGGCGTGTCCGGCCACGGCGCAATCCGACGCCATCCGCCTGTGCTATGCGCCGGCGGTCAACGAGCGGACGATCGAGGCCTGCAGCGCGGTCATCGAGGCGCACGAGGTCTCCGACAAGAACCTCGCGGTCGCCTATCACAATCGCGGGCTGGCGTGGCAGGCGCGGGGCGACAACGACCGCGCCATCGCCGACTACGATGCCGCGCTCCGCATCAGGCCGAATTACGTGAGCGCGCTCATCTATCGTGGCAGCGCCTACTTCGCCAAGCTCGACTTCGATCGCGCGCTGCAGGAATTCGACGCCGCGCTCGAGATCGACCAGCGCAACGTGCTGGCGCTGTACGACCGCGGCAACGTGTTCCTCGCCAAGGGCAAGTTCGACAGCGCCATCCGCGATTACGACCGCGCCATCGCGCTCGATCCCAGGTTCGCGCTCGCCTACACCAACCGCTGCTGGGCGCGCTCGGCCGAGGGCCCGATCGAGCAGGCGCTGGCCGATTGCGAGCAGGCGCTGAAGCTCGACCCGATCTCGGCCTTCGCCTTCAACGGCCGCGGCGTGGCGCACCTCAAGCTGGGCGACGTCGAGGCGGCGCAACGGGACTTCCAGAGTTCGCTCGACATCGAGGCGCACAATCCGATCGCCCTGTTCGGCCGCGGCGTCGCCCGGCGCAAGTTGGGCGATGCCGAGGGCGCGAAGGACGATATCGAGGCGGCCAAGAAGATGCGGCCCGACATCGTCGATCAATTCACCCGCTATTGGGCAAAAGACCTGTAGGGCGCTCGTCTTTGTATCCACAGCGCGGGCATGTAGAAATGTCCCGCCGTCAATGAAGGCAGGGTGAGCGGGGGGATGCATGGCCAAGATCGATAGCGGCGACACCGCCTGGCTGCTCGTCGCCACGGCGCTGGTGCTGATGATGAACATCCCGGGCCTCGCGCTCTTCTACGGCGGCATGGTGCGCAAGAAGAACGTGCTGGCCACCGGCATCCAGGCCTTCGCCGTCGCCGCCCTGGTCACCGTGCTGTGGTTCGCTTTCGGCTACTCGCTCGCCTACACCGACGGCGGCGTGTGGAACAATCTCGTCGGCGGCTTCGCCCGGAGCTTCGGCGCCGGCCTGCACGGCAGTGTTCACGAGCTGGCCAAGACCGTGCCCGAGAACGTCTTCATGATGTATCAGGCGACCTTCGCCATCATCACGCCCGCCATCATCGCCGGCGCCTTCGCCGAGCGCATGAAGTTCTCCGCCATGATGTGGTTCATGGGCCTGTGGCTGCTGCTGGTCTACGTGCCGGTGACGCACTGGGTGTGGGGCGGCGGCTTCCTCGGCCAGGCCGGTGTGCTCGATTTCGCCGGCGGCATCGTGGTCCATCTCAATGCCGGCATCGCCGGACTCGTCTGCGCGCTGGTGCTGGGTCCGCGCCGCGGCTACGGCCACGAATACATGGCGCCGCACAACCTCGTGCTCACCCTGATCGGCACGTCGCTGCTGTGGGTCGGCTGGTTCGGCTTCAATGCCGGCTCGGCGCTTTCGTCGGGCGAGCTCGCAGGCAGCGCCATGCTGAACACCCACATCTCGGCCGCGGTGGCGGCGCTCGTCTGGATGGCGATCGAATGGGCCTCGCGCGGCAAGCCTTCCGTGCTCGGCGTGCTGTCGGGCGCAGTGGCGGGGCTCGGCATGATCACGCCGGCGGCGGGCTATATCGAGCCGTGGGCGGCCATGCTGATCGGCCTGGCAGCCGGCGCCGTCTGCTACTGGGCCTCGGTGATCCTGAAGACGCGGCTCGGCTACGACGATTCGCTCGACGTGTTCGGCGTGCACGGGGTGGGCGGCATCGTCGGCTCGATCCTGGTCGGCGTGTTCGCCACCAAGGCGATCAACGACGTGGGCAAGGGCTCGGCTGTCGGCCTGGTCGACGGCAACGGCCACCAGATACTGACCCAACTTTATGCCGTGGCCGCCGTCGCCGCGTTCAGCGCCGTGGTCACTTGGCTGATCCTGAAGGCGGTCGATGCCCTGATCGGCCTCAGGGTCGGGGCCGACGAGGAGACCGAGGGGCTCGATACCGCCCTGCATGGCGAGCGGGTTCAATAGCGTCCTAACGCCTTAAGAAAACGACCTATTCCATTGTTGTGAAACGCTAATTTGTTTCATACAATGAGCCATACTCCCCCGGTCGGACCCCCTTCGGCGGGGCCGAGCGCTTTGTGATGGAAGAATGTTCAATCCGCGTCTGACCGAGACGTTGACCGACTTTCCGTTCGCGCGATTGAACGCCCTGCTGGCGCCGATCGCGCCGCCCGCCAACCTGTCGATGATCAACATGTCGGTCGGCGAGCCGCAGGGCGCCATGCCCGCCTTCGCCCGCCAGATCGTCAACGACGAGATCGACGGCTGGAACCGCTATCCGCCCAACCAGGGCCTGCCCGAGCTCAACCAGGCGATCTGCGAGTGGCTGACGCGCCGCTACAAGCTGCCCCAGGGCCTGCTCGATCCCAATCGCCACGTCCATCCGACGGCCGGCAGCAAGGAGGGCGTCTACATCATTGCCTCGGTCGCCACGCCGCAGCACAAGGCCGGCGCGCGGCCGATCGTGGCGCTGCCCAATCCGTTCTACCAGGCCTATCTCGGCGGCGCGGTGATGTCGGGCGCCGAGCCGTTGCTGGTCAACGCCACGGAGACGAACGGCTTCCTGCCCGACTACGAAGGGCTGCCCGAAGCGACCTGGAAGCGCATGACGGTGGCCTATCTCTGTTCGCCCGCCAATCCGCAGGGCGCGATCGCGAGCAAGGCGTACCTGCAAGCGCTGCTGCGGCTTTGCCGCAGGCACGACGCGGTGCTGGCGGTCGATGAGTGCTATGCCGAGATCTACAACGATACGCCGCCGCCCGGCGCGCTCGAGGCGGCGCTCGAGATCGACGACACCAACGGCCGCGACCCGTTCCGCAATCTCGTGGTCTTCCATTCGCTTTCCAAACGCTCGAACGCGGCCGGCCTGCGCTCGGGCTTCGTCGCCGGCGATCCAGAGATCGTCGCCATGATCCTGCGCTGGCGCACCTATGGCGGGCCGCAAATTCCCCTTGCCGTGCAGAAGGCGTCGGCGGCGCTGTGGCGCGAGGAGACGCATCCGCCGCAGACGCGCGACTGGTACCGGAAGAACTTCAAGATTGCCGAACAGATGCTGCACAACCGCTTCGGCTACTACACGCCGGGCGGCGGCTTTTTCCTGTGGCTCGACGTCGGTGACGGCGAGGAGGCGACGCGCAAGCTGTGGCGCGAGGCGCACGTCAAGGTGCTGCCCGGGGCCTATGCTTGCCGCGAGACCGAGGGGGTGAACACCGCGCATCGCTATATCCGCGTGGCGCTTGTGCACGACGAGAAGACGACGCGCGAGGGGCTGGGGCGCCTCGCGCAGGTGCTGTAGCCATGGCCCTGCTCCACGCCACTTCGGCTGCGCCGCGCAAGACCACCCTGCTTCCCGAGGGCGGTCGCGACTTCCTGCGCCGACGCATGATGGAGCTGGTCGGCGTGGCGCTGGCTGGCGCGGGCGTGCTGCTGCTGATGGCAGTCTTCACCTTCAACGCCGGCGACCCGTCGCTCAACCATGCCACCGGCACGCCGCCGGCCAACCTGCTCGGCCTGCCCGGCGCCTACGTCTCCGACGTCCTGCTGCAGACCTTCGGCCTGGCGATCGTGCTGGTGCCGGTGGCCATGATCACCTGGGGCGTGCGCCTGCTGCGCACGCATCATCTCGGATTCTTCGGGCTGCGGCTCTCGCTGCTGCTGCTGGCGCTCCTGATGATGAGCGTGGGCTGCGAGGGCCTGGGCGATGTCGGCGGGGCCGCCACGCACGCCGGCGCCGGCGGCCTGGTCGGTCTCGCGCTCGTCGGCCGCTTCCGCGAACTGGTGCTCGAGCATTCGAGCGGCGCCAGCCTGGCGCTGATCGAGCCGGTGTGCGCCGCCTTGGGCTTCATCGCCATGGCGCCGGCGCTCGGCATGAACCGCACCGACCTGCCGCTGATCTTCCGCATCCTGCGCGCGCCCTTCATCTGGTGCCTGTGGCTGGTGCGTGCCGGCGTTGGCCTGTGGCGCGGCAAGCCGCAATTCCTCGACGAAGACGGCGAACCGCCGAGCCCGCCGATTGGCTACGCCGAGATCCCGGGGGAGATCGACGCCAGCCAGTACGATCCGGCCCGCTTCAACGCCCCGCTCGAGCAGATTCCCGAGGAAGGCGTCGGCTTGCCCGCCCGCGACTCGCTGATGGTCGACGCGCCCTACGCGCCGATCGAGCGCCCGGCGCCGGAGATTCCCGAATCACCGGTGCCGCTCCATCCCGCTGCGCCGTCCGGGGAGCCGCAGCCTTTCGAGGACGCGCAGGCGCCCGAATCGATTCGCGAGCGCACCTTGTTCGATCGCCTGGCTGGGCTGCGCATCGAGCCGATCCTGGGCCGCTTGCGCGCAGCGGCGCCCGCCGCGGCCCCGTCGCCGGCCGAACCGGCCGAGGACATGCCGGCGCATGCCGCCCAGCAGCCGGTCGAGCCGGCCGAGGAGGGGATCGACGAAAATCCCTTCACGCCCGACGCCTTCGAGGCCGAGCAGCCGACGCAGGCCGTGTCGGCGCCGGGTGTGAAGATCATCCCGCGCCGGTCGGCGGTGGCGCAGGGCAAGCGCGCCGCCAAGGCCGGCCAGCGCGAGCTCGACCTCGGCGGCGGTGAATACCAGCTGCCGCCGCTCGACATCCTGGCGCTGCCGTCGCGCGTCAGCACCGAGACCAAGATCGACGAGGGCGCGCTCGAGCAGAACGCGCGCCTGCTCGAGACCGTGCTCGACGATTTCGGCGTCAAGGGACAGATCGTGAAGGTGCGGCCGGGCCCGGTGGTCACGCTGTACGAGCTCGAACCGGCGCCGGGCACCAAGTCGAGCCGGGTCATTGGGCTCGCCGACGACATCGCGCGCTCGATGAGCGCCGTCAGCGCCCGCGTCGCGACCGTGCCGGGCCGCAACGTGATCGGCATCGAGCTGCCCAATGCGCGGCGCGAGACCGTGTTCCTGCGCGAGCTGCTGTCGACGCGCCACTACGAGGACAACCGCCTCAACCTGCCACTGGCGCTCGGCAAGGACATCGGCGGCGATCCGGTGATCGCCGATCTCGCCCGCATGCCGCACCTGCTGATCGGCGGCACCACCGGCTCGGGCAAGTCGGTGGCGGTCAACACCATGATCCTGTCGCTGCTCTACAAGCTGCCCCCGGATCGCTGCCGCTTCATCATGATCGATCCCAAGATGCTGGAGCTCAGCGTCTACCAGGACATCCCGCACCTGCTGACGCCCGTCGTCACCGAGCCGCGCAAGGCGATCGTGGCGCTGAAGTGGGTGGTGCGCGAGATGGAGGACCGCTACCGCGCCATGAGCGCGCAGGGCGTGCGCAACATCGCGGGCTACAACGACAAGCTCGCCGAGGCGCGCAAGAAGGGCACGCCGCTCACCCGCAAGGTCCAGACCGGCGTCGATCCCGAGACGCGACGGCCGATCTTCGAGGAAGAGGAAGTCGACACCAATCCGCTGCCCTTCATCGTCGTCATCATCGACGAGATGGCCGACCTGATGCTGGTCGCCGGCAAGGAGATCGAGGCCGCCGTCCAGCGCCTGGCGCAGATGGCGCGCGCCGCCGGCATCCACGTCATCATGGCGACGCAGCGGCCGTCGGTCGACGTCATCACCGGCACCATCAAGGCCAACTTCCCGACGCGCATTTCCTTCCAGGTCACCTCGAAGATCGACAGCCGCACCATCCTGGGCGAGCAGGGTGGCGAGCAGCTGCTCGGACAGGGCGACATGCTCTACATGGCGGGTGGCGGCAAGATCGCGCGCGTGCACGGCCCGTTCGTCAGCGATAGCGAGGTCGAGGAGGTCGTGCGGCACCTGCGGGCGCAGGGCACGCCGGCGTATATCGATTCGGTGACCGACGATCCTGAGGGCGAGGAAGGCGGGCCGGGCTTCCCGGGCGAGGGCGAGGAGGGCGAGAGCGATCAGCTCTACGACCAGGCGATCGCCCTGGTCGCGCGCGAGCGCAAGTGCTCGACCAGCTTCATCCAGCGCTACCTGCAGATCGGCTACAACCGCGCCGCCCGCATCGTCGAGCGCATGGAGCGCGAAGGCGTGGTGAGTGCCGCCAACCATGTCGGCAAGCGCGAGGTGCTGGCGCGCGACATCGACGACAGGACCCGGTAGTCCGGGTCAGGACCCGGTGGTCCGGGTCAGCGATCGACGACCTTGATCAACCCCATGGCCAGGCAGTCGTTCATGAACTGGAGTGTGTAGCGCATCGCCCCCTGGATGACGGCGATGCTCTCGGGCTTCTGCGGAAAGCCGGGCTTGATCACGTAGGAGCCGCGCGATTTCTCGACCACCGCGCCCTGTTCGACCAACCGCTTCAGCTTGCGCCGCACGGTCTCGCGCGGGATGCCGGTGTACTGCGCGATCGACAGGGCGTTGATGCCGGTCTGGGCGTCGAGGCCGATGATCTGATGGAGATCGCGGTACTTGGCGCGAAATTCGGCGAGACGAAGATTGGCGTCAGCCGACTGCAGCGCCACCGCGCCCGCGACGCAGGCGCGGTCGAGGTCGCTCTCGTAGAGCCGCCGGCGGTCCATGTCGATGCGATGGATGAGCGTGCCCATCAGGTGGACGAAGAGGCGTGTGTCGCCAAGATCGTTGACGTATTCGATGCGGGCTTTTTTCGGCTCCGGCCGAGCCGAGGAACCGGTCTCGCCGCGCCCTCGCGGGTTCTTCATCCCGCCACTCTAGGCGGGACGATGCCCCGCCGTCATCCCGTGCGGCCGGGCTTGGCAGGATCACCGGCGGCCCATCGGACGAGGCCGCGCTCGAAGCATTCGTTCATGAAGCGCACGGTCTCGCGGATGCCGCGACCGAAGGCCGCCTGATAGTCGGCGCCCTGCAGGCGGCCCGGCACCACGACATAGTGGCCCCTGGTCTTTTCCGTGATGTAGCCCCGCTCGACCAGTCGCTTCAGCTTGCGCCGCACGGTTTCGCGCGGAATGCCGGTCGCTGCGGCGATCGACATGGCATTGATGCCACGCTGCCCCTCGATGCCGACCACCGCCTCGAAGCTCGCGTAGGCGGCGCGGAAGCCCGGGTCCCGCATGCCGGGCTCGATGGCGCCGATCGCCACCACCTCGAAGACGCTGGCGAGATCGAGATCCGATCCGTAGAGACCGCGCTTCTCGCGCTCGAGTCGGCTCATGTAGCCGATGATCGACGTTACGAAGAGCCGGGCGATTTCCTCGTCCGCCACCGCCACGATGCGTGCCGGCGCAGTTGCAGGGCGATTCTGCGCGGGCTTCTGCGTGCCCGTCTCTTGGACGATAGTGGGCTTCACGCCGACAGTGTAGGCGGCTGCGGATGGGGGCGCCATCCGGTATAATCGCAGCCGATGAGGACATTGTTCCTGAGCCTGCTGTTTGTGGCTTTTGCTCCACAGGTCTTCGCTGCCGACGAACTGGTAGCGGTGCGCACGTCAGACGACGTGCAATTCAACTACGTGCTGACCACGAACGGTCCCCAGAAGATCGGTTACGCGGTCATCCTGATGCCGGGCGGCAATGGCCGGCTCAATCCGCGGCTCGAGAACGGCAAGATCGTCATGGCGGCTGCCGGCAATTTCCTGATCCGCTCGCGCAGCCTCTTTGCCGATGCCCGGTTCGTCGCCGCTTCCACCGACTCGACCAGCACGCCCAGCCGCATCAACGCCATCGTCCAGGACCTCGAGAAGCGCTATGGCAAGCTTCAGGTCTACGTCGTCGGCACGTCAGCCAGCACCAACGCCACCCTGACGCTTGCCGAGACGATGGACGGCCAGGTCGCGGGCTTCATTCACAGTTCGTCGTTCAATCGCATCTCGAGCTTCGATCCGCGCAAGCTCAAGAGCCGCAGCCTGATCGTCATCCATGACCAAGACGTGTGCCGCTACACCTTGCCCAACAACGGCCAGGCCTCACATAACAAATACGGCACCGACCTGATCGTCATGACCGGCGGCAAGACGACCGGGGACGATTGCGAAGCCTATGCGCATCACGGCTACAACGGCATCGAGCGCGAGACCGTCGACAAGATGAAGGCGTGGATCCTGCAGGCCCGTTAGGCCTGGCGCTAAGGCTTCCAGCGCAGGAAATTGGCGATCAAACGCAGGCCCGTGGCCTGACTCTTCTCGGGATGGAACTGCGTGCCCGCCATGTTGTCGCGGCCGACGACGGCCGTGATCGGGCCGCCGTAGTCGGTGCTCGCAAGCAGGGTGTCCGGTGTCGCCGTCCTGAGCTGAAAGGAGTGCACGAAATAGGCGTGCTCGTGCGCGGCGATGCCGTCGAGCAACGGATGCGGCCTCAGCTCCAGCAACTCGTTCCAGCCCATGTGCGGAATCTTGAGATGGCCCGCGCCGGGTTCGATGCGCACGACGTCGCCCGCAATCCAGTCGAGGCCGGCATGCACGCCATACTCCACGCCGCGCGTCGCCATGAGCTGCATGCCGACGCAGATGCCGAGGAAGGGTTTGCCGCGCTCGATCACCTCACGCTTCAGCGTGTCGACCATGCCGGGCACGCCATAGAGGCCGGCCCGGCAGTCGGCGAAGGCGCCGACGCCCGGCAGCACGATCCGGTCTGCCGCGGCGACCTCCTTTGGATCGGACGTCACCAGCACGCGCTCGTTCGTGCCGCTCTCGCGTGCGGCGCGCTCGAAGGCTTTGGCGGCGGACCGGAGGTTGCCCGAGCCATAATCGACGATTGCGACGGTCATGGTTCGGAAACTAGAGCGTGCCTTTGGTGCTGGGCACCGCGGTCGCCTGGCGAGGGTCGATCTCGACGGCGACCCGAAGCGCGCGGGCGAGGCCCTTGAAGCAGCTCTCGACGATATGGTGGTTGTTGTCGCCGTAGTGGTTCCACACGTGCAGGGTCAGTCCGCCCAATTGCGCGAAAGCCTGGAACCACTCCTTGAACAGCTCGGTGTCCATCGTGCCCAGCTTGGGCTTGGAGAAGTTCACCTTCCAGATCAGGTAGGGCCGGTTGCTGGCGTCGAGTGCCACCTCGGTCAGCGTCTCGTCCATCGGGATCACGGCGCTGCCATAGCGGCGGATGCCGGCGCGGCTGCCCAGCGCCTTTTGCAGGCACTCGCCCAGCACGATTCCGGTGTCCTCGGTCGTGTGGTGGTAGTCGATGTGCAAATCGCCCTCGGCGCGCACGGTGATGTCGATCAGGCTGTGGCGCGACAGCTGCTCCAGCATGTGATCGAGGAAGCCGATGCCGGTCTTGATGTCGTACTTGCCGGTGCCGTCGAGGTTGATGGCGGCCGAGATGCGCGTCTCCTTGGTGGCGCGGCTCACCGCGGCGCGCCGGCCACCGGTGCCGGGCGTGCTGACGGAAGGCGCGACAGCCTTGGCAGAGGCCTTTTTAGCGGGCTTTTTCACGAGCTGTTTCACGAGCTGTTTCACGGGGCCTCTTCTACAGAAGGCGAGCCCTACGGTCGAGCGCAACGCGCGTGAGAATCACTCCCAGCAGTACGATCAGGCCGCCCAGCACGCGGGCCGGGGTGAGCGGATCGCCGAAAAACGCCGCCGACAAGCCGACGCCCGCCACCGGGATGAAGTACATGTAGACCATGACCCGAGGCACGCCGAGCCGCTCGAAACCGATGGTCAGGCCGAGGAAGGCGACGCCCACCGGAAAGGTCGCGGTGTAGAGCCAGTAGCCCAGTTGCCGGCCGCTCAGGCGGCCGAATTCGCCGAGCGAATCGAAGCAGAGCGAGAACAGCGTGAGCAGCACGGCCCCGATCACGGTCGTCCAGGCGAAGATCCGCAGGGTGCCGAGCCGCGCGTTGTAGGGCGCGCAGCGATCGACATAAAGCGCCCAGGTGAAGGCCGAGAGCGCCCAGAACAGCGCCCCGTCGATGGTGCCGAGCGCCAGCGTCCAGTGCGCCAGGCTGTTGTTCACCACCATCACCACGCCGCCGAAGGCGACGGCGATGCCGAGCCAGCCCAGCGCCGGAAGCTTGCGCCCGCCCAGCCAGGCGAGGATGGCGGAGAAGGCGGTGGTGGTGGTCATGACGATCGAGCCGATCGAGGGCGCGGTGCGCGACATGCCGAGCCCCCAGAAGGCCTGGAAGGCCGCAACTCCGACCACCGACAGCACGACGATGGGCAGCCAATCGCGCCGCGGCAGGGCGATCGGCTGGCGCATCACCGCCAGGACGACGAACAGGAACAGGCCGGCGATCAGGTAGCGCGAGCCGCTGTAGAGCAGCGGGCTCATGGTGGCGAGCACCTCCTTGGCGAAGGGATAGCTCGATCCCATCAGCAGGATGGTCACCACCATCACGAGCTCGCCGGTGAGTCGGCTGCGATTCATCGCAGCCTCCTCTCCGCGCCTCTCCCCCTCGCGGGGGAGAGGAACATGAGCTCTTTCTCTTCTCCCGCTTCAGGGGGAGAGGTTAGGAGAGGAGGCGAAGCGCTCAATCGCCCGCTTTTGGCGCCGTCGACGCCTTCTGCGCGCCCCAGAAGCCGAACAGCGCGCCCGCCACGCGGCGGATCTGGATCTCTTCCGAGCCTTCGGTGATGCGGTAGCGGCGATGGTGGCGGTAGATGTGCTCGAACGGCGTATGGCGCGAATAGCCGATGCCGCCATGCACCTGGATCGCCCTGTCGGCCGCTTCGCACACCAGCCGGTTGGCGCGGTAGTTCGACATCGCCACCCATTCCGAAACGTTCATGTGATGCTCGCGATCGAGATGCCAGGCGGTCTTGCGCACCAGCCCGCGCGTCATCTCGGCTTCGGTGTGCAGCTCGGCAAGCGGGAACTGGATCGCCTGGTTGGTGGCCAGCGCCTTGCCGAACACCTTGCGGTTCTTGGCGTAGGCCACCGACATATCGATGCAGTATTGAGCGGCGCCGAGGCTCGAGGCGGCCTGGCGGATGCGGTTCTCGTGGACGAAGGTCTGGGCCACATCGAGGCCGCGTCCTTCCTCGCCCAACATCGCTGAATTGGGTACCTTGACGTTGGTGAGCGAGACCTCGGCATGGTCCGACGGCATGTTGAAGGTCCACCACATGTGCTCGACCTTGAAACCGGGCGTCTTGATCGGCGTCAGGAAGGCCGAGATGCCGCGCGCATCGCCCGGCTTGCCCGAGGTGCGGGCAAAGATGAGGTCGGCGGTCGCGGTGTGCATGCCGGTGTTGAACCGCTTCATGCCGTTGATGATCCAGTCGGAACCCTGCTTGACCGCCGTGGTCTCCATGAACGTCGCGTCCGAGCCGTGCAGCGGCTCGGTCAGGCCGAAGCCGATGCGCTCGCTGCCCTTGAACATGCCCTCGATGTAGCGCTCCTTCTGCTCCTTCGTGCCGAAGCGGTGCAGCAGCAGCACGACCGGGAAGTTGCCGACGATGGAGCTCTCGTTCTGCAGATCGTTGTGCAGGCCAAGCCCCTTGTGCGCCAGGTGCTCGCGGATGATGGCCATGGCGAGGTTCGAGCCGTCCTTGCCGCCCAGCTCCTTCGGCAGGCCGAAGCGCAGATGGCCCGCCTTGTCGGCGCGGCGCTTCATCTCGGCCAGCAGCTCCTCCCATTCGGGCCGGGGCTGGCCGTCATTGTCCCAATCGGTGCGTGCATGCTCGCGGCGATGGTCGAAGAAGCGGATGTTGTCGTCCTGCTGCTCGAGCGGCTTGATCTCGCGGTCGATGAAGGCGTCGAGCTCGCGCAGGTAAGCCGTGATCTCGGCCGGAATCTCGAAATCCATGACGCTTCCTCTTTCCTCATTTTCCTCTCCCCCTTGGGGGAGAGGTTAGGAGAGGGGATCAACACAGAGCGCGGCCCCTCTCCTGGCCTCTCCCCCTAGCGGGGAGAGGAACAAGAGAGACTACGCGGTGGGCAGCTCGATGCGGAAGCGGCTGCCGCCGCCCTCTGCCGCAAGGCAAACGGCACTGCCGCCGTGCTTGCGGGCGATCTCGCGGACCAGAGCGAGACCGAGACCCGAACCTCGGCCCGTCTCGCGCGACGACGCCATGCGATAGAACGGCTCGAAGATCTTCTCGCGCTCGTCCGGCGGCACGCCCGGGCCATGATCGCGCACGTCAAGCCGGGCGCGGTCCTCGTGTGGCTCGACGGTGATCTCGATCGGACCGCCCCCGCCGTAGCGTCGCGCGTTCTCCAGCAGATTGCGGATCAGCCGGCGCAGCAGCAGGCGATCGCCCCTGACATTGACCGGCTTGCCATCGGCCTCAAGGTCGTAATGCGCTGCTTCTTCGGCGGCGAGGGCGGCCAAGTCGATCGACTCGTTGCGCTCCAGATGGGGCACCGCTTCGAGGCGGCTCGACAGCAGGATTTCCTCGATCAGCTGGTCAAGCTCGGCGATGTCGGCCTTGAGCGATTCGCGCGTCTTGGCGTCGGCGCTGTCGCCAAGCAGCGAGACCGCCATGCCGATCCGGGCCAGCGGCGTGCGCAGCTCGTGACTGCAATTGGCGAGCAGCAGGCGATGCGCCGCCATTAGCTCCTCGATGCGCCTGGCCGACCGGTTGAAGCTCTCGGCCAGGGCGGCCACCTCGTCATGGCCCTCGACCTTCACCCTGGCGCCGAGATCGCCGCCTCCCAGCCTCTCGACGCCGGCCTTCAGCCGCTCGAGGCGGCTGCCCAGCCGCCGCACCACCGGATAGGCGCCGACGGCGATGGCTGCCGCCAGCAAGGCGAGGAAGCCCGCGATCCACAGGGTCGGGCTTGGCCGCTCGCGTACCTGCCGCGCCACCAGCCAGCGGCCGTCGGGCAATTGCAAGGTGAAGGTGTAGCCGCTCGAACCGCGGCGCCAGCCCGGCCGGGCGCGCGTGACGTCGAAGCGCGGCGGCGTGCGGCCGGCGACGGCGATGATGCCGCCGTCGGGGCGATAGAGCACCAGATCGAAGTGAAGCTTGTGATGCAGCGAGTCCAGCACCCTCTGCTCGTCGGCCTGCGAGGCGTTGGGATCGGGCAGCAGCGCGCCGGTCAGCTCGGCGGCGACGTCGAGATATTGCGGCGTTTCCTCCTCCAGCAGGCGCGACGCGACGACCGCCGCACCGACGAACACCGCCAGCACCAGCACGATGGTGACGTAGAACTGCAGGTACAGCCGCTGCATGGGCTAGCGGTCCTGGTCCCTGGCGAAGACGTAGCCCGTGCCACGCAAGGTGAGGATGCGCCGGGGCTTCTTGGGATCGTCCTCGATGGCGGCGCGGATGCGTGAAATGTGCACGTCGACCGACCGGTCGAACGCTTCGAGCTTCTCGCCTTTCACGAGATCCATCAGCGCATCGCGCGACAGCACGCGGCCCGCGCGCTCGGCCAGTGCCAGCAGCAGGGCGAATTGATAGGAGGTGAGGCTGCGTTCCTCGCCGCCCAGCCGCACGACGCGGGCGCCCTTGTCGATTTCCAGCCGCCCGAAGCGCAGCACGTCCGTTTTGGGGGCGGCCGCACCCTTGCGACGCAGGATGGCGCGCAGGCGGGCCTGCAGCTCGCGTGGCTCGAACGGCTTGGCGAGATAGTCGTCGGCGCCGATCTCGAGGCCGACCACGCGGTCCATCGGCTCGCCGCGCGCGGTCAGCATCAGCACCGGCACGTCGGTCTGGCTGCGCAGCCGCCGGCAGACGTCGAGGCCATCGCCGTCGGGCAGCATCAGGTCGAGGATCACCGCGTCGAAGCTCTCGCGCCTGAGCAGCGCCTCGCCCTCGCGCGCGGTGCCGGCGATCGTCAAACGAAAGCCCGCCCCGCCGAGATAGTCCGAGACCATCGTGGCGAGGCGGGCATCGTCGTCGATCATCAGGATGCGCTCGGCCATATCAGCTGCCCAGAGTAGCAGGTCGGCGCGCTCCTGGCGCCGACTTCAGCCGTGGCGCTTGCCGTGCGGGCGGTGGTCGCCGCTCCACTGCTTGAAGAAGGCCTGGCGCTGCGCCTGCGACAGCACGTTGCCGGCATCCTCCAGCGCCTTGGTGAAGACTTTGGAGGTCTCGTCCGAGACCTTCATCTCCTCCTGCCGGATGGCCTCGATCTTGACGCGGTCGAGCGTCGGCGCCTGCATGGCATCGGCCATCGCCTTGCGGTTCTCGAGGCGCTTGTCGCGCAACGGCTTCATGTCGGTGAAGGCCGACTGCAGGATCGTGGCGATCTGCTTCTTCTGCTCGGCGGTGGCGTCGGTGCCGGCGAGCGCGCGGTCGACGCGCTTTTCGATGCGCTGGCTGAACTGCGCCGGGTCGTAGGTCTTACCGCCATTGTCGGCCAGGGCCAGGCCCGAGGCGGTCATCGCCAGGCTGCCCGCCAGAAGGGCCGTCATCGCCGTCTTGAGATTGAAAGCTGCCATTGTCCTCTCCATCGTTCGCTTGCCGGAGGTGGTTGGGATGATCCCCGTGCGGCGAATGTGGAGGAGGGCGGTTTCCCGCCTCTCTCGGCCAGGTAAAGTTTTGTAAAGTTCTTTCTGATCCTATCCCGCCAGGATCTGCCGCGCCGCACGGTGGGTCGCCGGATCGCCCGCCGCCAGGACCGAGCCGTCCGAGTTCATGTCGAGCTCGCGGCCTTGCCAATCCGTGATCAGGCCGCCCGCGCCCTTGATGACGGCGACCAGCGCCGCATAGTCGTAGAGCTTCAGCTGGTTCTCGACCACGAGATCGACGTGGCCCGCCGCCAGCAGGCCGTAGGCGTAGCAGTCGCCGCCCCAGCGGAAGAGCTTCACCTGTTCGGCGAGCGACTGATGGCGCGCCGCGGTCGGGCCGCCGAACATCTGCGGCGCCGTCGAGTACATGTAAGCCCTGTCGAGCGACGGGCAGCCGCGGACCTTGATCGGCTGGCCGTTCAACGTGGTGCGCTGTCCGCTGACGCCTAGCCAGCGTTCCCGGGAGATCGGCTGGTCGATGATGCCGAGCACCGGCCGGCCCCTGTGCAGGAGCGCGATCAGGGTGCCGAAGATCGGCAGGCCGGTGATGAAGGCCTTGGTGCCATCGATCGGGTCGAGGACCCAGACATATTCGGCATCGGTGCGCAGCGCGCCGTGCTCTTCGCCGAACACGCCGTGCCGCGGCATATGCTTGTCGAGCAAACTGCGCATTGCCGTCTCGGCCTCGCGGTCGGCAATCGTGACCGGGCTCAGATCGGCCTTGTCGTCGACGGTGACAGGCGTGCGGAAATAGCGTGCCGCGATGGGGCGCGCTGCATCGGCGAGGCTGTTGGCCAGAGCGACCAGCTCGGCGGAAACAGCGTTGTTCAAGGCAAAGTCCTCATCCTGAGAAGGCGCGTAGCGCCGTCTCGAAGGATGGGCAACAGAGAAAGTGCTTGTCCCCACCCTTCGAGACGCATCGCTAAAGCCGCTTTCGCCGCCAAAGGCGGCGAAACGGCGACGCGATGCTCCTCAGGGTGAGGCGAAGTTTGAACGTCCGCCCGGGCGGCGCCTATTTCTTCTCAGGCTGCTTGTTGGCGTCAGCCGGCTTGGCGTTGGCAGGCGCTGCGTCCGGCAGCGGCGGCGGATTGTCGTTCATTGTCCGGAGGTAGGCGATCAGGTCGGCGCGATCCTGCTCCTTCGGCAATCCCGCGAACGCCATCTTGGTGCCCTTCACGAAAGCCTGCGGCTTGAAGATCATGTGGTTGAGATCTTCGTAGGTCCAGGTGCCGCCCTTTTCCTTGAGCGCCGACGAATAGCTGAAGCCTTCTTCGCTCGCCTTCTTGCGGCCGACGAGGTTCCACTGGTTGGGACCGACCTTGTTGGCGGCGCCCTTTTCGTCGTTATGGCAGGTGAAGCACTGTTGCTTGAAAATCTGCTTGCCGTGCTCGACGTTGGCGTCCTTGAGCTTCGGCCCGATCGGCGGCAGGTCGGCCTCGGCCGACTTTGGTGCGCCCTCGCCTTCCGGGGCGGCGTTGCTCACGGCCAGCGCCGGCTTCTCGAGATGATGCGGCGACACGACGGCGTTGGAGACCTTGCCGACCACCATGGCAAACAGCGCCGAGGCCAGGAAGCAGCCGGCAATCGTGTTGAAATTGGCCATAGAACAGAGATCCCCGGGCAAAAACTCGGACGTTGCTGTAGCACGCCCTCCCTCGCGCCAGTAGTATCCGATCAGCGACTGCCGCTCGCGCGGCGGAAAGTCGCAAGTGCCGGATTCAGCGAGGTTTTTCGCTCTTTCTCGTGCGGTTGACGAGGCCTTGTCCGGCGGGCGAAACAACCCGCCCACAGTCCGGACGCGGGGGAGTTGAGGTCGATGGCAAAGGCCAGGGCAAGAGGCGGCGCCTCCAACACGATCGCCTTTCAGGGAGAACCGGGCGCGAATTCCGACATGGCCTGCCGGGCGGCGTTTCCCTACATGACGCCCGCGGGCTACCCGACCTTCGAGGCGGCGATGGCCGCCGTGCAGGCGGGCAAGGCCGAGCTCGCCATGATCCCGGTCGAGAACTCGGTGGCCGGCCGCGTCGCCGACCTGCACAGCCTCTTGCCGCACACCAAGCTCAAGATCGTCGCCGAGCATTTCCAGAGGGTCGAGCATTGCCTGGTGGCGCTGCCCGGCGTGCCGCTGAAGGGCGTCAGGACCGCCAAGAGCCATGTCCAGGCGCTCGCGCAATGCCGCAGCTTCCTGAAGAAGCACGGCATCCAGCCGATGGTGCATGCCGATACCGCGGGTGCGGCGCGTGAAGTGGCCGAGGCCGGCGACAAGCACGTCGGCGCCATTGCCTCGTCGCTGGCGGCGCGCATCTACGGGCTGAAGGTGCTGGCCAGGAACATCGAGGATGCCGACCACAACACCACGCGCATGCTGGTCTTCTCGCGCGAGCAGGCGCAGCCCGACTGGCGCACGGTGAAGTGCATGACGGCATTCCTGTTCCGGGTGAAGAGCGTGCCGGCGGCGCTCTACAAGGCGCTGGGCGGCTTCGCGACCAACGGCGTCAACATCGTGAAACTCGAGAGCTACCTCAGCGGCGCGCATTTCGAACAGGCGCAGTTCTATGCCGAAGTCGAAGGCCATCCGGCGCAGCGCGGCCTGCAACTGGCGCTGGAGGAACTGGATTTCTTCTCCGAGAAGGGGGAGCTCAAGATGCTGGGCACGTTTCCGACCAATCCCTTCCGCAACCGCGGCTGGGACGCGCCGACCCGGCCTGGCACCTGAGGGAGAAGCAAAGAGGCTGCATGGCACAGAAGTCCGTCCGCATCGCCCCGTCGATCCTGTCGGCCGATTTCTCGGCACTCGGCAAGGAGATCGAGGCCGTCGACGCAGCCGGCGCCGACTGGATCCATGTCGACGTGATGGACGGCCACTTCGTGCCCAACCTGACGATCGGGCCGATGGTGGTGCAGGGTCTGCGCAAGCACACCAAGAAGCTGATGGACGTGCATCTCATGATCACGCCGGTCGACCCGATGGTGCCGGCCTTCGCCGAGGCCGGCGCCGACACGATCTCGTTCCATCCCGAGGCCGGCCCGCACGTCCATCGCACGATCCAGCTCATCAAGCATCACGGCAAGCGCGCCGGCTGCGTGCTCAATCCGGCGACGCCGCTGTCCGCCATCGAGTACGTGCTGGCCGATCTCGACCTGGTGCTGGTGATGAGCGTCAATCCGGGCTTCGGCGGCCAGGCCTTCATCGAGAGCCAGCTCGCCAAGATCGCCGCGCTGCGCAAGGAGATCGATAGGCTGGGCAAGCCGATCGACCTCGAGGTCGATGGCGGGGTCAATCCGCAGACGGCCAAACGCTGCATCGCCGCCGGTGCCGATGCGCTGGTTGCCGGCACGGCGGTGTTCAAGGACGGGCCGGCCAATTACGCCGCCAACATCAAGGCGCTGAGGGGATGAGATGGCCGACCTGATCCTGCACCATTACCCGAACTCGCCGTTCTCGGAGAAGGTGCGGGTGGCCTTCGGCATCAAGCAGCTCGACTGGAAGTCGGTGGTGATCCCCAACGTGATGCCCAAGCCCGACCTGATGCCGCTGACCGGTGGCTACCGCAAGACCCCGGTGCTCCAGGTCGGCGCCGATGTCTACTGCGACACCCAGCTCATCATGCTCGAGCTCGAAAAGCGCGCGCCGCACCAGCCGCTGCTGCCGAAGGGCAGGGAAGGCGAAGCGCGCGCGCTGGCGATGTGGATCGACAGGAACATCTTCGGGCCGTCGGTCGGCGTGGCGCTGTCGCGGGTGGCCGACATGTTGCCGCCTGCCTTCTTCAAGGACCGCAGCGAATTCTCCGGCCGCTCCTTCGAAGCCGCCAGCCTGAAGGCTGCCGAGCCGCTCGCGCGCGAGCAGACCTATGCGCAGCTGGCGCTGGCCGAGCACATCCTGGCCGATGGCCGTCCTTTTCTCCTCGGCTCCGAACCGAGCCTGGCGGATTGCGCGCTCTACAATCCGGTGTGGTTCATCAAGGAGCGCGCCGGCGGCGGCAAGGTGCTGCCGCCGCTCGACCGGCTGCCCAGGATCGCCGCGTGGTCGGAGCGCATGAAGGCGTTCGGCAATGGCCGGCCGAGCGACATGTCGGGCCAGCAGGCGCTCGACGTCGCCAAGGCGGGCAAGCCCGAGCCGACCGCCGTCGACGCGGCCGACCCGAGCGGCCTCAAGCCCGGCGCCAGGGTGAGCGTGACGCCCGACGACACCGGCAAGGTCCCGGTGACGGGAGAGCTGGTCGGGCTCACCGCCGACCGCGTGTCGCTGAAGCGCAGCGACCCTCGTGCCGGGGACGTGGTCGTCCACTTCCCGCGCGCCGGCTTCGTCATCCGCGCGCTATAGCGAGACCTCGCCCTCCAGCACCGGCACGCAGCCGCCGCCCACGCTGGCGCGGATGCCGTCGGCGGCGCGATAGGCCCGGCAGAGCAGCCGGCTCGGCCGGCCCATCTCGACGCCCTGCACGATGTCGTAGCGCCGCTCCTGCTCCTTGCCGAGCGACAGCAGGAGCGCTGCGAGCGGCGTCGCCGCACTGCCGGTCGCCGGGTCCTCGATCGTGCCGGAGAGCGGCGAGAACATGCGCGTCCGCGCGCGCTCGCCATCCGGCGCGTAAAGATAAATCGGCAGACGATTGGGCCCGAGATGGGTGAATCGGGCCCACGCTTCGCGAAAGCGGCCGATGTCGGGCGCGGCCTTGCTTAGCGCCTCGCCGGTCACTTCGGCGACGACGAAGCTGTTGCCCACCGAGGCGATGACGGGCCTGTGACGTGCGGTCACGACCTCCGTGGCGGCGATGCCGACGCAACCCGCCAGCAGCTCCGCCGGCATCTCGGGGCCGAGCGACAGCGGCTGCGGCGCGGCGATCGTGGCGCTGTCGCCGTCGATCTCGACCTCGACCAGGCCCGCGATCTCCTCGAAGCGCAGCTTCCGGCCGCGGCCGCGCAGCACCCAGGCCGTGCCGACATTGGGATGCCCGGCGAACGGCATCTCGGCGCGGCGGTTGAAGATGCGCACCCGCGCGGTGTTCTGGGGGTCGGCCGGCGGCAGCACGAAGGTCGTCTCGCTGAGATTGAACTCGGCGGCGAGCGCCTGCATCTCGTGGTCGGCCATGCCGCGCGCATCGGGGAACACGGCGAGCGGGTTGCCGCCGAAGCGGCGGTCGGTGAAGACGTCGACCGTGACGAACCGGAAGGAGCGCATCGCTCCTTCTAGACCAGTTGCACGCCGATCTCGTCCGCAATTCGCCTCAGGCCAGCCACAGATTTGGCTGTGGCATTGCGGCCGTCGTGCGGGCAATGCGTCTCGAGGCTCGCCACCACCTCGCGCGCCGTGACGCCCCCGAGCAGCCGCTTCAGTTCCATCGCCCACGGCACGCCGCCGTCGCCCACCGGCACGCCGCGCCGGGCGGCAAGATCGCGATCCTTGATGTGGATCAGGTTGACCCGCGGCGCGAGGGCGGCGATGTCGGCGGCGTCCGGCGGCGCGCCCGCCGACCAGCTGTTGGCGATGTCGACCAGCGGGACGACCTGCTCGGGCAGGTCGTCGAGGTCGGCGAAGAACTTCGCGAGCTCGGCGATCGAGCCGATGTTGCAGACCGGCTCGTTCTCCAGTTCGACGAAGACGTCGTGACGGGCGGCGAGATCGCCCAGCCGCTCGACCGTCGACCGCAGGTCGCGCGCCGCGAAGCCCGGATAGCGCAAGTGGCTGAACACGCGCAGGCGCGGCGCTTCGAGCACGGTGGCGACATCGAAGGCGTGCGCCAGGGGATCGTCGGTCGGGCATTCCCGGGGGTCGAAGGCGAAATCGACCGCGCCGCCGCCGGCCTTGTGCCGGCCCGGCGCCGGCCACTTCAAGACTGGCGAGACGAAGGTCGGTACCTCGAGGCCGGCGTCGTCGAGCCGGCGCTTGATCGCGTGGACCTCCTCGAGCGTCATGCCGAGCAGGTTGCGGCCGTCGACGGTGCGCATGTCGAGGCGGCGCACGCCGTTCTCGCGGCAGAACGAGATCATCTCGTCGAGCGACGGGCCGATCTCGTCGCCGATCACGGCCAGGGCGAGGCGGGGTATGGTCATGGCGTGAGCCTAGCAAAGCCCGGCAGCCGGCGCCTCAGCCGGCAGACGCACGCCGGCACGCGAGGCGCCGGCCCGCCCGCGGCCAGAGGCAGGAGAGACCGCGGGCGGTGCCAGGCAGCCGCCGCGGCAGGAATTGGGGCGCTGCTGCCGCGGCGAAGGCTCGGTCAGGCTTCGACGATCAGGGTGCCTCCCATCTCCTCGTGGCCATCGCCGCAGAACACGTCGCAGAAGAAGGCATATTGGCCAGGCTTCTGCGGCGTGATGGTGACGCGCGTTTCCTGGTCGGGAATGATGTCGGTGCGGATGCCGAACTCGGGCATCTTGAAGCCGTGGATGCGATCGAGCGAGGTCAGCACGAAGGTGAGCGGCTGGCCCACCTTCGCCTTCACCGTGTCGGGCTGGAACTCGAACTTGCTGGCCGCGATGCTCACTTCGACGCCGGCCGGCTCGGCGGCCCACAGGCGCCAGCCGCCGGCCATACTTCCCCCGGCCGCGCTGCCCAGCAGCAGCGCGGTGAACGCTCTACGCTTCATGGGACCAGCCCTAGGCCTTGGTGACCGGCAGCTCGGTGATGTCGATCTTGCTGCCGGTCATGGCGACCTCGCGCGTGCCGAGCGGCTTCAGCGAGGCGTCGAACGGCGGCGGCGGCGGCCGGCGCGGCGCGGTGCCGCCGGGCGCGGCCTGCGGGAAGATCAGCGACTTCGCCGCATGATGGGCGATATGCCCGGTCATGTGGTCGTGGTTCTGGTGGATGTGGCCGTAGAACACCACGACGTTCTTGTACGGCATCAAAAGATCGATCGCCTTGGCGCCGTCGGCGGTCGTCCAGTCCCAGTTCGGCATCAGGTCGAACAGCGGCCGGTGGGTGAACACCACGATCTTGTCGTCGGGCTTGCGCTGCTTGAGGTCGGCGGCCAGCCAGGCGAGCTGCTCGTCGCCGAGCTTCGCACCCGGATCGGAGACGTTGTCGAGCGCGATGAAATGCACGCCCTTGTGGTCGAAGGTCCAATGCGTGGCGCCGAAGAACTCCTGGAACGCCGCGCCCTTGTCGAGCGAGGCGTCGTGCTCGCCGGGCAGGAAGCGCAGATCCTTGACGTTGAGGGTCGAGGCGATCTCCTTGACCCTCTTCATGCGCTCGCGGCGCACCTTGCCGTCCTCGGTCGTGTGCGTGAGGTCGCCGGTAAAGACGATGAAATCCGGCTTCTGGCTCAGCCCGTTCACCGTGACGATGGCCTTTTCCAGCATCTGATCGGCCTCGGGATTGGGCGGTCCCTTGAAGCCCCAATGTATGTCGGAGATCTGCACGAAGTGGAAATCGCCCATTCCCTGCGCGCCGGCGCGGGCGGCCGGGAACAGGCCTGCAGTGAAGGTGACTCCGGCCAGGCCGGCCAGCTTCAGGAACTCTCGACGATCATGATGCGGCATGCGTGCCTCCCAAGGTTACGAGAGGCGCTACCGGCGCCCAGCCGGTTCTATTCCCGGTGGAATAAAATCGACCGGGGCCCGGTAGACATGGCGTAATGGACGGCATGGTCGACGTGTCGAAGCCTTCGCTACCGGCGCCCGACGCCGCGGCGGCCGAGCGCTTCCGGGCGCTGATGCTGCCGCACCTGGACGCGGTCTACGGCTTCGCCCGCTGGCTGACGCGCGATCCCGTGGTGGCGCAGGACGTGGCGCAGGAGGCGATGCTGCGGGCGCTGCGCTACCTCCATGCCTTCCGCGGCGGCGAGCCCAGGCCGTGGCTGCTCGGCATCGTGCGCAACACCTGGACCGACATGCGCGCCAAGGGCCTGGGCGCGGGCGGGCGGGGCGAGAAGCCGCTGGAGGAGATCGAGAGCCGGCCGGCCGACGGGCCGGACCCCGAGCAGGAGGCTCTCTCGGGCGACCGGCGGCGGCACGTCGCGGCGGCGCTGGCCGCGCTGCCGGCCGAGGCGCGCGAGATCCTCGTCCTGCGCGAGGTCGAGGATCTTGCCTACAAGGAGATTTCGTCGGTGCTCGGTCTGCCGATCGGCACCGTGATGTCGCGTCTGGCGCGCGCGAGGGAGAAACTGGCGGCCGAACTGCGCGGCCGTCTTGGAAGGAGAGACCATGGACTGCCCGACCTGTGAGGCGATGGTCGACGCCTATGTCGACGGCGAGTTGTCGGCCCAGGAGAGCGTCGAATTCGAGCGCGCGCTGGAGAGCTGCCCGCAATGCCGGCGCCGGCTCGAGGAGGCGCGCGCCGTGAGCCGGCTGCTGCGCGAGCTGCCGGTCGAGCGCGCGCCCGACCTGCTGCGCGCCAGGATCGAACGTGAGCTGCGCGCTATTTCGGGCCAGGCCGCGCCGCGGCGGGCGCGGACGACGCCGCACTGGATGAAGCCCGCGGCGCTGGCGGCGAGCCTGCTCGTCGCCGTCTCGATCGGCTGGGTTGGCGGCACCTTTACCGGGCGCGAGAATGCCGGCAGCGCCGTGGGCGACGAGCAGCTCGTCGCGACTTACCTCCGGGTGGCGAGCAGCGACCATCCGGTCGACGTCGCCTCGACCGACCGCCACACCGTGAAGCCGTGGTTCGCCGGCCGCATCGATTATTCGCCGCCGGTGCATGACCTCACCTCGGCCGGCTTTCCGCTCGAAGGCGGCCGGGTCGACGTGGTGGCCGGCCGCAAGGTCTCGGTGCTGGTCTATCGCCACAACCAGCACCGGCTCGCTTTGTCGCTGTGGCCCGACGCCGGGCCGGACACCGCGCCCAAGGTCGTCGAGCACGCGGGCTTCGCGCTCGCCGAATGGCGGCACGGCGGCTTTGCCCTCCATGCCGTGTCGGACGTCGCGCCCGACGAGATGGCTTCCTTCGCCCAGGCGCTCGACCGCGCCACCGGCGAGGAGCGCTAACCCGCCAAACGAACTGGCGATATAGGCAAGCCCCTGAGACGACGGGGCTTTTGGCGATGTTTGCATCGCTTGGGGCGTGCCCCGCTGTCGTCCTGAGCGCAGCGAAGGACCTGGCGTCGCAACAGGGCGCTTGGCCTCAGGACGACGGAGACGCCCGCGAGCATTTGGCCCTTTCCTGTCATCCCGAGCGAAGTGAGGGATCCTCAAAGCCCGGTCATTTTCCGATCCACAACCTATGGCGTCGCTTAGCGGCCGGTAACCGTTATCAAACGGAAGGAAAACGGACCCTCTTGTGGCGCGCTCGCTTACCAATCTGCACACCCGACCGAATCTTGCGCTCGGCTCCGACCGACCAGTGCGAACCACTAGCGGGGTAGCGCTAACTGCGCTAACCGGCCGCCACCCCTCCTGTCGTCCTGAGCGCGCGAAGCGCAGCGAAGGACCTGGCCTCGCGACAGCGCGTTGTTGACCCCGCAGGAGCCGGCCGTAAGCACTGCCAGGGAGTAGCGCACTAGCGGGAAGTGCGGAAAGCCCTGGCGGAGCAGATGGAAAGCGGGCAGCGGCGATCATGGCGTCGCCACCATAACCCCGGTGCTAGAAGGACCCCGATTCTGTCGTATAGAACTCAAACCGATTCTGCGGAGTAGAACTTTGAGATAACCTCCACTTGGGGGCGACCACATGAAAAGACCAAAAGCAGGACGGCAGGGTCGAGAGGGCTTTGTATTACTTTGTGCGAAAAGGATGCCGACACAGCCGCATCGAGTATCTGTCCACCAGAAGCGGGATCTTTGGTAACGGCCATGCCTGCTTCCTCTGACAACAACTACCCGGGCGCCGCCGCTGTGCCGCGCCCCGTTCTGCGAGAAGACGCCCTCGAATACGGCTTCGTCGGCAAGCTTCAGGAACTCAAGTACGAATACCGCCGCGACATCACTGATCGCGCCTCACTGGAGAAAAACTTCCGCGAGAAGTTCGAGGCCCTGAACCGCGTCAGGCTCACCGATCCCGAGTTCGCCCGCCTGCTCGACGAGATCGTCAGTCCCGACGTCTTCACCGCCGCGAAGACCCTGCGGGAAATCAACGCCTTCACACGCGATGACGGCACGCCGCTAAACTACACGTTGGTGAACATCCGGGACTGGTGCAAGAACACCTTCGAGGTCGTCAACCAGCTCCGCATCAACACCGACAACAGCCACCATCGCTACGACGTCCTGCTGCTCATCAACGGCGTGCCCTGCGTGCAGATCGAGCTGAAGACGCTCGGTATCAGCCCGCGCCGCGCCATGGAGCAGATCGTCGACTACAAGAACGATCCCGGCAACGGCTACACCCGGACGCTGCTTTGCTTTCTTCAGCTCTTCATCGTCAGTAATCGCGACCGCACCTATTACTTCGCCAACAACAGCGCCCGTCACTTCGCCTTCAATGCCGACGAGCGTTTCCTACCCGTCTATGAGTTCGCCGACGAGGCCAACAGAAAGATCGTCCATCTCGATGATTTCGCGGCCCGCTTCCTCGAGAAGTGTGCGCTGGCCAAGACGATCAGCCGCTACATGGTGCTCATCGCCAGCGAGCAGAAGCTCATGATTATGCGGCCCTACCAGGTCTATGCCGTGCAGCAGATCGTCAAGTGCATCGAGGACGACGCCGGCAATGGCTACATCTGGCACACCACCGGCAGCGGCAAGACGCTTACCTCGTTCAAGGCGTCCACGCTCCTCAAGGACAATCCCGACATCGAGAAATGTCTCTTCGTCGTAGACCGCAAGGATCTCGATCGCCAGACCCGCGAGGAGTTCAACCGCTTCCAGCAAGGCTGCGTGGAGGAAAACACCAACACTGCGGCCCTCGTTCGTCGTCTGCTTTCGGACGACTACGCCGACAAGGTAATCGTCACGACCATCCAGAAGCTCGGCCTAGCGCTGGACGAGACCAGCAAGCGCAACAGACAGCGCACCAAGAGCGGCCAACCCACTTACAAGGAGCAGCTCCAGGCGCTGCAGGACAAGCGCATCGTCTTCATATTCGATGAATGCCACCGCTCCCAGTTCGGCGAAAATCACAAGGCCATCAAGGCGTTCTTTCCCAAAGCCCAGCTTTTCGGCTTCACCGGAACGCCATCTTTCCGCAGAATGCCACCGCGCAGAAGATCGAGGACACTCAGGCTTCTCTGCGGACCACGGAAGACCTCTTCCAGAAGCAGCTTCACGCCTACACCATCACCCACGCCATCGAGGACGGAAACGTCCTGCGATTCCATGTGGACTACTTCAAGCCGAAGGAGGAACCGGGAAAGAAGCCGCCCAAAGCCGGCGAAGGCATCGCGAAGCGGGCCGTGGTCGAGGCTATCAAGCCGGAGCACCTGTGGAGCAGCATCGCGAACTTGGCCCGAACCCAAAGTGATGAACTGTTGCGCACGCTTCAGGTGGGCTTCAAATTCATCGAGGAGGAGTCCTTCGAGAGCACCTTCCAGGGGCTGTTTTCCGAAATCGATCTTCATTCTCCCAAGCTGGGCAAGACCTACCCTGACCAGAACGCCAAGCTTTGCACCGTCATCCAGAAAATTGCCGAGGGATTGGCGGAGTTCTCTACCGGAATCGACGCACTAGGAGATGCCTATGAATACCTGATCGGTCAGTTCGCCGCCGGGTCGGGCAAGAAAGCGGGCGAATTCTATACGCCGCAACAGGTTTCCGACATCTTGTCCGGTATCGTCACGCTGGATAGCCAGGAGCCGAAGACCGGAACGAAGAAGCGGCTGGAGCGCGTGATGGATTTCGCGTGCGGCTCCGGCTCGCTGCTACTCAATGTGCGTCACCGGGTGAAGGAGGCAGGCGGCACCATCGGCAAGATCTTCGGGCAAGAAAAGAACATCACCACCTACAACTTGGCCCGCATGAACATGCTGCTTCACGGGGTGAAGGACACGGAGTTCGAAATCTTCCACGGCGACACCCTGCTCAATGACTGGGACATCCTGCGCGAGCTGAACCCGGCCAAGAAGCCGCTGTTCGACGCCATCGTCGCCAATCCGCCCTTCAGCTACCGCTGGGACCCGAGCGAGAGCAGGGGCGACGACGTGCGCTTCAAAAACTATGGCCTCGCGCCCAAGTCGGCAGCGGACTTCGCCTTTCTGTTGCACGGCTTCCACTTCCTCAAGGACGAAGGCGTGATGGCCATCATCCTGCCGCACGGCGTTCTGTTCCGGGGCGGTGCGGAGGAACGCATCCGTACCAAACTGCTCAAGGACGGCCACATCGACACCGTCATCGGCCTACCCGCTAATCTCTTTTACTCGACGGGCATTCCCGTCTGCATTGTCGTGCTCAAGAAGTGCAAGAAACCGGACGACGTGCTGTTCATCAACGCTGCCGAGCACTTCGAGAAGGGCAAGCGCCAGAACCAGCTCAAGCCCGAGCACATCGAGAAGATCATCGATACCTACCAGCACAGGAAGGAAGAACCCCGCTACGCGCGCCGTGTGGAGATGGCCGAGATCGAGAAGAACGACTTCAACCTCAACATCTCCCGCTACGTCAGCACCGTGATCGCCGAGGAGGAGATTGACCTGACGGCGGTACATACCGAGCTAACGAAAATCGAGAGCACGATTCAAACAGCGACGGCCAAGCACAATGAGTTCCTGAAAGCGCTGGGACTGCCGCTGCTGCCAGGCAACGCAAAAGCCAGCTGAACCAACCTTTACGATAGCCTCACAAACAAGGGCGGCGGCTGACTTCAAGCCAACCGATCCAGCTCCTTCACGATCGCGTCGCCCATTTCCTGCGTGCCGACCTTCTTCGTGCCGGCCGTGTTGCCGACCAGCAGGTCGCCGGTGCGGTAGCCCGCCTTGAGCACGTTCTCGACCGCCGTCTCGACCAGGTCGGCTTCCTTCGCTAAATCGAAGCTGTAGCGCAGCATCATGGCGTAGGAGAGCGTCTCGGCGATCGGGTTGGCCAGCCCTTTGCCCGCGATGTCGGGAGCGCTGCCGTGGATCGGCTCGTACAGCGCCTTGCGCCGGCCGGTCGCATCGGGCGCGCCGAGCGAGGCGGAAGGCAGCAGCCCGAGCGAGCCGGTCAGCATCGAGGCCTCGTCGGAGAGGATGTCGCCGAACAGATTGTCGGTGACGATGACGTCGAACTGGTTGGGCGACCGCAGGAGCTGCATGGCCAAGGCGTCGGCATACATGTGCTCGAGCTTCACGTCGGCATATTTCTCCTTGTGCAGCTTGGTCGCCTCCTCGCGCCACAGCACGCCGGTGTGCATGACATTCGCTTTCTCGGCCGAGAGCACCTTGTTCTTGCGCTTGCGGGCGAGCTCGAAGGCGACGGCGCAGACGCGGCGGATCTCGGGCGCGGTGTAGCGCTGGGTGTCGAAGGCCTCGACCTCGCCTTTTGCGTTGGTGTGGCGGCCGCGCGGCTCGCCGAAATAGACGCCGCTCGTCAGCTCGCGGATGATCATGATGTCGAGGCCCTTGACGATCTCGGGCTTGAGCGAGCTTGCGTCGACCAGCGCGTCGAACACCTTGGCCGGACGCAGGTTGGCGAACAGGTCCATCTCCTTGCGCAGGCGCAGGAGGCCGCGCTCGGGCTTCTTGCTGAAGTCGGCGGTGTCCCATTTCGGCCCGCCGACCGAGCCGAACAGCACGGCGTCGGCCTCGAGCGCCAGCTTCATCGTCGAGTCGGCCAGCGGCACGCCGTGCTTGTCGAGCGCGGCGCCGCCCACCACGTCCTCCTGGATGTCGAAGCCGACGGCGCGCTTCCTGCCCATCCAGGCGATGATCTTGCGCACCTCGTTCATGACTTCGGGGCCGATGCCGTCGCCCGGCAGCACCAGCAGATTGCGATTCGACGGCATATTTTCCTTCTCCCAATGCCTCATCCTTCGGGACGGATGAGGGTGTTACTCAATGCCTCACCCTGAGGAGCGGCCGGCAGGCCGCGTCTCGAAGGGTGGAAACAAGCACCTTGTCTGTGGCCCACCCTTCGAGACGCGTGCTGCGCACGCTCCTCAGGGTGAGGTTGGTTCGATCACTCCGCGGCGTGCAGCCAGGGCTGCGCTTCCTTCTGCTTCTTCTCGAAGTCGTCGATCTCCGACTTCTTCTCGAGCGTCAGCCCGATGTCGTCCAGCCCCTCGAGCAGGCAACGCTTGCGGAACGGATCGATGTCGAAATGCACCGTGCCGCCGTCCGGGCCCTTGATCTCCTGCTTCTCGAGGTCGATCTCGATGACGGCGTTGGAGCCGCGGCTCGCATCGTCCATCAGCTTGTCGATGATCTCCTTCGGCACCTTGATCGGCAGGATGCCGTTCTTGAAGCAGTTGTTGTAGAAGATGTCGGCGAAGCTCTCCGAGATCACGCAGCGGATGCCGAAATCGAGCAGCGCCCACGGCGCGTGCTCGCGGCTCGAGCCGCAGCCGAAATTGGGGCCGGCGACGATGATCTTGGCGTTCTGGTAGGCGGGCTGGTCGAGGATGAAATCCTTCTTCTGGCCGTCGGCGGTCCAGCGCATCTCGTAGAACAGGCCGTCCTTCAGGCCCGTGCGCTTGATGGTCTTCAGGAAGTTCTTGGGAATGATCATGTCGGTGTCGATGTTGACCATCGGCATCGGCGCGGCGACGCCGCGCAGCGTCGTGAATTTTTCCATCTGCTTGCCTCGGATTTCCCTCGCGAACGCCGGAATAAACGGGCTTTCGCCCGGCCCGTCAAGCCGCGCAAAAAGCGCGCTCAGCCGGGTACTTTCACCACCAGCGTGCCGGCGATCATGTCGTGCAGGCCGCGCTTGCGATCGGTGAAGGCCACCATGATGAAGCCGATGCAGAGGATGATCGCCGAGATGAACTTGGCGAAGTAGCGGCCGGTGGCGTTGGCGAAGGACAGGCGCTGGCCCTGGTCGGTCACGACGCGCAGGCCGACCGCCATCTTGCCGAGCGTCGCGCCGCGCTCCGAGCTCTCCATCAGCGCGAAATAAAGCCAGCCGAGCAGCAGCGAGGCGAGGTTGATGCCGAGATGCACGCCGCTCATCCCGGCGGCGCCCGACATCATGCCGGCGCCGACGATCGCGCCCAGGATCCCGGTCGGGATGGCGAGCACGAAGGCGTCGATGATGTAGGCCACGACGCGCAGCCAGAAGCCGCCATAGCCGCGCGGCGCGGTCGAATCGTTGGCCGCAGGCGGTGCGCCCCAGTTCGGGGCGGGCGGCGGCGTGGGGCCGGAAGGCGCGTTGCTCATGGTGGTTTCAATCTCCCCGAAGCAATCGAGCGCTCGAGGTTAGCACGCCGTCTTCCCTTTCTCCTCCCCCGTCTCGGGGGAGGTGGCGCCGTCATACGGCGACGGAGGGGGAAGGCAGCACCGAGGATGCATCCCGCCCCCTCCGTCCGCGTGAGACGCGGACACCTCCCCCGAGACGGGGGAGGAAAGGGATGCAAACGAGACCCCTACTGGGTAGTCCCGCACCTCCGCCATCGCGGAGATCATCTGTCCGCCTTGACCACCAGCGTGTCGGCCATCAGGTCGTGCAGGGCGCGCTTGCCCTTCGTCCAGCCGGCCAGCATGAAGCCGATGCCGAACGGCAGCAGCGGCGTGACCAGCACCTTGAGGAAGTGGCGCGCGGTGGCGCGGCCGAACGACAGCCGGGCGCCGTCGGCGCGCACGATGCGCACACCGATCGCCTGCTTGCCCAGGGTGGCGCCGCGCGGCGAGCTCGTCATCAGCGCCTCATAGAGCCAGCCCAGCGCGATGAGGCCCGCAATGCCGACAAGCACGCCGATGCCGGCCGCCAGGTCGTTCGACGATCCGCCGAGCAGCGCGACCGCGCCGATGATGATGCCGGCCATCAGGCCGATGCCGATCGCGAGCACGAATCCGTCGATCAGGTAGGCGACGACGCGAATCCAGAAGCCGGCGGCGCGCGTCGACGAGGCGACGTTGGCGACCTGCTGCTGGCCCGACCAGTCGGGCGGCGGGGGCGCTGTGGCCATGACTTCTTCTCCCCAAGAAATCGGACCAAACGAAACGGGCGGTGCATCGCTGCACCGCCCGCAAGGTTAGCACGTCGCTCCGCGAACGCGGAGCGGCCTTATTGGTAATCCCGCACGTCCGCCAGCGTACCCTTGATGGCCGCCGCCGCCGCCATGGCCGGGCTCACCAGATGGGTGCGCCCGCCGCGGCCCTGCCGGCCCTCGAAGTTGCGGTTCGAGGTCGAGGCGCAGCGCTGGCCGGGTTCCAGCCGGTCGGCGTTCATGGCGAGGCACATCGAGCAGCCCTGGTCGCGCCATTCGAAGCCCGCCTCGAGGAAGATCTTGTGCAGGCCCTCCTTCTCGGCCTCGGCCTTCACCAAGCCCGAGCCAGGCACGACCATCGCCGACACGTTCGACGCCACCTTGCGGCCGCGGGCGATCTCGGCGGCGGCGCGCAGATCCTCGATGCGGCCGTTGGTGCACGAGCCGATGAACACGCGGTCGATCGGCACGTCGACCAGCCGGGTGCCCGGCGTCAGGCCCATGTAGGCGAGCGAGCGCGCCCATGCCTCGCGGCGGTTCTCGTCCGGCGCATTGGCCGGATCGGGGATCACCTCGGTGATCGGCAGCGCATCCTGCGGGCTGGTGCCCCAGGTCACCATCGGCGGAATGTCGGAGGCGAGCAGGTCGACCTGGGTGTCGAATACGGCGCCCTTGTCGGACGGCAGCCGCCGCCACTGGCCGAGCGCCAGATCCCAGGCGCCGCCCTTCGGCGCGTGCGGACGGCCTTCGAGATACTTGAAGGTCGTCTCGTCCGGCGCGATCAGGCCCGCGCGCGCGCCCGCCTCGATCGACATGTTGCAGACGGTCATGCGGCCTTCCATCGTGAGCTCGCGGATGGCGCGGCCGGCATATTCGATCACGTGGCCGGTGCCGCCGGCAGTGCCGAGGCGGGCGATGATGGCCAGGATCACGTCCTTGGCGGTGATGCCGAGCGGCAGGCTGCCCTCGACGGCCACGCGCATGTTCTTGGCCGGCTTCTGGATCAGGGTCTGCGTCGCCAGCACGTGCTCGACCTCGGAGGTGCCGATGCCGAAAGCGAGCGCGCCGAAGGCGCCGTGCGTCGAGGTGTGGCTATCGCCGCACACGATGGTCGAGCCGGGGAGCGTCATGCCCTGCTCGGGGCCGGTCACGTGGACGATGCCGCGGCGCGGATCGTCCAGTCCGAAGTAGGGAATGCCGAATTCCTTGACGTTCTTCTCGAGCGTCTCGACCTGGGTGCGCGATTCGGGATCGGTGATGCCGAGCGCCACGTCCTTGGTCGGCGTGTTGTGGTCGGCCAAGGCGATCGTGGCGTCGGGCCGGCGCACCGGCCGGCCGGCCACCCTCAGGCCCTCGAAGGCCTGCGGGCTCGTCACCTCGTGCACGAGGTGACGGTCGATGTAGATCACGCAGGTGCCGTCCTCCTGGCGGTGGACGACGTGGGCATCCCAGATCTTCTCGAACAGGGTGCGCGGCGGCGGGGGCGGCGGCGGAGGCGTCGCCGACTTCTTGCGGAACGCCATGGCGCTAGGCCTTGCCGCCCTTGGCGGCGCGCACGTTCTTCTCGTCCCGCGGCTTCTCCTTCTTGAGCTTCTCGCGGCGCGGCCGCTTGACGGCCTCCTCGGCCTGCTCGGCGAGCAGCTCGCGCTGGGCCTCGGTGTCCTCGGCGATGCGGCTCGCCTTGCCGCGCAGGTCGCGCAGGTAATAGAGCTTGGCGCGGCGCACGGTGCCCTTGCGGACGACCTCGATCTCCCAGATGCCCGGGCTGTAGAGCGGGAACACGCGCTCGACGCCCTCGCCGAAGGAGATCTTGCGCACGGTGAACGAGGAGTTCACGCCATCGTTCTTGCGCGCGATGCAGAGGCCTTCATAGACCTGGATGCGCTCGCGGTTGCCTTCCTGCACCTTGACGTGCACCTTGAGCGTATCGCCCGGCTCGAAGCGCGGCACCGGCCGCTCGGCCGTCACCTTGTCCATCTGGGCCTTGGCCAGCGTATCGAGAATGTTCATCGCACTTGCTTCCTTTCGTCACTTCTCTTCGTTCGCCTTCGCGGTCCCGCGGCGTTCCCACAGATCGGGCCGCCGCCGCCGCGTGATCTCTTCCCGCTGCTTCCTGCGCCACTCGGCGACCTTGCCGTGGTGGCCCGAGACCAGAACCTCCGGCACGCGCCGCTCGATTCCGTCCGGGCCGGCCCAGGTCGCGGGCCGCGTGTAGTGCGGGTACTCCAACAATCCGTCCTCGAAACTCTCCTCGTCTCCCGACCGGGCCGCGCCCATCACGCCGGGCAGCAGCCGCACGCAACAATCCATCACCGCCATGGCCGCGATCTCGCCGCCCGAGAGCACGAAATCGCCGACCGAAACCTCCTCCAGCGCGTGGGCCTCGATGACCCGTTCATCGATTCCCTCGAACCGTCCGCACACCAGCAGCACGCCGGGCCCGCCGGCCAGCTCCCGCGCCCGCGCCTGAGCGAACGGCGCGCCTCGCGGCGACATCAGGAGCTTCGGCATCCCCGGTTCGGCGACCGCTTCGATCGCCGCCGACAGGATGTCGGGCTTCATCACCATGCCGGCGCCACCCCCGAACGGAGCGTCGTCCACCGTGCCATGGCGATCCCTGGCGAACCGCCTGATGCCGAACGCTTCCAGCGACCAGACGCCTTCCTTCAATGCCTTACCGGCCAGGCTGCCGCCCAGCGGGCCCGGAAACATTTCCGGGAAGATCGTCAGCGCCTTTGCGCGCCACACGTTATCCCTCCGCCTCCTTCTCTTCCTCTGCGCCTCCCGCCAGCAATCCCGCCGGCGGATCGACCGTTACCTTGCCGCCCGCGACGTCGATCTCGGGCACGGCCTCGTCGGTGAAGGGCAACATCACGCCGCCCGTCGATCCGCCCGACACTTCCATCACCGAGCCGGCGCCGAAATCGTGGAAGGCAACGACCTTGCCCCAATCCCGACCGTCCCGTCCGACTGCGGCGAGCCCGATGAGGTCCGCCTCGTACCACTCCCGCTCGCCCGTCGCCGGCAAGGCGGTGCGCTCCACATAGAGCCGCAATCCCCGCAATGCCTCGGCCGCCGTGCGATCGGCTACGCCCTCGATCCGGGCGAGCACCGCGCCCTTGGCGGCGCTCAGCGGCTCGACCCGGTACTTCTTCCGCCCCGATTCGTCCGACAGCGGGCCGTACGATCCCAGCGCCATCGGCTCTTCGGTGTAACTCTTGATGCGCACCAGGCCGCGAACACCGTGCGGCGCCGCGACGACGCCCAGCAGGACGCGGCCCGACGGCATCAGGACGCTGCGGCCTCCGCCTTGTCCTCGGCCGCGCCGGCCGCCGCCTCGCCACCGCCGCCGGCCGCCGCCTTCAGGCGCTCCTGCGCCTTGGCGCGCGGCGCGCTCTTCTTCGGCTGCTCGCGACGCTCGCGCGGCTTCATCATCTCGGCATCGGCCAGGAAGCGCGCCACGCGGTCCGACGGCTGGGCGCCGACCTTGAGCCAGTGGGCAATGCGCTCCTTGTCGAGCGTCACGCGCTGGGCGTGCTCGCGCGGCAGCAGCGGATTGTA
>DASRFX010000030.1:0-2325 GCA_035651335.1 Reyranella sp. | reverse complement strand
GCAGTCGAGCAGGATCGCGCCTGCGATGATGATCAGGGGATCACTGAAGATGAAATATTCCGCCTTCAACCCGCGCCGGACGCCCAGCGTATCGATGGCAAGGGCCGCGAGCATCAGCATGGCCGCCTGCAGCGCGGCTTGCCGCTCGCCGCGCCGCCACGCGAGGACGATGCCGGGGACGATCAGCCAGATCAGGAACACCGTCGGGCGAGGGGAGGTGTGCAGCACGAAGCTGTAGCGCGCCAGCACCGACCCCAGCCCTTGCAGCAGCAACAGGATCGCGGCCAGCGGGCTCGAACTGTCGGCGGCATTCGCCGTGCTGGAGTCGGCAAAGGTCAGCATCTTTTCCAGCGGATTGACCACCGCGATGGCGTTGGCGGAGTTGGTGTCGAGGTCGAGCAGCAGCAGCGTCAGCGCGGCGCCGGCGATCACCGCAGCCATCGACGCCAGCGTTTCGGCAGCGCTGATCCGCCAGACCGCAGCATAGGCGATCATGCAGGCGGCGATCAGCACGAGCAGCGCGAGCTGATAGATGCCGTATCGGTTGAACAGCAACGGATGAAATTGCGCGGCGTCGAGCAGAGCGCGGTCGAGACCGTCGGATATCAGCGGCCAGGCCATCCACGAGGCGGCTGTTGCGACGATGGCGGCGATGAGAACCGCGATCCAGGCGCCACCCGCCCTCCAGAACGTGACACTGGCACCCAGCGGGCCGCCGAACGGCAGGATCAGAACCGGAAGCGCGCCGATCAACAGGATCGCCTGCACCTTGTTCTCGAGCCCGAGCGTGCAGAGCGCGGCTGCCAGCGCCAGCGCAAGCGGCCTCGCGATATGGGCGCGGCGGCCGACCGCGATCAAGAGCATCAGCGCGAAGATCACGGGGCAGGCGGCGACGAGCTCGCTGCGCAGGATGCGCAAATGCACCGCGATCCCGCCGGACAGCGCAAAGGCAAAAGTGGCGAGCAGCGCGACGCGCCAGTCGCGAACGATCAGCCGCGACAGCGCGGCGAAAATCGCGATGCAGCCGATGGCGATGGCGAAGGAAAGCACGCGCCCCGCGCGGACGGCCTGCGTCATCGCCGCGTCGAAGGAAGCGGCGTCGGTGGCCTTCGGGATTGCCGGCAGCGTCCACGCCTCGAGCAGGCCGAGCCTATGCAGCAGCGCGAACCAGGATTTCACCGACAGGATGGTCAGGTAGGCGGGATGGTCGAGATATTGCTGCGGCTTGCCGGCGTTCATGGCGAGCGCGCTGTAGACCACCATGAAATCCATGTCGGCATTGCGCCAATAGACGACAAAATAGCCGAACAGCAGGAACGAGACGGCAAGCCCCAGGATCACAGCGGCAAGGCTGCGCTGCCAGCCGAGAAAGGTCAGCCGGGCAAGCGCGTCGGAGCGCGCGGGAGAATGCGAGGCCTGGTCCATGGCGGCGGTGGTTTTAGCCGCCGGCTTCGGGAGGCGCTAGCGCAGCGACAGGATGAAGTCGGTGTATTCGCCGGTCTCGCCCTGCTTGATGCTCTGGTCGGCCACGATGATCGAGCCACCGGTGGTCAGCGCCTCGGCGATGCGTGCCATTGCCTCCGGCGGAACCGTGATGCGATCCAGCGCCTCGGCCGGGCTGTCCACGATGATCTGCTTGATCTCGACCGGCGGCGGAGGCGCACCCTTGTGCTTGCCGCGTGCGGCGACGCGCTCACGCTTTTCCTCAGCTCGCACCCCGCGCGACATCGGCACGTTCACGACGGACCAATGCAGGACGTTGGAATCGTCCTTGTCGACCTGGGCGGTGAACACATGCGTGCCCAGCGGCCGGTCGCTCGCCGCGATCGTCACGGGCACCTCGAACAGCGGCGCGAAATTCTGCCGCACATAAAGCTTGGAATCCTTGCCGCTGATGAAGACCGCGATCTGGCCGGTGCGCCGCGGCGACTCCTTCACCACCTTGACCGGCGGCGAGATGCGGGCATCGTCTTTCCTGGCAGGCTTGGTGTCGTCGGGCTTTGCGACGTCGGCCTTGACGCTGTCCGGCTTGACCTCGGCCTTCGGCGCTTCCGCGGGCGCCGGCGCCTCGACGGCCTTTGGCGTTTCAACCTTCGGCTCGGACTTGGCTTCGACCTTGGCCTCGGGCTTCTCTTCGGTCTGCACCTCCGTGCTGGCGGTGCGCTCAGGTTTGGCGTCGTCGCCTTCGGCTTTGGCCGCAGCTACCGGCTGCGCGCCGGTTTCTGGCGCGAGCGTCACCTCGGCAGGCTTCGCCCCGTGCGCGGCCCCATTGGGCTTCGAGGCTTCGGCGACATCCGATTTCGCTTCGCCGGTTGTTTCGGACTT
>DASRFX010000029.1:0-65160 GCA_035651335.1 Reyranella sp. | reverse complement strand
TTGAAGCGGCGCTGCGCGTCATCGCCGGTCCCGACGGTCATGAAGCCGAAGGCGCGCCGGTGCCGATCAGCCCGACCCCCAAGCTCTCGGCCAAGGGGCTGCGCATCGCCTTCATCGACAGCAATCCGCTGGTGCAGGTCTCGAGCGACACGGCGAAGGTCGTAGCGGCGACGGCGAAGCTGCTCGCAAAGGCCGGCGCCAAGGTGAAGCGCGCCGAGCCGGAAGGCCTCGATTGGCAAAAGGCGTGGGACGATTGGGCCGATCTGTTCAACTACCTGATCCGCGCGCTGCAGCCCTTGAGCGAGCGCGAGCGCTTCTTTCCGATGGTGAGTTCGAGCGATCCGTCGGCACGCTCGGCCGGCCGCGCCGCGCGACTCGACATGGCCGAATATTTCGCCGTGCTCGACCGGCGCGACCAGCTGCTGCGGCGCTGCGAGAGCTTCCTCGACACCTTCGACGCGTGGCTGATGCCGGTGATGCCCGATGCCGCCTTCATCCGGCAGAAGCAGAGCGAGCCGCTGATGGTCGACGGCCGGCCCTATCCTTATTTCTTCGCCGGAACGTCGTACAACTTCCTCGCTAACCTGACCGGTCAGCCGGCGATCGTCCTGCCCTGCGGCTTCTCGAAGGAGGGCCTGCCGATCGGCCTGCAACTCATCGGCAAGCGCTGGGGCGAGGCGAAGCTTCTCGCCGTCGCCAAGGTGCTGGAGAAGCTGCTGCCGCCCTGTCCGGTACCGCCCGCTTTCGCGTAGCTATTCGATTTTCACGTTGGCCGCGACCAGGATCTTCTCCCAGCGCTCGTACTCTTCCTTGTGGAAGGCGGCGAAGGTCGCCGGCGCCATCTCGGCAGGTGTCGGCAAGTCCTGGCCGAGATCCTGCAGGCGCTGTCGGATCGTCGGGTCCTGGACGGTTGCGATCGCCGCTGCGTTCAGCCTGGCGATGATCTCGGCCGGCGTTCCCTTGGGCGCCCACAGACCGTGCCAGATCGAAATCTCCATCGGGAAACCCGCCTCTGCCGCCGTCGGGATTTCCGGCGCGGCCGGACTGCGCGTCTTGGCGGTGATGGCGTACGCCCTGATCTTGCCGGCGCGCGCCTGCGGCAGCGAATTCGACGACTGGTCGACCATGACCTGGATCTGGTTGGCGATGAGGTCCTGCATGGCCGGTCCCGTGCCGCGGTAGGGGATGAGCTGGTATTTGGCGCCGGTCGCGGCGAAGAAGGCGAGGGCGCCGAGATGAGAGGCCGAGCCGATGCCGGCCGTGCCGCCGGGCACCTGGCCGTCCTTCGCCTTGAGCCAGGCCACCAGCTCTTTGAGGTCCTTGGCCTCGACCTGGTTGGAGCTGACGATCAAGCTGGGGTTCTGCGGCAGCCGCGCGATCGGCGTCAGGTCGGTTAGCAGGCTGTAGTTGAGGTTCTTGTAGATCGTGCCGTTGGCGACGTTGGTGCCGACATGGCCGATCTGGATGGTGTAGCCGTCCGGTGCCGCGCGCACCGCCTTGCCGGTGGCGATCGAGCCTGCGGCGCCCGTCGTATTGTCGATGATGAATTGCTGGCCGAGTTCCTTGCCCATGCGCTCGCCGAAGATGCGTGCCATCAGATCGGTCGGCCCGCCCGCAGCGAAGGGCACGATCATGGTGATCGGCCGCGAGGGATAGGTATCGGCACGGACGGAGCCAACGACGGCCGGCGCGGCGCTCGCGGCAAGCGAAGCCAGAACGGTTCTGCGAAGCATCTTAATCTTCCTCCCCAACAGGAAAATTAATCGCACCGTTCCAGATTGTCGTAAAGCCGTGCCTGCAGCGACTTGATATCGATCTGGCTGACCGAGCCCGAGCCCGCGAGATCGAGCGCGTGGGCGGCCGCCGCGCCGGTGGCAATGCACGGGCCCATTACGCGCACGCTGGAAAGCGCCGCCGGATCGCCGTCGATGCATCGGCCGGCGGCGAGCAGATTGTCGGCGCCTTCGGGGATCATCGCGCCGAGCGGCACGTAGTGCATGTGGTCATCGCCGAATTCCTCCCAATGCACGTCGTCGGCCCGGTTGTGCAGCTCGATCGGCCAGGTGCAGCGTGCGATCGCATCGGCATAGCGCACGCCGTGCCTCACTTCGTCGGCCACCATGTGGTGCCGGCCCTTGATCCAGCGCGTCATGCGGATGCCCGGCATGCCGTAGACTCGCACGCCGGCCCTGGCGAACGCCTTGGGATAATTCTCCTTGAGGAACGCCAGCAGCCGGTCGACCTGGTCGCGGCCGTCGAGTGCCATGCGCGAGGCTTCGAGCGGATCGAGCGGCGTCGGCATGTGCGTCATGTTGACAAGGCAGCGCCGGCGGCCCGGCTTGGCGAAGACGAAACCATCGTGCCGGCGCAGGCCGCGCCTGGCCGCCTGGTCGGCCAGCCGGCCCTTCAGCTCGTCGCGGTCGATGGCGGCGAGCGCTTTCTCCTCGACGCCATCGAGGATGGTCATCTGGGTGCCGAACACCGGCTCGGCCGGCTCGCGGCAGGGAAAGCCCGCCGCCCAGACGAGCGCTGCATCGCCCGAGGCATCGACAAAGCCCTCGGCGCGCACCTCAACGAGGCCATAACGTGTCTGAAAGAGCACGCTGCGCAGGCGTCCGCCGTCGCGCACAACGCCGGTCAGCAGCGCGCCCGTGAGCGCGATCACACCGGCCGCGTCGACGGCGGTCTCGATCCAGCGCGACAATACCGTTTCGTCATAGAGCGCGATGGTCGTGCGACGCCGGCCGTGCAGGTAGTCGACGGCCTTGCGTTCCTCGAGATGGTCGAGGATCTCGGCCGCGATGCCGCGAGTCACGAGATAGGGCTTGGGCCCGTTCGAGAACATGCCGCAGAACGACCCGATGATGGAGCCGACCGCCTGGCCGCCGAGGCTGGGCGCAGCGTCGCACAGCACAACCTTGCGGCCGAGACGCGCCGCTTCGATCGCGGCCGAGACGCCGGCCACACCCGCGCCCAGCACGCAGAGATCGACCTCGACCACGCGTGGCGCCACGGTGGGCGGCCGCGAGGTGATCCGGGTTTCGAGGTTGAGCGCCATCAGTCTGCGGCGGCCGCCGCGGCCAACGTCACTAGCACGGTGCGGTTGGCGACCTGCTGGCCTTCCTGCACGGCGATCGCCTCGACGCGCGCATCGAGGCCCGCCTTGATCTGGTGCTGGATCTTCATCGCCTCGAGCACGACCAGCGTCTGGCCGCGCACGACCTTGTCGCCGGCCGCCACCTTGATGGCGACGATGCGGCCATCCATCGGCGCACGCAGCTTGCCGTCGCTGCCGGCGGCGGCGGGCGCGGGCGGCGCATAGGTCCTGTCGGTGAAGCGCACGGCGAGGCCATCGAGATCGACCGCGATGTCGTTGCCGTCGATGAAGAAGGGCGCGTCCTCGCGCGGCCCGCTCGATACGTGGACCATTCGCTCGCTGTCGCCGACCGCCAGCCGGATCGGTGTCGGCTCAGGATTGGAGTTGCGCCAGCCGCGCAGCGGCGCCGGATAATGCGATGCCGATTCTTCCCACAGCAGTTGCGCCGCGAGCTGCCAGTGCAGTTCGCCGATCTCGGGCGCGGGAAATTCATGCCTGGAGAGAAAAGCCGTCGTCGCCTGTCCGGCGGCGAACTCGGGATGCTCGAGCACGCGGATCAGAAAATGCCGATTGGTAATCGGGCCGAGCACGGCGGTGCTGCGGAGGCCTTCGAACAGTCGTTGCCGCGCCTCCTCGCGCGTGGCGCCGTGCGCGATCACCTTGGCGATCATCGGATCGTAGAACGGCGAGATCATCGAACCGTCCATCACGCCGCTGTCGTAGCGCAGGCCGGCGATGCCGGCCGGCGACCAGACGTCGACCTTGCCGGACTGGGGCAGGAAGTTGTCATAGGGATCCTCGGCGTAGAGCCGGACCTCGATGGCATGGCCGTCGAGCTTCACCTGGCTCTGCGTCAGCGGCAGCTTCTCGCCGCGTGCCACGCGCAATTGCCATTCGACGAGATCGAGGCCGGTGATCTCCTCGGTCACCGGATGTTCGACCTGCAGGCGGGTGTTCATCTCGAGGAAGTAGAACGTGCCATCGGCGCTGAGCAGGAACTCGACCGTGCCGGCGCCGCGATAGCCGATGGCCGCGGCGGCGGCGATCGCCGCCGCGCCCATGCGGGCACGCAGGTCGGCGGTGACGGCGGGCGAGGGCGCTTCCTCGACCACCTTCTGGTGGCGGCGTTGCACCGAACAGTCGCGCTCGCCGAGATGGATCACATTGCCGTGGCTGTCGGCGAAGACCTGGATCTCGACATGACGGGCATCGACCACGGCCTTCTCGAGGATCAGCTCGCCCGAGCCGAAGGCGCTCTCGGCCTCGCCACGCGCGTTTCGGATGGCGTCGAGCAAATCTCCATCGGACGTGACCAGCCGCATGCCGCGTCCGCCGCCGCCGGCCGCAGCCTTCACCATCACCGGCAGGCCGATCTTGCGCGCTTCCTTTGCAAGATTGTCGTCGTTCTGGTCGTCGCCCTGATAACCCGGCACGCACGGCACGCCGGCCTCGATCATGCGCCGCTTGGCAGCGGCCTTGTTGCCCATGGCGGCGATCGCCGTGGCGGGCGGACCGATGAAGACGAGTCCGGCTATCTCGCACGCTTCGGCGAAGGTGGCATTCTCCGACAAGAAGCCATAGCCGGGATGCACGGCGTCGGCACCGGTCTTGCGCGCGGCTTCTAGGATATTGGCGATGCTGAGATAGCTTTCGCCCACGGGGGGCGGCCCGATGCGGACGGCCTCGTCGGCGAAAGCGACATGCGGCGCGTCCTGGTCGGCGTCGGAATAGACGGCGACAGTGCGATAGCCCATCTCGTTCGCCGTGCGCATGACGCGCAACGCAATCTCGCCGCGATTTGCGACCAGTAGCTTCGAGAAAGCCATTACACCGCCCATTTCGGCGGCCGCTTCTCGGCGAAGGCGCGCAGGCCCTCGGCGGCCTCGGGACTGCGGCGCGCCTCGGCGAACTTGTCGGCGGCGAAATCGAGCACCGAAGACAGCGGCTCCGTGCCGACCTTCTGCACCACCGCCTTGGTGAGCGCATTGGCGAGCGGCGCACAGCGGTCGATCTGCTTCAGCACCTCCTCGAGCTTGGCATCGAGCGCGGCCGAGTCCTTGACCAAGTGATGCACGATGCCGAGTCTCAGTGCCTCCGGTCCCTTGAAGCGGGCAGCCGTCAGGGCGAGGTGACGCGTGTTGGGCACGCCGATGCGGGCGGCAACGAACGGTGCGATCTGGGCCGGCACGATGCCGAGCGCGGTCTCGCTCATGGCAAAGCCCGCGTCTTCGGTGCAGATCGCGACGTCGGAAACGCAGAGCAGGCCAAAGCCGCCGGCTATCGCGTAGCCCTCGACCGCGGCGACGACGACCTGCGGCGTGGTGTTCACCATTTCGAGGAAGGTGCCGTATTCCCGGTTGTTGACCGCGATCGGGTCCTTCTCGCCGGGCCGGGCCTTCTCCCCCATGCTCTGTTCCATGTTCTTGAGGTCGGCGCCGGCGCAGAACGTGCCGCCGGCGCCGCGCAGGATCACCGTCTTGATGTCGCGCCACTGGCGCAGGTTGGTGAACACCGTGCGCAACTCGCCGATCAGCACCGGATTGAGCGCGTTCTTGACCTGCGGGCGATTGAGCGTGACGTGCAGCCGCGAGCGTTCGCGGCGCAGCAACAGCGTCTCGTACTTTGAGGCGAACTCCGGCATTGGCTCCCCCATCAATGCTTCTCCGGACGCGGCAAGGTACCCATGAGCTTGGAAATGATCTGCAGCATGACTTCGTCAGCGCCGCCGCCGATCGAGGCGAGACGCGAATCGCGGAAGGCGCGCGCGGTGGGCGATTCCCAGAGATAACCCGCGCCGCCCCAGTATTGCAGGCAGCCGTCGGTGACGAGGCGAACCATGCGGCCGGCCTTGAGCTTGGCCATCGATGCCAGCATCGTGACGTCCTGGCCGTCGAGATATTCCTCGCAGGCGCGGTAGCAGAGCGAGCGCACGAGCTCGATCTCGGTGCTGAGCTCCGCCAGCTTGAAATGGATGATCTGGTTGTCGAGCAACGGCCGGCCGAACACCTTGCGCTCGCGCGTGTAGTCCGCCGTCTCGGCGATCAGCCGCTCCATGCCGACCACGGCCGAGATGGCGCCCCACAGCCGTTCCTCCTGGAACTGTTGCATCTGGTAGACGAAGCCCATGCCTTCCTGGCCGATCAGGTTGCGAACCGGCACCTTCACCTCGTCGAAGAAGATCTGCGCGGTGTCGGACGAGCGCATGCCCAGCTTGTCGAGCTTCTTCACCACCTGCACGCCCTTGGTCTTCATCGGCAGGCAGATCAGCGACTTGTTCTTGTGGACGGGACCGTCTCCGGTATTCGCCAGAAGGCACATCCAGTCGGCCTGCGTGCCGTTGGTCGTCCACATCTTGCCGCCGTTGACGACGTAATCGCCACCGACGCGCCGAGCTGTCGTCTTGAGCGAGGCGACGTCGGAACCGGCGCCCACCTCAGAGACGCCGAGGCAGGCCACGAAGTCGCCGGCAATCGATGGCGCCAGGAACTCGCGGCGCAGTTCGTCCGAGCCGTAGCGAGCGAGGGCCGGCGTCGCCATGTCGGTTTGCACGCCGATCGCCATCGGCACCGAGCCGCAGGTGATGTGGCCCAGCTCCTCGGCCATCACCATGGCGTAGGAATAGTCGAGACCCATGCCGCCATATTCGGCCGGCTTGTTGATGCCGAGCAGGCCGGCCGACCCGAGCTTCTTGAAGACTTCGTGCGCGGGGAAGATGCCGTCTTCCTCCCATTGGTCGACATGGGGATTGATGTCCCGCTCGATGATCGCGCGCAGGGTGCGGCGGATCTCGTCGTGTTCCTGGGTGAACTGCATCAGCGGTTCCCCAATCTCGGCATGTTGCCTTGCAGCTTGGCGATGATCTGCAGCATCACTTCGTCGGCGCCGCCGCCGATCGAGCCCAGTCGGCCGTCGCGATAGGCGCGCGCCACCGGACTGTCCCACAGATAGCCCGCGCCGCCCCAATATTGCAGGCACGCGTCGCTCACCTCGCGGCGCAAGCGGCCCGCCTTCAGCTTGGCCATCGAGGCGAGCATGGTGACGTCCTTGCCGGCAAGGTAGTCCTCGCAGGCGCGATAGACGAGGGAGCGCAGCGCCTCGACCTCGCTCTTGAGCTCGGCCAGCCGGAAATGGATGACCTGGTTGTCGAGCAGCGGCTTGCCGAACACCTTGCGCTCGCGCGTGTAGTCGATGGTGGCATTTATGATGCGGTCGCAGCCCATCAGGGTGCCGGCGCCGGCCCACAAGCGTTCTTCCTGGAATTGCTGCATCTGATAGGTGAAGCCCTGGCCCGGCTGGCCGATCGTGTAGCGCACCGGCACCTTCACCTCGTCGAAGAAGGTCTGCACCGTGTCCGAGGCGCGCATGCCGAGCTTGTTGAGCTTCTTCACGATCTCGATGCCCTTGGTCTTCATCGGCACCACGATCAGCGACTTGTTCTTGTGGACCTGTCCGTCCCCGGTATTCGCAAGGAGACACATCCAGTCGGCCTGGGCGCCGTTGGTCGTCCACATCTTGCCGCCGTTGATGATCCAGTCGCCGCCGACCCGGCGCGCCGTCGTCTTGATCGAGGCAACGTCGGACCCCGCGCCGGTCTCGGAGACACCGAGGCAAGCGACGAAGTCGCCGCTGATCGAGGGCGCCAAGAATTCCTGGCGCAGCTCGTCCGAGCCGTAGCGCGCAAGCGCAGGGGTCGCCATCGAGATCTGCACGCCCGTCGCCATCGGCACCGATCCGCCATTCACCCAGCCCAGCGATTCCGAACACACCATGGCGTAGGAGAAGTCGAGGCCCGAGCCGCCGAACTGCACGGGCTTGTCGACGCCCAGCAGGCCGGCACTACCCATTTTCTTGAACAGCTCGTGGGCGGGGAACTGGCCGGACTTTTCCCACTCGTCGACATGCGGATTGATCTCGCGGTCGATCAGCGTCTTCCAGGTCTGGCGCAGCGCCGCGTGCTCGGGCGTGAACTTCATTCGACTACATCCTCGCGACGCCGAACGTGATGGGATTGAGCGGCCGGACAATCGATTCGCGCGCGATCGACAGCGTGAAGGCCAGCACCTTGCGCGTGTCGCGCGGATCGATGATGCCATCGTCCCAGAGATGCGCCGTCGCATAGAGCGCCGTCGACTCGCGGTCGAACTGATCGATAATCGACTGGAACATCTTGTCGATCTCGGCCCTGGGTGGCTCCTTGCCCTCACGCAGGTACTTCTGCTCGGTCACCGTCTTCATGACGCCGGCCGCCTGCTCGCCGCCCATCACGGCGGTGCGGCTGTTGGGCCACGAGAAGATGAAGCGCGGATCGTAGGCCCGACCGCACATGCCATAGTTGCCCGCGCCGAAGCTGCCGCCGATCACGATGGTGATCTGAGGGACCGTGGCGTTGGCCACCGCCTGGATCATCTTGGAGCCGTGCTTGACGATGCCGCCGCGCTCGGCCTCGGTGCCGACCATGTAACCGGTGGTGTTCTGCAGATAGACGATCGGCGTGCCCTGCTGGCAGCAGAGCTGGATGAACTGCGCCGCCTTCACAGATCCCTTGGTGGTGATCGGGCCGTTGTTGCCGATGATGCCAATGGGCTCGCCCTCGATCTCGGCCCAGCCGCAGATCGTCTGCTGGTCGTACAGGCCCTTGAACTCGAGGAAGTCGGATCCGTCGACCAGGCGCGCGATCACCTCGCGCACGTCGTACGGATCCTGGTGCGAAGGCGGGACGACACCGCACAGCTCGTCGATCGAGTAGAGCGGTTCCTTGAAAGGCTTCAAGGTTTTCGGCGGCAGCTTGTCGTTCCAGTGCCACTTGGCGATGACCTCGCGCGCCATGCGCAGCCCGTCGGCATCGTTCTCCGCCATCCATTCGGCGACGCCTGAGACGGTGGCATGCATCTCGGCACCACCCAGCTCCTCGTCGGTCGCTATTTCACCTGTCGCCGCTTTCAAGAGCGGTGGACCGGCGAGGAACACCTTGGCCTGATTGCGCACCATGATGACGTAGTCGCTGAGGCCGGGAAGGTATGCGCCGCCCGCTGTCGAGGAACCGTGCACAACGGTCACCTGCGGGATGCCCTTCGCCGACATGCGCGCCTGATTGGCGAAGCCGCGGCCGCCGGGCACAAAGATCTCGGCTTGATAAAGAAGGTTGGCGCCTCCTGACTCGACGAGGTTCACGACCGGCAGCTTGTTCTCCAGCACGATCTGCTGCACGCGCTGGCCCTTGCGCTGGCCGGATGGAGCGACGGTGCCGCCCTTGATGGCGGAGTTCGACGCCGTGACCATGCAGCGCACGCCCTCGACATAGCCGATGCCCGCGACCGAGCCGCCGCCGGCGCTCGTGCCGTCCTTGTCGTCGTGCATGCGGTAGCCGGCCAAAGGCATCAGCTCGAGAAAGGGCGCGCCCCGGTCGAGAAGAAGGGCGATGCGCTCGCGCGGCATGAGCTGCTTGCGCTTCCTGAAGCGCTCACGCTGCTTCTCGGCCATCGCCTGCACGCTCGCCTCGGCGGCGCGGAATTCCTCGATCGACGCCAGCATGCGCTCGCGGTTCTTCTTGAACTCGCCGCTGTCGACGTCGATCTGGCTCTCGAGGATCGGCATGATTCAGCCGCCCAGCACTTTCGGCGTCACGGCGAGATGGAAGCCGTTGAACGGCGCCAGTCGTTCGGCGCGGCGCAGCTCCATCGAGCGGTTGCCGAGCGGCACGCCGCCGTCGATCCGGACTTCGGTGCCGGTGATGTAGGCGGCGGCGTCGCTCAACAGGAAGCAGACCACAGCCGAGACTTCGCTTTCGGTGCCGAGCCGGCCCATTGGGCAGTAGTTCTTGAGCGTGGGAATCTGCTCCTTGAACTCGCCTTGATAGGTGTCCATGCCGGACGAGGCGATCCAGCCCGGCGACACGGCGTTCACGCGCACCGCCGCGTAGGCCCATTCATGCGCAAGCGTCATGGTGAGGTTGACCATGCCGGCGCGCGCCGCACCGGTGTGCGCCATGTTGGGAAAGCCGTTCCTCATGTCGGCGGCCATGTTCACGATCGAGCCGCCGTGCTTCTCCATCGACTGGTTGAACACCTCCCGGCTGACGATGAAGCCGCCGGTCAGGTTGTTGCGCACCACGACGTCGAAACCCTTGGCGCTCATCGATGCCGCGGGCGAGGGGAACTGGCCGCCGGCGTTGTTGAACAGCCCATGGATGCGCTTGTCCTTGGCCACGATCGCGGCGACTGCGTCTTTGACCTGCGCTTCCTCGCGGATGTCGAAGGCGTGCGTCTCGCAAGAGCCGCCCGACGCCTCGATCTCGCTCTTCACCGCTGCCAGCTTCTCGGCCTTGCGGCCGGTAATGACCACGTGGGCACCAAGGGCGGCGATCTCGTGCGCGGTGCAGCGGCCGATGCCGCTGCCGCCGCCGGTCACCACGATGGTCTGGCCCTCGAACAGCCCTGGCCTGAAGACCGAGCGATACGGCATTTCCCCTCCGGTCATGAACGGCCGTTTATCCGGCCTTATTTGACGTTTACGTAAAGGTCAAGTAAGCCCTCCGGACGTCATCCGCTGGAGGGAGCTAGCTCGCCATGACCTTGCAGGAAATCACCGCCAAAATGAAGGAAGGCGCGGCGAAGAAGTCGTCCTTCGGCAACACCGTGAAGTTCGCCACCGATCAGGGCGTGGTCTATATCGACGGCAACGCCAATCCGCCGTCCGTCAGCAACGACGACAAGGCGGCCGACTGCACGCTCAAGATGGCGTTCAGCGATTTCGACGACATGATCAACGGCAAGCTCGACGGCATGACCGCGTTCATGACCGGCAAGCTCAAGATCGAAGGGGACATGGGCGTCGCCATGAAGCTGCAGAGCATCCTTCGCTAAGCGCGTTCGCCCGCTCGGACTACCAAAGGTGCGGTATCAGGCGATGCCGCACTTTTTCTTTGTAGGCGGCGTAGCCCGCGAGGTTGCGTGACAAGAAGCGCTCCTCGTCGATGATGCGCCATACCAGCGCCGGAAATATCGCGGCGAGCGCCAGCAGGCCCCACCAGGAGCCTAAAGCGATCGGGATGCCGGCCAGCATGACGAGGGCGGCGACGTACATCGGGTGGCGCACGAAGGCATAGGGCCCGCTCGAGATGACCTTCTGGTCCGGCGCGAGCTCGATGGTCGCCGAGCTATAGCTGTTCTCGCGGAACACCACGAAGATCCCGAGCCAGCCTAGCGCCAACAAAAGGTCACCGAACAGGCTTTCGGCCATCGAAAGATGCGACCAGCCGAAGCGGCGGTCGAGCGCGGGCACGATGATGAGGCCGGCGAAGCCCGCCGAGGCGATCAGCATGATCAGCCGTTGCACCGGCTCCTTCTCGGCCAGCGGCCCGCCGCGCATGCGGCGCTGCATCAGTTCCGGATCGGCCGAGGCGAGCCACAGCGAGATGGCGATCGAGCAGGCGAAATAGACGGCGAGGAATGCCCACGCCTGCCACCAGTCGAACGTCCAGTGGATGGCGAACAACAGCACCGCCATGGCGGCGAACATGCCGGCGAGTCCCTGGACGGCCTGGCGGATCAGTCTGCTTCTTCCTCTTCCTTGCTCTTGTGATAATGCCGCCGGGCCTTGGCGCGGTTGCCGCAGGCCGACATCGAGCACCAGCGCCGCTTGCCGGCGCGGCTGTCGTCGAGGAACAGCCAGCCGCATTCCGGGTTGGCGCATTTGCGCACCCTGTCCAGCCGCGGCCCGGCCAGAAGGTCTCCCGCAGACCACAACACGGGCGCCAGCAAGGCGAGCGCCGTGCCGGCGCGCGTATCGACATCCCAGACGTAGCCCTCCTTGCCGCGCTTCAACGTGGTGCGGGCGGGGGCCTTCGCCAAAGCCTGGTTCAGCGTCTCGAGATCGCGCGGTGGCGCGGGCTTGCCCTGCGCCTGCGCGTCGAACAGCCGGTAGAGCGTCTCGCGCAGCGCCAGCGCCTGCTCGAACTCCTTGGCTGCCGGCGGCTTGGCAGCCTTCGCCCAAGCCGCGAGGTCGCCCGGCGCGTTCAGCGTCTCGGTCGGCGTCGCCTGGCCGCGCCAATAGCGCGTGTTGGCGAAGTCGAGGCACAGGTCGGGGCGGATCATGGCCTCAAATGATAACCCGATAAGCGGTTGACAAGGGCATCTTTCGCTTTATAACCATATAACCAGTTAATCAGTTATACAGGAGACAACATGATCGACCATGTCTCGATCGGCGTCAGCGACATCAAGCGAGCCGGCAAGTTCTACGACGCGGTGCTGCAGCCGCTGGGCTACACCCGCCAATCCGACGGCGACAGTACGCTGGGCTACGGCGAGAAAGGCTCCTTCCTCTGGCTGCTGAAGAGCAAGAGCCCGGTGAAGCCCGACCTGGAGTCGGGCCTCCATTTCTGCTTCGTCGCCAAGGACCGCGCCGGCGTCGACGCCTTCCATGCCGCCGCGCTCAAGTACGGCGGCAAGGACAACGGCAAGCCCGGCGTGCGCGCCGACTACAGCCCGAAGTACTACGCCGCCTTCGTGGTCGACCCCGACGGTTACCGCATCGAGGCCTATTGCGGGAAGTGATTAGCCGCCGGTGATCTCCTTCAGAAGAGCGAAGAAGGCGCGCTTGCGCTTCGAGGAAATGGTCCAGTCGACCGGCAGCGACTGGAAGCCGTCCTCGAAGCGCTCGCGGCTCATGCGGTAGTCGAAATAGCCCCAGCTCGCGCCCGATTCGACGGCGGCGACGAAATGGTTGTCCGGCTTGTCAAACTCCCAGTGATCGTCCTCGTTGTAGACGATCGGCTGGCCGCGATAGGCGGACGAGGCGCGCCACTGCGCGACCTGCAGGCGGATGCCGTGCGGCGCGGGCTGGAAAGGCCCATCCGGCCCGTGGACGCGGTTGCCATGCGGCAACAGGAAGTCGGCCGCCGCCACGATCGGCGCGGGCGGCGCGTCCATGCCGATCAGGCTGGTGCTGGTCAGGATCTTCTTGTGGCTCCGCGCCTGCGCCAGCTCGATCAGCTCATGGCATCGCCTGGCGTCGATGATGTCGTGCGCCCAGACGTTCTCCAGATCGACCTCGTTGCCGATCTCCAGCAGCACGTTGGTCGCGTTCCTCTGCAATAGCCAGTCGACCGTGTTGGCGACCGCCGCCTTCACGGCGGCCTCGTCTTTGAAGGTGCCGCTCTGCTTGCCGTAGAACAGGCCCAGGATCACCACCATGCCCTGCTGATCGGTGGCCCGGATCACCTTCTCGAGCCGCACCGCCCAGGCGGGCTTGATCGTGCCGTCGCTGTTGAAGCCGCAGATCTTCCACGGCTGGTTCCACGAATAGCCCTGCGGGCTGCCGCCCGACAGGTTGAGGCAGACCGCGAGCAGGCCATGCGACCGATAGGAAGGAAGTGCGGCGATGAATTCGCGCGTGCTGCGTTCGGCATCCCACGGACCGTCGGCATACGCCCAGGCGCCGCGCGTCTCAGGATTGTCATCGTCGGCGATCGCGTTGGCCATGCGGCTGTTCATCAGCATGCCTTCGATGCGATGGCCCTTCCAGCTGCGGCCGGCGTAGGTCGGCGTGCCGTTGATCAGGAAACGGCCGCCATCGATCGTGACTTCAGAAGCCAACGGCTGCGCCGTCGCGCCGGCTTTCCGAGGCGCCGAGATAGGCGCCGCCTTCGGGGTAGCGCCAGATGATCTGGCTCGAGCCGAAATCGAAGCTCGGCCACTTGGTGCGAGTCACCTTGTGGCCCCTGGCCTCGAGCCCATTGGCGGTGTCGGCCGGCATGTGGTCCTCGAGCCACACCGTCTTGTCGAGCTCGTGGAAGCGCCAGCGCGGCCCGTCGATCGCCGCCTGCGGGTTCTGGCCGTAATCGACGATGCGCGAGAACACCTGCATGTGGCCCTGCGGCTGCATGGCGCCGCCCATCAGACCGAACGTCGCGACTGGCTTGCCGTCCTTGGTGATGAAGGCCGGGATGATGGTGTGGAACGGCCGCTTCTTGGGGCCGACCTCGTTGGGGTGGCCCTTGGTGGTCACGAAGCCGCTGGCGCGATTCTGTAGCGCAATGCCGGTGCCCGGCACGACGATGCCCGAGCCGAAGCCGGTGTAGTTCGACTGGATCAGCGACACCATCATGCCCGAGGCGTCGGCGGTGCCGAGATAGATCGTGCCGCCGTCCTTCGGCACGCCCGGCCCGAACTCCTGCGCCTTCCTAGGATCGATCAGCTTGGCGCGGCTCTTCAGGTACTGCTTGTCGAGCATCTGCGCCGGTGTGACCTCCATGTGGCGGGGGTCGGCGACGTAGCGCCAGATGTCGGCGAAGGCGAGCTTCATCGCCTCGATGCGCAGGTGCGCCACGTCCGGCCCGTCGCAGTCGTGGCCGTTCAGATCGAAATTCTCGAGGATGCCGAGGGCCATGCAGGCGGCGATGCCCTGACCGGACGGCGGGATCTCGTGCAGGGTGGTGCCGCGATAGGTGATGCCGATCGGATCGACCCAGTCAGCCTGGTGCGCTTCGAGATCGTTGCGCCGCAGCGCACCGCCGGTGGCGCGGGCGTGGCTGTCCATCGCGTCGGCGAGCTCGCCGCGATAGAACGACTCGCCCTTCGACTCGGCGATCTTCTCGAGCGTCCTGGCCTGGTCGGGGAACTTCCACACTTCGCCCGCCTTGGGCGTGCGGCCGCCGGGCATGAAGTCGCGCACCCAATCCTGCTGGCCGCGCAGGCGGTCGACGGCGCGGTCCCACTGGCGCGCCACCATGTAGGAGACGCGGAAGCCGTCATGGGCATATTTGATCGCCGGCTCGAACAGGTCGGCGAAGGGCAGCTTGCCGTAGCGCGCATGCAAGGTCGCCCACAGCGACACCGCGCCCGGCACGCTCACCGTGCCCCAGCCGGTCGACGGCATCTTCTCCATGCCCTTGTACTGGTCGGGCGTCATCAGCGCCGGCGAATGGCCCGACGCGTTGAGGCCGACGAGCTTGCTGCCGTCCCACAGGATGCAGAAGGCGTCGGCGCCGATGCCGTTCATCGTCGGCTCGACGATGGTGATGGCGATCGCCGAAGCGATCGCGGCATCGACGGCGTTGCCGCCCTTGGCCAGCATGCGCAGGCCGGCCGTCGCCGCCAGATGCTGCGAGGAGGCAACGATGTTCTCGGCAAAGATCGGCAGCTTCTTGGAAGCGTAGGGAAAGTCGTAATTGAAAGACGGCACGCGAGGTCCTCTCTAGCTCTTCTTCGAAGCAGCGAGTGCCTCGATCCGCGCCACGAAGCGCGGCGTCTGCAAAAACTGGCGATTGTCGGCGTCGCTCTTGCCGAACAGGCGGGAGAGATCGAACAGGCCCGAGCCGGCGATCGCCCCCGTCTTTCCGGCCAAGGTCACCCGCTCGCCCAGCCGGAAGGTTTTTAGCGCCGCGATGGCGGCGTCGGAAAGGCCCGGCGGCGGCGTCTCTCGCGATCGTGTGGACAGCATATCTGCAATGCTGCCGGCGAGGGCCAAGGTCCAGTCGTTGAATGCGTAGAGCGAAACTTGCGGGCCGACTTCAATCGTGATCGCGACGTCCTGGGCGTTGCCCTCGATCGTCCGCAGGATGCCCTGCCAGTCGGCGAAGGCGCCGACCTCGGCTGCCCGCGACAGGCTCTTGCGCGCCGCGTCCTCGATCTTCAGCGGATTGTTCGACTCGAGCGCCGGCCTGGCGATGGTCTGCAGGTCCTCGATGAACTTCTTCTGCTGCGCATTCTCCTCGTAGTACGGCCGGTCGAAGCAGCCCGAGACTGCCAGCGCGCCGCCGAGGATGAACGCACGCCTGATCATCAGGCAGCCTTCGCTGTTGCCTTGGCGCGCTCCTCTTCCTTCAATTCCTTCTTCGACAGCTTGCCGACCGGCGTCTTGGGCAGCTCGGCGCGGATCTCCATCGCCACCGGCATCTCGTGCTTGCCGACCTTGCCGTCGAGATGCCGCAGCAGCTCCTCGAAGGTGAGGTGTGCGCCGGGCTTCAGCTTGACGAAGGCCTTGGGCGCCTCGTGGCGGTGCGGATGAGCGATGCCGATGACGATGCACTCGTCGACCGCGGGATGCTCGTAGATCGCCTCTTCGATCACTCGCGGGTAGACGTTGTAGCCCGAGCTGATGATCAGGTCCTTCGAGCGGTCGACCAGGAACAGCCAGCCATCCTCGTCCATGTAGCCCATATCGCCGGTGCGCAGGCCCTTCCAGTTGCTCGACGGGTGGCGGAACAGCACCTTGTCGGTCTCCTCGGGCTTCTTCCAGTAGCCCTTCATGATCTGCGGGCCGATGATGCAGACTTCGCCGACATTGTCCTTGCCCGGCGGCAGCACCTTGTCGGGATCGCTCATGTCGCGGATCTCGATGATCGTGCCGACGATCGGCACGCCGCACGAGCCGCGCCGGCGCGAGGCCTTGTCGACCGGGCAGATCGAGCCCGTCGGCGAGGTCTCGGTGAGGCCGTAGCCCTCGATCAAGGTCGCGCCGGTCAGCTTCTCGAACGCCTGCTGCACCTCGACCGGCAGCGGCGCGCCGCCCGACATGCAGATCTTGAGCGAGCGCAGATCGAGCGTCTGCGCCTTGGGATGCTTGTTGATCGCGGTGTAGAGCGTCGGCACACCGGGCAGGAAGGTCGGCTTCTTGGTGGCGAGATCCTTGACGATGAGGTCGATGTCGGGCCGCGGATAGAGGATCAGCTGATTGCCCATGTTCATCGAGTTCAACATGATCGCGGTGAGCGCGTAGATGTGGAACAGCGGCAGCACGCACACGACCTTCTCGCTGCCGGGCGTCGTGTAGGGCAGTGTCCAGGCCTGGCCCTGCGCCATCGCCGAGACGATCGAGCCGTGCGTCAGCATCGCGGCCTTGGGCAGGCCGGTCGTGCCGCCGGTATATTGCAGCACCGCGACCTCGTCCCACAGATCCTGTGGCGCCGGATAAGAGGTGTACTTGCCGTCGTTGGCGAGCAGGTCCTTGAACGAGAGGTGCCAGTCGTCACGCGGCCAGGTGCTGATTTCCTTCTTCTTGGCGATCGGGTAGAGCCAGTTCTTGGGCCACGGCAGGTAGTCGGCGATCGAGCCGACGATCAGCTTCCTGAGCCGCGTCTTGCCCTTCATCGCCGCCATCTTGGGATAGAGAGCGGCGACGTCCAGCGTCACCAGGATGTCGGTCTCGCTGTCGCCGATCTTGAACTCGAGCTCGCGCGCGGCATCGAGCGGCGAATAGTTCACCACCCGGCCGCCCGCCTTCAGCACGCCGAAGAAGGCGATGATGTAGTGCGGCGTGTTGGGCAGATAGAGACCGACATTGACGCCGGGCCTGACGCCCAGCTTCTGGAAGCCCGCGGCGGCGCGGTCGGTCGCGTCCTTGTAGTCGCCGAACGTCATCACCTTGTCGAGGAAGTCGGTGTAGGGACGGTCGGCGTACTTAACGCAGCTCTCTTCGAAGATCTGCTGCAGCGTCTTCCCGGGAACCTCGAGCTCCCACTTCACGCCGGCGGGATAGCTTTTCTCCCAGACATGCTGCGCCATTCTCTTGTCCCTCCCGTCACCGACTATGGCACACGATAGGCGTAGGAGTAGACGGTCTCGAAGCCGAGCCGCGCATACAACGGCAGCGCCGCCGCGTTCGTTGCCACGACCTGCAGATAGGCGAAGCGCGCACCGTGCTGCGTGCCCCAGGCGCAGAGGCTTTCCGTCAGTCGCCGTGCCAGCCCGCGGCGCCGCGCCGACGGCGCCACCAGCACGTCGAAGATGCCGACATGATCGCCGTCGACGACGCCGAGCGCGAAGGCGACGAGCGCTCCTTTGTCCGCCACGCTCAGGAAGCCGACAGGCGCGGCGATCATAGCCAGCATCTTCGTCATTGCGTCGCGATGCTGCGGCGCTACCGGGCTCAAGCTCGCGAAGCCGTCGAGCCAGGCCGTGGAGGGCGCGGCGGCGATCGTCACCTCTGGGTCGAGGGCGAAGCCGCGGCCCGCGAGCGGCACCCGCTGCACGAAGGTCTCGTCGATCCGGCGATAGCCCTTGGCCGCCAGGGCGGCGTCGGCGGCGGCCGGCGCCAGCGGCGAGAGCCGCCATACCGGCGGCAGTCCGCGTTCGTGGTAGGGCGCCTCCAAAGTCGGGATCAGATCGACTGCAAATGCGGGTTCGATATCCAAAGCATTGATCGAATTGGCTCTTTTTGTGTAGCCGCCTGACAGACGCTGAATCCAGCCGCCGACAGGTCGCGTCTCCAGCGCGGGCCAGGCGCGGAACGCCCGGCCTTCCACGTCATGCACAAGATCGAGCGCAGGAGTAGGTGACATTGTTCGGTCTTCGTGCTAGAAGTTCGCTCAATAATAACAAGCGTTTATCGTTCGAACTGCAAGTTATACATGAATTTCGACACCCCCTCCGTCGTGGTTCGTGTTTGTCGGCAGCCGCCCTCTCGCTTCTCCTCCCATGCGATCGGTCTACGGCTGCCGATCATCCTCCTGCTGGCACTCACCTTGGTCGGCTGCGCAAGCAGCGGCAATCGCGGCTCAGGCGGATACACGGAACGTCCGCCCAGCAATCGCACCGCCTTGGTCGCGTGGCAGGAATGGATGCGCTTCGGCCGCTCGACCGTCGTCTATGGCGGCAGCGCCAACGGCTATGTCAACCGCACCGGCGTCAACGAGCACCATGAGCCGCTCTCGAGCCGCGTCGGTGACTACTGGGGAAGCTGCGGCCATCCCGAATGGAACGGCCATACCACCAGCCGGCCGTGGTCGGGCGCCTTCATCTCCTGGGTGATGCGCAATTCCGGCGTGAGCCAACGCGACTTCCCGCCGGCCGGCCGGCACGGCGCCTATCTCGCCGCGCTCTACGACCATCAGCGCGCCGGCTATGGCGGCTTCCGGCTCTACGCACCCAACGAATACGCGCCCAAGCCGGGCGATCTCGTGTGCACCGGCACGGCCGGCCCGTCGTGGCGCTACGCCGAGCCGCGCATGGCGCACCGGCGCATCGACAACACGGCGACGCATTGCGACGTCGTCACCGAGGTGCGCGGCGGCTACGTGCACGCCGTCGGCGGCAACGTGAAGGACAGCGTCACGATGAGCCTCTATCCGGTCGACAGAAGCGGCCATCTGCTGGCAAGCGCCGGCCATCCCTGGATGATGGTGGTCGACAACCGCGTGAACTAGGCTTTTGCGTTGCCGGGTAATTTCCTGAGCCGCTATTAGTTGAAGCGGCCGTATTAAACTAAGACGAAAAAATATGGACTCTTGTGGTCCGCACGCGCTTGCGCCGAATCGCGCGAAAGAAAGTTGCGGGCGAGTTGAGCAATTTTCTACACCACAATCTATGGTGTCGGTTACCGGACGGTAACGCTTATTAAATGGAAAGATAATGGACCCTCTTGTGGCGCGTTTGTTTACCAATCGCAGCACGCGACCGAATCTTGCGCTGCGGTTCCAACGACCAGTGCGAATCACTAGCGCACTAGCGGAAAGTGCGGAAAGCTCCGGCGGAGCGCATCGAAGGCGGGCGAAAGCGATCATGGCGTCGCCACCATACCCCCGGTGCTAGCAGGAACCCGATTCCGTCGTATAGAACTTTCAGCCTAGCCGCCTGCGTCGCCGGCCAGGTCGCGCGGCCGGATCGACAGGAACGCCGCAAGCGCGCCGGCCATCAGCACGGCGATCAGCGCGAATGACAGTCCCCAGGCGAGCGCCGACATGCCGCCCGCCGCATCGAGCGTCCAGCCGATCGCCAGCGGTCCGATGAAGCCGCCGCCGTAGCCCAGCATCGAATGCACGGCGAGCTGGGCGCCGCGCCGCGCCGGATCGGCCGAGCCCGCGGCACCTGCCGTGAGCGACGACGAGTCGAGCCAGATCGCCATGCCGTAGAGCACGATCAGGCCGACCGCGATCCAGTAGCCCAGCGAGCCCAGCCAGCCGAGGATCGCGGCCAGGGCGATCGACAGCAGCATGGCCGTAGCGACGAGCTTGCGTCGCCCGAAGCGGATCGCCGCCTCGTTGCCGGCGACGCTGGTGAGCGTGCCGAGCAGGCCGAGCGTGGTCACCACGACGGCAGGGGACAGCAGCGCGCCGGCACTGTCCGATCGAGCGGCGACCCAGGCGAGGAAGGCCACGCCCCAGCCGCGCAGCGCATTCATCTCCAGTGTGTGCACGCAGTAGGCCAGCGAGTAGGCCAGCGCCGAGCGGTTGGCGAGCACCGGCCGGAAATCGAACAGGGCGGCCGGCTTGCCGGCCTTCGCCCGAGGCGCACGGGCCGGCACCAGCAAGGCGACCGTGAGCCAGGCAACGGCGGCGGTCAGGCCGGCGCTGGCGAAGGCAAGCCGCCAGCCCAATTCGTGCGCCAGCAGATCGCCCGCGACATAGGAAGCGGCGCCCGAGATGCCGATGCTCGCCGCGTGCCCGGTGACGGCGCGCGACATCAGCCTGGCATCGACCTGGTCGGCGAGCAGCTTCAGCCCGGTCATGTAGGTGCCGGCCCAGCCCAGGCCCGCGAGCGCGCGCAACGCCACCGCCGACCACAAGCCGTCGGCCAGCGCGCCGAAGGCAAAATGCGCGACGATCGTGCAGCCCACTCCGACCAGGTAGACGCGCTTGGCGTCGATGCGGTCGGTGAGCGTCACCAGGACCGGCACCGAAACCATGTAGGCGGCATAGAACGAAGAGGTGATCCAGCCCGCTTCGCTGTTGGTGAGCTGCCAGCGCCCCATCAGGTCGGGCAGCAGGACCGGCCAATAGCCCGCGCCCAACTGCACGAACACCTGGGCGGCGCAGACCAGCGCGACGAGGCGCGCGGGCGAGGCGGCGCGCGCGGTCACGTCAATCGCAGCCGCAGCCCTTCTTGCCTTGCTCCTTGGCGGTGACGTCGGCTGCGCAACAGCCAGCGGAAGAATCTGCCGCCGCGGGATTGGGCCCGGAGCACACGCCGGTCTCGGGCAGGACCAGCTCGACGCGAGCGGCAGCGTCCTTGTCGCCCGCGAGGTCGGCCGCGATCGAGCGGACCTGCTCGTAGCCGGTGAGCATCAGGAAGGTCGGCGCGCGGCCATAGCTCTTCATGCCGGCGAAGTAGAAGCCGGGCTCGGGCTGGGCGAGCTCGCGCGCGCCGTGCGGCCGCACGGTGCCGCAGCTATGGAGGTTGGGATCGATCAAGGGCGCCAGCGCAGGCGGTGCTTCGACCGCGGGATCGAGGGCGAGCCGCACCTCGCGCAGGAAGGAGAAGTCGGGACGAAAGCCTGTCGCCACGACAAGCTCGTCGACGGTGACGGCACGGCAGCAGCTTGCCGCGCCGGTCGCCACCCGCAGCCTGCCGTCCTCGCGGCCGATATGGCCGACTTTGAAACCGGTCTCGACCCTGACCTTGCCGCTCGTCACCAACGCAGCGAAGGCGGCGCCCAGCGCACCACGTGCCGCAAGCCTGTCATTGGCGCCGCCGCCGAACGCTTTCTCGGGCGCCGTGCCGCGCAGCAGCCACAGCGGCACGGTGCCGGGCGCTTCCTCCGCCAGCCGGGCTAAATCGATCAGGGTTCCGATCGCCGAATGACCGGCGCCCAGCACGCCCACGACCTGGCCGGCATAGCGCGCGCGATCCTTGCCCAGCACGTCGGGCATGCCGTAGGCGATGTTCGCCGCCTCGAGCTCTTCGCCCAGCGCCGGCAGGCCATCGACGCCCGCCGGGTTCGGCGAATGCCAGGTTCCGGTGGCGTCGATCACGGCATCGGCCTTGAGCTGTTCCGGCCCCTTGCCGTTGCGATAGCGGATGGTGAACGGCTCGAAGGCGCGGCCATTGCTCTTCATCTTGTCGAAGCCCGCCCGGCCCACCGCCGTCACGCGGCTGTTGAGTCGGATGTGCTCCCTGAGCTTCGTGCGCGTGGCGAGCGGCTCGAGATATTGCGCCACCAGCTCGCCGCCGGTCGGATACTCGCAAGCGACCGGCGCGTTCCATCCGATCTCTTTGAGGAGGCGCTCCGCAGCCTTGTCGATGTCGTATTCCCACGGCGAGAACATGCGCACATGTGCCCACTGACGCACGGCATGGGCCGCTTCAGCGCCGGCCTCGAGCACGAATGGCTCGATGCCGCGCTCCAGCACATGCGCCGCGGCGGCGAGGCCGACGGGACCGGCTCCCAGGATGGCCACCGTCTTCGCCTTGCTGATCGTGTCGGGCATCCGATTCTCCTCTTCTCCGATCCTTCCAGAAACTTCGAAATATTCGAGCAAATTTTTTTAGGCGACCCTGGGCAATTTGATAATGCCGGCGGGGGAGCAGGTGCCTTCGGCGCAGCATTCCTCGACCATGTATTCGAGCAGGCTGCGCATCTCGCCGTAGTTGGTGTGGCAAATGAGCGTCGTGCCCTCGCGCGTCTGCGTGACGAGACCCACTCCGATCAGGGTCTTGAGATGATGGGAGAGCGTGGACGCGGCGATGTCGAGCCGGTCCTGCAGGCGGCCGACCGGCATGCCTTCGGTGCCGGCCCGCACCAGCGTGCGATAGATCTTGAGGCGGGTCGGATTGCCCAGCGCTTCGAGTCGGGCGGCGGCGTCGTCGAGCTTCATGCGGGCCAATGTAATGCTCCGGTCACATTCGTCAACCATATTTCCAGAAATATAGAAATAGAATTTGACAGTTCGTCAGCGGCTGGCATTCTGATCTCATGAACGTCCTCTTCCTGTGCACCGGCAATTCGGCGCGCAGCATCCTGGCCGAAGCGATCCTGGCGCGGCGCGGCGGCGGCCGCTTCACCGCGTTCAGCGCCGGCAGCCACCCCAAGGGCGAGGTCCATCCGCTGGCGCTCGCGCTGCTGCGCGAGAAAGGTCATGACGTCAGCGGCTTTCGCTCCAAGAGCTGGGACGAGTTCGCGACGAAGGAAGCGCCGCCGATGCACCGCATCGTGACGGTGTGCGACAACGCCGCCGGCGAAGCCTGCCCCCTTTGGCCGGGCAAGCCGGCAATCGCGCATTGGGGCCTGCCGGACCCGGCCGCGGTCGAAGGCAGCGAGGCCGAGCGCCGCGCCGCCTTCGCGCGTACCTATGAGGAGCTCGACGAGAGGATCTCGAAGATGGTCGACGGCCAATGAGGCGGGCAATTGCAGCCGAACTGATCGGCACCGCGCTGCTGCTCGCCGCCGTGGTCGGCTCGGGCATCATGGCCGAGCGGCTGTCGGGCGGGAATGTCGGGCTGGCGCTGCTGGCCAACGCCATCGCCACCGGCGGCGCGCTCTACGCGCTGATCGTGATGTTCGGCCCGATCTCGGGGGCGCATTTCAATCCGCTGGTGACGGTGGCGCTCGCCTTTCGCCGCGAAGGCCCACAGGAGAACGTGGCGGCGCGCATCGTGCTCTTCCTGACGGCGCAGATCGGGGGGGCGATCTTGGGCGTCTGGCTCGCGCATTTGATGTTCGACCTGCCGATCCTGCAGGCCTCGGTGAAGGCGCGCACCGGCATAGGCCAATGGGCGGCCGAGGCGACGGCGACCTTCGGGCTGGTGCTGTTGATCCTGCTCGGCGTGCGCAAGGGCACGGCCTCGCTGCCGGCGGCCGTCGCCGTCTATATCGTCGGCGCCTACTGGTTCACCGCCTCGACCTCGTTCGCCAATCCCGCCGTGACCATCGCGCGCGCTCTCTCCAACACCTTCGCCGGCATCGCGCCGGTCGACGCGCCGATGTTCATCGTGAGCCAATGTCTCGGCGCGGCCCTGGCACTCGCTGCCGCGCGCTTTCTCGACGAGGCGGCCTGAACCGTCGGGGTGGAAAAGCGCGCGCGGATTCCCCAACTCGAAGCTGCGAACGCAGTTTCACAGCGAAAGGGACAGGCGATGGCGGCAAAAAACACGATTTGCCTCTGGTACGACAAGGATGCCGAGGCGGCGGCGCGGTTCTATGCCAAGACCTTCCCCAATAGTTCGGTGGGCGCGATCCACCGCGCGCCGAGCGACTATCCGTCCGGCAAGCAGGGCGACGTGCTGACGGTCGAATTCACGGTGGCCGGCATTCCCTGTCTCGGCCTCAACGGCGGGCCGGCTTTCAAGCACAACGAAGCCTTCTCGTTCCAGATCGCCACCGACGACCAGGACGAGACCGACCGTTACTGGAACGCCATCGTCGGCAATGGCGGCCAGGAGAGCGCGTGCGGCTGGTGCAAGGACAGATGGGGCGTCTCCTGGCAGATCACGCCGCGCGTGCTCACCGAGGCGCTGGCGGCCGGCGGCGCCGAGGCCAAGCGCGCCTTCGATGCCATGATGGACATGAAGAAGATCGACGTCGCCGCGATCAAGGCAGCGCGGCGCGGCTGACGGCACGGCAGCTACAACGCGTCAGGCAGCGGCGTCCCGCTTCGGCAGGTCGACCAGCTCGGCGCGCTGCTTGGGCAGGGCGCCGGGATAGTCGCGCTGCAGGAACAGGATCAGCTTCTCGCGCACCTCGCAGCGCAGATCCCATGCCTCGGGCGAGGTCCGGGCGCTCACCAGGGCGCGCAGCTGGATCGCCCGCTCGTTCGAATCGACGACCTGCAGATTGACGACGTTGCCGTCCCACAGCTTGGAGGCGCGCGCGATCTTCTCGAGCTCGCTGCGGACGGCCGCGATCGGCACCGTGTAGTCGACCCACAACAGCACCGAGCCGATCAGGTCGGTCGTCTGGCGCGTCCAGTTCTGAAACGGCTTCTCGAGAAAATACGACAGCGGCACGATCAGCCGCCGCCAGTCCCAGATCTTGATCACGACATAGGTGCCGGTGATCTCCTCGACCCAGCCCCATTCGTTCTCGACGATCACCGCGTCGTCGATGCGGATCGGCTGGGTGATCGCAAGCTGGATGCCGGCGAAGAGGTTGGTGAGGATCGGACGGACGGCGAGGCCGACCACGATACTCGCGGCGCCGGCCGAGGCGATCAGGCTGACGCCGTATTGCCGCACGGAGTTGAACGTCATCAGCGCCACCGACACCGTGACAATGCCGACGACGATCGTGGCGACGCGCCGCAACACTCGGACCTGCGTGACGTGCTTGCGCGCCATCGGATTGAACTGGTCGCCGACCATCGTCGAGCGCCGCAGGTAGAGATCGCTGGCCAGCGAGACCGCGATGATGGCGGCCCAGCCGATCAGCAGGATGAAGGCCACGATGAGGCCGCGCGAAATGACCGCTTCGACCTTCTCGTCGAACGCCAGCGCCGGGAGCAGGAGGGCCACCATGACGATCGCCAGCGCCGCCTTGCTGAGGCCGCGTGTGGCGGCGAGCAGGGAGCGCACGAAATCGTGGCGCTCCGGCACGAGTCGCAACGCAATCCGCATCAGCACGGCGTGCACGCCGAAGGCGATCGCCGTCGTGACCACGAGGGCGATGACGGCGATCAGCCAGCTCGGCAGCCAAGCCGAAAGGCGGTGGAACTGGAGGAGCATGCCTTGCTGGGACATCGCAAAGGCTACGTCCCACCCGGCGCAGTGGTTGCCGGCCGGCTGATTCAGGCGCCGGCGGCGGCTGCCTTGCCGGGAATCACGATCTCGATGTGCGCGCCGCCTTCCGGGCGATTGGACGCCGCGATCGTGCCGCCCAGCTCGTCGACGATGCGCCGGCAGATCCGCAGGCCGAGCCCGGTGCCCTTGCCGCGCGCCTTGGTCGTGACGAAGCTCACGAACAGGCGGGGCAGGATGCCGGCCGGGATGCCTGGTCCGTCGTCGTCGACCGCGAGACGAAGGCAGGGCACGTCCTCCCGGTCGATGCGCTCGGCCCTGATCCTGATGCTCTTGCCGCCGGCATCGCGCGCGTTGTTGACGAGATTGACCAGCACCTGCTCGAGCCGCGCCGGCTCGCCGGACAGCAGCGGCAGCGCCGCATCGCGCCGGACGTCGACCTCGATGCCGGCCTGGCGCAGGCCGTAAGTCGTCAGGTCGACGGCGTTGTCGACGCAGCCACCCGGATCGAACAGGGTGACGTTGTCGGCCATGTTGACGCCGCGCACGAAGTTGCGGAAGTCGCCGACGACGCGGCTCGCCGTCTCGACCTGCTGGCCGATGCGGCCGAGTCGCGACTGGACGTAGTCGAGATCGGCGCCCTTTGTCTCGTCGGCCGGCCCGATCAGCTCCTCGAGCGCCGCCGTCGAGGCGATGTTGATGACCTGCAGCGGCTGGCTGATCTCGTGCGCCATCATGGCGGCCATTTCGCCCACCGTGGCGAAGCGCTCGACGTCGTGCAGCGCCGCCTCGGCGTCGCGCCGCGCCGTCTCGTCGACGCCCAGCAGCACGACGCTCGCCATGCGGCCGCTCGCGTCGCCGACCGGCGTGGCGGTCACCGCGATCAGGCGCTCCTTGCCGCGTGCCGCGCCGAGCTTGACGGCGAACTGCGCCGGTTCGACGAGCCGGCCGTCGAGCGGGAAAGTACGCCACGTGCTGACCAGCGCCGGATCGAGCGGGCAGTCGATCACGTCGGCCAGGCGGCGGCCGACCGCGTCGGCCTCGGCGATGCCGGTGATCGCGGTGAAGCCCGAATTCACCATGGTGATCGTGAGATCGCCGTCCGCCAGGATCATCATGGCGCCGCTCGATTCGACGATCGAGCGCAGGCGGGCGCGCTCCTCGTCGAGCCGCCGCTCGAGCTGGACCCGTTCCTCTATGTCGTGCAGCACGCCGACCAGCAGCGGATTGCCCTCGGCGTCGATCGTCCTGCGCACGCGCGCCTCGACGTGGCGCAGCGCGCCGTCGGCCTCGATCATGCGGAAACGGTTCTCGTCGGTGAAATCGCCGGGGTTGGCCACGGCGCGGCGCGAGATTTCCATCAGCCGCGGCCGGTCCTCGGGAGCGACGAAATCGAGAAAGCGGCGCTCAAGCAGCTGCTCGGCCGGAACGCCCAGCAGCTCGGAGGCCTGGGCGCCGGCGAAGACGAACCGGCCGCTGCGCAGGCAGAGCGTGAAGACGACGTCGTTCAGCGAGTCGACCAGGGTGCTGTAGTCGCTGCGCGCGCGCTCGAGCTCGCTCACCTGCCGCGCGATGCGCTGCTCCATGTGCACGCTGTCCTCGATGTCGCGCACCACGCCGAACACCACCAGCCGGCCGTCCTCGGCCCGGCTGCGGCGGTAGCGCGCCTCGACGTGGCGCAGCGTGCCGTCGGCCGACAGCATGCGGAAACGGGCCTGAATGGGCCGGCCGGTGCCCTTGAACGGCATGCGCAGGCCGGCCATCAGGGCCGCCCGGAATTCCGGATCGACCCGGTCGGCGAAGGCCGCGCCGACGATGTCCTCGCGCGGCACGCCCAGGAACTTCGCCGCCGCCTGGTTGACGAAGATGATCTGGCCGCTCTCGGCCTCGACCTTGAACACCATGTCGGACAGCGAATCGACCAGCAGGGCGTACTCGGCACGCGCCTTCTCGCGTTCCGTGACGTCGACGCGCAGGCCGACGGTGAGGCCCGACGGCGTGCCGCGCTCCGACCATTCGAAGAACCGGCCGTCGAGCGTCTCGCGCAGTTCGCGTGTGGCCTTGCTGCGGAAGCGCTCGAGCCACAGATCGATCGGCTGCGGGCCATGGCCCGCAGCCTCGAGGCGTGCGGCGCTCTCGCGCGCCATGTCCTCGTAGCGCCGGCCGATCGGATTGCCCTCGCGCAGCGCCGGAGTGATGCCGGCGGAGACCGCGTTGAAGAGGACGAGCCGTTCGTCGTTGTCGTAGACGACGACGCCGGCCGGCAACACGTCGAGCGTCTCACGCAGCAGCTCGGCGGCCGCGCTCGCCTTGCGTGACTGGATGAGGTTGGCGACGAACATGCGGCCGATCAGGAAGACCAGCACGATGCCGGCGCCGGTGAACGCCGCCGCGCCGACGATCTGCACGACCAGGATCGTGCGGTAGTGGTGCGCCAGCCGGCCGAGGAGGGCATCGGAGTCGCTGGCCACTTCCAGGCTGAGCTTGCTCGCGACATCGCGCATCGCCAGCAACTCGCGCGACGCGGCGTTGGGCAGCGGCAGGCCGCTGCGCGCGAACGTCTCGATCTCCGGTGTGATCCGCGCCAGCATCGTGTTGCGCTCGGCGCACAGGCTCGCGAGGCGACGCAAGGCGGGCGACGGTTCGTCGATCTGCTCGCAGAGCGACAACAGCTGCGCGCGGAACGTCGCCCAGATGGCGCCGGTCGGGAGCGCGGCTTCGTCGGCCGTGAGGTCGGCCGGGGCAACGAACACCTTTCTCATCAGCATGCGGCTCGAGACGTCGAGTGCCAGCACCTGCTGCGACAGGCGGCTGCGGCTCCTGACCTCGGCGTTGCCGAGCGACGAGGAGAACGCGACGATCGATGCGACGACGCAGATGACGCCGAGCGCGAAGCCCGCGGCGGCCAGCATGATGCGGCGCGAGCGCAAGGCGGTTCCGGCATGCTGTCTTGCCACCAGCAGCATTTCACGAAGCGACACCCCGCCACCCGCGGCGGCGCTGCCCACAGTCTCAACGAAGGCCATCAACGGCTCCCACTGCCTATGCCTTGGCGCGGGGAATACCGTTTCTTTCCGCGGGCTTGCTACGCCGTTCGGCTCCAGAATGGGTCAAGACCGCATCGGAACTGCGAAATTTACGGCCAAAGTGGACTGATACAGACCGAGTGAGGCTTCAGGCGCGCAAAAACTCGCGCACGGCGGCGAGATCGACCGGCTGCAGGTCCAGCGTCGCGTGCCCCAGCGCCTGGCGCGCTTCGTCGGGCGTGTTCAGGATCACCAGTCCGCTCGAGCCGATCATGACCTGCGAGACGGCAAAGGTCTTCGCCAGGTTGAGGATGCCGGGGTTCGAGGCGATGACGATGCGACGCATGCCGGCGATCGCGTGCGGGCGTTGGCCGCGCTCGATGAAATCGTCGCGGAAGAGCGTGCCCGAGCCGAGCGCCTGGGAGAAATCGTAGACGCACTCCATGGGCTGGCCCGCCGCGGCGACGACGTCGTTCAACTCGTCGAGCGCCGCCAGGTCCTCGCGCGTGAAGGTGCCGGGAAACGAGGCCCAGAGCACCCTGCGCTCGCGGTCGAGCGTCAGTTCCAACACGGCTTGGACGTTAACCGGCGGCGTGCGCGGCCGCATCACGCATCCGCACACATCTCGACGCAAGAATCGGACGTTCAGACGGGCGGGATCGTGCGCTCGATGGCGGCGGCGCGCCGCGCCATCCACCACGCCAGCGCGAAATCGACCGCCATCATGGCGAGGAAGAAGAGCCAGACGAGATCGAAGCCCGACGAGGTCTCCGAAACCTCGATCTTCAGGGCGGCGAACACGGCCGGCAGGCCGACGCCGGCGATCAGGCCGGCCGCCACCATCGCCCACGAGAGAATGCGCAAGCCCCTGGCCTGTTCGGCCGGCGCCACGTGCTGGACGTGCTGCGGGGGCATCGCCGTCATATCGACTTCTGGTACCAGTCCTCGGCCTGGATGTGCGAGGCGATCTTCTCGGCGATCATGATCGTGGGCGCGTTGGTGTTGCCGCCGATCAGGGTCGGCATCACCGAGGCGTCGACGACGCGCAGGCCCTCCAGCCCATGCACGCGGCACTGGCTGTCGACCACCGCCGCCTTGTCGGTGCTGGGCCCCATCTTGCAGGTGCCGACCGGGTGATAGATCGTCTCGCACTTGGCGCGGATCCATTGCTCGATCTCGGCGTCGGTCCTGACCGACGCGCCCGGCGCGAACTCGTCGGCGCGATAGGGATCGAGGCCGGCCTGGGCGAAGATCTCGCGGCCTATCTTGACGCCCGCGATCAGGGTGTCGAGGTCACGGCGCTCGGCCAGGTAATTGGCGTCGATCAGCGGATGCCGCTTGGGGTTGCTGCTGGCCAGGCGAATGGTGCCCTTGCTTTCCGGCCGGAGGGTGCAGACATGCAGGCTGTAGCCGTGCTTCTTCATGCGCACCCGGCCGTGGTCGACCACCATCACCGGCAGGAAGTGGAGCTGGATGTCGGGCGCGGCCAGCCCCTTCTGCGTGGACAGGAATCCTCCGGTTTCGGCGATCGGCGAGGTGCCGGGGCCCTTCTTGTCCTTCCAGTAGCGGAACAGCGACCACAGCTGGTTGGCGCGGTCGTAGGTGACGCCTGACGTCTTGCAGAACTGCAGCACGGCGGCGTCGAGATGGTCCTGGAGATTGCCGCCGATGCCCGGCAGGTCGTGCAGCGGCTTCAGCCCTACCGACTTGATGTGATCGGCCGGACCGATGCCCGAGACCATGAGCAGCTGTGGTGAATTGATGGCGCCGCCGCAGAGGATGATCTCGCGGTCGCAGCGCGCGACCTCGTCGCGGCCGTTGACCTCGTAGCGCACGCCCATGGCCCGCGTCTTGTCGAGGATGATGCGCTCGACCGAGGCGCCGGTGACGACGTGCACGTTGTTCTTGTTGCGCTCGACGGCCGGCCGCAGGTAGGCGCTCGCCGTGCTCCAGCGCTGATGGTCCTTCTGCGTCACCTGGTAGTAGCCGACGCCTTCTTGCTCCGCGCCGTTGAAGTCCTTGATGCGCTTGTGGCCGGCCTGCTCGCAGGCCTTGAGGAAGGCCTCGTTGAGCGGCGACGGATCGGTCTGGTCGGCGACGTTGAGCGGGCCGCCAACGCCATGGAAATCGTCGGCGCCGCGCTCGTTGTTCTCGGCCTTCTTGAAGAACGGCAGGACGTCGTTGTAGCTCCAGCCTTCGTTGCCGAGCTGGCGCCAGTGATCGTAGTCCCAGGCGTTGCCGCGCACATAGAGCATGGCGTTGATCGACGACGAGCCGCCCAACGTCTTGCCGCGCGGCCAGTACATGCGCCGGTTGTTGCAATGGACCTGCGGCACCGTCTCGTAGCGCCAGTTGTAGGGCGACTTCTCGCCAAGGCTCGCGAAGCCCGCCGGCATCCTGAGCAGGAACGAATCGTCGGGCGGCCCGGCCTCGAGGACGAGGATGCGCAGGCGATAGTCCTCGGCGAGGCGGTTGGCTATGGTGCTGCCGGCCGAGCCGGCGCCGATGATGACGTAATCGTAGGAGTCGAAGCGCGGGATCATTCGGTTCTCTATGGCAGCCGGTTCTCGATCACGGTGAAAAAGGACCGGGCGGATATGGCCGACAAAAATCCCCTGCCGTCCAGTGGAAAGACGCTGCGGCTCACCGAGTCGCCGACATTGCCGCCGATGGCGTGCACTTGTCCCGGCCGCACCTCGACCACGATGTCGCAATGCCCCGGCCCACGATCGAGATTTTGCAGGCTCGTCGTGCCACCGGCGCGGCTGGCACACAGCAGGTCGCCGACCTGCGGCGCGCGCTCGTCGATGCGATGTGGAATGAAAGCCGCACCCGGCGCGCGCGTTCGCATCACCATGCGCTCGACGTAGATCGTATGACGTGCGTCGGGACAAAAGAGGTCGCGGCTGACGCCTGCGCTGGCGATGTCCCACGAGATGAACGCGGCCGACCACGGCACCTCGGTGTCGAGGCCGGTGAGGTTGGGCCGATCGACGCTCTTCCAGTAGTCGTTGATGCGCTGCGCTGCATCGCGCTCCTTCACGCCATCGATCTCGGTGCGCGGCGGACCATGCGTGAAGTCGATCGTCTGGCGGCCGAACCGGAACCATTCCTGCACGGCGAGCAGCACCATCGACGTCCTGGCGCTGGCGGTGGGCGGCGGCGCTTCGGGCCGCCACGACGTGGCAGGGCAGGGACCAAGGGGCTTGAGCGCGGTCTCCGGTTTTGTCGCGCAGGCGCCGAGCGCGAGCAACAGCACGAGAGCGAGAGGGCGCATCACCAATGTGCGAGCCCGCCGAGCACGATGGTCGGCACGTTGGCGGTGTGGCTCTGCACGGTGAAGACCTGCGTGCCCGGTCGGCGGCCCTGGCGCAGCTCGGAAATTTCGACGCCCGCCATCTTCAGCCGCTCGTGGCAGCGCGCGATGTCCGCCGCCCGCCACGACAGGCCCCACAATTCGTCAGGCGCATCGGATACGCCCTTCGCGACGTCGTGCGCCACTTCCACCACGAGATTGCCGCAGCGGAAGAACAGCAGGCGCGCATTCCATTGCGGATTGCTGCGATCGAGCCGCAGATCGAGTCCCAACCGGCCGGCATAGAGCGCCACCGCCCGTTCGGGATTGGGGGAGCGGATGACGACATGGTCGAGCTCGCTGATCGTGGCCGCTTGCGGGCTGTCGAGAAGCGGCGACGGGGCCGGCGCGGCGCTGCGCTCCACGAGCGCGATCGGCACGCCGTGCGTTGCTTCGGGCGTCAGCTTCAGCCCGCGGCGCTCGAGCAGCCGCTCGGCCTTTTCCAGCGACGCGGTGGCGAAGACCATGCGGGAGAGGCGCGCGGTCGAGGCATCGTCCTCGATGACGAGACCGACATTGCCGACCCTGATCGCACCGTTCTCCGCTTTGCGGCCGAGCAGGGTCTCGTAGGCGCCGACCGCGCCCGCAACGAACGACGCGCGCAGGACGAGATGGTCGAGCGCGTCGATCACGGCGTCAGCCGATCCTCTTCAGCTTCTCTTTGAAGAACGCGCCACGGTGCACATAGCTCAACGTGTCCATGCGGATGCGCTCGATGTTGTCTTCCGTCACGTCGCGCGCCGCCTTGGCCGGCGCACCGAGGATCACCTTGCGGTCGGGGAAGCTCTTGCGCTCGGTGACGATCGAGCCGGCGCCGACCAGGCATTCCTTGCCGATCACCGTGTTGTTCAGCACCACGGCCTGCACGCCGATCAGCGCGCCGTCGCCCACCGTGCAGCCATGCAGCATGGCGCAGTGGCCGATCGTGACGCCCTTGCCGACGGTGATCGGCGCGCCGGGATCGGTGTGCAGCACGCAGTTCTCCTGCACGTTGCTCTCGTCGCCGATGATGATCGGCTCGTTGTCGCCGCGCAGCACGGCGCCGAACAGGATGCTGACCCGCTCGCCGAGCCTCACGTCGCCGATGATCGTGGCGCTGTCCGCCACGAAGCATGAGGCTGGAATCACCGGCTTTTTGCCGTCGAGCTCGTAGATCGCCATCGCGTTCCCCTTGGTTTACCGGACGCCGTGACTAACACGCGGCGGCCGGAAGTTGCTATATCGCACAACGGAAAGCAGGGCTCGTTCACCACCCCACGGGCAATGCATACTTTCGGCCGCGAAAGTTCACTCGCTGGCGAAGGGGGAAACATGAGCGAAGTCGACGGCGCTACCCTGATCGCACGAAGCCTCAAGCAACAAGGCATCAATCACCTATTCGGTGTGGTCGGGTTCCCGATCACGCCGATCGCGGCGGCGGCGCAAAAGGAAGGCGTCAACTACATCGGCATGCGCAACGAGCAGAGCGCCTCGTATGCCGCCCAAGCCTACGGCTACATGACCGGCCGGCCGGGCGCCTGCATCACGGTGACCGGTCCGGGCGTGGTGCACGGCCTCGCGGGCCTCGCCAACGCCCAGCAGAATTGCTGGCCGATGATCCTGATCGGCGGCGCCTCGGAGACCTATCGCGGCGGCATGGGCGCTTTCCAGGAAGAGCGTCAGGTGCTGATCGCCTCGCCGTTCTGCAAGTTCGCGCACGGCATCGAGAGCGTGGCGCGCATTCCTTATTACGTCGAGATGGCGACGCGGCATGCGATCTACGGCCGCCCAGGCGCCAGCTACCTCGACATGCCGGACGACATCATCAAGGGCAAGTGCGAGCTCGACAAGATCGTCGAGGTCCAGCGCGTGCCCGAGCCGCCGCGCATGGTGGCGCCGGAAGAGAATGTCGAGGCGGCGCTGAACCTGCTGCAGAAAGCCGAGCGGCCGCTCGTTCTCGTCGGCAAGGGCATGGCATGGTCGCGCGCCGAAGGCGAGGTGCGGGCCTTCATCGAGCGCGCCCAGCTGCCGTTCGTGCGCTCGCCGATGGGCAAGGGCGTGATGCCGGACGACCATCCACTCGCGGTCTCGGCCGCGCGCACGCTCGCGCTGCAGCAGGCCGACGTGATCTTCCTGATGGGCGCGCGGTTCAACTGGATCTTCCATTTCGGCCTGCCGCCGCGCTTCGCCAAGGACGTCAAGGTCATCCAGCTCGACATCGCGCCCGAGGAGATCGGGCACAACAGGTCGACGGAAGTGGCGCTGGTCGGCGACGGCCGGGCCATCATGGGCCAGATCAACAAGGCGCTGGGCGGTCGCCAGTGGTTCCATCCGACGGACTCGGCGTGGCGCAAGGCGCTTGCCAAGAAAGCCGCCGAGAACGCCGCGGCGATCAAGCCGCAGATCGAGGATGACGCCGCGCCCGCCAACTACTATCGCGCGCTGCGCGACGTCGCCGCCTGGATGCCGAAGAATTCGATCCTGAGCGCCGAGGGCGCCGGCACGATGGATATCGGCCTCACGCAATTGCCGAGCCACGATGCCCGCTCCTGCCTCAACGCCGGCACCTACGGCACGATGGGTGTCGGTCTCGGCCAGGCCATCGCCGCCTGCGTGGCGCAACCCGGGCGGCCGGTGATCCATCTGTCCGGCGACTCGGCGATCGGCTTCTCCGGCATGGAGATGGAAACCCTCGTGCGTTACAACTTCCCGGTCAAGATCGTCGTGCTCAACAACGGCGGCATCGGCCCGGGCATGCCGGAAATCCCGGAAAACCCGATGATGAACCTCAAGCCCAACGCGCTGATCTACGGCGCCCGCTACGACAAGATGATGGAGGCGTTCGGCGGCAAGGGTTACTTTGTCGAGGATCCGCGCAAGATTCGCGGCGCGCTCGATGGGGCGATGAGCCATCCCGGCCCCGCGCTCGTCAACGTCGTGCTCTCGCAATCCTCGACACGCAAGGCGCAGCAGTTCGCCTGGCATAGCTGATCAGGCCCAGTCGGCCGGATGATGAGTCTGAAGGAGTGATCGCCATATAGGAGTGGTCGCCATGCAGGATCAGGTAAGACAGCCGGAGACCGCGACCGGGACGCAGCCGGCGCTCAAGGGCATCAAGGTGCTCGACCTCACCCAGTTCGAGGCGGGTCCATCCTGTACCGAGGCCCTGGCCTGGCTCGGCGCCGATGTTGTCAAGGTCGAGGAGCCCAATCGCGGCGAGCCGGGGCGCTGGGGCATGAGCGACCGGCCGGACGCCGATTCGACCTATTTCATCTACTACAACCTCAACAAGCGCAGCGTCACGTGCAACCTCAAGAGCGAGGAGGGCAAGGCGCTGTTGACGCGCATGATCGGCAAAGCCGACGTCGTGATCGAGAACATGGCGCCCGGCACGTTCGCGCGCCTGGGCTTCGACTGGCCCCGCCTGCACGCGCTCAATCCGCGTCTGATCTTCGCCCAGGTCAAGGGTTTCGCGCCCGAGAGCCCGCACGCGAACTATCTTTCCTTCGACATGATCGCCCAGGCGATGGGCGGCACGATGGGCGTCAACGGCCATCCCGACCAGCCGCCCGTACGGCCGGGACCGACGATCGGCGACACCGGCACCGGCATGCTGTGCGCCATGGGCATCCTCGCCGCGCTCTACCAGCGCATGACGACCGGCCGCGGCCAGCACATCCAGATCGCCATGCGTGATGCCATGCTGAACTACTGCCGCACGCCAATGAGCCGTCAGGCCGCCCGCAAGGACCAGCTGCCGCGCGGCGGCAACACGGTGATGGGAACGGCGCCGGGCGACCTCTACAAGTGCGCGCCGGGCGGCCTCGACGATTGGTGCTACATCTTCGCCTCGCGCGGCAACGAGGACCATTGGCGCCGCCTGGTGAAGGCGATCGGGCGCGAGGATCTCCTGAACGATCCGCGCATGAAGGACGGTCCGACCCGGGCAGAGAACCGCGAGCTCGTGGACAACGCGATCACTGACTGGACGTCCAAGCGCACCAAGGACGAGGTGACCAAGATCATCGCCGGCGCCGGCGTGCCCTGCGGCGCAGTCAAGACCACGCTCGAGCTGATGCACGATCCCGACCTGCATGCGCGCGGCATGATGCAGACGATCGACCATCCGATCAGGGGGCCGGTCATCGTGCCGGGATGGCCGCTGCGCATGTCGGACACCAAGGTGCCGCTGAAATGCGCGCCGGTCCTCGGCGCGGACTGCGAAGCGATCTACGGCGAATGGCTTGGCTGCTCGCCCGACGAAGTGAAGGACATGCGCAAGGCCAGGGTGATCTGAGCCGGCTGTCCTTTACGTAACGTTGGCCCTACGTAAGGGAGATTGACGTTAACGTAAACGTCAACTATGTAGTCCGGCCATGACCGCCGTTGCCGCATCTCAGGCTGCCGCGCGCGACGCGCAGCGCATCTACAGCATCGCCGAGCTGGCGCGCGAGTTCGGCGTCACCGCGCGCACCATCCGCTTCTACGAGGACGAGGGGCTGATCAAGCCCAAGCGCCAGGGCCTCACGCGGCTCTACAGCCCGCACGACCGCACGCGGCTCGGCTGGATCCTGCGCGGCAAGCGCCTCGGCTTCTCGCTCGCCGAGATCAAGCAGTTGCTCGACCTCTACCAGGTCGACCGCACCGGCGTGCAGCAGCTCAAGGAGCTGCTGCGCCGCAGCCGCGTGCACATCGAGGATCTCGAGCGCCGCCGCGCCGACCTCGACCAGCACATCAAGGAATTCCGGGACGTCGAGACGCAGGTCGCCAGGGAGCTGCGCAACCGCGGCGTCGATCCGGGCTGAGGAGGGATCGATGGCCGTCTACAAAGCGCCACTCAAGGACATCCAGTTCGTGCTGAACGAGGTGCTCGACGTCTCCAGCCTTGCCAAGCTGCCCGGCTACGAAGACGCCACGCCCGACACCGTTCAGGCGATCCTCGAGGAGGCGGCGAAGCTCTGCGAGAACGTGCTGTTCCCGCTCAATCGCAGCGGCGACGAGGAGGGCTGCCACTACGAGAACGGCGTGGTGCGCACGCCGAAGGGCTTCAAGGAGGCCTACGACCAGTTCCGCCAAGGCGGCTGGACGGCAACAACCTGCGATCCCGAATATGGCGGTCAGGGACTGCCGGCGACGGTGGGCTTTGCCATCACCGAGATGATCACTGCGGCCAACCAGGCCTTCGGCATGTATCCGGGCCTGAGCCACGGCGCCTACGAGGCGCTGGCGCGCCACGGCTCCGACGAGCTGAAGAAGCTCTATCTGCCCAAGCTCGCCGACGGCACCTGGTCGGGCACGATGTGCCTCACCGAGCCCCAGTGCGGCACCGATCTCGGCCTGATCCGCACCAAGGCAGAGCCGAATGCCGACGGCAGCTACGCGATCAGCGGCACCAAGATCTTCATCTCGGCGGGCGAGCACGACCTTACGGAGAATATCCTGCATCTCGTGCTGGCCCGTCTGCCCGATGCGCCGGGCGGCACCAAGGGCATCTCGCTGTTCATCGTGCCGAAGTTCCTGCCGACATCCGACGGCAAGGTCGGCGCGCGCAATGGCATCCGCTGCGGCGCGATCGAACACAAGATGGGCATCAAGGCCAACGCCACCTGTGTGATGAACATGGACGGCGCCACGGGCTGGCTGGTCGGCGAGACGAACAAGGGCATGAACGCCATGTTCGTGATGATGAACGCGGCCCGTCTCGGCGTCGGCATGCAGGGCCTTGGCATCGCCGAGTGTGCCTACCAGAGCGCGGTGGCTTATGCGCGCGACCGCCTGCAGAGCCGCTCGCTCACCGGGCCGAAGAACGCGTCAGGGCCGGCCGATCCGATCATCGTGCATCCCGACGTGCGCCGCATGCTCCTGACGCAGAAATCGTTCACCGAGGCGGCGCGGGCGTTGGCGCTGTGGGTCGGAATGCTGATCGACGAGTCGCATCGCCATCCCGATGCGGAGAAGCGCGAGGCGGCAGACGACCTGATCCAGATGCTGACGCCGATCATCAAGGCCTACTTCACCGACATGGGCAGCGAGTGCGCCAATCTCGCTGTGCAGACCTATGGCGGCCACGGCTTCATTCGCGAGAACGGCGTCGAGCAGCTCGTGCGCGACGCGCGCATCACCCAGCTCTACGAAGGCACCAACGGCATCCAGGCGCTCGATCTGGTCGGCCGCAAGCTGCCGATGAAGGGCGGCCGCGCGGCCCAGCGCCTGCTCGGCCTGATCAGCGCCTTCATCGCCGAGAACAAGGCGAACGAGAAGATGAAGGAATTCGTCGAGCCGCTCGAGAAGGCGCTGGGCCGGGTGCAGGATGCGGCTCTTTTCCTCATGCAGAATGCGATGAAGAATCCCGACGAGGCGGGCGCCGCGGCGACCGATCTGCTGCGCCTGATGGCGCTCACCGCCATGACCTACATGTGGAACCGCATCGCCATCGCGGCCCACAAGGGGCTGGCCAAGGGCAACGACAACACCTTCTACGAAGCCAAGCTCGCCACCGCGCGTTTCTACATTGCCCGCGTGCTGCCGCAGACCACGTCGCTCAACCACCAGATCAAGGCGGGTGCGGCGACCCTGATGGCGCTGCCGGCCGAGGCGTTCTGAATCTGAGTCAGGCGCACAGGATAATCGGAGTCAGCCGCACAGGATAGTCACCGGCTTATCACACGCCCCGCGGCGCAGGCGCTATTAACTGGACGCCTTGGATGGCGAACTGCAGGAGGCAGAAAGGTGCAGCCGCGTGCAGGCCGGATCGAAGGCCTTGACGTCCTGCGCGGCATTGCGGCCGCTGCCGTGATGCTGCACCACGACGGGCAGTATTACGACGTGCTCTATCCCGGCCGCACGCCGCTGTCGTGGTCGTCCAGCCTCGGGCCCGGGCATTTCGGCGTCGAGCTGTTCTTCATCATCAGCGGCTTCGTGATCCTGATGACGACCGAAGGCAAGAAGACGGTGCGCGAGTTCGCCATCTCGCGCTTCGCGCGGCTGATGCCCGCCTTCCTGGCGGCGATGCTGCTGGCGACCTTCGTCTTCAGTCTCTGGCCGATGTTGCCGTTCCTCGGCCGACCAAGTGTCGGGCAGTTCCTCGCCAACATGACCATGGCGCCCGGCCTGTTCGGGCAGAAGAGCATCGATCTGCCGTACTGGACGCTCGCCTACGAGCTGGTGTTCTACGTGCTTATGGCCGTGGCGCTGAAGTTGCGCGCGCTGCGCTCGATCGAGGCGTTCGGATTGCTGTGGGTCGCCGTCGGCTGGCTCTACGTCGCCACCATGGACGTCCGACTGCACCATCGCACGACGATCCTGCTGCTCGCCTACTACGGCAATTTCTTCCTGGCCGGCATGTGCCTCTACCGCATCCATTCCGGGGCGGCGCGGCCCATCACCTACATCGCGCTCGCCTGCGCCGTCCTCGCCAACGTGCGCGGCGGCGGCGAGCAGGCGTTCTATGCGCCGGGCTACATCTACCTGCCGCTCGCCATCTGCTTCACGCTGCTGGTGTGGTGGGCTTCCGGCAAGCGGGTCGCGCGCTGGTTCACCTGGCGGCCGCTGGTGTTTCTCGGCCAGATCTCCTACCCGCTCTACCTGCTGCATGTGGTGCTGGGCTTCGAGATCATCCGCATCGGCGTGGCGCACGGCTGGAGCACACCGCAGGGCGTGCTCGCCGCGGTGACGGCCTCCCTTGTTGTGGCGACGTTGTTTCACTATCTCATCGAGCGGCCTGGCCAGCGCTGGTCGTATGCGCTGTTCGGCGCGCGCCGTGCTAAAAGGGAACCGTCATGCCCGACAAGCCAGCCCAACCCAGTTCACCTGCCTGCCTCGCCCATGAAGCCGACGACGCCTACATGGGATACGCCACAAGAGACGAGCTCGCCGGGTTCCTGAACGAATTGCTCGAGGCCGAGCGCGCCGGCACCGGCGTCGCGCTCAAGAGCGCCAACGAGGCACGCGGCACGCCGTTCGAGCCGTTGCTGCGCGACGTCCATAAGGACGAGGCGCGCTGGTGCGCGATGCTGCTGCGTCAGCTCAAGGTGCTGGGCGCTCCGGCATCGACCAAGATCGGCGCCTTCCAGGACAAGGCGCTGGCGATTGCCGGCATGCAAGAGCGCATCGCCTTCCTCAATCGCGGCCAGGGCTGGGTGGTGAAGAAGCTGCGCGAGATGATGCCCAAGGTGCGCGACGACGCCCTGCACCGCGACCTCAAGGAGATGCTCGACGCCCATGTCGTGAACATCGATCGGGCCAACGAGGCGCTCAAGGGCTAACAGCGGCCGGGGAGGGGGAGACAATGCAGGATCGGCAGATCGGCGACGTGCGGGTGACGCGCATCGAGGAGCAGATGGGGCCGGGCTTTCCGGCCAAGGATTTCTTCCCCGAATTCGAAGCCGAGACCTTCAAGTCGCAGGAGCACTGGCTGGCGCCGCACTATTACCAGCCCGAGAGCGGCAAGCTCATGACCTCGATCCATTCGTGGCTGGTGCGCACCGGCAAATACACGATCCTGATCGACTCGTGCTCGGGCAATCACAAGCCGCGGCCCGGCATGCCCCGCTTCGACATGCTGAACACCAAATATCTCGACCGGCTGCGCGGGGTGGGCGTCGATCCCGCGGAGATCGACTTCGTGATGTGCACGCACCTGCATGTCGACCATGTCGGCTGGAACACGCGGCTCGAGAACGGCAAGTGGGTGCCGACGTTTCCGAAAGCCAAGTACGTGATGTCGCGCACCGACCACGATCACTGGGCGAAGGTCGCCAGGACACCGGGCGCGGTCGAATACGAGGTCAATACCTACAACGACTCGGTGCTACCGATCGTTGAGGCCAAGATGGCCGAATTCGTTTCCGGCGAGCACGCGATGTGCGGCTGCTTCAAGATCAAGCCCGCGCCGGGCCACACGCCGGGCCAGATCCGCGTCGACCTGGAGTCGCGCGGCAAGCGGGCGATCTTTCCCGGCGATGCGCTGCACAATCCGGTGCAGGTGCCGCTCTGGAAGTGGAACAGCCGCTTCTGCGACGATCGCGAGACCGCTCGCAAGACGCGAAATACCCTGCTGGCCGACTGCGTCGAGCAGGGCGCGCTGCTGATGCCCGCCCATTTCGCGCCGCCCCATGCGGCCTATGTGAAAGCCAGGGGCGACGCCTTCGAGCTCGACTGGGACTACGACAACGCCAGAGGACGATAGGCGCGCTCGTCAGCGGCCCTTCCAGTTGGGCTTGCGCTTCTCGGCGAAGGCGCGGGGGCCTTCGACCGTGTCCTCGCTCCTGGTCATGGCGACGAACGCGGGGTAGTGCATGTTGTGCATCGCCACCTCGAGCGCCGGCACGTCGAGCGAACGCATCACGACCTGCTTGGTCGCGCGCACCGACATCGGCGAACAGGCAAGGATGTCGTTGGCCCAGCGCCTGGCCGCCGTCATCAGTTCGGCCGCCGGCACGACCTCGGTGACGAAGCCCAGCTCGAAGCCTTCCCTGGCCGAGACGTGCCGGCCGGTCAGCATCATGCCCATCGCCTTCTTAAGCGGGATCATGCGGGAGAGCCGCTGCATGCCGCCGGCGCCGGCGGCCAGGCCGACCTTGGGCTCCGGCAGTGCGAAGGTCGCCTTGTCGGAGGCGACGATGATGTCGCAGGCGAGCGCAATCTCGAAGCCGCCGCCCATGGCGACGCCGTTGACCGCGGCGATCACCGGCTTCTCGAGGTCGAAGCGGTTGGCCAGGCCGCCGAATCCCTTGGCCGGATGGACCGGCCGCTTGCCGGTCTTTTTCTGGATTTCGGCGTGATATTTCAGGTCGTTGCCGGCGCAGAACGCCTTGTCGCCGGCGCCGGTGATTATCGCCACCCAGAGGTCGGGATTGGCGTGGAATTCGTCGAATGCCTCGACCAGCTCCTGGTTCGCCATGGGATGGCAGGCGTTGTAGACCTCCGGCCGGTTGATGGTGACGATCAACAGGCGGCCGTCGGTCTCGACCTTGCTGTACTGGCCACCCTTCGATTCGGACATGGCATTCCCTCCGTAAGGTTGTGAATGCTGGTTTAGCCCAAGCCGGCGAAATCCCAAACGCCGCCCTAGAAAGGCACCAATGCCGCTCTACCTGTGGTGCTCCCCTGCTCTGAACCGCGTCTTACAACGGAATGAATTTGCAGCGAATTCTTGCAGTTTTGTTAGCGCTGGCGGCGGCCGGTCCGGCATGGGCCGCCGACCCGCACGCGGGTGCGCCGGCGGCCTCGCCGATCGGCTCGCCAGCAGGCGGTTCCAGCGCGATAAATAAGTTGCTTTCGCCCGACCGCAGCGACCCGGACGTGCCGTTGCCGGTCCTCGGATTGCCGGAGGCTTCGTCCGCGTCCCAGCCGTCGGCCGGCCCCCGGATCTATGGCCGCGAGGAGACCGGCGGCGGGGTTTTGGGCCTGCGTTTTCCCATTCCGGTTAACCGCGGAATGTCGACCCTGGACACAACATCTAGTCCTGCACCGGCAGGGCTGGAATCGCCGTCCGGGAGCCGTTGAACGGGCCTCGATTCAGTGCTTGGGAGCCGATAAATAATGCACTGTTGCCTCGCGGCCACAGTGAGTTGTCGAAAAGCCGCGTCTCCTTGCACCTCACCAGTTGTGGTGTGTATAGTCCCCCGCAGGAGTTGGTGAGAATACCCAGCCCCGCCAACGCTCGTCAGGTTTCAATAAACGAGGGGAAGATCTCATGAAGAAGGCTTTGATGGCCGCTGCTGCATTGGTTGCGCTGCCGGTCATGGCCCAGGCGCAGACTCCGTCGTCGGGCTTCTATGTCGGCGCGGAAGGCGGTCTGAACTGGCTGCTCAATACCACGATCCTCGGCACGCCGGTCTCTCCGCAGACAGGTTTCGCGGCCGGTGGCGTGATCGGTTACGACTTTGTCGGCCCTCGCGTTGAGTTGGAAGGCGTCTATCGTAACAACCAGCACAACGGCGGCTTTGTCGGCCGTGCGATCCAGAACCAGGTGGGCCAGCTCGGCGTCCTCGCCAACTTGCTGTATGACTTCGCTCCGGGTTCGACGATCACCCCGTACATCGGCGCCGGCGCCGGTATCGGCTTCGTCGACGGCGACAGCTCGCTGGGCAGCACCCAGTTCGCCTACCAGGGCATCATCGGTCTCGGCTGGAACGTCGACACCAACTTCCGCGTCAACCTCGATGGTCGCTACTACGGCACCACCAACCCGAGCGTCGGCGGCACCACCTGGAGCAACAACAACTTCACCGTGATGCTCGGTCTGCAGCTCAAGTTCGGTGCGCCGGAGGTTGCTCCGCCGCCGCCGCCGCCGCAGCCGCAGGCTCAGACCTTCATGGTGTTCTTCGATTGGGACCGCTCGAACCTGTCGGCTCAGGCGATCACCACGATCAAGCAGGCTGCTGCCGCGTACAAGACCAAGGGTAGCGCCCGCATCACCGCCACCGGCCACACCGACCGGTCGGGCCCGGAGAACTACAACATGGCGCTGTCGCTGCGTCGTGCCAATGCGGTCAAGGACGCCTTGGTGCGCGAAGGCGTGCCGGCCACGGCGATCCAGGTCTTCGGCAAGGGCGAGACGCAGCCGTTGGTCCAGACTGCCGATGGCGTGCGCGAGCCGCAGAACCGCCGCGTCGAGATCGTTCTGCAGTAAGACGATCCAGAACGTCGATAGCTTGAAGGGACGGCCGGGGCACCCCCGGCCGTTTCCTTTTGGCGGATCAGGGATTTAGCTGAGAAGGCGCTTTTCAGGTTGGCGCGGCGGGTAGCCCTCTCTATATCCGGGCGCAGGAGAGTGTATTCAGATGTCGCAAGTGTTGATGCCCAAGGCGACCGCCGTCTGGCTGGTCGAGAACACGACGCTCACCTTCGAGCAGATCGCGGCCTTCACCGGCCTGCATGCGCTCGAGGTGCAGGCGATCGCCGACGGCGAAGTGGCGGGCGGCATGACCGGGCTCGATCCCACGGTCAATGGCCAACTCACCAAGGATGAAATCAAGCGCGGCGAGTCCGATCCCGCGGCCCGGCTGAAGCTCAGCCCGCGCGACGTGCCCGAGCCCGTGGCCCGCTCCAAGGGCCCACGCTACACGCCGGTTGCCAAGCGCCAGGATCGGCCCGATGCCATCGCCTGGCTGCTCAAGGTCCATCCCGAGCTGCAGGACAGCCAGATCGCCAAGCTGGTCGGCTCGACCAAGAGCACGGTGATCTCGGTCAAGGATCGCTCGCACTGGAACATGCAGAACGTGCGGCCGCGCGATCCCGTGACGCTCGGCCTGTGCTCGCTCAAGGATCTGAACGACGCCGTCGACCGGGCGCGGCGCAAGGCCGCACGCGAGGACGCTGCGAAGAAGAAAGCGGCGGCCAAAGCCGCGGCCGGGGAGCCGGTGACCGAGCAGGCGCAGGAACCTGCGGCCGATCCGGCGGAAGCCGATCAGCCGGACATCGAGCACAACAACTCGTAGGTCTCGCCTGAGCGTCGGCGCATGAGCGCCGCTCGCGCCGTCAGACGGTGAGCATCACCTTGCCGACATGGTCGGCGCGCTCCAGTTCGGCGTGCGCCGCCGCCGCGTCCTTGAGCGCGAACGTCTTGAAGATGAGCGGCTTGATCGTGCCCCTCTCGAGCAGCGGCCAGACTTTTTCCTTGAGACCCTGAGCCATGCGGCCCTTGGCGGCGATGGTCTGCGGCCGCAAGGTCGAGCCGGTGAGGGTGAGTCGGTTCACCATCATCAGGCCGGCATTGACCTCGGCCTTGGCGCCGCCCAGCAGCGCGATCACCACGCAGCGTCCGTCCTGCTTTAGCAGCGAGAGATTCTTCGGCAGATAATCGCCGGCCACCATGTCGAGTACGACGTCGACCTTGTCGACCAGCTTCTTCACCTCGGCCGCCCAGTCGTTGTCCTTGTAGAGCACGGCGTGATCGGCGCCGATCTCGCGCACCGCCTTGGCCTTCGCCTCGTTGCGCACGGTCGTCACGACCCTGGCGCCGAACGCCTTGGCGAGCTGGATCGCCGTCGTGCCGATGCCGCTCGCGCCGCCATGGATCAGCGCCGTCTCGCCGGCTTTCAGCTGGCCGCGCTCGAAGAGATTGTGCCAGACCGTGAAGTAATTCTCCGGCAACGCCGCGGCGCGCAGCATGTCGAAGCCCGCGGGAATCGGCAGGCATTGCGGCGCCGGTGCCGTGCAGTACTCGGCGTACGAACCGCCCGGCGTCAGCGCGCAGACCGTATCGCCCACTTTCCAGCCGCTCACGTCCTTGCCCAGCGCTGCGACGGTGCCGGCGGCCTCGAGGCCCGGCAGGTCCGAGGCGCCGGGCGGCGGCGGGTAGGTGCCCGCGCGCTGGGCGAGATCGGGCCGGTTTACGCCGGTCGCCGCGACCTTGATCAGCAGCTCGCCATCCTTGGGCTGGGGCATGGGCCGCGTCGCCGGGACCAGCGCTTCGGGGCCGCCGGGCGTCTTGATCTCGACGCAAGTCATGGTCGCAGGCAGGGACATGGGACGCCTTTCGATGCTAGGTCTCAATTAGCCGCTTCCGTGGAGTTCTGCCATGGCCTTCGACCTCGACGATCTCGATCCGCGCTACGCCAAGAAGAAGCCCTTGAATCTCGACGACATGAACATCGAGGATCTCAAGGAGTACGTCGCGACATTGAAAGCCGAGATCGAAAGGGTCGAGGCCAAGATCAAGGCCAAGCAGAGTCACGCATCCGCGGCGGCATCTTTTTTCAAGAAGTAGGGGTTTCGTATGTCGCTCAAGGGTAAGGCTGCGGTGGTCACCGGATCGACCAGCGGCATCGGTCAGGCCATTGCCATGGCGTTCGGCCGTGAAGGCTGCAACGTCATGCTGAACGGCTTTGGCGATGCCGCCGCGATCGAGCAGCAGCGTCGCGACATGGAAGACAAGTTCGGCGTCAAGGTCGCCTACCATGGCGCCGACATGAGCAAGCCGGCCCAGATCGCCGACCTGGTGACCAAGGCCCAGGCGGCGTTCGGCGGCCTCGACATCCTGGTGAACAACGCGGGCATTCAGCATGTGGCGCCGATCGAGAATTTCCCGCCCGAGAAATGGGACGCCATCATCGCCATCAACTTGAGTTCGGCCTTTCATGCCATCCGCGCCGCGCTGCCCGGCATGAAGCAGAAGAAATGGGGCCGCATCGTCAACATCGCCTCGACGCACGGGCTGGTCGCGTCGCCGCAGAAGGTCGCCTACGTGGCGGCCAAGCACGGCATCGTCGGCATGACCAAGGTGGTGGCGATGGAGTGTGCGGACACCGGCGTCACCTGCAACGCGATCTGCCCCGGCTGGGTGCTGACGCCCCTGGTGCAGGCGCAGATCGAGGCACGTGCCAGGGAGCAGGGCATTGCGGTCGAGCAGGCCAAGCGCAATCTCCTGGCCGAGAAGCAGCCGCAGCTTCAGTTCACGACGACCGAGCAGATCGCGGGCCTCGCCGTGTTCCTGTGCTCCGACACCGCCTCGAACATGCAGGGTGCCCAGCTCGTCTCCGACGGCGGCTGGACGGCGCAGTAAGGAGACCTCGTGGTCGACGCCAAGTTCCTCAAGCCCGATACGCTGGCCCTGCATGCCGGCCAGCATCCCGACCCGGTCACCGGCGCGCGCGCGGTGCCGATCTACCAGACGACGTCCTACGTCTTCCGCGACGTCGAGCACGCGGCCAGCCTGTTCAATCTCGAGGTCGGCGGCCACATCTACAGCCGCATCTCCAATCCGACCGTGGCAGTGTTCGAGGAGCGCGTGGCGGCGCTGGAGGAGGGGTCGGGCGCGCTCGGCGTGTCGAGCGGGCAGGCGGCGCTGCATATCGCGATCGCCACGTTGATGGGGCAGGGCGGGCACATCGTTGCCTCGACGTCGCTCTATGGCGGAACGCGCAACATGCTGGCGCTCACCCTGCCGCGTTTCGGCATCACCACGACGTTCGTCAATCCGCGCGACCATGACGGCTTCAAGAAAGCCATCACCGACAAGACGCGGCTGGTGCTCGGCGAAACGATCGGCAATCCGGGCGGCGAGGTGCTCGACATTCCCGCGATTGCGGCGATCGCCCACGCGGCCAAGGTGCCGCTGATGGTCGACAACACCTTTGCCTCGCCCGTTCTGTGCAAGCCGCTCACCCTGGGCGCCGACATCGTCTTCCACTCGGCGACCAAATTCATCGGCGGCCATGGCGTGGCGATCGGCGGCGTGATCGTGGAAAGCGGCCGGTTCGATTGGGAAGGCTCGGGAAAGTTTCCGACTCTCACCGAGCCCTATGCCGGTTACCACGGCATCGACTACGCCGAGGAGTTCGGTCCGCATGCCTTCATCATGCGCGCCCGCACCGAAGGTGTGCGCGACTTCGGCTCCTGCCTGGCGCCGCAGAACGCCTTCTATCTGCTGCAGGGGTTGGAGACCCTGCCGCTGCGCGTGGCGCGCCATGTCGAGAATGCGCGCAAAGTGATCGCCTTCTTGAAGGGCAATCCGGCGGTCGAGAGCATCGCCTCGCCCGAACTGCCGGATCATCCGGACCACGCGCTGGCGCAGAAGCTCCTGCCCAGAGGGACCGGCTCGATCTTCTCGTTCGACATCAAGGGCGGCCGCGAGGCGGGCCGCCGCTTCATCGAGCGGCTGAAGCTCTTTTCGCATCTCGCCAATGTGGGCGACGCCAAGTCGCTGGTGATCCATCCGGCGTCGACCACGCACGCCCAGCTTGACGCGACGGCCCTGAAGCAGGCCGGCATCGGCGAGGGCATGATCCGCCTATCGGTCGGGCTGGAGGATGTGAACGACCTGATCGACGATCTCAGCCAGGCTCTGCGCACGCGATGAACATCACCGTCGACGGCCGCAAGGCCTTTGCCACGACCGGCGGCGCGCCCTTCGATCCGGCCAAGCCGGCGGTGATCTTCCTGCACGGCGCGGGCTTCGATCGCACGGCATGGCGCCTGCAGACGCGCTACTTTGCCCATCATGGGCGGAGCGTGCTCGCGGTGGATTTCCCGGCGCATGGCCGGTCGGACGGCCCGGCGCTCAGGGTAATCGCCGACATGGCAGACTGGGCGGCCAAGCTGATCGAGGCGGCGGGCCTCGAGAATGCCGCGCTGGTCGGCCATTCGATGGGCGCGCTGGTCGCCCTGGACTGCGCCGCGCGTTACCCCAAGAAAGTGCGTGCGATTGGCCTTTGCGGTGTAGCAGCGGAGATGCCGGTGCATCCCGAGATGCTCGAATCGGCCAAGGCCAATACGCTCAAGGTGCAGGAATTGATGACGTTCTGGGGGATGGGCAACGCGTTGCACAAGGGCGGCATGGTTTCGCCAGGCCTGTGGCTGCGTCGCGAGTCGCTCGCCGTGCTGTCGGGCAACAAGCCCGACGTCATCTACGGCGATCTTGCCGCCTGCAACGTCTACAAGGAGGCGCTGGCCCGGGCGGGTTCGGTGAAGTGTCCGGCTGTGCTGGTACTGGGCGACGGCGATCTGATGACGCCCGCGGCCAAGGGCAAGGCGTTGGCCGCCGCGATTGCCAATTCGAAGACCGTCGTGATTCCCAATTGCGGGCACTTCATGATGGTCGAGCGGCCCGATGAGACGCTCGAGGCGCTGAAGGCTCATGTCTGACAAGGTCGCTCTGGTCACCGGCTCGACTTCGGGCATCGGCGCCGCCATCGCGCGCCGATTGTCGAAGGACGGCTATGCCGTGGCGCTGCATTCGCGCAGCTCCGCCGACGTCGGCAACAAGATGGCGACGGAGTTGAACGGCGCCAGCTACCACCAGGCCGATCTCGGCGATGAGAAGGCCGCGCGCGGCCTCGTCGAGTCGGTTCTGAGGAAGCATGCTCGTCTCGACGTGCTGATCAACAATGCCGCCCTCTCGATCCGCGTCCCGCACGCCGATCTGAAGGCCGCGACGCCCGCGCTGTGGCGCCAGATGCTCGAGGTCAACCTGATCGCGCCCTTCGTGCTGGTGGCCGAGGCCGAGCAGGCGCTGCGTGCCGCGAAAGGCTCGATCGTCAACATCGGCACTCATGCCGGCGTGCGGCCCAAGGGCGCGTCGATCCCCTACGCCGCCTCGAAGGCGGCGCTGCACCACGTCACCAAGCTGCTGGCCCTGTCGCTGGGTCCGGACATTCGCGTCAATGCCGTGGCGCCGGGCCTGGTCGAGACGCCGATGACGGCCGACTGGACCGAGGCGCTCGAGCTCTGGAAGGCGAAGTCGCCGATGCGTCGGCCCGCGAAACCCGAGGACATCGCCGATCTGGTGGCAGCCCTTGTCGCCAACCGGTACGTTACGGGCGAGATCGTCCTCGCCGATGGCGGGCTGAACCTCACATGAGATGATGGAGGGAACGATGAACGTGCAGACGCTGCCGCCGGGCTACAAGGTCGCCCCCTGGTCGCCGCCGGAGAAGATCGACGGCAAGATGCTGGCCGAGGCAACGGCGAAGCTGATCGAGCTGCTGCGCATCCGTACCCAGCCGATCGGCATGCGCCTGTTCGAGAACCCGGCCGACATGGAGAAGATCCAGGGCCTGCGCAAGCCGACCGAGGGCTTCAAGTTCACCATGTGCCAGATGGTGACGCAGTCGCGCTGGTACGGCTTCACGCTCGGCATCACCGTCGACAACACGCGCGGCGGCAATTGCGGCGGCGTGGTCGGCCTCAACCATCCGGGCGAGGGCTTCCTGTCGGGCGACCACATGAATGGCGTGTGGTTCGGCAACAAGGAGGCATCGGCCGCGCACCAGGCGCAGATGCCGCGCGTACCGGACGGCAAGTACAACGGCCTGGTCGTCTCGCCGCTGCGCTCGGGCCGGCTCGATCCGCCCGACATCTGCATGTTCTACGGCACGCCGGGCCAGATGATCTATTTCATCAACGGCCTGCAGTTCCATCGCTACCGCCGCTACGACTTCACGGTCACCGGCGAGAGCGCTTGCGCCGATTCGTGGGGCAGGGCCCTTTCCACCCGGCAGACCTCGCTGTCGCTGCCGTGTTTCGCCGAGCGGCGCTACGGCGGCGTCGCCGACGACGAGCTCCTGATGGCTTGTCCGCCGGACGAGTTCCTGCGCGCCATCGAGGGCATGGTGCAACTGGGCAAGAACGGCCTGCGATATCCGTTCCCGCCTTACGGCGCGGTGATGGACCCGGCGCTGGGCATGGCCAAGAGCTACGGGTGAGCCTCTACGTCGTCGCCTGGCCCCTGCTGAGCGAGGCCGACGACACGGCGTTGCGGCGCCTGAGGGCGCAGTATCATCCCAGGGAGGCGGCCCTGATCGGCCCGCATTTCACCCTGGTGTTCGGCGCCCGCGACGAGCGCGAGCCGGAGCTGCGATCGGCCCTGGGCGCGCTGTCGCGCGCACCGTTCTGGTTCATGATCGACCGCATTGCGCGCGATGATCTCTACCTCTTCGCCGAGCCGTCCGATGGGGCGGCCGAGCTGAACGAGCTCTACGATCTCCTGAACCCTGAGCCGGGGGACATTCCCTTTCGGCCGCACATCACGCTCGGCCTGTTCGAGCGGTCGGTCGATGCCGAGCAGGTCGCCCGCATCGTCGAGCGCCAGCACCTGCCGATCCGCGGCAGGATCGAGGAGCTCGCCCTGCTGCGGCGCAACGGCCACGAACTCGTCACGTTGGCGAGTTTTGCTCTCGGCAGATGAGGCGCTTCGCGGCCTGGCTTGTGGGCCTTCTGGCCGTGCTGACGGCGGCCGCCTTCATCTTCGGACAGCCGATCGCCTGGGTGCAGGCGGGCCTCGTCATCTGGGACGTCGCGGCCGGTCCGGCGCCGACCTGGTGGAAGGACGTCACAGCCGATCCGTCGAAATACACCGCGCGCTGGAACGGTGAAGAAGGCGACGTCTATACGCCCGGCGGCAAGGTGCGGGCGGCGATGGTCCTGGTGCCGGGCGCCGACATGCTGGGGCGCGACGAGCCGCGGCTGCAGGCGCTGGCACGCACCTTCGCGCGCGCGGGCTTTGTCGTGCTGGTGCCGGAGCTTCCTGCCGTCCGACAGCTCGCCCTGTCGCGCAAGGACGCGGACCACGTCGCCGCCGCCGTGCGCCGGCTGCGCGCGCGGCAACCGGGCGTCCGGCTCGGCATCGCAGCCGTCTCCTATGCCGTGGCGCCGGCGATCATCGCCGCGCTCGACACCCAGCCGGACTTCGTGCTGGGCATCGGCGGCTATCACGACAGCGAGTCCGTCATCCGCTTCATCACCACCGGCGCGTTCCGGCCGGCGGGCGAGGGGCGGCTGTTCCATGTCGAGCCCAACCGCTACGGCCGCTGGGCCTTCGTGCTGGCCAACGCCGGCCGCCTCGACAGCCCGCTCGACGCTCATCTCCTGCAGGAGATCGCGCGGCGGCGCTTCAGCGACCCCGACGCCAATGTGGACCGGCTGGCCGCCAAGCTCGGCCCGCAGGGTCACGCTGTGCTGGCCCTGGTCGAGAACCGCGATCCCGATGCGGTCGGCAAGCTGATCGAGGCGCTGCCCGAGAATATCCGGCATGAGATCGATGGCCTCGATCTGGCGCTCTATGACCTTTCCAAGCTGCAGGGCGACCTGATCCTGGTGCACGGGCTGGGCGATCCGCTGGTGCCCTACAGCGAGAGCCAGGACCTCGCCGCGGCTGCGTCCAATGCGCACGTGTCGCTGTTCCTGGTCGGCGACATCGGCCATGTCGAGCTCAGGACCGTCAGCCTCGACAACGGCCTCGCCCTGTGGCGCGCCGCGCTGGCCTTGCTCGACGAGAGGCGCTGATCCTCAGCGCCAGAGCGGCGGCAGCGGCGGCAGGCGGACGTTGCCGGGGCGGGCGGCGATGCCGAACCGCGCCAGCGCGTCGCGCAGCTCGCGCGGCGCCCTGATCGAGGGGCCGCGCGAATCGATCCCGGCCAGCCGCACCAGCCGGTCGGCCAGGCGTTGCCAGCGGTTCTCCTCGATCGGGAAGCGCTGCAGCTCGACCGCGGTCGAGGCGCCGATGCCGGCCTTGGCCTTGGCCAGGGTGAGCGCGGTCTGCAGGCCGCCCAACTCGTCGATCAGGCCGGCGGTCTTGGCGTCGTTGCCGCTGAACACCCGGCCGCGGGCCGCCCGGTCGACCCGCGCATCGTCGAGCTTGCGGGCGTCGCCCACCTGGCGCGTGAAGTCGGCATAGATGCTGTCGAGCTCGCGCGCGATCGCGGCCTTCTGCGCGTCGGTGGGCGGCAGGAAGGTCGAGTACATGCCGGCGTTGGAGCCGACCTTGAGGCGTTCGAAACGGACGCCCAGCGTCTTCAGGAGATCGGTCGCCACCGGCCACATGCCGAACACGCCGATCGAGGCCGTGATGGTCGTCGGTTCGGCGACGATCGCGTCGGCACGGACGGCAGCGAGATAGCCGCCCGAGGCTGCCACGTCGCCCATCGACACGATCACCGGCTTGCCGTTGGCTCGGGCGCGGGCGACGCCGTCGGCGATGGCGTCGGCGGCGGGATAGGTGCCGCCGGGCGAATCGATGCGGACGATGATCGCCTTGACCTGTTTGGCCCGGGCCGCGGCATCCAGCGCATCGACGATGTCGTCGGCCGCCGCCGTCGTTTCGCTGTCGAGCGGGCTGTTGCTCGCGGTGCCCGAGACGATGGCGCCGGCGATGCGGACCAGCGCGAACACCGGCGCGCCCGACCGACGCCTCGGCTGCTCGGCCGAATATTCGTCGAGCGACACCATCTCGCGGACATTGTCGGCGCGCTGCCAGACCGCCGCCATGGCGTCGGCGCGGTAGCCGATCTTGTCGACCAGGTGCTCGGCCTTGGCGCGATCCGGATCGAGCGGCGCCGCGTCGACCAGCTGGCGCAGCCGCTCGGAGGGAATCTTGCGGTCGTGCGAGACGTCGTCGATGAACTGGCCGTACAGGCTGTCGAGGAGCTGCTGCAGGTTCTGGCGCGCCGGACCGGTGTAGCCCTGCTCGGTGAAGGTGTCGGGCGCGCTCTTGTATTCGTAGCGCTTGCCGCCTTCGATGCGGATGCCGAGCTTGCCAAGCCCCTCCTTGAGGAACGGCGTCTCGACCGCCATGCCGGTGACGCCGAAGCTACCGGACGGCTGCAGCCAGATCTCGTCGAGCGCCGCCGCGAGATAGTAGTCGGCGAAGCGTTCGCCGTTGGAGGCGAGCGACTCGGCGAAGCCGATCGTGAACTTGCCCTTGGCGCGGAAGCGGGCGATCGCCTCGCGCAGCTCCTGCACGCGCGCCAGCCCTCCATCCTCGTCGCCGATCTCGACATAGAGGCCGAGCACGCGCGGATCGTCGGCCGCCCGCCACAGGGCCTGCAGCGTCGTTGCCATGTCGGGCGGATTGTCGCGCCAGATGCCGCCCAACAGGTCGGTCGAGTCGGATTCCGGCGGCAAGGTGCGCAAATCGACCGACAGCACCATCTTGTCGGGCAGCGGCTTGGCCGAGAACGGCCCGGTGAGAGCGACGTAGAGGCCCGCGGCGAGCGAGATCAGGGTGAAGGCGCCGATGGTGGCGAGCAGGCCGACGATGAACCGGCGCATCAGCGAACTCCGTGTGGTCTCAGCTCTCGACGAGATTGGGCCGAAAGGCCTTTATCGCGTCAAGCATCGCCGCCGCCGAACGGTCGAGCCCGTTGTCGCGCACCATGAGCGTCGCCGGCATGCCCTTTACCGGCCGCAGCCCGTCGTCGATGTTCCATTGCGTCAGTCGCAGATCGGCTGCAACGAAGGCCTCGGGCGCGAGCCCGATCTGGAGTTGCGGACGGAGCGCGAGGCGCTTCACACGCACCCACTGGACGTCCTTCCAGGCGAAGCGCTTGTTGCGACCGAAGCCCAGCAGGATGCCGTCGCGGTCGATCACCACCTGCGGACGGCGATCGGCGAAGCGCTGGGCGCCCAGCCAGGCGAAGAACGCCATGATCGCTGCGAGCCCGGCATAGAGCACGAATCGCGGGTCGCCGAGCGAGAGGGCGGGCGCGGTTTCCGGCCGCGCGATGAAGCGCAGGACCGTCACCACCGCCATGCCGGTCGCGATCATCGTCAGGCTGGCGTTGTGCAGCCGTCCGTAGCGCACTTCCACGGTGGCCTCAGCCGTTCTGCGCTTTGTGCCGCAGCAGATGATCGGCCAGCACGACGGCGACCATCGCCTCGGCGACCGGCGTGGCGCGGATGCCGACGCAGGGATCGTGCCGGCCCTTGGTGCGCAGCTCGACTTCGTTGCCGTGCAGGTCGACCGAGCGCACCGGATGGAGGATCGAGCTGGTCGGCTTCACGACCATCCGGCAGACGATGTCCTGCCCGGTCGAGATGCCGCCCAGGATGCCGCCGGCGTGGTTGGCGAGGAACACCGGCTGGCCGTCCTGCATGCGCATCTCGTCGGCATTCTGCTCGCCGCTCATCGCCGCCGTGGCGAAGCCGTCGCCGATCTCGACGCCCTTCACGGCGTTGATGCTCATCAGTGCCTTGGCGATGTCGGCGTCGAGCTTGTCGTAGATCGGATCGCCGAGGCCGACCGGCACGCCGGAGGCCACGACCTCGATCACCGCGCCGCACGAGCTGCCGCGCTTGCGCACGTCGTCGAGGTAGCCTTCCCAGCCTTGCGCCGCCTGGCGGTCGGGGCACCAGAACGGATTGTCGGCCGTCGCCGCCCAATCCCATTTGCTGCGATCGATTTTCTGGGTGCCGAGCTGCACCACCGCACCGCGCACCGCGATCTTGTCGCCCAGGATCTTGCGGGCGATCGCGCCTGCGGCAACGCGTACCGCCGTCTCGCGCGCCGACTGGCGGCCGCCGCCGCGATAGTCGCGCACGCCATATTTCTTGAAGTAGGTGTAGTCGGCGTGGCTCGGCCGGAACTTGTCCTTGATCTCGCTATAGTCGCGGCTGCGCTGGTCGACATTGTCGATGTGCAGCGCGATCGGCGTGCCGGTAGTGACGCCCTCGAACACGCCCGACAGGATCTTCACCGTGTCGGGCTCCTGGCGCTGCGTGACGAAGCGCGACTGGCCCGGTCGGCGCTTGTCGAGCCAGACCTGGATGTCCTCTTCCTTGAGCGGAAGGCGCGGCGGCGTGCCGTCGATCACGCAGCCGATCGCCGGCCCGTGGCTTTCGCCCCAGCTGGTGAAACGGAAGAGGGTGCCGAAGCTATTGCCGGCCATGGTTGCCGGCCTCCGTCCTATTCGCCTTCGAAGCCGCTCAGCAGCTCGGCGATCTGCTTGGCCGAAGAGGTCTTCACCATGCCGACGACGTGATAGCCGCCATCGACATGCATCACCTCGCCGGTCACGGCGGTGCCGAGGTCGGACAGCAGGTAGAGGCCGGCGTTGCCCACTTCCTCGGTGGTGATGTTGCGCTTGAGCGGCGAGTTGAGTTCGTTCCACTTCAGTATATAGCGGCCGTCGGCGATGCCGGCGAAGGCCAGCGTCTTGACCGGGCCAGCGGAGATCGCGTTGACCCTGATCTTCTGCTCGCCCAGATCGGCCGCCAGGTAGCGCACGCTCGCCTCGAGCGCCGCCTTGGCGACGCCCATGACGTTGTAGTGCGGGATCACCCGCTCGGCGCCGTAGTAGGTGAGCGTCACGATGCTGCCGCCGTTCTTCATCAGCGGCACGGCGCGCTGCGAAACGGCAACCAGCGAATAGCAGCTCACGTTCATGGTGAGCGCGAAATTGTCGGCCGAGGTGTCGAGGAAGCGGCCGCGCAGCTCGTCCTTGTTGGAGAAGGCGATGGCGTGGACCAGGAAGTCGAGCCCGCCCCACTGCTTCTCGATCTCGCCGAAGGTGGCGTCGATGCTCTTGGCATTGGTGACGTCGCACGGCATCACGATCTTGGAATCGATCGATGCCGCCAGCGGGCGCACCCGCCGCTCCAGTGCCTCGCCCTGGAAGGTGAAGGCCAGTTGCGCGCCCTGATCGTGGCAGGCCTTGGCGATTCCCCAGGCGATCGAGCGCTCGTTGGCGACGCCCATCACCAGGCCCTTTTTCCCAGCCATCAATTGTCCAGTCGTCATGCATCGTTCTTAGCGGGGCCAGCGCTGCGGGACAAGATGGCGGTGGTGGAAGGCCGGACGGCCCTGCATATTGTGGGTGATGATTCGCGAGAAAGCCGATCCGCTCGACCTGTTCGCCGATTGGTACGGCGAGGCGGCCAAGAGCGAGCCCAACGACCCGACTGCCATGGCGCTGGCCACGGTGGGACCCGACGGCACGCCCTCTGTGCGCATGACCCTGCTCAAGGACTTCGACGCCAGGGGTTTCGTCTTTTACACCAACTACGAAAGCCGCAAGGGCGAGCATCTCATTGCCCATCCCAAGGCGGCGCTGCTGTTCCATTGGAAGTCGCTGCGCCGGCAGGTTCGGCTGGAAGGCGGCGTCACGAAGACGACGCCCGAGGAGGCGGACGCCTATTTCGCCACGCGCCAGCGCGGCAGCCAGCTCGGCGCCTGGGCGTCCGACCAGTCGCGGCCGCTCGAGAGCCGCTTCGCGCTGGAAAAGCGCGTGGCCGAGTACACCGCGAAATACCTGGTCGGAACGGTACCGCGGCCGCCGCACTGGTCGGGCTTTCGCCTGCAGCCGCTGCTGATCGAGTTCTGGCAGGACCAGCCGTTCCGCCTGCACGACCGCCTCGAATACCGCCGCGTTTCGCCCGACGCGCCATGGACAACGCGCACGCTCTACCCCTAGCCGAGGCCGGCCGCCTGATGCGGCGGGCGACGGTCGCCTCGATGGCGGTGGCCGTGGTCCTGATCGCGGCCAAGCTGGCGGCGTGGGTGGTGACCGATTCGGTCGCCATGCTGTCGTCGCTGGTCGACAGTGCGCTCGACCTGGTGAGCTCATTGATCACCTTCTTCGCCGTGCGCCAGGCGCTGACGCCGGCCGATGCCGGCCATCGCTTCGGCCACGGCAAGGCCGAGGCGCTGGCCGGCATGACGCAGGCCGGCTTCATCGCCGCCTCGGCGCTGGGCGTGCTGCTGGCGGTGGGAGAGCGCTTGCGCCATCCCAGGCCGATCGACGACGAGAGCGTCGGCATCGTGGTGAGCGCCTTTGCTGTCGTGCTGACCCTGGCGCTGGTCAGCTTCCAGAAGCGCGTCATGCGGCGAACCGGTTCGCTCGCGGTGACCGCCGACCGGACGCACTATTTCACCGACATGATGAGCAACGTCGCTGTCGGTGTCGGGCTCTTCCTGTCGAGCCGGCTCGGGGAGCCGCTGATCGACATCGCCGTGGCGGTGGGCGTGGCCGGCTATCTGCTGGTCGGCTCGCTCGGCGTCGGCCGCAAGGCGCTCGACGTGCTGATGGATCACGAGCTGCCGGAGGAGGATCGCCGGCGTATCCTCGCCATCGCTCACGCTCATCCCGAGGTGAAGGGCGCGCACGATCTGCGCACGCGCTCGGGCGGCCTGACCAAGTTCATCCAGCTTCACATCGAGCTCGAGCCGACGCTCAGCTTCGTCGGCGCGCATGCGATCGGCGACCGCATCGAGGCCGAGATCGAGCAGGCCTTCCCGGGCGCCGAGATCATCCTGCATGTCGACCCCGTGGGCGTGCCCGAACGCCATCCGCGCGATCCGGATGAATAGCTTCGTCGTCGAGGACCAGAGCGAGACCATCGATTTCCTGGCGCGGAGATTTGCGGGCGCCAGGCGCATCGACACCCACGGCGCGGTCGTGTTCCTCGCCGATGACCGGGCCTACAAGCTGAAGCGTGCGGTGAAATTTCCCTACATGGATTTCAGCACCGCGGAGCGCCGCAAGGCGATGTGCGAGGCCGAGCTCGCGATCAACCACGCGCTGGCGCCCGAGATCTATCTCGGCGTCGAGGAGGTGCGCACACCCGGCGGCAAGTCCGACTGGCTGGTCGTCATGCGCCGGTTCGACGAGGAGGGGTTGCTCGACCGCATGGCCGAACGCGGCGCGCTCACGCCCGCGATCATGGCGGCGCTGGGCGCCCGTATCGCGCGCTTCCATGACGGCCTTGCGCCGATCCGCGACGGCTTCGGCCGGCCGCAGGACTACCGCGAGTCGATCGGCGCCGACGTCCGCCAGATGCTGGAGCAGGGCGAGCGGCTCGATCCGCCGACCAGCCGGCTTCTCGCCGAGGCGATGCCGGCCGCGCTCGAACCGCATCTGGGACTGGTGGCGCGGCGCGTCGAGGCGGGCGCGATCCGGCGCTGCCATGGCGACCTGCACTTGCGCAATATCGTGCTGCTCGAGGGCAAGCCGGTGCCGTTCGACGCGATCGAGTTTTCCGAGCGCATCGCCAATATCGACGTGCTGTACGATCTCTCCTTCGCGCTGATGGACCTCTGCGAGCGCGAGCTGCGCCCGCTCGCCAACCGTTTGCTGAACGAATGGCTGTGGCGGATCGGCGAATCGCCGTCGGCCAGCCACGAGGAAGCGCTGGCGCTGCTGCCGATGTTCCTGTCCCGCCGCGCCTCGATTCGCGCTTTCGTCGATTCGCAGGCGGCGTCCGTCAGCAACGGCGACACATCGCGCGCCCGCCTCTACCAGAAGCTTGCCCTGTCGTTCCTGCAGCCGGCGCCGCCCAGTCTGATGGCGGTTGGCGGCTTGTCGGGCTCGGGCAAGACCACGACGGCACTCCGCGAGGCGGCCGCGATCGGCCGCAGCCCGGGTGCGGTCGTCGTGCGGTCGGATGTCGAACGCAAGCGCCTGGCCGGTGTCGCGCTCGAGGACCGCATGCCGGCGGGCAGCTACACGCTGCAATCCTCCGACCGGGTCTATGAGGCGATGTTCCGGCGCGCCGAGCGCGTGTTGCGGGCGGGTCACAGCGCCGTGCTCGATGCCGTGTTCGCCCGGCCCGAGGAGCGCGCGGCGGCCGAAGCGCTGGCCAGGCGCGCAGGCGTGCCGTTCACCGGCCTCTGGCTCGACGTGCCGAAGGAAATCGCGCAGCAACGCGTGGCCGGCCGCACGGGCGACGCCTCGGATGCCACGCCGCAGGTGGTCGAGCGCCAATACGGCTACGACCTCGGCGAAATGAGGTGGCAGCGCCGAAGGAATTTCTAGAGAAAGCACTTGACAGAATCAGGGTCAAAAAGCGCCTCCCATTAAAATAATGGGTAAATAACGAGGATTCGGCTGGGGTACGCACACTGAGCCAACCTCTTTCTACATCCGGTGCTAGAAGGAACCCGATTCTGTCGTATAGAACTTTCAGGGCTTCGCGATCGCGGCGTAATGCACGCCATAGGGCGCGGCGGCCTCCATGAGCCCGCGCGCCTCGTCGATCGACCGTCGCTCGGCGCCCGGCGCGTCCGGCAATCCCGCCGCCTCGATGAGGCGTTCCAGGCCGGCCGGGGCATACATGATCAGCACCTCGCAGGTCTCGTCGCCGACCACCTCGAAGCTGTAGTCCTGGCCGGGCTCGGCATGCAGGAAGCTGCCCTTGCCGAGCAACACGGCCCGGCCGGCGATCGAGAAGCGGATCGTGCCGGCGATGACGTAGAACGATTCGGCCTCGTTGCTGTGCCGGTGCTGGGCGGCGCCGCCGCCCACGGCGATCGTCGAGTGGGAGAGGGCATAGCGGCCGCCGGTCTCGGGGCCGCCGACGATCACGGCCTGGCGCTGGCCGCCGACCCAGCGGATGCGCTGCTGGGCGGGGTGAACGACGGTGAACTTGGCTTGGGTCATGCCGCGCAGCATGACCAAGGGCCGGTCAGCGGTCTTGGATAGAACTGACCTGGTCTGTTTCGGTCTTGCCGGTTTTCCAGGCCGCCTGGTAGGCCCGCGGCGTGAAGCCGTAGGTGCGCACGAACTCGCGATTGAGATGGGCCTGGTCGTAGAAGCCGGCATCGATGGCGGCCTCGGCGATCGCGGCGCCCGCCTTCAGCAGGCCCTTCGACTGCTGCAGCGCCTGCACGACATGAAAATTGTGCAGGTTGGTCTCGGTCACGCGACGGAACGTGCGCGAAAGATGCCCGGCCGAGACGCCGCAGGCGCGTGCCAGCGCCTCGGGATCGCTGCGCAGCCCATGCCGGCGCGACAACAGCTCGATGGCGCGCGCGACCAGCCGCTCCTCCGGCTTGTTCGCGGGGACATCCCGCCGGATCACGAAATCGGAGACGAATGCCCAGCCCTCGCGGTCGACGGGCTCGAAACGATGGACGGCGCCGGCCGGCACGATGACCGTCTCGCCGGCTTCGACGATGCGACTGGTGTCGCGCAGGCGCAGCCGCGCGCGGCCCGCGGTGAGGCGGACGATCTCGTCACCGGCGTGATAGTGCGGACGGAAGTGCCAGGCGGCGCGCCGGCCCTCGATGGTCTCGATGCCTCGATCGACGGCCAGCGACGTGCGTAGGACGGCCCCCCGGTCGGGCAAAAATCAGGCCCGCTTCTTGGCGGCCGCACTGCGCGGCAGATGGCGCGCGAGATATTGGCCGGTGTAGCTCTCCGGCACCTTGACGATCTCTTCCGGCGGACCCTCGGCGACGATGCGGCCGCCTCCCGAGCCGCCATCGGGCCCCATGTCGACGATCCAGTCGGCAGTCTTGATGACTTCGAGATTGTGCTCGATCACCAGCACGGTGTTGCCGCCCTCGACCAGGCGGTGCAGCACCTCGAGGAGCTTGCGCACGTCCTCGAAATGCAGGCCGGTCGTCGGCTCATCGAGGATGTAGAGCGTGCGGCCGGTGGCGCGCTTGGAGAGCTCCTTCGCGAGCTTCACCCGCTGCGCCTCGCCGCCTGATAACGTCGTCGCCTGCTGGCCGATATGGATGTAGCCCAGGCCGACCTGTTGCAGCGTCAGGAGCTTGTCGCGGATCACCGGCACGGCCTTGAAGAACTCGACGCCCTCGTCGACCGTCATCTCGAGCACATCGGCGATCGACTTGCCGCGGAACTGGATCTCCAGCGTCTCGCGGTTGTAGCGCTTGCCCTTGCAGACGTCGCACTGCACGTAGACGTCGGGCAGGAAGTGCATCTCGATCTTGATGACGCCGTCGCCCTGGCAGGCCTCGCAACGGCCGCCCTTGACGTTGAACGAGAAGCGGCCGGCCTTGTAGCCGCGCTCCGTCGATTCGGGAAGCTGCGAGAACCAGTCGCGGATCGGCGAGAAGGCGCCGGTGTAGGTCGCCGGATTGGAGCGCGGCGTGCGGCCGATCGGCGATTGGTCGATGTCGATCACCTTGTCGAGGTGGCCGAGGCCGTCGAGGCCGCTGTGCTCGCCCGGATGCTCGCGCGCGCCGTTGAGCCGGCGCGCCAGCGCCTTGTAGAGCGTCTCGACGATCAACGTCGACTTGCCCGAGCCCGAAACGCCGGTGACGCAGGTGAAGGTGCCGAGAGGGATGCTGGCATTGACGTTCTGCAGATTGTTGGCCTTGGCGCCCTTCACGGTCAGCCAGCGGTTACCGGTGTTCTTCGGCTCGCGGCGATCCTTGGGGATGGGAATCTGGCGGAAGCCCGAGAGATACTGGCCGGTCAGGCTCGCGCTGTTGCGCATCACGTCCTCGGGCGTGCCCTCGGCGATCACCTTGCCGCCATGCGCGCCCGCGCCCGGCCCCATGTCGACCAGATGGTCGGCCGAGCGGATCGCGTCCTCGTCGTGCTCGACCACCAGCACGGTGTTGCCGAGGTCGCGCAGGCGCGTCAGCGTCTTCAGCAGCCGGTCGTTGTCGCGCTGGTGCAGGCCGATCGACGGCTCGTCGAGCACGTACAGCACGCCGGTCAGGCCGGAGCCGATCTGCGACGCCAGCCGGATGCGCTGGCTCTCGCCGCCGCTCAGCGTGCCCGACGTGCGATTGAGCGTGAGATACGAGAGACCGACATTGTCGAGGAAGCCCAGCCGCTCGTTGATCTCCTTCAGGATGCGGGCGGCGATCTCGCGCTGCTTGGGCGTGAGCTTGGGCGCCAGCTCGAGGAACCACTTCACGGCGTCGCCGATCGAGAACTCAGTGACCTGGCTGACATTGAGGCCGGCGATCTTGACGGCGAGCGCCTCGGGCTTGAGGCGCGCGCCATTGCAGATCTCGCATTTGGCCTCGTGCTGGAAGCGCTCAAGTTCCTCGCGCACCCAGGAGGAGTCGGTCTCCTTCCAGCGCCGGTCGAGGTTGGGGATGACGCCCTCGAACGGCTTGGTCGTCTGGTACTGGCGGATGCCGTCGTCGTAGCGCATGGCGATCGATTCGCCGCCCGAACCGTTCAGGATGGTGTCGCGCACCTTCTTGGGAAGGTCCCGCCAGGGCGTCGACATCTTGACCTTGAAGTGCTTGGCGATGCTCTCGAGCGTCTGCTGGTAGTATTGCCCCGACGAATCCGCCCACGGCGCGACCGCGCCCTCGGCGAGCGACAGCCGGTCGTCCGGCACCACCATCTCGGGATCGAAGAACATCTTCACGCCCAGCCCATCGCAGGCCGGGCAGGCGCCCTGCGGCGCGTTGAAGGAGAACAGGCGCGGCTCGATCTCCTCGATGGTGAAGCCGGAGACCGGGCAGGCGAAGCGCGAGGAGAAGACGGTGCGTTCGCCGCTGTCGGCGTTCTCGGCGACGGCCAGGCCCTCGGCGAGGTTGAGCGCGGTTTCGATCGAGTCGGCGAGGCGATTGCCGAGATCGGGCTTCACGACGATGCGGTCCACGACGACGTCGATGTCGTGCTTGTATTTCTTGTCGAGCGTCGGCGCCTCAGTGATCTCGTACAGCTTGCCGTCGATCTTGACCCGCTGGAAACCCTTCTTCTGCAGCTCGGCGAGATCCTTGCGGTACTCGCCCTTGCGGCCGCGCACGATGGGGGCCATCAGGTAGAGCCGCGTGCCCTCCGGCATCGCCTTGATGCGGTCGACCATCTGGCTGACGGTCTGGCTCTCGATCGGCAGGCCGGTGGCGGGCGAGTAAGGCACGCCGACGCGGGCGAACAGGAGGCGCAGGTAGTCGTAGATCTCGGTGACCGTGCCGACGGTCGAGCGCGGATTGCGCGACGTGGTCTTCTGCTCGATCGAAATGGCGGGCGACAGGCCCTCGATCGAATCGACGTCGGGCTTCTGCATCAACTCGAGGAACTGGCGGGCGTAGGCCGACAGGCTCTCGACATAGCGCCGCTGGCCTTCGGCGTAGATCGTGTCGAACGCGAGCGAGGACTTGCCCGAGCCCGACAGGCCGGTGATCACCACCAGCTTGTCGCGCGGCAGGTCGAGATCGACGTTCTTCAGATTGTGCTCGCGGGCGCCCCGGATCGAGATCAGGCGGTGCGGCTCAGCGGCAGGCAGTCGGGTTTTGGCCATCGGTGGGCGGAGAATAGCGCGATGCGGGGGAGGCCCACATATGGTTCTCCACAGCGGTTTTTGCCAGTCCGGCGCTGCTGACAGGACCTGTCATAAGGCCTCATCCTGAGGAGCGCCCGGAGGACGCGTCTCGAAGGATGGAGCCCCAATGGTGCTCGTACCCTTCGGCACAGCCGCGTCGCGGCCCCCCTCAGGGTGAGGGCTCACGCTCCTTGACCTTGAGTTCTTTAGACAAAGCGTTTCTTCGGCAGGTTTGTCGCATCGGAAATGCATTGCTGACGTAGTTCAGCCAAGTCGCTTCCTTCCCGACTTACCATTCGCCCATCGTTGTGGACTAGCGCCACGCGCCAATGGCCGTTGGAGACCTCGCTCTCTTGAAATCGCCATCCAGAGGGCGGCGTGTCAGGCGACTGGGGCGCGGCCATGGCCAGATTGTCAGTCCGCCGCAGCCTCCGCCGCCAGGACCCGCTCGGTAGGCCTGTCATTCATCAGGAGCTGCGCCGTGCCGGCAATCAGCCCGATCAGCACGCCGATCTTCCAGGCAAGATCATAAGAGCCCATGAGATCATAGAGATAGCCGCCGCCCCAGGCGCCGAGGAAGGAGCCGGCCTGGTGGCTGAGGAAGGCGATGCCGGTCAGGGTCGAGAGGAAGCGCAGGCCGAAGATCTGCACCACCAGGCCATTCACCAGCGGAATGACGCCCAACCACAAGGTGCCCATGACGGCGCCGAACAGGACCACCGTGAGCGGCGTCGGCGGATACATGAAGAAGGCGGCGACCGTGGCCGAGCGCAGCAGATAGATGCCGCCCAGCAGCAGGCGCTTCGGGTACCGGTCGCCCAGCCAGCCGAACAGCCACGACGAGAGGATGTTGAAGCCGCCGATCAGCATCAGCGCCAGCGCGCTGTAGGAGGCGTCCATGCCGCACTGCGCGAGATAGGTCGGCAAGTGGGTGGTCAGGAACACGAGCTGCAGGCCGCAGACGAAGAAGGCGAGCGACATCACGATATAGCCGCCGTGCCGGCGCGCCTCGCCCAGCGCCGAACCGAGCGTGAGATGGCGGTCGTTGGCCACCATGTTGGGCAGGCGGTCGGCGCGGCTGCCGATCCACGCCGCGGGCAGCATGGCGAGCGCCAGGATGAGGAAGGCCCACAGGCCGGCGCGCCAGCCGTCGTGATTGAGGAAATAGGCGGCGATCGGCGCGGTGAACATCGTGCCGACGGAGCCCGCGGCCGAGACAATGCCGAACGCGAGCGTGCGGCGGCTGGGCGCCACCACGCGGGCAGAGATGTTGGCGGTGATGCCGGAGGCGGTACAGGACAAGCCGACGCCGATCATCAGCCCGGCGCCCAGCACGATCGGCCAGGTGCTGCGGGCGGTGACGGTGAGCAGGATGCCCACGATGTAGATCACGCTGCCGGCCAGGGCGACCCAGCGGGTGCCGTATTTGTCGGCGATCGCGCCGGCGAAGGGCTGCGACACGCCCCAGGCGACCTGCTGCACGGAGATGGCGAGGGCGAAGTCGGAGATGGCGATGCCCAGCTCGCGCGAGGCCGGCGCCTGGAACAGGCCGAGGTTCTGCCGCAACCCCATGGCCAGGGTCATCATCAGCGCGGCGCCGCCCAGCATGGCCATGGCCTCGCCACGCGTGGTCTGGGGAACATGGAACGCTTCTTTCATGGCCCGCGAAGGTACGGAGGCCGGGCTCCAGCGACCAATGAATTCCCCGAGGGGGCCCATGAGCGCTCTTCGGGATGCAACCCAAAATCGGTGGCAGTTCACAGGCCAGCAGGTCTAGGTTGGCCGCCTGTGCGGTAGGTGCCGGCGTCCCGCCGGCACCGGGAAAGCAAAGGAGGCCCCAAATGGCGGGCAGCGTGAACAAGGTCATCCTGGTCGGCAATCTCGGCCGCGACCCCGAAGTGAGGTCCATGCAGGATGGCAGATCCATGGTGAACATGTCGGTGGCCACGTCGGACACGTGGCGCGATCGCCAGAGCGGCGAGCGCAAGGAACGCACCGAATGGCACCGCGTCGTCATCTTCAACGAGAAGCTGGCGGAGGTCGCGCAGAAGTACGTGCGCAAGGGTTCCAAGGTCTATGTCGAGGGGCAGCTCTCGACGCGCAAATGGACCGACCAGAGCG
>DASRFX010000028.1:0-117331 GCA_035651335.1 Reyranella sp. | reverse complement strand
TGAAGCAGCTCGATTCGGTCACGTTGACGCTGTCCACCGATTCGAAGGTCGCCGTGATCGGCGGCGGCGGATCGGGGAAGGACGTGCTGGGCCAGGTGCTGGCGCGGCTCGTGCTGCCGTCGAGCGGCACGATCAAGATCGACGGCAACGACTTCTACAGCATTCCCGAATACGTTCTGGGCGCGCGCACGGCCTATATCGGGCAGGATACCTATCTCTTTCCACAAAGCGTCCGCGACAATCTGCTGTTCGGGCTCAAGCATCGGCCGATCGCGGCCGCGACGTATGACGATTCGATACGGTCGGCGCGCGAGACGTTCTGGAAGGAGTCCGAGCGCGCCGGGAACCCGATCCTCGATCCCAATGCCGACTGGATCGACTATGAGCTCGCCGGGGCCACCGGCCCCGCCGACCTGCTGCCCTGCATCGTGCATGCCTTGAAGCAGGTCGAGTTCGATGAAGACATCTATTCGCTGGGCCTGCGCGGCACGATCGATGCCAACAGGCGGCCTGACCTTGCCGAGAAGTTCCTGCACGCCCGGCATGCCATGCACGGCCGGTTGCAGGACGCCGCTTATGCCGGCCTGGTCGAGCCGTTCAACGCCGAGAAATACAACAAGAACCTGTCGGTGGCGGAGAACCTGCTGTTCGGCACGCCGCTCGGCAAGCAATTCGACGGCGACGGCCTCGCCGCCAATCCCTACGTGCAATCCGTCCTGAAGGCCACGGCGCTCGATCACGACCTGCTGCGGATGGGCCTGTCGATCGCCGAAACCATGGTCGAGCTCTTCTCCGGCCTGTCGCCCGACAACCCGTTGTTCGAGCAATACAGCTTCATCTCGGCCGACGAGTTGCCCAATGTCCGTCTGCTGCTGCAGCGTCTGGGCGGCAAGGGCGTCGAGGCCGTGCCCGAGGCCGACCGGCCTCGCCTGATGACCTTGCCGCTGCGCTACATCGAGGCACGCCATCGCCTCGGCCTGATCGACGCGGCCATGGAAGAGCGCGTCCTGGCGGCCCGCCGCGCTTTCGCCGAGGGCCTGCCCAGCCACCTGCGCGGCGCCGTCGAATTCTACGATTTCCAGCGCTACAACAGCGCCGCCACCCTGCAGGACAACCTGCTGTTCGGCCGCCTGGTCTACGGCCAGGCACAGGCCGATCAGCGCATCGGCACGCTGACGTCGGAGGTGCTGGCCGAGCTCAAGCTGCGCGACGCGGTGATCGATGTCGGCCTCGACTACAATGTCGGCGTGGCCGGCCGGCGCTTGCCCGCGACCCAGCGCCAGAAGCTCGGCATCGCCCGCGCGCTCGTCAAGCGGCCGCAGATGCTGGTCGTCAACGAGGCCGTCGCGGTGTTCGACGGGCGCAGCCAGGACCGCATCCGCGACAACATCCTGCAGGCCGCCAATGGACGCGGCGTGGTGTGGATCGCGAACCGGCCGAGCCAGGCCGAGGCCTTCGACCAGGTGATCGTCATGGAGGGCGGCCGCGTCGTGGCGCAGGGAGCGCGCAAGGAATTGGAGCAGCGTGGCGGTGCGTACGCCGAGCTCATGGCCTCGGCGTAACGGGGAATTCAGGAGGACGCGATGAACCTCAACGAGGAAGTCGAGATTCTCAAGGGCGTGCCGATCTTCGCCAAGATGGAGCCGGCCAAGCTCAAGCTGTTGGCCTTCACCGGCGAGCGCATGACCTTCGCCGAGGGCCAGGAGCTGTTCCATCAGGGCGACCAGGGCGACGCCATGTACGTGATCCTGGCTGGTGTGGCCGACGTGCTGATCGACTCGCCGGGCGGTCAGATCACCGTGGCGCAGCTCAGGAAGAACAACTTCGTGGGTGACATGGCGATCCTGGGCGACGTACCGCGCACCGCCACCATCAAGGCGCGCGAGCCGCTCACGACGCTCAAGATCTCCAAGGACATGTTCTATCGGCTGGTCACCGAATTCCCGCAAATGGCGATCGAGATGATGCGGGAGCTGGCGCACCGCCTGGAGGACACCAACAAGAAGCTGCGCGCCGCCACCGCCAACAGGGCCGCCTGACAAGACGAGACATGAGCCGGCTCGACAGCTTCATCGCGCGCATGCAGGCGCAGCGCGACTGCCTCAATTTCCTTAAACCCGTCATCGAACGCATTCCCGGCCCGATCCTCGAAGTCGGCCTCGGCAACGGCCGTACCTACGATCACCTGCGTGAGCTCTTTCCCGGTCGCGATATCTACGTGTTCGAACGCAAGGTGGCGGCCCACCCCGACTGCATTCCACCGGACGACCGGCTGTTCTCGGGCGACGCCGACAAGACGATCCCGCTGGCGGCGGCGAGGCTCGGCGCCAGTGCGGCCCTGATCCACACCGACCTCGGCACCGGCGATCATGCAGCCAACATGGCGATGGGGAAATGGCTCGGTCCTGCGCTCGATACGCTGGTCGCGCGCGGCGGCTACGTCCTCGCCAACCAGCCGCTCGACGTGGCGCGGTGGCGGCGCGAGCCTGATCCTCCCGGCGTCCCGAGAGACCGGTATTTTATCTATCGAGCGGGTTAGTGGCCGAACAGGCGCACCAGCGCCAGCAGCACGATTGCACCGACCACCGAACCGATGAAGCCCGCCGGCTGGCCGACCCGGTAGATGCCGAGCGCCTGGCCACCGTACGTGGCGATCACCGAGCCGACGATGCCGATCAGGACCGTGATCCAGAAGCCGTGCAGGTGCGGGCCAGGACCGATCCAGCGCGCCAGCAGGCCGATCACGAAGCCGATCAGGATGATGCCGATGATGTGGAACATGCTGGCGCTTCCTTTCCCTAGACCTCGAATGTCGCCATGACCGGCACGTGGTCGGAGGCCTTGTCCCAGTCGCGCAGGTCCATGTCGATCTTGTGGCTGCTGATCGTGCCCTGCAGGGCGGGACTGGCCAGGATATGGTCGAGCCGGCGCCCGCGATTGGACTTGCGCCAATCGTTGTTGCGGTAGCTCCACCAGGAATAAAGCTTGGTGTCGGCCGGAACGAAGCGCCGCGGCACGTCGATCCAGTCCATCGCCGCCATCATCTTGCCGAACAGCTCGACTTCGATGGGCGTGTGCGAAACCACGCTCAGAAGCTGCTTGTGGCTCCAGACGTCGTGCTCGAGCGGCGCCACGTTGAGGTCGCCGACGGCGATGCGACGCAGGCCCTTGCGGGCGCCCTTCTTCGGCCTGCGATTGACATACCAATCCGCGATCTCACGGTAGAAATCGAGCTTGTGCGCGAACTTCACGTTCTGGGCGGGGTCGGGAACGTCGCCACCCGCCGGGATATAGAGATTGTCGAGCAGGATGGGATCGCTGCTGACGTCGAGCGCGACCTCGATGTGCCTGCAATCCTCCTTGCCGCAGCGATGATGGATCGACATCGCATGGAACGGCACTTTGGAAAGGATGGCGACGCCATTGTAGGACTTCATGCCCTGGATCAGCCGGTGCTTGTATCCCAGCACCTCGAACGCCATGTGGGGAAAGTGCTCATCGGGACACTTCGTCTCTTGTAGGCAGAGAACGTCGGGCTTGCGCAGCCTGAGGTAGCGTTCGACATTGGCGATGCGCAGGCGGACCGAGTTGATGTTCCAGGTGGCGATGCTGAGACTCATTGCCCGGCAATATAGTTAGACAACGGAGGCCCTGCCATGGAGCTGGAAGGTCCGGAGAGCACCAACATCGAGGATCGCCGCGGCGACGGTAGCGGCTTCGGTGGCATGGGCGGCGGCTTTGGCGGCGGTGGTTTCGGCGGTTTTGGCTACGGCGGCGGCGGCTTCGGCCTGCCCATTCCCCTGCCCCTGTTCCGCGGCGGTTTCGGCATCGTGGCCTTCATTATCCTGATGATCGTGCTGAACGGCGGCGCGGGCGGATTGCTCGACAGCATCACCGGAGCGAACTCGGGCTCCGTCCCGGCGCAGACGCGTTCGGCCACGCGTTCCACCGCCAGCGACCCCGAGACCCAGTTCGTGGCGCGCGTGCTGGGCAGCACCGAGAGCGTGTGGGGCAGCTATTTCCAGCAGATGGGGCAGCATTATGTGCCGCCACGGCTGGTCCTGTATCGCGGCGCAACGCAAACCCAGTGCGGCCGCGGCAGTGCGGCGATGGGGCCGTTCTACTGTCCACCCGATCAGCGCGTGTATATCGACCTGTCGTTCTTCGACGAGCTCGCGCAGCGCTTTCACGCGCCCGGGCAGTTCCCGCAGGCCTATGTGATCGCCCACGAGGTCGGCCATCATGTGCAAAACCTGCTGGGCATTTCCGGCAAGGTGGCCCAGCTCTCCTCACAAATGAGCCGGCGCGACGCAAACGCACTGTCGGTGCGCACCGAGCTGCAGGCCGACTGCCTTGCCGGCGTATGGGCCTATCATGCCGAACACGACCAAGGTCGCCTGAAACTCACCGACGGCGACGTCGAACAGGCGATCACCGCCGCAACCTCGATCGGCGACGACCGCCTGCAGCAGCAAGCGCAAGGTCGGGTCGTGCCCGACAGCTTCACTCACGGCACGAGCGAACAGCGCGTGCGCTGGCTGGAGCGCGGCCTTCAGACCGGCGACATCAAGAGCTGCGACACCTTCAGGGCGCAGCAATTGTGATCGGACGCGACGCTCAGGTGTAAGTGACGCTCACCGTCCCGCACTTGTCGACGAAGCCCTGCAAGGTGTCGCCCGCAACAACGGCGGCGACGCCCTCCGGTGTGCCGCTGTAAATCAGGTCGCCGGCCGCCAGGCTCACCAGGCCCGAGAGATAGGAGATCGTCTCGGGCACGCTCCAGATCAGCGCGTTGAGGTCCGACTTCTGGCGGGTCTTGCCGTTGACGTCGAGCTGGATGGTGCCCTTGTCCGGATGGCCGATCTGGCTCGCCGGATAGATCGTGCCGATGGGCGCGGACTGGTCGAAACCCTTGCCCATGTCCCAGGGCCGTCCCATGTCCTTGGCCTGGTTCTGCAGGTCGCGGCGCGTCATGTCGAGACCGACGGCATAGCCGAATACATGATCGAGCGCCTTCTCGACCGGGATATTGGCGCCGCCCGACTTCATGCAGACGACGAGCTCCATCTCATGGTGCAGGTTCTTGGTCGCCGGCGGATAGGGGATCCTGGTGGGGTTCTTCGGGTCGTTGCAGATCACGATGGCGTCGGCCGGCTTGGTGAAGAAGAACGGCGGCTCGCGGTCGGGATCATGGCCCATTTCCCGGGCGTGGGCGGCGTAATTGCGGCCGACGCAGAAAATGCGGCGCACCGGGAACAGATCGGAGGTCCCGTGGACCGGAACGCCGACCGTGGCCGGCGCTTTCACGACATAGCCCATATCCTTATATCTCCTCGAAACGCGAGCCTTTATGGAGCCCGATGGAAGCCGATTCAATGTCCGATCCCGACGTTTTGACCGTGCAGGCCGACACTGGCGATTCGGCGCTCGGCTGGGCGATCCTTGGGGCAAGGCGCTGGCGCTGCGCGTTGGGCGCCGGCGGCGTACGGGAAGACAAGGTCGAGGGCGATGCCGCCACGCCGGCCGGGGAATACCCTCTGCGGCACATCTATTTCCGCAACGACCGGCTGGTCCTGCCCAAATCGGCCCTGCCGGCGCGACCGATCAACGAGCACGACGGCTGGTGCGACGACCCGCGATCGCCGTCCTACAACCGGCTGGTGCGCATCCCCAACGAATGGAGCCACGAGAAGATGTGGCGCGAGGACGGGCTGTACGATGTCGTCGTGGTGGTGGGCTACAACGACGACCCGCCCGAGGGCGAATGGGGCAGCGCAATCTTCCTGCATATCGCGCGGGACGACATGGGCCCGACGCGCGGTTGCGTGGCCTTCGCCCGCCAGGACCTGCTCGAATTGCTGCCGCTTCTCACACCGAACACGCGGCTGCGCGTGTTGTCGCTGCCGTCGGCAGAACAGAAAACCGCCTCGTCGGATGACGACGACATGAAGCAGTTCGAAGATTTCGACGAGAAGGACTGGTAGCCGCTAACCGACCATGCGGCTGATGGTGCGCGCGGTATAATCGACCAGCGGGATGATGCGCGCATAGTTGAGCCGCGTCGGACCGATCACGCCGATGGCGCCCAGGATGCGCTCCTGTGAATCGCGGAATGGGGCCACGACCATCGAGCAGCCGGTGTTGGCGAACAGCGGATTGTCGGCGCCGATGAAGATCTGCACGCCTTCGCCCGCATTGGCGAGCTCGAGCAGGCGCACGAAGCTTTCGCCGCGCTCCAGCGCATCGAACAGGGCGCGCACACGCTCGAGATCGGCGATCGCGGTGATGTCTTCGAGCAGGCGCGCCTGGCCGCGGACGATCAGCGCACTGCCCGGCTCGCCGGCCCAGCTCGCCAAGCCCGATTCGATCACGCGCGCGGTGAGTTCATTCAGCTCGGTGCGCTTGCGCCGTAGGTCCTCCTGGATCTGGCGGCGTGCTTCCTCGAAGGTGCGGCCGATCAGTCTGGAATTGAGATAATTGGTCGCTTCCACGAGCGCCGACGCCGGCATGCCGATCGGGATGTCGATCAGGCGGTTCTCGACCTGGCCGGCCTGGTTGACGGTGACGACCAGCGCGCGGCCCGGGCCGAGATAGACGAACTCAATGTGCTTCAGCGGCTGCTCGGTCTTGGGCGCCATCACCAGGCTGGCGCAGCGCGATAGCCCGGACAGCAGGCTCGTCGCCTGTTCGAGCGCTTCGTTGACGCTGCGGCCGACGGCAGCGCAGCGCGCCTCGATGCTCTCGCGCTCGTCTTCCGAGATGTTGCCGACCTCCAGCAGTCCGTTGACGAACAGCTTCAGCCCCGCCTCGGTTGGCAACCGGCCGGCCGAGGTGTGCGGCGCGTAGAGCAGGCCGAGGTCCTGCAGGTCCGCCATGATGTTGCGGATGGTCGCCGGCGATAGCGTCTCGGTGATGCGTCGTGTCAGCGAGCGTGAACCGACCGGCTCGCCGGTCTCGACATAGCTCTCAACGACGAGACGCAAGACTTCGCGCGCCCGGTCGTTCAGCTCGGCGACCGAGGCGGCCTGGCGCTGCACACCGGATGTCGGCTCCTTGGGGCCGGTCGCTGGAAGGTTGAGGCGATGGATCGCCATGGTGAAAAATGTAGGTATTGCGGCAATGCCGGTCAACGTAGGGGAAGCGCCTTAAGGTGTCCGAAAGTATGGCCCTGTAGTAAGATCAGGCTGTGTTCTTCGCTCGCTACCGCTTTCAGGACCCCAAGACCGAACACAATATATTCGTTGGCCGGTGGTCATACCTTTGGGCCGGCCTTTTGGGCTTCATCTACGTGATCTGGAAGGGAATGGGCGTCCGGGCGCTCCTGGCCCTGGCGATCAATATCGGCCTTGCCATCCTGTTGGTGGCGGTTTCCGCCGTGACCTCGTTCGTCTTGCCGGCCAAACAGCAGTTTTTCGTCATCCTGGTCGGCGTCCCGGCGGCGATCGCGTTCCAGGGCACGATAATGGTCAACATCATCCGGGACGGCTATCGCAAGCGGGGCTGGAAAGTCCGCGCCAACGAGTAGATTGCCCTATCCTGCCAGCTTGTCCTGACCGCCGGCATTGGCCATAAGCCTCCCCAATCATCAGGAGCAAGACATGCGCCCGTCAGGCCGCGCCCCCGACCAGCTGCGCAAGGTTTCCCTCGAACCCGGCTTCTCGCGCCATGCCGAGGGCTCGTGCCTGATCAAGTTCGGCGACACCCACGTGCTGTGCACCGCCTCGGTTGACGAAAAGGTGCCGCCGTGGATGCGCAACTCGGGCCGCGGCTGGGTGACCGCCGAATACGGCATGCTGCCGCGCTCGACCCACACCCGAACCGATCGCGAGGCCGCGCGCGGCAAGCAGTCGGGCCGCACGCAGGAGATCCAGCGCCTGATCGGCCGCGCATTGCGCGCCGTGGTCGACCTGTCGGCGATGGGCGAGCGCCAGATCAACATCGACTGCGATGTGCTGCAGGCCGACGGCGGCACGCGCACTGCGAGCATCACGGGCTCCTGGGTCGCGCTGCATTTCGCCTACGAGCGGCTGGTCAAGGAAGGCAAGCTCGCCGCCAATCCGATCACCGGCCAGGTCGCCGCCGTGTCGTGCGGCATCTGGGAGGGAACGGCGGTGCTCGACCTCGACTATCCCGAAGATTCCAAAGCCCAGGCCGATGCCAATTTCGTGCTGACCGGCGATGGCGGTATCGTCGAGGTGCAGGGAACCGCGGAGGAAAGGCCGTTTAGCGAGCCGCAATTCATGGAATTGCTGGGGCTGGCCAAGAAGGGCGTGGCCGAACTCACCCGGCTGCAGCGTGTCGCCATCGGCAGGCCCTGATGGCCCGCCGCTTCACCGGCGCCAAGCTGGTCGTGGCCACCCACAATCGCGGCAAAGCTGGCGAGATCAGGACCATGCTGGCCCCGTTCGGCATCGAGATCGTCTCGGCCGCCGATCTCGGCCTGCCGGCGCCGCCCGAGACCGGCACGACCTATCGTGAGAACGCAACGATCAAGGCATTGGCCGCCACACGCGCCTCAGGCCTGCCCGCGCTGGCCGACGACGCCGGCATCAGCGTGAAGGCGCTCGACGGTCAGCCCGGCGTCTACAGCGCCGATTGGGAAGGCCCGGGCCGCGACCCCATGGTCGCCATGCGGCGCATCCAGGACGAGTTCGCCAAGCGCCATATTCCCGATACCGACACCGCGCGCGCTGCGACCTTCCACTGCGTGTTGGCGCTCGCCTGGCCGGATGAGCATCTCGAACTGGTGCACGGCACCTGTGACGGGCGGATCGTGTGGCCGCCTCGCGGCACCGGCGGCCACGGCTACGATCCCTGCTTCCAGCCAGTCGGCGAGACGCGCACCACGGCCGAGATGAGCGAGGCCGAGAAGAACGCGATCAGCCATCGCGGGCGCGCTTTTCGGATGCTGGTCGAGGCCTGCTTCAAATGACGCCTCTTGGTGTCTACATCCATTGGCCATTCTGCAAATCGAAGTGCCCGTACTGCGATTTCAATTCGCATGTACGCGAGGGCGTGGAGCAGGCGCGCTGGCGCGGCGCCCTGCTGCGGGAATTGCAACACGCCGCTCTCGAGGCGCCGGGCCGACGGGTCGAGACGATCTTCTTCGGCGGCGGCACGCCGTCGCTGATGGAGGCCGAGACGGTGGCCGCGCTGATCGACGGCGTGCGCGAGCTGTGGCACACGGCGGACGACCTCGAGATCACGCTCGAAGCCAATCCGACCTCGGTGGAAGCGGCGCGTTTTGCCCAATTGAAGGAGGCCGGCGTCAATCGCGTGTCGCTCGGCCTGCAGGCGCTCGACCCGGCCGCGCTGAAATTCCTCGGCCGCCAACATTCGGTCGAGGAGGCGCTTGCAGCGCTCGATACGGCCCGCCGGCATTTCGATCGATATTCGTTCGACCTGATCTATGCGCGGCCGGGCCAAACGCTCGACGCCTGGGAGGCCGAGCTCGATCGTGCGCTGGCGCTGGCGGGCGAGCACCTGTCGCTCTACCAGCTCACCATCGAGCGCGGCACGCGCTTCTTCACCGAGCATGCGCGCGGCGCCTTTGTGCTTCCTGGTGAGGAGGAGGCCGCCCGCCTGTTCGAGGTCACCCAACAGCGTCTCGCCGCCGCCGGCCGGCCAGCCTACGAGATCTCCAACCACGCACGCCCAGGCGCCGAATGCCGGCACAATCTGATCTACTGGCGCTATCAGGATTACGTCGGCGTCGGGCCCGGCGCGCACGGGCGCTTTGCCGGGGAGGGCGGCAAGATCGCGCGGCGACGTTTTAGTGGTCCTGAAGCCTGGCTAGAGGCCGTAGAACGGGACGGCCACGGCACGGCGGAGACGTCGATGGTGAGGGGGCGGGATCTGCTGGAGGAAGCGCTGATGATGGGGCTGCGCGTGACGAGCGGCATCGACCGCGCGTTGTTTGCGAGCGTCACCGGAGCCGATCCGGTGCAGGCCTTGGGCGAGAGCCGGATCGAGCCGCTGGCCAAGGCGGGCTTCCTCGACGTCAGCAAAACACACCTTTCGGCGACGCCCGCCGGCCGGCAGCGTCTCAACGCCGTGCTCGAGCGTCTGGTCGCATGAGGGTTTGGGCGCTCCTGCTGGTGCTGTGTGCCGCGGCCACGGGAGCGGCGTGGGCCGAGCCCAAGCCCGTGCCCGTTACCCGCGCAGCGGCGCCCAAGCCGCCGGCCGCCAAGCCCCCGCCCAAATCGCCGTTCGCGCCGCCTGCGTTCAAGATTACCATCGCCACCGAGGCAGCGTTCCCGCCGTTCAACTATCTCGATCGCAAAGGCTTGCCGGCCGGCTTCGAGATGGACCTGGCGCAGGAGGCTTGCGAGCGCATGAAGGCCGAATGCGAGTTCGCGGTCTACAAATGGGACGACCTTATTCCCGGCCTGCTCGACAAGAAGTTCGACATCGTCATGTCGTCGCTCGAGGTCACGAGTGAGCGCCGGCGACGGCTCGGCATGTCGCGCCGCTACTACCTGTCGCCCGGGGCCTTCATTGCCGCCAAGGGCGCGCCGTTCGACGGGCCGCCGGCGCTGTTGCGCGGCAAGAAGATCGGCGTGCAGAAGGACAGCATGCATGCTGATTGGCTCGACAAGAGCTTCCGCCGCTCGGCGCAGATCAAGCGCTACACGAGCGTCGCCGACGAGCTGGCGGCGCTGGCCGCCGGCGAAGTCGACGCGGTGTTCGGCGACAAGGTGCAGCTCTGGCTGTGGAGTCAGAAGACCGAGGGCAAGTGCTGCGAGATCGTGGGCCAGGACATCAAGGACGCGCAGACGCTCGGCATCGGCATCTCGGCCGGCTTGCGGCGCGAGGACATCAAGCTGCGCGAGGCGTTCAACAAAGCGATCGCCGAGATGATCAGCGACGGCACCTACAAGCAGATCAACGCGAAGTACTTCCCGTTCCCGCTGAACTGAGCCGCACTTCAGGATGCAGGTCCGGATGGTGCCGTGCCACGGCCACGTTGATAATCCATGTGCAGCAAGTGGACCGCCTCTCCCCATGCCTGAAGCATGAGGTCGGGCTCAGTTTCATCCTCCACCGCCACAATGACGTTGGCCAGCTCATCCAGCTCGCGCTCCACAGCCGTCATCGCAACGGTGAGCCTTTCAGCAATTCCCCGTTTCATCAGCCATGTTCCATTCGCGGCGGCCGGCCGATGCGGCGCCGTCGCGCTTAGTGAAGCGCTCGATCGCGACGGATGTATTGGCCGCGCTTCAGCTCCTTGAAGAAGTGCGGCACCTGCGGGTGAGCCACCGGCTTGCCGGTGTCGTCGGGCAGCAAATTCTGCTCCGATACGTAAGCCACATAGGTCGTCTGCGCATTCTCGGCCAGCAGATGATAGAAGGGCTGATCGCGGCGCGGCCGGACTTCCTCCGGAATGGACGCCAGCCATTCCTCGGTGTTGGAGAACACCGGATCGACGTCGAAGATCACGCCCCGAAAGGGGTGGATGCGGTGCTTCACCACCTGGCCAATGGCGAACTTGGCCCGGCGCATGGGCGGGGCCGCGACGACCGTACGGGCCGGCTGGTTGGCGATATTCATACGGCAAGTATCACCTCGAACCGGCTGGCAGGCAACGCATCCGAACCGCCAATTGGCCCGTACTGTGCAAGAACCAGTGCAATAATCGGGGACAACCGCAGACGGCGGCCGGCCGAACAACCGGGCAGGATTGTGGCCGAACCTTCCTCTTCACCTCGGTTGACGCGGGTCGTCGCCTGTGGACTCTGGTGGCGTCAGGCAACTCGGGGACTGGTTTTTGGCCGACGGTTTGAAAGTCCGCTTCTGGGGCGTGCGCGGATCGATCTCGTGCGCCGGTCCGGAATATGCACGGTACGGCGGCAACACGTCCTGCCTGGAAGTGACCGCAGCGGGACGCCGCCTGATCCTCGACGCCGGCACCGGTATTCGCACCCTGGGCCTCGAGCTCGCCCGCCAATCGCCGCTCGACCTCGACATCTACTTCACCCACACGCACCTCGATCATCTGTCGGGCCTCACCTTTTTCGCGCCGCTGTTCGAGGCGCGCAATTCGGTGCGCCTGTGGGCCGGGCACCTCGAGGCGCCGTACACGCTGAAGAACGTCGTGAGCAAGCTCATGCAGGCGCCGATCTATCCGGTCACGCTCGACGTCTTCCACGCCTCGGTCGCCTTCAAGGAGTTCAAGTCCGGCCAGACGCTGAGCTGCGGACCGGTCGCGATGCGCACCGCACCGCTCCATCACCCCAACGGGGCCACCGGCTATCGTATCGAGCACGCCGGCAAGTCGATCTGCTACATCACCGACACCGAGCATCGCGAAGGGCAGCGCGACCAGACCATCGTTGAATTGTGCCGCGGCGCCGACGTCATGATCTACGATTCGAGCTACACCGATGCCGAATATCCGCGCTACCGTGGCTGGGGCCACTCGACCTGGCAGGAGGGTGTGCGCGTCGCCGACGCCGCCGGCGTCGGCACCCTGGCGATCTTCCATCACGATCCGAGCCACGACGACGCCTTCATGGACGGCATCGCGCGCGAAGCCGCACAGTTGCGGCCCGGCACTGCCGCCAACGGCCTGCCCCGCGTGCTGGTGGCCCATGAGGGCCTGACGCTCAGCCCGTGACCGGTCCAGCGGGCGGCGGCGCGTGACAGAACCGGTGAGCTGGCGCGGCCGCTGGCGGCGCCTTGCGCTCGGGTTGCCGACCATCCTTGGATTGGCGCCGCGCGGCTGGTTCATCCCGCATCGCTACGCCCGGGTCTTGCCGCCGGCCGGCGCGCAGCCTCCCTATCCCGCGATCGAAGCGCTTTTCCGCGACAGGCAAGCGGCCTTCCTCTCCATTCTCGACTTGGTCGATGCTGAAGCAACCGAACTGACGAGCATGCAGGCTCTGTTCGATCAATCGTGGTTTCCGGGGCTCGACGCTGCCGTCGCCTACGCGCTGGTGCGGGCGCGCAAGCCGCGCCGGATCGTCGAAGTCGGCTCCGGCCATTCCACGCGCGTGCTGGCGCGTGCCCTCGCCGGAAGCGGCGAACTGTGGGCGATCGATCCGGCGCCACGCGCGGATATCGCGGGCCTTGCCGGCGTGCGTATCGTGCCCTCGACCTTGCAGACGGCACCCGACGCCCCGTTCGACGCGCTCGTTGCCGGCGACGTGCTGTTCATCGATTCGAGCCATGTCCTGATGCCGGGCAGCGACGTCGACCTGCTGATCAATCGCGTGCTGCCGCGCTTGCCTGCCGGTGTGCTGGTGCACATCCACGACATCTTCCTGCCGTTCGACTATCCGGCTATCTGGGGTTGGCGCAACTACAACGAGCAGCAAGGCGTCGCGCCACTGCTCGCGGCCGGTGCCTACGCCCCGCTGTTCTCGAGCGTGTGGGCGGAGCGGGCGCTGGCCGACCGGCTCCGCCGCTCGCTGGTCGCGCGGTTGCCACATCGACTGGAGGCGATGTCGACCAGCCTTTGGTTGGAAAAGCGTTGATTTTGCGCGGTCCGGCAAGGGTGGTTCGGTGGCTCACACCGGGCTGTCGTGGCAGGCCCAAAACAGGGCGCTTGCCTTGCCCTTTCCCCAATCGGGGCCTATGTAACTCGCAGCGAGGCCATTGTGGGCAACAACTACGACATCATCCTGATCGGCCTGGTCGCGGTTTTCCTGATCCTGCGGCTGCGGGCCGTCCTCGGCAAACGCACGGGCAACGAGCGGCCGCCGGCGCGCGACCCGTTCACTCCGCCCGCGCCGCCGCCGGCGGCACCGCCCCGCATCGGCACCGACGCGCCGTCCGGAAACGACAATGTCGTGCCTCTGCCCAATTCAACGCCCCGCGCCTCGGCGCCAATCAACGGTCCCGGCGGCATCCGCGCCACCGTGACGCCGAATGCGACAGCGGGCGTCGCTGCAATCAAATCGGCCGACCCGCGCTTCGACGCCCTCGCCTTTGCCGCCGGCGCGCGCTCGGCCTTCACCACGATCGTCGAGGCCTTCGCCAGGGGTGAGACGCAAGCACTGCGGCCGCTTCTCGACAACCAGACATTCAGCAGCTTCGAATCGGCGATTCGTGCGCGCAACGAAAAGCGCGAGAAGGCGGATACGACGCTGATCGGCTTCGAGGCTTCTGACATCTATGCCGCCGAGATGCAGGGCAGCAACGCAGTGGTGACGGTCCGCTTCGTGACCGAGCAGATCAACGTCACGCGCAACAGCGAAGGCCAGGTGGCCGACGGCAATCCGAACGAAGTTCAGCGGGTGATCGATCTCTGGACGTTCCGGCGTGATACCAAGTCCAGCGATCCAAACTGGGTATTGATCAAGACCGAAAGCGAAGGCTGAAGGGGGAGGCACGTTCCGAATGCGGTGGACCGTTCCGGCTGTGGGCACGGCGTTGCTCGCGGCCGCCAGCCTTCTGTCGGCGTGCGCAGGAAATGAGGGAAGCGCCGCCCAGAACCGGGTCGGAATGGCCCCCATTTCCTACAACGAGATCGCCGGTTGGGCGGACGACAAGCATTTCGAGGCGCTGGTCGCCTTCCGCCACTCGTGCCCCAAGCTCGTCGTCAGTGCCGATACCAAGATCGTCACCGACGGCGGCGAGAAGATCGTGACGGCGGGCGAGTGGAAGCGGATCTGCGACGCCGCCGGCGCCGTCCCTGCCGGCGACAATCGCGCCGCTCGCCATTTCTTCGAGGAGAATTTCCGGCCGCTGGTCGTGCAGGCGCCCGGCAATTTCACCGGCTATTTCGAGCCCGATCTGCGCGGCAGCCGCGCGCCGTCCCGGATCTTCACCGTCCCCGTCTACCGCCACCCGCCGGACCTCACCGACAAGCCCTACTACACTCGCGCCGAGATCGAGCAGGGCGCGCTCAAGGGCAAGGGCCTGGAGCTGGTCTGGGTGCAGGATCCGGTGGCCCTGTTCGAAGCACAGGTACAGGGCAACGGCCGTGTCCATCTCGCCGAAGGCGGCACGCTCAGCCTGGGCTTCGACGGCTCCAACAACCGCCAGTACACGGCGATCGGCGGCGTGCTCGCCCAAATGGGCGTCCTGAAGCGCGACGACGTCACCTGGCCCGCGATCCGCGATTGGCTGCGCCGCAACCCGACCAAGGGCCGCGAAGTCATGCGCAAGAACGAGCGCTATATCTTCTTCAAGGACACCAAGAGCATGGTGGCGACCGGCTCGGAGGGCGTGCCGCTCACCGCCCAGCGCAGCCTTGCCGTGGACGCCTCGTTCACGCCGTTCGGCACGCCGGTCTGGATCGACACGTCGCGCCCGCTGCTCGGCAAGCCCGGCGCGTCGGAAGTCTACCGCCGCCTCATGGTCGCGCAGGACACCGGCGCCGCCATCAAGGGGCCGGCCCGCGGCGACGTGTTCTATGGTGCGGGCAACCAGGCCGCCGACTGGGCCGGTCGAATGATCGCCGTCGGCCGGGCGATCGTGCTGGTGCCGAACAAGACCTGACGCGCAAGTTCAGTGCGGCGCAGCGGGCGGCAGGCTGTCGGTCGGGATGCCGGCCATGTAGCGATAGAATGCCGTCAGCCGGTTGATGTAGGGCGATGCGCTGCGGACGGCGATGAAGTCCGAACCTTCGCCCACGCCGATGGTCTGGTAGTAGCCCCAATCGTTGGGGCCGCGACGATCGATGAAGGTGGCGGTCCGCAGCGCGTGCGGCTCGAAGATCGTGAAGATGCCGAAGCGCACCGGTGTCAGGTTCTCGGTCGCAAGTTCGACACTGTCGGCTGTCCGGCGCCGAACGGTCAGGCGGTGGACCGTCCGGCCGACATGGTCGATCTCGTAGTAGTAGAATTCCCGCCCGGTGGCGAATTGGTCCGGCGTGAGGTCGGGATGCGAGTAGTTGGCGGCCGGTCCGTCGGTGAAGCCGGCATGGCTCACCAGCTCGTCCCAAGCTTGGCGCAGGGTCGACCAGTAGCGGATCGTGTTGTAGCGCGACAGCGCGCCATAGCGGGCCAGCAAATCGTCGAGCGACGTGGCATGCAGCGACGCCGCGAGCGCGGTCACCATGCGCGGATGCGCGCCCGCATTCCATTGCAGGCAGGGCGCCGCCTGCCACGCCCGGCTGTCGGCTTCGCTCCAGGTCGCGATGGCCGGCGCCCCGCCGATCTCGCCGTAGCCCGGCCGTGGCGGGCCCTGGCAGGGCGGCGACAAGGCGAAAGCCTGCTGGGCCGATTGCTGGGCGGCGGCCACGCTCGGGACCAAGGCCAACAACAAAAGAAGCGTCCGAATCACTTCTGTCATAATGGGCTTAATCGAGCCGAAGTTCCTTCAAAATCGGGCGTTTTGCGCCGTTGAACGGCTTTTGAGGCGCTGCCATGGTGGCGCGGTGTCCACTTTGTTCCCCGCCGGCGCGTCGCGACCCAAGCGCGTTGCCCTGTTCGTCACCTGCCTGGTCGACCTGTTTCGGCCAAGCGTCGGCTTTGCCGCAATCAAGCTCCTCGAGGATGCCGGCTGCTCGGTCGAGGTCCCGCCGTTGCAGGTCTGCTGCGGCCAGCCGGCCTACAATTCCGGCGACCGGGCCACCACGCGCGCCATCGCAGCCCAGGTGATCGAGGCGTTCGAAGGCTTCGAGGCGGTCGTCGTGCCCTCCGGCTCGTGTGGCGGCATGATCTCGCATCACTATCCGGCGCTGTTCGAGGACGATCCTGCGCTCAAGGCCCGCGCCGAAAATCTCGCCGCGCGCACGTTCGAACTCACTGCCTTCCTGGCCGACGTCCTGGGCCTCCAGAAGGTGGCGGCGCGGTACGACGGCGCGGTGACCTATCATGATTCCTGCTCCGGCCTGCGCGAGCTCGGCATCAAGCAACAGCCGCGCCGCCTGCTCGCCTCGGTCGAGGGGCTCACCTTGCGCGAGATGACGACGCCGGAGGTCTGTTGCGGCTTCGGCGGCACGTTCTGCGTCAAGTATCCCGAGATCTCCAATGCCATGGTCGGCGAGAAATCGGCCGACGTCGCCGCTTCCGGCGCCGACACCTTGCTGGCGGGCGATCTCGGCTGCCTGATGAACATGGCGGGCAAGCTGCAGCGCGAAGGCAGCGCCGTGCGCGTGCGCCATGTCGCCGAGGTGCTGGCCGACATGGGAAGCTTGCCGCCGATCGGCGAAGCCGAGTCCGGCAAGTCGGGAGCGGGGCGCTGATGCAATCCACCGCGCACAGCTTCAGCGCCAATGTCGCGGCGGCGCTGGCCGATCCCAACCTGCAGGATTCGCTCGCCAAGCTGAAGGTGGGCTTCTCGGAGCGGCGGCGTCAGGCGGCCGAACGGCTGCCCGAGTTCGAGGCGCTGCGCGACCGCGCGCGCGACATCAAGAACCACACGCTGGCCAATCTCGATTTCTACCTCGAGGAGTTCGAGCGCAAGGTGACCGCGCTCGGCGGCCACGTGCACTGGGCGCCGACGGCCGCAGATGCGCGGCGCATCATCGCCGACCTGTGCAAGAGCGTCGGCGCGCGCACTATTGCCAAGTCGAAGTCGATGGTGTCGGAGGAGATCGGCCTCAACGAGCACCTCGAGTCGATCGGCGTCGAGCCGGTCGAGACCGACCTCGGCGAGTACATCATCCAGCTGCGGCATGAGCCGCCCAGCCACATCATCGCGCCGGCCGTGCATCTCACCAAGGATCAGGTGGCCGACACCTTCTTCGAGCACCACAAGAAGCTCGGCTTCACCAAGCGGCTCACCGAGCGTAACGATCTCGTCGCCGAGGCGCGCTACGTGCTGCGCCAGAAGTTCATCGACGCCGATGTCGGGCTGAACGGCGCCAATTTCCTGGTCGCCGAGACCGGCTCGTCGATGCTGGTGACCAACGAGGGCAATGCCGACCTCTCCAACACTTTGCCCAGGATGCAGATCGTGCTGGCCAGCATCGAGAAAGTGATCCCGACGCTCGAGGATGCGGCGGTGCTGCTGCGCGTGCTGGCGCGCTCGGCTACGGGTCAGGAATCGTCGGCCTACACCTCGCTCAACACCGGGCCCAAGCGCGACGGCGATCTCGACGGGCCGTCGTCCTATCACGTGGTGATCCTCGACAACGGCCGCTCCTCGGTGTTGGGCACCAAGATGCAGGACATGCTGCGTTGCATCCGCTGCGGCGCCTGCATGAACCACTGCCCGGTCTATGGCGCGATCGGCGGCCATGCCTATGGCTGGGTCTATCCCGGCCCGATCGGCGCGGTCCTGACGCCGCAGCTGATCGGCGTCGAGGAGGCCGGCAACCTGCCCAACGCCTCGACCTTCTGCGGCCGTTGCGAAAGCGTCTGCCCGGTACGCATCCCGCTGCCCAGCCTGATGCGTCATTGGCGCGAGCGCGAGTTCGAGCGCCATCTGACGCCGCGCCCGGTGCGCCAGGGCCTGGCGCTGTGGGCTTTCTTCGCCCGCCGGCCCAAGCTCTATCGCCGTGCCACGGCGCTCGCCAACCGGCTGCTGGCGCTGTTCGGCCGTGCCGACGGCCGCTATCGCAGCCTGCCGCTCGCCGGCGGCTGGACGCGGTTTCGTGACTTCCCCGCCCCGCAACGCGGCGGCACATTCCATGCTCAGTGGACGCGGCATGGAGGAACACGCACGAAGCCATGAACGCCGGCAGGTCCCAGATCCTCGACGGCATTCGCCGTTCCCTGCGCCGCGGCGAATTGAGCGGCGATGCTCGGAATGAGGTCGAACAGCGGCTCGCCGCGCCGCCGCGCGGGCCCGAGGTCGCGCGCGCCCAACTCGACCCAAGCGGCAAGGTCGCCCTGTTCTGCCAGTGGGCGGAAGCCAACAACGCCACCGTGGCGCGCGTCGCCGCGGCGGACGTGCCCGCCGAAGTGACGTCCTATCTCGCCCGCAACAACCTGCCGGCGCGGGCGGCAATGGCGCCCTCGTCCCAGCTCGACCGCTACGATTGGGCGAGCCAGAAGATGCTGTCCCTGCGCAAGGGGCGCGCCGAGGCAAGCGATCAAGTGTCGATCACCGGCGCCTTCGCCGGCATCGCCGAGACCGGCACGCTGGTGATGGCGTCGGGCCCCGAGCATCCGGTGACGCTCAACCTCCTGCCCGACACGCACATCGTCGTGCTGAGCGAGGCCGACATCGTGGCGGGCTACGAAGACGTCTGGGCGCGGCTCCGGGCGCGCTACGGCAAGAGCCGGATGCCGCGCACGGTGAACACCATCACCGGGCCATCGCGGACCGGCGACATCGAGCAGGCGATCGAGCTCGGCGCGCATGGGCCGCGGCGCATGCACATCGTGGTGGTGCGCGATTGAAGGACGTCGGCGACAGCCAGGGCACGCGAGCACAAGCGGAGCTCAAGGTCGTCGGCACGAGCGTGGCGCGCGAGGTCGACCTACTGTTCGATGAGCTCGCCCGCACCATTGGCAAGCGGCCGCCCGGCGTGCTGCAGGTGGGCTCGCGCAACCTGGTTGCCGATCGCAATGAGCGCAACTGGCGCAGTCTGATCGGCAAGCGCTTCGGCGCGCGGGCGGCGTTCCTCGGCATCGATCTCGCCCCCGGCAACAATGTCGACGAGATCCTCGACATCTGTGCCGCGCCCAAGGCGCTGAAGGCCACGCTCGGCGACCAGCAGTTCGATCTGGTGATCTGCTGCCACGTGCTCGAGCACACGCCGGATCCGGTGCGGGCGGCGGCCAACATCCAGGGCCTGCTACGGCCCGGCGGCCTCGCCTATATCGCCACGCCGTGGTCGCAGGCCTTCCACGCCACGCCCGACGACTATTGGCGCTTCTCGTTGCGCGGGCTCGCGCTCCTGTTCCGGGAGCTCGAGGTCCTGTCGGCGTTCTACAGCGGCGGCGACGTCGGGCTCGATGTCGCCTATCGCATCGAACGCGACGGCCGGCCGGAAACCGGCGTAGGTGCGGGCGCCGTCGAGCAGGGCCTGTTCCAGCTGGTGCTCGACCACGAGGACAATCGATCGCTGCTGGCGCGCCAGGCCACCGACCGACTGCCGGTGTCGCGCACCTACCTGCCAACATTGTTCGTCAACTTGGTCGGCCGCCGGCGGGCCGAATAGCCGGGCGATTGCACAAATGAAAAGAGCGGGCTTTCGCCCGCTCTTTCCGAGTTCTCTTCGTCCTGCGACTAGAAGCGCAGGTCCATGCCCATCAGCACCGCCCAGGACTGGGCAGCCACCGCGTTCGAGGGGCCGGAGAAGTTGTAGTACTGGACGCCGCCCAGGACCTTGATGCCCGGTCCGAGAGCGTAGTTCGCGCCGACTTCGAACTTGTCAGCCGTTTCCGCACCGAACGACAGAGCGCCGGCGTTCGGGTTGGTGCCGAAGGCAGCCGACGTACCCGTCGGCGCACCGAGCACCGCGACCTGCGTGCTGGTGATGTTCAGCAGCGAGAGCGAGCCGTTACCGTTGTCGTTACGGACACCCGCCCAGCCGACCGACATCTGCCACGGGCCGGTTTCGTACATGATACCCGCCGAGTACTTGCGGTTATCGTTGTCGACGCCGGTGTAGTAGTTCGAGCCGAGGCCGTTGTTGTCGTAGCCGTACGAGCCACCGACCGTGAAGCCGGCGATGCCGAACTGCGCACCGACCACCCACTGCTTCCAGTTGGTGTTGTTCGAGCCGGTGATCAGGTTCGCGTTGCCGCCCGCCGCGCCGAAGCCCGGCACGAAGGTGGCATACATGAAGGCGCCGTACAGAGCGACGGTGACTTCGCCGAACTTGTTCAGGTAGTTGGCGCCGACGTCGAAGAAGTCCTGCCACGAGTAGTCGTTGGTCGGGCAGTTGATCTGCGCAGTCGCGTCGTTGAAGCCGCAGACACCGGCGGTGTTGGAGCCGGGCTGAGAGCCCGAAGCGTTGATCTTCGGCGCGTAGCCGACACCAATCTGCAAGCCCATGAAACGGGGCGTGAAGTAGTTGATGCGGTTCACGTCCTGCATCTGACCACCGATGGTCATGAACGAGATGCCGGTCGCCGCCTTGTTGGTCGCGAGCACGACCAGGTTACCCCAGGTCGAGTTCGAGTTGTGCTGGAAGAAGCCGTTCAGGGTGCCGAGGGCCGACGGCGTGCCGTAGTACATACGATACGACGCCTGGTCGCGCGAACCGAACTCGATGCGGCCCCAGTCGCCGAAGGCGAAGAGGTACGCTTCGTCGATCTGACGGACCGAGCCGTTGACGTTCTGCGCGCCCGAGCCAGTGCTGACGGCCACGCCCGAGACGTTCGGGTTCCAGCCTTCGAGTTCGACGGTCAGACCCACAGTGGTGCCGTTATCCAGCTTCGTCTGGCCGGTGAAGAAGATTTCACCTTCCTGGTAGAAGCTCAGACCCTTGTATTGGGTCGACGGGCCCTGCAGCGAGTAGCTGCCTTCGATGGAACCCGCGGTAACGAAGTACATGTAGTAACCGCCGACGCCGATCTTGATCGGATCGGCAGCCATGGCCGGGGCGGCCATCAGTCCACCGGCGACCAGCGCGGTCGAACCCAGTAGAAGCTTTTTCATCATTCTCCCTCTCTCGTTGATCAGAAACTGGTACGTACCAATAGGCCTGTCCGACCGGCGGAAAGTGGAAGCCTGGGATGGGCGACGCACTGCCCCCGCCAATACGGGTGGCCTATAGAACACGTGGCCGAAAAGAGGGTCAAGAAATGGTCGCTCGGCTGCACGATTCTCCCCGCACGTGTGGCGTCTTTGTCACATTTCGGGCTTTCCCCCGGCCCTTTGTCGCTCGCGCACATGGCGCGATTCCAACGCAAAAGTCTCATGATAGGACTTATAAAGTATTATAAAAGGACTTATTGAAAGGCGGCGATTCGTCCACTTGCGGTTCCCCAGGCGGACGCCTATCGTCCGGCCGCCAGAGCATCGGAATGCGCCGCCAGTACCGTGTGTGGTATTGGGGCTCATTGCCAGGGGCAATTAGGGGCAACTATGTCCGGCTTGTCATTTAAGCTTCGCCTGTTCGTCGCGGCCGCCGCCGGTTTGGGCTTGGCGGCCTGTGGCGGCGACCCCAACTCGGTCAAGGAGATCCAGACCGGCAAGGACGGCGGGCGCGGCAGGCTCGATATCTACTCGGGCGTCGGCGGCAAGGGCCAGGAGCAAGGCAGCCTGTTCGGGCCGGGCGGCCTGTTCGGCTCGAAGGCCGACAAGAAGGACGCTCCGGATACGGGCGTCGCCGTCAATGCCTATCTGTGGCGGGCGAGCCTCGACACGATCAATTTCATCCCGCTGGTCTCGGCCGATCCGTTCGGCGGCGTGATCATCACCGACTGGTACACGCCGCAGGAGTCGCCCAACGAGCGCATGAAGGTGCAGATCACCATCCTCGATCGCGAGCTCCGGGCCGATGGCGTGCGCGTCTCGGTCTTCAAGCAGCAGCAGGCGGCCAAGGGCGGCGGCTGGGTCGATGCCCAGGTCGATCCGCACACCAACACCGACATCGAGAACGCGATCCTCACCCGCGCCCGGCAACTTCGTATCGCGCAAGGCGGTTGAAGCGGGGCGGTTGAGAGTTCGGCCTCGCCTGCTAAAAGCTTGACGTGAGAGGCCGCGCGGGCCATCCGCTGCGGCCTCGGTTTTTTCAGGGTCAGCCAAGTGTCGTCGACGTCCTCGTCCCCATCGCCGCCGCGCTACAATTTCCGCGAGACCGAGGCCAAGTGGCAGAAGGTCTGGGAGGAGCGGCAGACCTTCCGCGCGCAGATGGATCAGGCGCGGCCCAAATACTACGTGCTCGAGATGTTCCCCTATCCGTCGGGGCGCATCCATATGGGCCACGTGCGCAACTACACGCAGGGCGACGTGATCGCCCGCTACAAACGCGCCAAGGGCTTCAACGTCCTGCACCCGATGGGCTGGGATGCCTTCGGCCTGCCGGCCGAAAACGCGGCGATGGAGAAGAAGGTCCACCCCAAGAAGTGGACCTACGAGAACATCGCGGCGATGAAGAAACAGCTCAAGTCGATGGGCCTGTCGCTCGACTGGAGCCGCGAGCTCGCGACCTGCGATCCGAGCTACTACCGTCACCAGCAGAAGATGTTCCTCGATTTCTGGAAGGCGGGACTCGCCTACCGCAAGGAAGCGTGGGTCAACTGGGATCCCGTCGACAACACGGTGCTCGCCAACGAGCAGGTGATCGAGGGCAAGGGCTGGCGCACCGGCGCCACCGTCGAGCGCCGCAAGCTGACGCAGTGGAACCTCAAGATCACGCACTTCGCCGACGAGCTGCTCGAACGGCTCAATACGCTCGACCGCTGGCCCGAGAAGGTGCGCCTGATGCAGGCCAACTGGATCGGCAAGAGCCGCGGTGCACGTGTGTTCTGGCAGCTCAGCGATGCAGCAGGCGCCGATCGCGGGCGGCTCGAGATCTTCACCACGCGGCCCGACACGCTCTATGGCGCATCGTTCGCCGCTCTCTCGGTCGACCATCCGATCGTCGGCCAACTCGCGGCCAACGATCCCGGCCTGCAGCGCTTCATCGCCGAGTGCCGCAAGACCGGCACGGCGGCAGCCGAGCTCGAGACGGCGGAGAAGCAGGGCTACAAGCTGCCGCTCGTTGCCCGCCATCCGCTGATGCCGAACAAGACCATGCCGGTCTATGCCGCCAACTTCGTGCTGATGGAGTACGGCACCGGCGCGATCTTCGGCTGTCCCGCGCATGACGAGCGCGACCACGAGTTCGCCAGAAAATACGGCCTGCCGATCCTGCAGGTCGTGGCGCCGGCCGATGGAAGCAAGGTCGACGTGCAAGCCGCGGCCTTCGTCGACGACGGCGTGATCGTGAATTCCGAGTTCCTGAACGGCCTCAGCGTCGAGGACGCGAAAGCCAGGGTCATCGTCCGCCTGGAGGAGCTCGGTGTCGGCACCGGCACCGTCCAGTACCGGTTGCGCGACTGGCTGGTCTCGCGCCAGCGCTATTGGGGCTGCCCGATTCCCGCGATCCATTGCGCCAAGTGCGACGTCGTGCCGGTGCCCGAGAAGGACCTGCCGGTGACGCTGCCGGAGGACGTGACCTTCGACAGGCCGGGAAACCCGCTCGACCACCATCCGACGTGGAAGCACGTCAACTGCCCCAAATGCGGCGGGCCGGCACGGCGCGAGACCGACACGTTCGACACCTTCATCGATTCGAGCTGGTACTTCGACCGCTTCACCTCGCCGCGCTTCGATGCGGCGCCGTTCGCACGCGACGAGAACAGCTACTGGATGCCGGTCGACCAGTATATCGGCGGCGTCGAGCACGCGATCCTGCACCTGCTCTATTCGCGCTTCTGGACCCGCGCCATGCGCGAGGTGCAGATGACGTCGCGCGACGAGCCGTTCGACGGGCTGTTCACCCAGGGCATGGTCTGCCACGAGACGTATCGCGCCCAGGACGGCACTTGGCTGCTGCCCGAGGAGGTCGAGCGGCTCGACGGCGGCAGGGTGGTCCGGGCGTCGGACAAGACGCCGGTCGAAGTGGGCCGCTCGGAGAAGATGTCCAAGTCGAAGAAGAACGTCGTCGACCCGGACCAGATCATCCACGATTACGGCGCCGACACCGCGCGCTGGTTCATGCTCTCCGACAGCCCGCCCGAGCGCGACCTCGAATGGACCGAGGCGGGCGTCACCGGCGCCTGGCGCTTCCAGCAGCGCCTGCACCGTATCGCCAGCGAAGCGATCGCCGGTCTGCCCGCGGCGGGTGCGGCGAAGCCCGCGTCGTTCTCGGCCGCCGCCACCGAACTGCGTCGCGCCGCGCACCGCGCCATTGCCGGCGTCTCAACCGACGTCGAGGCCTTCCACTTCAACAAGGCGGTGGCGCGACTCTACGAGCTCGCCAACACGATCTCAGGCACGGAAGCCACCGACGAGTCGGCGAAGTGGGCGCTGCGCGAGGCTCTGGAGATCTTCGTGCGGCTGATCGGGCCGATGACGCCGCATCTCGCCGAGGAGCTGTGGCGGGCGCTGGGCCACCAGACGCTGCTGGCCGATGCGCCCTGGCCCTCGGCCGAGCCCGAGTTGCTGGTCGACGACACGGTGACCGTGGCGGTGCAGGTCAACGGCAAGCTGCGCGGCACCGTCGAGCTGGCAAAGGACGCGGCCAAGGACGTGGCCGAGAAGGCGGCCATTGCGCTGCCCGAAATCCAGCGCGCGCTCGACGGCAAGCAGCCCAGGCGCGTGATCGTGGTGCCCAACCGCATCGTCAACGTGGTCGTCTAGGAGCGCCTTTGCCGGCCCCGACCGACCTGTTCTCGCGCGGCCGGATCCTGGTGACCGGCGCGACCGGGCTGTTCGGGCGCGAGCTGGTCGACCGGCTGCTGGCGCTCGGCGCCGATCTGCGCACCGTCTCGATCCTGCCGCCGCCGCCCGATTTTCCGTCCGGCAAGGTCGAGCATCTGGCTGGCGATCTCGCCGACCGCAGCTTCGCGCGCGAGGCGATGAAGAACGTCAGCGGGCTGTTCCATCTCGCCGGCCGGCGCGGCTCGGTCGGCATCCAGCGCAAGCAGGGCGCCACCATGCTGGGCGAGAATTTGACGATCTGCCTCAACACGCTCGACGCCGCGCGGCGGGCCGGTGTGGAACGCATCGTCTACACCAGCACGGTCACGGTCTATCCGCCGATGTCGGTCTATCGCGAGAATCTCGCCTGGTCGGCCAATCCGCATCCGGCCGACGAGTTCGTGTCGTGGGCCAAGCGCATCGCCGAGAAATTCATCGAAGCGCAGGAAGTGCAGTATGGCGTGAAGAACGTCGCGATCGTGCGGCCGGTCAACACGTTCGGCCCGCACGATGATTTCGCGCCCGAGACGGCCCTGGTCGTGCCCGCCTTGATCGGCCGCGCGCTCGCCGGCGAGAAGCCGTTCACCGTGTGGGGCGACGGCTCGGCGGTGCGCGATTTCCTGTTCGTGGCCGACGCGGTCGAAGGCATGCTGCTCGCCTACCAGAAAGGCATCGGCCAGGGCGCGATCAATCTCGGCAGCGGCCGCGGCTATTCGATCAAGGAGCTCGTGACGGCGGTGCTCGCCGCCACCGGCCGCGCCGGCGATCAGGTGGCGTGGGATACCAGCAAGCCGTCGGGCGAGCCGCGCAAGGTGGCCGACATCACGCGCGCCAGGGAGATCCTGGGCTTCGCGCCCAAGGTCGACCTGGTCGACGCGATCCGGCGCACGGTCGACTGGTATCGCGCCAACAGCGCGCGCCCACAGCGCCACTAACCGCGCCGGCAGCATAGTTCAGCGAAACTATTTGCAGTTTTGCCGTCTCACGTGTCTCAGGCGTCTCACGCTGTCTCACCTGGGGGGTGGGGGTGTTGCGTGAGACTCGAGGCAAAAGCCCCTATGCCATCGGCATCGGAGGCGTCTCAGGGGGGTGAGACTCGGAGGCGACGTCGAAGCTCGCCGGCGGCTGCCCGGCCCGCTGGCGTTCGATCATGGTCTTGTAGGCGCTCTCGATATGCCGGGTGAAACGCCCCGAGTCGAAGAGCGGCGCCGTCGTGCGCTGGCGGGCAAGCTTGGCGCGCAACGTGGCAAGCCGCGCAGGGTCGCGCGCCAACTGGAGCGCAAGCGCCTCGTAGTCAGGGAGCGAGTCGGTGATCAGCTCCGGCATGCCCAGCGCGCCGAGCAGGCTGCCGCCGACGCGGCTGACGAAGCTCTCGCCGCGCAAGGTGAGCACCGGCAGCCCGGCCCACAGCGCGTGACTCGCCGTCGTGTGCGCGCCGAACGGATAGGAATCGAGGAACAGGTCGGCCAGGCGGTGGCGCGCGAGATGCTCGGGCAGGCTCATGCGCCGGGCGAAGGCAAGCCGCTCGCCGCTAATGCCCGTCTTCTCGGCCTCGCGCCGCAAGTTTGCGCAGGCGGCGTCGTTGTCGTAGCGCAACCACAGCACGCCGCCCTCGACCGCGCGCAGCAGGCGCATCCAGCAGGCGAACATCGCCGGGCTGATCTTGTTGGCGCCATTGAACGAGCAGAACACGAAGCCCTGTTCGGGCAGGCCCTGCGAGGCGCGGCTCGGTGTCTGCTCGGCGATCTTCTCGCTGTTGTCGGTCATCACCCAGCTGTCGGGCATGCGCACGATCTTCTCGCGGTAGAAGCGCTCGTGGCCCGCGGGCACGCAGGCGCGATCGGAGATCAGGTAGTCGAGGAACGGGGCGCCGGTGCCGAAGCCCTGGAAGTTCACGGCGAGCGGCGCCGGCCGCAGCGCCAGCACGCGGCCGCGGTTGGAGGCGGTGAAGCCCGCAAGGTCGACCACGATGTCGATCTTCTCGCGGCGCATCAGCTCTGCCACCGCGCGATCGCCCAAGGTGCGCACGTCGTGGAACTTGTCGAAGGTCTTCTCGAGATGGGCGCGCAGCGCACTGCCGTCGCTCGGTCCGAAGGATATCGCGCTCACCTCGAATGCGCTGCGGTCATGGCGCGCGATCAGGCCGGCGAAGACGTAGGAGATCGGATGCTCGCGGAAATCGGGCGAGAAATACGCCAGCCGGATGCGCTCGCCGGGCGCATGCGCCGGCGGCGGCAGCGGCCGTGCGGGGAGCGGCCAGCTGCGCGCGGCGTAGATCTCGGTGCAGCGCTGGACCACCGCCGCCGACGGCGAATACCAGGCGGCGTTCAGCGGATGCTCGACCGGCTCGCCGCGCTCGATGCGCGCCGTGAGGTCGGCGACCGAAGCATCGTAGTCGCTCCAGTCGCAGGCACCGAGCTTGAGCTCGAAAATCAGGCCGCGCAGCAGCGGCCGGGTCGGCTCGATGCGCAGCAGCTTGTGGAACGTCTCGAGCGCCGCGTCATGGTGCTTGAGGAAATAGAGCAGCCGGCCCTTGAGATTGAGCGCCTCGCGCGAATTGGGCTCGAGCTCGAGCGCCTTGTCGAAGCTTGCGAGCGCTTCGTCATAGCGCTCCAGGCCGCGCAGGATGGCGCCGCGATTGCACAGCGCCGATACCGATTTCGGCTCCAGCGCCAGCGCGCGATCGACGCTGTCGAGCGCCTCTGGCAGGCGCGCCAGGTCGAGCAGGATGGTGCTGCGGTTGTTGAGCGCGGCGGCGTAGTCCGGCCGGAGCTTCAGCGCCTTGTCGAGGCTCGCCAGCGCCTCGTCGGGCCGCTGCAGCTGCAGCAGCGCCAGGCCGCGATGCATCAGCGCGTCGGCGCTGGCGGGCGCGAGCTTCAGCAGCCGGTCGAAGGTGGCGACCGAGTCCGCCGCTTCGCCCTGGCGGAATTGGATCATCGCCAGAAGCTGCAGGCCGTTGACGTTGCGCGGATCGCGCTTCAGCGCCGCCTGGCATTCCCGGGCGGCCAGCGCGAGCTGGCCCTGGCGATAGTGCGCCACGGCGAGCTGGAAGCCGGAAGGCGGCGGCAGCGCCATCAGGCCGCCTCCGTCACATCAAACGACGCCGGCGGCTCGCCGCGCCGCTGACGCTCGTGCATGGCGGCGAACGCGGTCTCGATGTGCCGGCGAAAGCGCGCCGTGTCGAACAACGGCACCGCCAGGCGCTCGGCCTCGAGGCGCCGGCGATAGCCGGCCAACAGGGCGGGCGTCGTCGCGAGCTTCAGCGCCAGGGCTTCGTAGTCGGCGAGGCTCTCGGTCACCAGCTCGTGCAGGCGGGCGGCGTGCAGCAGGCTCGCCGCTACCCGCGAGGCGAAGCTCTCGCCGCACAAGGTGACCAGCGGCAGGCCGGCCCACAGCGCGTCGCTCGCCGTGGTGTGCGCGTTGTAGGGCAACGTGTCGAGGAACAGATCGGCCAGGCGGTGGCGCGCCAGATGGGCCGGCAGGTCGACCCGCGGGGCAAACACCAGACGTCCGGCCGACACGCCGCGCGCTTGGGCCTCGCGCCTCAAATTTTCGACAGCGACCGGATTGTCCTGCAACAGCCAGAGCACGCTGCCCTCGACCGCCTTCAGCAAGCGCATCCAGATGTCGAAGATCGCCGGCCTGATCTTGTAGTTGTTGTTGAACGAGCAGAACACGAAGCCCGTTTCCGGCAAACCGGCCTCGCCGCGGCTCGGCGCCTGCTCGGCGATGCGGCGCGCGCGATCGTTGACCTGGTAGCTGTCGGGCAGGCGCACGATCTTCTCGCTGTAGTGCGGCGCCAGCCGATCGGGAATGACGTGCCGATCGGCGATCACGTAGTCGATGAACGGCACGCCCATCGTGCCCGGGAAGCCGAGATACGCCACCTGCAGCGGGGCGCCGCGATGGCTGAAGATGCCGGCGCGGTTGTCGGCAGTGTAGCCCTTGAGGTCGACGGCGATGTCGATCTCGAGCTCGTCGATCAGCGCCGCCGCCTCGCGGTCGGTCTTGTCGCGCACGTCGACGAAGCGGTCGAACGCCCTGATGAGCCGCGTCCGCATCGGACTCCGGTCATCGGGCCCATACGATATCGCCGTCACCTCGAAACGCTCGCGATCATGCGTCTCGAATAGTTCGGCCGTGAGATAGGCCGTCGCGTGCTCGTGGAAATCGGCCGACACGTAGGCGAGCCTCATCCTGTCGCCGCGCCGGCGCGGCCTGAGGGCCAGCGGCCGGCCGGGATACTCGGCGGCGGCGAAGCTCTTCGCACATGCCAATTGCGGCGCCGGATCGGCGGCATGGCTGAGAAACGAGAACGGCGCATCGGCCCGCTCGCCGCGCCCGACGGCCGCCACGATGGCCTGCGAGGCGGCCTCGTAGTTGCGCCAATCGCAACATTGCAGGCGCGTGTCGAGCAGCAGGCCCGGCCCGTAAGCCGTCTGCGGCGCCACGGCGAGCAGGCGCTCGAAGCACAGGGCGGCTTCGTCGAAGCGCTTCAGCTCGCGCAGCACCCGTCCGCGATTGTCCAGCGCCTGCGCGTAGTCGGGTGCGAGCTGCAGGGCGCGCTCGTAGGCCTGCAGCGCCTCGGGCAGCCGGCCGATCGAGCGGAGCGCATTGCCGCGATTGTTATGGGCGAGGGGAAAGGCGGGCCGCAGCGCCAGCGCCCGGTCATAGCTCTCGATCGCCTCGGCGAAGCGGCGCAGGTCCTGCAGGATGTTGCCGCGGTTGGTCAGCGCCTCGGGATTGGCCGGCCGCAGGCGCAACGCCTCGGCGTAGCTCGCCAGCGCCGCTTCGTATTGCTTGAGCTCGTGCTGCGCCAGACCGAGGTTGGAATGAACGTCCGGCACCCGGCTGTCGGCGGCGATGGCGCGCCGGTACCAGTCGATCGCCTCTGCCGGCGCGCCCTTCTGGTACTGGATCATGCCCATCAGGTGGAGCGCGCCGAAATGCGCCGGCTGGCCGGCCAGCACGGTCCGATAGATCGCTTCGGCTTCGGCGAGCTTGCCCTGCTTGTGCAGGGCCAGGCCCTGCTGGAAGCCGTCGCTCATCGCATCACAGCTTGCCGTGGCACCATTTGTAGCGAATGCCCGAGCCGCAGGGGCACGGTTCGTTGCGCGCCACCTTGGCGAGCGGCGCGCCGTCCGGCTTGTCGAGGAACACCAGCGACTCGCTCATCTGCGAATAGTGCTTCTTCTCGGTGTACATGTGCGCGCCGGGCGGCGCGTCCGCGCCGAACACGGTGTACTGGAAGCCCATCGCCTCGGCATCGACCAGGCGGTGCGGATGGAGCGCGCGCACCGGCTCGATCGCCAGCGTATAGGCGATCGGCCCAGTGAGCCGGAACAGCGCCAGCCGGCCGGTGCCGTCGCGGCCCGGCGTATAGTTGGCGATGTTGGCCTCGACGCGCTCGATCACCGCGGCGAGGAAGGGATGCGCGGGCTCCGCCACGATGTGCCATTGCTGGAATTCGCCGAGCGGGCCGAGTTCGGGGTAGCGCCCCCATCGTTCGTCGCGCCAATGCGACAGCAGGTAGGAATCGTCGGCGCGCAGGATCGCATCGAGCGACTCGCGGCAGGACGACTTGATGTCGAGATAGACGCCGCCCTGGCGATAGACCAGCAGGTAGCGGAAGAAATCGGCCAGCATGGCGCCGTAGACCGGGTTGAGGCGCTTGTAGGTCTTGAGCATCGCCGCGCCATAGCTTCCGGCGATGAAGGCCTCGATGTCGGCGTTGTCGTACAGCCGGTGCTCCCAACCGGGATTGCCGGCCTTGAGGCGGGCAATGTTGTCGACATAGGCCGGGTGCAGGCCCTCCTTGGCGCGCACCGTCTGGTGGATGATCTTGGGGATCGCCATGTGTCGCGGGGTTATACCAAGCCGCCGGGGCAGGCTATAGATCGGCCGTGAAAATCGAGGCACGCCAGGCCGAGGCCTTCCTCAAGAAGCCGAATCCCAAGGTGCGCGGCGTCGTGGTCTACGGCAACGACGACGGCCTGATCGCCGAGCGCGCCGCGCAGCTCGCGAAAAGCGTCTGCGAGGATCTGAAGGACCCGTTCCGCGTCGTCGACATTGCGGGCGACGTACTGAAAAACGACCCGGCGCGGCTGGCCGACGAGTTCGGCGCGATGTCGCTGATGGGCGGCCGCCGGGTGATCCGCGTGCGGCCGGCCGGTGAGGAGGCGGTGACGGCGCTTGAGAACCTCGTCGTCGCTTCTGCAGGCGACGCGCTGGTGGTGCTGGAGGCCGGCAACCTCTCGCCGCGCTCGGGCCTGCGCACGCTCGCGGAGACCGAGGACTGCCTCGCCGCCTTGCCCTGCTACATGGATAGCGTCGAGCAGCTCGAGGGGCTGGTCGAGAGTGCCGCGCGCGCGGCCGGCATCAGCATCGAGGCCGATGCGCTCGACTGGATCGTCGAGCGGCTGGGCGGCGATCGCGGCCAAACGCGCTCGGAGATCGACAAGCTCTTGCTCTACAAGCAAAGCGACGCCAGCAAGACCGTCACGCTCGACGACGCCATGGCGGTGCTGGGCGACACTGCCGCGATCGGCGTCGACAACGTGATCGCCGCCACTTTCGACGGCGACCTGGTAGCGCTCGACCGGGCGCTCGACCGCGTCTTCGCCGAAGGCGGCAATGCGGTCCAGCTCGTGCGCTCCGTGCAGCGCCATGTCGACCAGCTCCATCTCGTGGCGGGCCATGCCCAGGCTGGCGGCAATCTCGAGGCCGCGATCTACAAGGCGCGCGGCCTGCCGCGCGGCGGACCGGTGCGCCAGCGCTTCGAGCGCCACCTGCGCTCCTGGCCCTTGCCGCGCCTCAGCGCCGCGCTCGATCGCGTGCTCGACGCCGAGATCCAGTGCAAGTCGACCGGCCTGCCCGACGAAGCGATCGCGCGGCGGCTCTGTCTGGCGCTCGCTTCTTCAGCGCGACAGGCGCGGGCGCGGCGCGCGAGCTAGCTGGCGCGCTGACAAGTCGCATTGCCAATGCGATTTAACACAATAACAATGTTAATTATGTTTGGCCTTTCTCCGCAGCATCTCGCTCGGCAACCGAGCTTCGGCGAGATGTTCGTGCCGAAGCTCGTGACGGTGCTGCAGGAGGGCTACGGCTTTTCGAAGTTCCGCGCCGACGTCGTCTCCGGCCTGACCGTCGCCGTGGTCGCCTTGCCGCTCTCAATGGCGATCGCCATCGCTTCCGGCACCACACCGGAACGCGGCCTGTTCACCGCGATCGTCGCCGGCTTCGTGATCTCGGCGCTGGGCGGCAGCCGCTTCCAGATCGGCGGCCCGGCCGGCGCCTTCATCGTCCTCGTCGCATCTGCGTTCGATCGCATCGGCCCCGACGGCGTCGTGCTGGCGACCGCGATGGCCGGACTGTTCCTCACCGCCGCCGGCCTGCTGCGGCTCGGCACCTTCATCAAATTCATTCCCTATCCCGTGACCGTGGGCTTCACCGCGGGCATCGCCATCATCATCTTCGCCAGCCAGGTCAAGGATCTGCTGGGCCTGCAGCTTGCCGGCAAGGAACCCGGCCCGATCGTGCCGAAGGCCCAGGCGCTGGTGCAGGCGGCCGGTACGTTCAACCTGTCGGCGCTCGCTTTGTCGGTGCTGACGATTGCCCTCATCGTCCTTCTCAAGAAGGTGCGGCCCGGCTGGCCGGGCATGCTCATGGCCGTCGTCGCGGCGGCGACGGTCACGTGGTTCTGGGCGCTGCCGGTCGAGACGATCGGCAGTCGCTTCGGCGCCATTCCGTCGTCGCTGCCCGCGCCCTCGATCCCGACCTTCTCGCTGGCCAAGATCCAGGCGGTGCTGCCGGATGCCATCGCGTTCGCGCTTCTCGGCGCCATCGAATCGTTGCTCTCCGCCGTCGTGGCGGACGGCATGACCGGGCGGCGTCATCGCTCGAACTGCGAACTGGTCGCACAGGGCATCGCCAACATCGGATCGGCGCTGATGGGCGGCATCTGTGCCACCGGCACCGTGGCGCGCACGGCGACCAACGTGCGCGCCGGCGCGCGCAGCCCGATCTCGGGAATGATCCATTCGGCGACGCTGCTGCTATTCATGGTCGTGGCGGCACCGCTCTGTTCCTACATTCCGCTGGCCGCCCTTGCCGGAGTGCTGGCGCTGGTGGCGTGGAACATGGTCGAGAAGCATGCCTTCGCGATCCTGCTGCGCACGTCCTCGGGCGACGCGATCGTCCTGCTGGCGACCTTTCTCCTGACCGTGTTCCGCGACCTGACCGAAGGCATCGTGGTCGGCGTCGCCATCGGCGCCTTGCTGTTCATCTACCGGATGAGCAGTTCGGCCAATGTCGAGCATGTTCCGACGGTGGCGCCGGACCGGGCCGATCGCGACGACGCTCGCACGCCCTACGATCCGGCCCTGGCGACGGATCCCGACGTGGTGATTTACCGGCTCACCGGCGCCTTCTTCTTCGGCACCGCCTCGATGCTGAGCGCTGTCCTCGATCGCATCACCGACCGGCGCCGCGCTTTGGTCGTCGACTTCTCGGCCGTGCCGTTCATCGACTCGACGGCCGCCAACGTGATCGCGGGCTTGGGCCATAAGGCCGGCCAGCACGGCGCGAGGCTCTTGATCTCGGGCGCCACGCCCGCCGTCCGCCGCCAGCTGTCGGCAAGCACCAGCCGCATTTCCGGGCTGGACTATTTCTCATCCCTGGAAGAGGCCGTCGCGGCGGCGCACATTCAGGCACCCAATCGATAAGCGCGAGCTAGCTCACCAGCGTCTTCAACTGCGCGAAGACATCGCTCCAGCCCTTGGCCGGGTTCGACACGAGCTTGCCGTCCTCGACGATCAGGAAGCGCGGCGTGCCGTGCTGATACTCCTTGGGAATCTGATCGCGGATCGCCCGGAGTTCACCCGGCCAATATTCGTCGGCATAGGCCTGCTTGATCGTTCGCGAGGCGATTTCGATGTAGCGGACCTTCTTGAACTCCGGCGAGGCGACGAAAGCCGGCTTGTATTCGTTGGACCAACGAACGCAGATCGGTCAATTCCAGGCGTCGACGTTGATGACGATGATCTGCGATTGAGCGCCTGCAACGGCGGGTAATGCGGCGGCTCCGGCGAGCGCTGAAGCAATCAGAGTACGGCGTTTCATCGGCTCCTCATTCGCGATCTGGCTGCCAAGCATGGGCGACAGCACAGCACACGTCGAGTTCTATACGACAGAATCGGGTTCCTTCCAGCGCCCGAGTTATGGTGGCGACGCCATGATCGCCATCACACACCTTCTCGTCCTGAGCACAGCGAAGGACCTACGGATCCAACATCGCGCTGCTGCGATGCCAGGTCCTTCGCAGCGCTGCGCTTGCTCAGGACGACATGACCTGCGCGCAAGATTCGTGCGCGGCGGCGCGCGATGGCCAACAAACGCGCCACAACCCTCTCGTTATATTCGCATTATTAAATTCCGAACCGCCACCAACCATACCATTGGTGGTGGGTCAGAAAATTACCCGAATGGTTCGCCGTCAGCTCCGCTTCGCCGACGAGGACGCCACCAGCGGCCGGGCGGCCTGTTTGGACAGGATCAGGAAAGTGAAGCTCTCCTCGATATAGAGCCGCACCTTGTCGGCGCTGTGGTCGAGATAGCCGATCGAGAAATCCTGGCCGACGGTCAGCTCGTAATCGCCGCCGCGCTGGGAGATCACCAAGCCGCCCTCGAGCCCGGGCGCCCACACGACCGGGCCGTCGATCAGGCGCTGCACGTGGCTCAGCATCGGGTAGCCGCCCTCGGTGCGGGCCGCGAGATCGCGATACAGCCGCTCGCTCAGCGCCACGGCGAATGGGCCTTCGACGCCGTCGTCGCGGAGCTTGCTGAGCGCCGAGGCAACGGCGTCGGGATAGGACGCATGGCTCGTGCCGAGCGCCACCGCGGCGTCGGCCTGCGCCTCGCAGATGCCGGTGATGCCGGCCGCGCCATAGCCGTGGAACACCGCGCGATCCTCGGCGATGGCGATCTCGCGTGCCGCGGCCGTCACCGCATCGACGTCGGGATCGCGCGCGCCACGGTCGACGGCGTCGAGCTCGCTGCGGCTCATCTCGAACGGCACGCGCAACTCGACCAGCGGCTGCACCTTGCGCAGGCGCGCCTGCAGCTGCGGCGCACGCGGACTCTCGATCGCCTCGCTGCGGCCGATCTCGGCCTGCGACACCGTCCAGCCGAGCGGGCCGCGGAAATCGACGATGCGACGCGCCGCCAACAGCGTGTGCAAGGTGCGCTTGGCTTCCTTCTCGATCTCGGCCCAGCCGGCATCGCTCACCGGCGCCAGCTCGCGGTGAAGATGGTTCATCGCGTCTCCTTCAGGCTGCCGATTCCCAAACTGCCATCGCCGCTGCCCGAATCGGTCGCGTCGCCGCCGCCGGCTTCCGCCTCGGCCTCGACTTCGGTCACTGCCTTGTCGGTGAAAAGGTACGTGCGCAGATGCTGATCGAGCATGGTGTCGCTGCGGCGCAGCCATTCCAGCACCATGGCGGCGTGCTCCTTCTCCTCGTCGCGATTGTGCTCGAGGATGGCACGCAGCTCGGCATCGTCGGTCGCGGCGGCGCGCTGGTTGTACCAGTCGACCGCCTCGAGCTCCTCCATCAGCGAGACGATGGCGCGATGCTGATCGACGACCTTGGGCCCGATCTTGTCGGAATTCTCGTGCAGGGTTTCGCTGGACATCGGAGCGACAACGTCCGGTATCGAACGCGGTTCCTGCCGCGAAACAGGCTGTTCCTTCTAGTCGTCGGGCGGAACGAACATATAGCCCGCGCCGCGCACGGTGCGGATCGAGGTGGGTTTGGCCGGATCGAGCTCGATCTTGCGGCGGATGCGCAGGATGCGGATGTCGATGGCGCGGTCGAAGGCTTCCATCTCGCGGTGGCTGGTGGTTTCGAGCAGCCAGTCGCGGCTGAGCGGCCGGTTGGGGTTCTCGGCGAAAATCTTGAGCAACTCGAATTCGCCGGCCCTGAGCGGCACTTCCTCGCCGGAGAGCGCCGTCATGCGCCGCGCCCCGAGATCGAGCAGGCACTTGCCGATGCGCACCCGGCCCGTGGGCGTCGCCGCCTCAGCGCCACCGGCACGGCGCAGCACCGCCTTCATGCGGGCGAGCAGGGCACGCGATTCGTAGGGCTTGGCGATGTAGTCGTCGGCGCCGGTCTCGAGCCCCACCACCTGGTCGATGGTGTCGCCGCTCGCCGTCACCATGATGATGCCCATCTTGCGGCTGCGTTCCCTGAGGAAGCGGGCGAGAGCAAAGCCGTCCTCGCCGCCGGGCAGGCGGAGATCGAGCAGCACCAGCGCCGGTGGGTCCTTTTCGACCAGCCGGCGCAGCGCCGTGCCGGAATCGACGCCGGACGCGCGAAACCCGTTCTCATCGAGGAAATCGACGAGGGTTTCGCGTTGGAACTGTTCGTCCTCCACGACGATCACGTGTGGACGGGCGTCTTTGGGCTTGGCGGCCATGGCGGTCCCGCATCCTGCCGCCCGCTGGCTGCAACCTCAAGACGCCCTGGAGTCGAGGTTTCGCAGTCGCTTCACGGCCGTCAATTACAGGCGCGCTTGCCGCAAAATTCAGCGGCGCCCCGGGAAGGGGCGCCGCCGCTGACCGGGAGATGGGAAGATACCGGTCAGAGTCGCCGGCGGTGTGTGGCCGGCGGAGGAGCTCGTGGATCTACTGGCGGGGAGCCGCCGGGCTCTGGCTGGTGCCGACTAGAACGGTGCGACCGGCCAGCATGGCCCGCAGCTGCGCCGCCGCCGCGGCATCGCTGTTGGCAGCCGGTGCCGGGGCCGAGGCGGCCGGCACCGCCGGCGTGCTCGTCTCCTCGGACGGCAGGGTCGCGCCGTAGACCTTGGCGCACAGCACCGACGCGATCAGGCCGGATGACAGCAGGATCAGCCCGTTCTTCACGAAGGCCGGCATCGGCTGGCGGTAGGTGGGATTCATCGGTCTCTCCTCAAATTCCGATGTCTCAATCTCGATGGCCGCACCGTAGAGAGGCCCGGTTTCGCGCCAATTGCGCCATTCGACTGATTTGTTTCGTGAGTTGCGCTGGTCCGGTGCGCCAAGCCGGCCGCGTAACCAACGAAACACATTCGCCATCCCGCGTTACCGGCGGGAAACCTGAAAAGTGGACCATGCAAATATGACAGTGATCGCGGCCCCGGCCGATGCCATCGAGGCATCCGTCGATCCCGGGCGGGTGGAGCGTGTCCTCACGGATCGCCTGCTGAAAACCAACAACACGCTACGCGTGTTCTCGCTGACGCTCTGGCTCGTTTTCGGATTGGTGTACTGGGGCATCGCGCCGTGGTGGATGATCGCCGCGCCCTTCGGCCTGCATGTCGGCTCGATGCTGGGATTCGCCTGGCTGACCCATGCCTACCGCATCGAGCCCGACGCGCGCTCGCTGCAATCCTGGCGCTGGCTCTACATCACCTATGCCGGCCTGACCGGCCTCGCCTATGGCGGCGGCGGTGCGATGCTGGTGCAACTGCCGGCGGTCGAACCGCGCATGATCGTCACCGTCGGCCTGATGGTGTGCGCAGCACTGGCGCCCGGCCGGCTCTATGAGCAGCGCAGCTACGCCGCCTTCGCCGGCCTCACGCTTGGCTTGCTGGCCGGCGGCCTGCTGGCGGCCGACGATCCGCTCGGCGCGCCGATGGCCGCGGGGGCGTTGCTCTACCTGCTGGCGCTGATGCTGCAGAACCGGCCGCAATACCGCAATCAGTGCGATCAGGTGGCGCTGGCGCTGGCGCACGAGGATCTCGCGCATCGCCACGCCGCGGCCGAGAGCGATGCGCGCGCCGCGCGCGACATCCTGAACGACGCGCTCGAGGCGCTGCCGGTCGCCGTTGCGCTGTGGGATGCCGACGACCGGCTGGTGATGTGCAACGGCGCCTACAGCCGCCGCCTGTGGAACCTGCCCGACGCGACCGCGCCCGGCGTGCCGTTCGCCGAATCGGTGCGCGCCGCGACCTACAAGACCGGCTTTCGCCCGACCGGCAAGGAGGAGGCCTTCATCGAGCAGGCCATGAAGCTCTACCGCGACGGCGGAGTCTCGGAATATCGCGGCGGCCCCGATCTCTGGCTGCGCGGCGAAACCCAACGCACCCAGAGCGGCCGGCGGGTCACCACCATCATCGACATCTCCGAGCTCAAGCGCCGCGAGAAGGAAGCGACGCAGGCGCATTCGGTGCTGCAGTCGGTGTTCGACAATCTCTCCGACGGCGTGCTGCTGTACGAGGCCGACGGTCACTGGGTCTACCAGAATCCGGCGATGGCGCGCCTGCACGACATGTCCGACGCCAAGCTGAAGGCGCTGCCGACTTTCGCCGACATCGTGCGCTTCCGCGCGCTGCGTGGCGACTACGGGCCGGTCGAGGACTTGCCGGGCGGGCTGGACGGCTGGATCGCCAACCGCTCGGCGCGGTTCAACGCCGCCGACCAGCCGCCCGAACGCCGGCGCACGACGACCGGCCGCATGGTCGAGGTGACCTACCGGCGGCTGGCCGACGGCCGGGTGTTGACCATCCATCGCGACCTCACGGCGGTGTTCGAGCAGGAGGAGCGGCTGAAGGCGGCGCAAGCCGAAACCGAGCGAGCGCGCGCCCGCGCCGAGGCGGCCCAGACCATGCTCGACGATGCGCTCGCCAGCATGACCGGCGGCGTCGGCATCTGGGGACCCGACGAGCGGCTGATCCAATGCAACGCCGTCTATCGCGCGGTGAACCACAACATCCCCGAGATCGTCACCCCGGGCACGACGCTCGAGGCCGCCGCCAGCGCCGCGATGCGCGCACAATATACGCTGGTCGGCCAGCCGGCGCCGGAGGACGAGGTGAAGCGGCTCGCCTCCGCGATCGTCGACCTGCATCGCAAGGGCGAGGGCGACCTCGAATTCCCGTCCGGGCCCGGCACTTGGACCAAGCTCACCGCCGCGCGCACCCAGTCGGGCGGATTCGTCTCGTTGTTCACCGACATCACCGAGCTGCGTCATCGCCAGAGCGATCTGCGGCGCGAGCGCGATGCGGCGCAGGCTGCGCGCGAGGAGGCGGAGGCCGCCAACCAGGCCAAGTCGACCTTCCTCGCCACCATGAGCCACGAGATCAGGACGCCGATGAACGGCGTGGTCGGCACCGCCGAACTGCTGGAGCGCGAGAATTTGACTGACCGCCAGAAGCGGCTGGTCGGCACGGTGCGGAGTTCCGCGGCCGCGCTGCTGCGCATCATCGACGACGTGCTCGACTTCTCCAAGATCGAGGCCGGCCGCATGGAGCTGGAGGAAGCGCCGTTCTCGCTGCGCGGCCTGATCGAGAGCACGGCCGATACGCTGTCGGTGCAGGTCGAGAAGAAGGGCCTGTCGATCGCCGCCACCGTGGAACCCGGAACGCCCGACGCGCTGCTGGCCGACGCCACGCGTTTGCGCCAGATCCTGTTCAACCTGATCGGCAACGCCGCCAAGTTCACCGACAAGGGTTCGATCGCCGTTCGCGTGCGGGCGCTGGAGGTCGAGCCGGAACATGTGCGGCTGGCGATCGCCGTCGCCGATACCGGCATCGGCATGACCGAGGCGCAGCAGGCGCGCCTGTTCCAACCCTTCTCTCAGGCCGACAGCTCGACCACGCGGCGCTATGGCGGCACCGGGCTGGGGCTGTCGATCGTGCGCCGTCTCGCCGAGCTGATGGGCGGCGATGTTTCGGTCAAGAGCGCGCCCGGCGAAGGCTCGACCTTCACCGTCGCCGTGCGGGTGAAGCGCGCCCAGGAGGTGCCGGTGCAGGCTTCGGTCGAACTTTTGGCGCTACCGTCGCAGGGCCAGCGTGTGCTCGCCGTCGACGACTACCAAGTCAATCTCGAGGTCCTGGAAGGGCAGTTCGAGATCCTGGGCATCCCGCTCGACGTCGCCACCAACGGCATCGAGGCGCTGACCTTGTGGCGCGAGCGGCCCTATGCCCTGGTGCTGACCGACATCCACATGCCCGACATGGATGGCTTCGAGCTCACCCGCCAGATCCGCACCGAGGAGATCGCCCATCGCGAGCGCGGCCGCACGCCGGTAGTGGCGCTCACCGCCAATGCGCTGAAGGGCGAGGCCGACCGCTGCACGGCGGCCGGCATGGACGACTATCTCACCAAGCCGTTGACCCTGGACAAGCTGCGCGAGGCCGTGGCGCGCTGGGCCACGGTACCGGCCGAGGGAACGGTGGTGGCGCCGGCCGAGGTCGCGGACGCCGCAATCGACCGCTCGGTGGTGGCGCAGATGTTCGGCGACAATCCCAAGGCGATCGGCAAGGTGCTGGGCCGGTTCAAGGATGCCGGCGGCAAGCTGGTGGGCGAGATCGCCGCCGCCCGGGCCGACGCCGCCCAGCTCAAAGAGCTGGCGCACAAGCTGAAGGGCGCCGCGCGCGCCGCCGGCGCCGTGCGGCTGGGCGACCTCGCGGCAGCCTTGGAGAAATCCAGTGCCGACGCCGACGTCGCTGCGGTCGAGGCCGAATGGAAGAGGGTCGATCGCGCGCTCGAGAGCGCCTAGAGCTTCGGTCGAGTTCTATACGACAGAATCGGGATCCTTCCAGCAGCGGGCGTATGGTCGAGCGGCATGCTCGCCCTTGCCCTTGTCATTGTCCGCGCACGCATCACGACACCGCCATCATTGGCGGCGCGTCAGCCTGTCGACCACATTGTCGAGCTGCTCGTAGTTTTCGATTTCGAGGGTGAGCAGGGTCTGCTCGCCCTTGCCGGTCATCGACAGGCTGGCCTTCAGTCCCAACGCCTCCTCGATCCGTTTCTCCAGCGCGCGCGTGTCGTTGGTCTTGGCTCCGACCGGCGCCTTGGCCTTGCCCTTCTTGAGCACCGGCGCCGGCCGCTCGCCGCGCGCCAGAGCTTCGAGGTCGCGCACCGTGAGCTTCTCGCGGATCGTGCGTTCAGCCATCGCCGCGGGATCGTCGAAGGCGAGCAGGCTGCGCGCCTGGCCGGCCGACAGCTTGTCCTGCTGGACGAGCTCGCGCACGGCCTCGGGCAAATCGAGCAGGCGCAGCATGTTGGCGACATGCGGGCGGCTCTTGCCCACGGTCTGCGCCACCTCCTCCTGCGTCTGGCCGAAATCGCTCATCAGCCGGCGATAGCCCGCCGCCTCGTCGATCGGCGAGAGGTCGGTGCGCTGCAGGTTCTCGACCAGCGCGATCTGCAGCGCCTCGAGATTGTCGAACGACCTGACGACGACCGGCACCTCGTGCAGCTGCGCCTTCTGCGCCGCGCGCCAGCGCCGCTCGCCGGCGATGATCTCGTAGGCATTGGCCTCGTGCGGGATGGGCCGCACCAGGATGGGCTGCAGCAGGCCGTACTGGCGCACCGAGTCGATCAGGCTCTCGAGCCCTTCGAAGGTGGTGCGCGGCTGGAACGGCCCGGCGCGCAGTTCGGCGATCGGCAAGGTGAAGGGTGTGCGTGATAGCGTGCGCGCGGGCGTTGCGATCGCAGGTTGCTGCGGGGCGGGCGCCACCGACGGTGTCACCGCGGCGGCGACTTCTTCGTCGCCCAGGAGAGCGGAGAGGCCGCGACCAAGACCGCGCGGTTTGGGAGCCTGACTCATGATGGGATGCTCATGCTGCTACCGAAGAAGACGAGGCGTTGCGCCGGCGGCGGATGAACTCGCTCGCCAGCAGGATGTAGGCCTGCGAGCCGGCGCAGGCATTGTCGTAGATGATCACCGGCAGGCCGTGGCTCGGCGCTTCGGCGATGCGCACGTTGCGCGGAATGGTCGTGCCAAAAACCAGCTCGCCGAAATGCTGGCGTACATCGGCCTCGACTTGCTGGCTCAAGGTCATGCGGCGATCGACCATGGTGAGGATGACGCCGGCGATGTGCAACTTGGGGTTGAGCCTTTTCCTTACCCTCTCCACCGTGTTGTGCAGGGCGCCGATGCCTTCGAGCGCCAGGAATTCGGCCTGCAACGGCACCAGCACCGCGTCGACGGCGACCAGCGCGTTTAATGTCACGAGGCCGAGCGAGGGCGGGCAATCGACCAGGATCGTCGACCAGCGCGCGCGCGCCGATTGCTGATCGGCGGCCAGCGCGTCCTCGAGCCGATGCTCGCGTCGCTCCATGTCGATCAGCTCGATCTCGGCGCCCGCAAGCGACACCGAGGCCGGCATCACCGACAGGTTCGGGATCTTGGACGGCCGGATGCAATCGTTGAGCGGTGACAGCCCGAGGATGAATTCATAGGCGCCGGGCGCGCGCTCGTTGCGCGCGATGCCGAGGCCGGTCGAGGCATTGCCCTGCGGATCAAGATCGATCAGCAGCACCTGCTCGCCGACCGCAGCCAGCGCAGTTGCGAGGTTGATCGCGGTCGTCGTTTTGCCGACGCCGCCCTTCTGGTTCGCGATCGCGAAGATCTGCGGACCGCTAGGAGCGGCGTCGGTAGGACCCGATCCGGAGGAGGACGGCGTCGCGGTCTGTGGCACTTCCATGGGACTGGACATTAATTTCCCAGTCTCGGGCCGCCTCGGTCAATTCGGACTGCCAGCCTTTTCCCTTGTGGAAAAGGCAAATAGCGGTATCGGACCGATGCCGCTCGGCCCAGGCCAGCAGCTGGTTGAGCGGCGCCAGCGCCCGCGCGGTCACGATATCGGCCCCGGCCGGCGGCACGGCCTCGATCCGGCCAATGACGATTTTCGGCTGTTTTTTCAAGCTCATACGCCGGGCCGCCTCGCCCAGGAAGGCGGCTTTTCTTGCGTCGGATTCGATCAGGATCACATCGAGCTCAGGCCGCAGTGCCGCCAGCACCAGCCCCGGCAGGCCCGCACCTGTGCCGAGATCGGCGAGACGATTGGCCTCGGCCGGGAGCAGCGGCAAAAGCTGCGCCGAATCGATGATATGGCGGGTCCAGGCATCTTCCAGCGTGGTTCGGCTGACTAGGTTGATGGCCTTCTGCCATTTGGTCAGGGTGTCGAGATAGGCCGCCAGCGCCGTCAGTGTTTCACGTGAAACGCCCGGATCGAAGCGCCTCAGCGCGGCCAGCGCCTCAGGCGGCGCGCCGCCGGACATGCTTCAGCAGGGCGACAAGGGCGGCGGGCGTGACGCCGGAGATGCGGGCGGCTTGGCCCAATGTGGCCGGCCGATGAGCCGACAGCTTCTGCCGGACCTCGTTGGAGAGGGAGCCGATGGCGGTGTAATCGAGGTCGGCCGGCAGCTCGAGCGCCTCGTCGCGGCGGTAAGCGGCGATGTCCTGGCGCTGGCGGGCGAGATACCCCTCGTAGCGGGCGTCGATCGAGAGCTGCTCGGCGATCTCGGGCGCAACCGAGCTCAACTCTGGCCAAAGGATAGAGATCCGGGCCCAATCGATGTCCTGATACGCCAAAAGATCCAGGGCCGAGCGCAACACGCCGTCCTGGTTGATGGAAATACCCTGCTTGGCGAGCGAAGAAGGGCTCATTTTCAATGACTTAGCCAAGTCACCCGCAGCCTGCAGGGCGGCTTGTTTCACGTGAAACACGTGCGCCCGCTCGTGGCGAACGCAGCCGATCGCCAGTCCCTTCGGCGTCAGGCGCTGATCGGCGTTGTCGGCGCGCAGCCACAGCCGGTATTCGGCGCGCGAGGTGAACATGCGGTACGGCTCGGTCACGCCCAGGCTCACCAGATCGTCGATCAGCACGCCGAGATAGCCGTCCGCCCGATCGACCAGGAACGGCCTGGAGCCCGCAGCGGCCAACGCTGCATTCAGCCCGGCAATCAGGCCTTGCGCGGCCGCCTCCTCGTAGCCGGTGGTGCCGTTGATCTGGCCGGCCATGTAGAGACCCGGGATTCGCCGGGTCTCCAATGTCTGATGCAGCTCGCGCGGATCGATATGATCGTATTCGATGGCATACCCAGGTCGGAGCATGACTGCCCGCTCCAGCCCCGGGATGGTCTGCAAAAGCGCCTGCTGCACCTCGCGTGGCAGGGAGGTCGAGATGCCGTTGGGATAGACGGTCGGGTCGTCCAGTCCTTCGGGCTCGAGGAAAATCTGGTGCCGCTCCCTTTGGGCAAAACGCACGACCTTGTCCTCGATCGACGGGCAGTAGCGCGGCCCGACGCTCTCGATCTGGCCCGAATACATCGGCGCACGATGGAGATTGGCGCGGATCAGCGCGTGGGTGGCGGGCGTCGTCTCGGTGACGTGGCACGCGACCTGCGGCGTCGTGATCTCGCGCGTGAGATAGGAGAACGGAACCGGCGGGCGGTCGCCATCCTGCTTGTCGAGGCCGCTATAGTCGATCGTGCGGCCGTCGAGCCTGGCCGGCGTGCCGGTCTTGAGGCGGCCCAGGGCGAAGCCAAGCGACTGCAACCTTTGCGCGAGCCTCGTCGAGGGCTCTTCGACCGCGTCGGCCGCCAGATCGGCCGGAACGCCGCCGCGCTGGCCGCGTGCCCGGCCGGCGGGAATCTTGATTTCGCCCAAGTGAATCAGGCCTCTCAGGAAGGTGCCCGTTGTCAGCACGACGCGGCCGGCGGCGATCTCCGCGCCGCGCTCGGTGACGATGCCGATACACGCTCCGCGTGTATCCACGAGGATATCCGCAACGGGCTCCTCGCGGATTTCGAGGTTCGCCTGCTCGGCCAGGATCGCCTGCATGGCCTGGCGATAGAGCTTGCGGTCGGCCTGGGCGCGCGGCCCGCGCACGGCCGGGCCCTTGGAAAGATTGAGCGTGCGGAACTGGATGCCGGCGCGATCGGTGGCGCGGCCCATGACGCCGTCGAGCGCATCGATCTCGCGCACCAGATGGCCCTTGCCCAGCCCGCCGATCGCGGGGTTGCAGGACATCTCGCCGATCGTGTCGATGCGGTGGGTCAGCAGCAGGGTGCGGGCGCCGAGCCGCGCCGCGGCGGCTGCGGCTTCACAACCGGCATGGCCGCCGCCCACGACGATCACATCATAAGAAAAGGCCCGCATGGCGGGCCTTAAGTCGTGGATCGGATGTCCGCCGTCAAGCGGCGCGGCGACGGCCGCCGCCGCCCTTGAGGCTCTTCTTCAGGGCGTCCATCAGGTCGACCACCTTGCCGGTATCCTCGGGCTCTTCGGCGGCGACCACCGGCTGGCCCTTCTTCTTGCGCGCGATCAGGTCGCGCAGGGCATCCTCGTAGCGATCCTTGAACTCGGTCGGATCGAACTTGGCCTGCTGCTGCTCGATGATCTTGCCGGCGATCTCGAGCATGGAGCGGTCTGGCTTGGGCATGTGGCGGTCGAAGATCTCGCTCGAATCGCGGATCTCGTCATAGCTGCGCAGCGTGGTGAGCAGGATGCCGGTGTCGCGCGGCTCGAGCGCACAGACGCGCTCGCGGTTGTGCAGCACCAGGCGGCCAAGGGCGACCTTGTTCTGGGCCGCCATGGCTTCCTGGATCACGGCGAAGGCCTCGACACCGGTCTTGCCGGCGGGCGCCAGGTAGTAGGGCTGGTCCCAATAGATGCGGTCGATGCTCGAGGCATCGACGAATTCCTCGATGTCGAGAATGCGGGTCGATTCCAGACGCACCGAGTCGAGCTCTTCCTTCTCGAACAGGATGTACTTGTTCTTGGCGACCTCGTAGCCGCGCACCAGGTCGGCGCGGTCCACGACCTTGCCGGTGCCCGAGTCGATGGTCTGCATGCGGATGCGGTTGTTGGTCTTGGGATTGATCAGGTTGAAATGCACCTCGGCGGTGCGCTCGGTCGCGGTGTAGAGCGCGACCGGACAGGTCACCAACGAGAGCCTGAGATGTCCTTCCCAGGTCGGGCGCAGGGACTTGCCGCGGCCGTGGCCGTGAGCGTGGCTGTGACCGTTGCCGGACGAGCGGCCGTTGCGGTGCGGTTCATTCGAATTGGCGGCGCTGCGAGAATGAGCATGCGTCGTCCGCTTGCGTGATTTTGCCATGATGACCTCACCATTTTGATTCGATCAGGGCCTCGATGGCGGCACGAAGGGGACGGGCCGACTTCTCGTAGTCGCTCCACGGCTTGTTCTTCTTCAAAAGCGCCGGAGCGGTGCGCATCGTGAATTTCTTCGGATCGAGGCCTGTCCTGACCGCGCTCCACTCGAGCGGCATCGACACGGTGGCGCCCTCGCGCGCGCGCGGCGACAGCGGCGCCACAGCGGTCGAGGTCAGGTCGTTACGGAGATAGTCCAGGAAGATGCGCCCTGTGCGCTCCTTCTTGGCCATGTTCAGCACATAGAGCTCGGGTTCCCGCGCCGCGATGCGCCGGCAGATTTCCTTGGCGAAGGTCTTGGCGGTATCCCAGTCGAGGCTCTTCTTGCTCTTGTCGGGGGCGAGCGGCGTCACGACGTGCAGTCCCTTGCCGCCAGTGGTCTTGCAGAACGGCACGAGGCCGAGCTTCTCCAGCCGCGACGCGATCTCCTTGGCGCCCTTGATGACGGCATCGAAGTCGACGCCGGGCGCCGGATCGAGATCGAACACCAGCCGACCGGGAATCTCGGGCTTGTCGGGTTGGCAGTTCCACGGATGGAACTCGGTGGTGCCGAACTGCGCCGCGGCAATGATCCCCTCGACCTTGTCGATCTGCAGGTACGGCTTCTTGTCGCCGCCCTTCACCTTCACCCCCTCGATCAGATGCGACATGCCGGGCATGACGTGACGCTGGAAGAAGCGCTGGCCATCGATGCCGTCGGGCGTGCGCACGATCGAGCAGGGCCGGCCGGCGATGTGATCGATCATCCAGTCGCCGATCGACTCGAGATACTTGGCGAGCTCGAGCTTGGTGATCGGCGGCTTTTCGTCCGGCCACATCGCCTTGTCGGGATGGGAGATCGACACACCCATCACCATGCCCGGTCCACGCGTCCGGTCGGCAGTCGTCTTCGCGCGGGGACTCCGGGCACCCTTCTTCACCCTCGCAGGCGAAGCCTTTTCCGCCGGTTCGGCAACCTCGGTTTTCTCAGGCTCGGCCGGCGTCTCGGCGACGATCTCGTCGGCCGGCTTGTCCGCGCGCAGGCCCTTGAAGGCCGCCTGCCGCACGTTGCCGTCGCCGGTCCAGCCGGCGAACTCGATCTCGGCCACCAGCTCGGGCTTGGCCCAGTGCAGGTTGCTCTCGTGGCGCGGGCTGGCCGCCTTGTCGAACGGGCTCTTCTTGCTTTCGACGTCCCTGAGCTGCGGCAGCAACTTCTTCATCACGCCTTCGCCGAAACCGGTACCGACCCGGCCGACATAGACGAGCTTGTCGCCGCGATGCACGCCGACCAGCAGCGAGCGCAGCTTCTTGCCCTCCTGCGTCCAGCCCCCGATCACCACTTCGTGGCCGGCCCGGCACTTGGCCTTGAGCCAGGAACCGCGGCGGCCCGACTTGTAGGGCGCGTCGAGTTCCTTGGAGACGATGCCTTCCAGATGCATGCGGCAGGCCGATTGCAGCACCGAATCGCCGGCCGTCTCGAAATGCTCGACGTAACGGATGGTCTGGTTCCTGGCGCCGGTCGAGGCGAGCAGCTCGCGCAGCGCCTCCTTGCGCTCCGACAAGGGCAGGGGGCGCAGGTCGTGGCCCTCGGCGAACAACAGATCGAAGGCGAAGAAGATCAGATCCTTCGAGTTGTCTTCGGAAATGGCGGCCTGCAGGGCCGCGAAATCCGGCGCGCCGTGCTGGTCGAGCGCACAGACTTCGCCGTCGATCATGCAGTCGGGCAGCGCCTCGGCAGCCTCGGCGACGGCGGTGAACTTGCGCGTCCAGTCCAGACCCTTGCGGGTGCGCAGGACGGCTTCGCCATCCTCGACCCGAAGCTGCAGGCGATAGCCGTCGAACTTCACCTCATGCGCCCAGCCGGTGCCGCCCGGCGCGCGATCGACCAGCTTGGCGAGCTGCGGCTCGACGAACTCCGGCATATGGGCGACCTTCTTGGACTTGGCCGACTTGCCCTTGGCCTTTTTCTCCTTCTTGTCGTCGTGCCCCCAGACGGCGCCGGCCGCGTTCCTGTTCTTGCGGTTCATGAACGGCGTGGGCGCGCGGCCCGTACCCAGTTCGATCTGCTTCAGGGTTCGGCCCGACGCGACCGACGTGTCGTTCTCCTTCAGGACGCTGTCGCCTTCGCCCTCCTGGGCGGCCTCGTCGCGATGCTTGATCAGCAGCCAGTTGGTCTTCTTGCCGCCGCTGCGATCCCACTTCATGCGGACCAGCACCCAGCCGCCCGACAGCCGCTCGCCATCCAGCGAGAATTTCAGTTCGCCGCGTCTCAGGCCCTCATGCGGATCGCCCTCGGGAATCCAATAGCCGCGGTCCCACAGCTGGACCGTGCCGCCGCCATATTCGCCCTCGGGAATCGTGCCCTCGAAGTCGCCGTAGTCGAGCGGATGGTCCTCGACCTCGACGGCCAGCCGCTTGTCGTGCGGGTCGAGGGACGGACCCTTAGTGACCGCCCACGATTTGAACACGCCATCCAGCTCGAGTCGGAAATCGTAATGCAGCCGGGTCGCGTCATGGCGCTGGATGACGAAGCGCAAGCCCGCGCCGCGGGCCGCGGCCACTTTGCCGGCCGGCTCGGCTGTCTTGCTGAAGTCGCGCTTGGCGCGATAGGTGGAAAGACTGTCCTTGGCCATCCAGACCGCCCGGAGTCCAACGGAGCCCAAACCCCGCGGTTCCGGCGTCTGGCCGTCGATCAGCCGTGCGGGATGCCGGCCGTGTCGTTCACCCTATGGACCTCGACATGGTCGCCCTCGACATCGATCTCGTTCAAGCAGCACGGGTCCTGCACGATCTTGCCGTAGGCCGACAGCGGCTGGTCGAGGAGTTGCAGCAGCAGCGCCCGATTGACGCTGTCGTGGCCGACCAGGACCACGGTCTGGCCCGGGTGGGCGAGCAGGACGGCCCGCAACGCGTTCGAGGTGCGCGCCACCAGGTCCTGCAGCGATTCGCCGCCCGGAAAGCGCACCAGCTGCGGCGCCGTATGCCACAGGTTGAAGAGCTGCGGTTGCTCGGCCTTGATCTCGTCCTGCACCCGCATCTGCCACTGGCCGTAGTCGAGGTCCATCAGGTCATCGACCGTCGAAGCGGCGACGCTGCAGGCCGTGCCGATGCGCTCGCCGGTGGTGACGCAGCGATAGAGCGGGCTGGTGTAGATCGCGGCCGGACGCCAGCTCGCGGCCACCCGCTCGGCCAGCGCCCGGGCCTGCCGCTCGCCGAGCTCGGTCAGCGCCAGTTGGGCGCGGCCGCGAAAGCGCTTGGGCCTGATGCCGACGACGTCGCCGTGGCGGGTAAGGATGATCTTGGTCATGCCGTCATTTGCCGATGCAGAAATCGCGGAAGATCACGTCGAGCAGTTCGTCGACCCGAACCGTACCAGTGATATGCCCGAGCGCACGCAAAGCCAGCCTCAAATCCTCCGCCGCCAATGCTACCTCCCGGGCGACGAGCGCGCGCCGCAAAGAAGCGTGAGCTTCCCCTAGCGCCGCACGATGACGGGCCCGTGTCAGAGGGGGTGCAGTTCCCTCCTGCATCAGCGCGCCGGCCGACCGTTCGATGCGGGAAAGCAGCTCGGGCAGCCCCGCCCCGGAAAGTGCCGAGAGCGCCACCACGCCGATGCCCTCGACCGGCGCGAGATCGCTCTTGTTCACCACGACCATGTCGTGCGCGGCATCCCAGCGCTCCGTCGCTGCGGTGATCTCGGCCATGGCCCGCCGCCAGTCGGCCGAGGCATCGAGCACCAGCAGCCGCAGATCGGCCTCGGCCGCGCGCGCCTTGGCGCGTCGCACCCCTTCCTGCTCGATGGCGTCGCCCGAGGAACGCAGCCCCGCGGTATCGGCCAGCACCACCGGCCAGCCGGCCAGGTCGAGATGGACCTCGATCACGTCGCGCGTTGTGCCGGCGGTCTCAGAGACGATAGCGGCCTCGCGCCGCGCCAGCAGATTGAGTAGCGACGACTTGCCGGCGTTGGGCGGACCGATGATGGCAATGTGCAGGCCATCGCGCAGCCGCTCGCCGCGCTTGTCCTCGAGGTGGCCGGCGATCTCCTCGGCGAGCCGCGTGATGCCGCTCTTCACCTCGTCAGCGATGCCGGCCGGAAGATCCTCGTCGGGAAAATCGATCGCCGCCTCGAGATGGGCAAGAGCGCGCAAGCCGAGCGTCCGCCAGTCCTCGTAGAGGCGGTGCAGCGCACCATCCATCTGCTGCAGCGCCAATCGCCGCTGCTGCTCGGTCTCGGCGGCGACCAGGTCGGCGATCGCCTCGGCCTCGGTGAGATCGAGCTTGTTGTTCTCGAAGGCGCGCCGGGTGAATTCGCCGGGCTCGGCCAAGCGGCAGAAATCGAGCTTGGCGATCGCCGCGAGCGCCGCGCTCACCACGGCGCGGCCGCCATGCAGGTGCAGCTCGGCCATGGTCTCGCCGGTCTCGCTGTTGGGCGCCGCGAACCACACCGCCAGGCCTCTATCGATCACTTCCCCGGTGACCGGATCGAGCAGTGAGCGCACCGCCATACGGCGCGGTTCGGGCAGCGCCGGATCGCGCGCCGAGTGGCCGCGCGCGAAGGCCTGCCGCTCGGTGAGGAAGATCAGCGCATCGGCCGCGCGCGGGCCGCTCAGGCGAATGACCGACAAAGCGCCCGGCCCCATCCGGGAGGGCATGGGCGTGCCCAAGGCATAGATCGTCCTGTCGTCCATCGCCGCCCCGATCAGCGCCGCGCAGCCGGCGGCGGCGGCGCTGCCGCGGGCGCGGTCGTCACCATCGGCCGCACCGTGACCCGGCCGTTGATCTTGTCGTACAGCGCCTCGGGCACGATATGACGCTCGACCAGCTCGGTCTTGGCCCGGAACGGCCGGGCCCGGATGATGGCGTCGGCCTTGACCTCGCCGATGCCGTCCAGGGTCATCAGTTCATCCCGGCTGGCGCTGTTGAGATCGATGCCGGCCGGAACAGCGGCCGCCGGCCGGCCGGCCTGGGCCCAGGCTGCTCGACCCGCCATGCCCCACATCAAGCCCGCAATAACGCCCCTGCGCCGCACTTGGCCCTCCATGGCCCACCCTGACCCTTCACGATAATATCCCTCCACATGGCCAGGCCCTACGATTCCATTCCCGACCGGCGCGACATCGTTCACCGCCGGGCGCTTTCGGACGCGCTGGAGAGGCTGGTCGAGGACCGGCCGGCGGGCGACATCCCGCGCAACGAGGTGCTGGCCCTGTTCCGCGACAGCCTGGCCAGGGGCCGGGCCGAAATCCGCCGCCGCTTCGAGGAGCCGGGGCCGCTCCGGAACGACGGCCCGACAGTGCTGGCGGCGACCTCGTTCCTGATGGACCAGCTGATCCGCGTGCTATTCGACTTCGCAGAGCGCTTCGCCTATCCGGCCGCCAACCCGAGCGCTGCCGAGCGGCTTTCGGTCGTGGCGACCGGCGGCTTCGGCCGCGGCGAGCTGGCGCCGCTCTCCGACATCGATCTGCTCTTCCTGCGGCCCTACAAGCAGACGCCGCGCGGCGAGCAGATCGTCGAGTTCATGCTCTACCTGCTGTGGGACCTCGGGCTCAAGGTCGGCCACGCCACGCGCACCGTCGAGGAGAGCCTGCGCTATGGCGAGCGCGACCACACGATCCGCACCGCGCTCCTGGAGGCGCGCTACCTGTGGGGCGACAAGGAGCTTTTCGAGGAACTCGAGAAGGGCTTCACGCAGAAGTTCCTGACCGGCGACGGCCGCGATTTCGTCGAGGCCAAGCTCGCCGAACGCGACCAACGCCATCACCGCATGGGCGATTCACGCTATGTCGTCGAGCCCAACGTCAAGGAGGGCAAGGGCGGGCTGCGCGACCTGCATCTGCTGTTCTGGATCGCGCGCTATCTCTATCGGGTCAGCCAACCGTCGGAACTCGTCGCGAAGGGCGTGTTGACCCACGGCGAGGCGCGCCACTTCGAGCGCGCCGAGCGGTTCCTCTCGACAGTCCGCTGCCACATCCACTATCTCACCAACCGCGCCGACGACCGCGTGTCGTTCGACCTGCAGCGCGAGATCGCCGCCCGGCTTTCCTACCAGGATCGTCCCGGCAGCCGCGGCGTCGAGCGCTTCATGAAGCACTACTATCTTCACGCCAAGACGGTGGGCGACCTGACGCGCATCTTCGTCGCCGCGCTGGAGGACAGCCGCCGCCGCAAGCCCAAGCTCGCCGCGCTCTGGCAGACCTTGCGGCCGCGCCAGCTCGAAGGCTTCCGCCTCGACGGCGAGCGCGTCGGCGCCGCGGCGACCGACATGTTCCAGAAGGATCCGGTGGCGATCCTGCGCCTGTTCCATGTCGCGCAGGAGAACGACCTCGACATCCATCCGGCGACCTTGCGGTTGATCACGCAGAACATCCGCCTCGTCGACAGGCTGCGCAGCGATCCGGAGGCCAATCGCCTGTTCATGGCCATGCTGACCTCCAGCCACGATCCGGAGACGACCCTGCGGCGGCTGAACGAGGCGGGCGTGTTCGGCCGCTTCATCCCCGATTTCGGCAGGGTCGTGGCGCAGACGCAGCACGACATGTATCACACCTACACGGTCGACGAGCACACGATCCGCGCCATCGGCCTGCTGTCGCAGATCGAGGCCGGCGGCTTCAAGGAAGACCATCCGCTGTCGACGGAGGTGGTGCACAAGATCCTGTCGCGGCCGGTGCTCTATCTCGCCGTGCTGTTCCACGACATCGCCAAGGGTCGTGGCGGCGATCATTCGGTGCTGGGCGCCGAGGTCGCCATGCAGGTCTGCCCGCGGCTGGGATTGAGTCCGGCCGAGACCGAGACCGTCGCCTGGCTGGTGCGCTATCACCTCGCGATGTCGGCGACGGCGTTCCAGCGCGACCTGATGGATCCCAAGACCATCCAGAGCTTCGCCGAGCTGGTGCAGTCGCCGCAGCGGCTGCGGCTCTTGCTGGTGCTGACGGTGTGCGACATCCGCGCCGTCGGCCCCAACGTGTGGAATGGCTGGAAGGCGGCGCTGCTGCGCCAGCTCTATCACGCGGCCGAGCAGGTGCTGTCGGGCGGCACGCTGTCGGGCGGCCGCGGCGAGCGCATCAAGGCGATCCAGGCCGAGGTCGGCAAGCGGCTCACGACCTGGACAGACGCCGAGAAAGAGGAACATTTCGGCCGCGGCTACGCCCCGTACTGGCTGTCATTCGATCCCGAGACCCTGGCGCGCCAGGCCGAGCTGGTGCGCCGCGCCGAGCGCGAGAAGCAGCCGCTCGCCATCGAGCACCGGGTCGATGCCGGCCGCTCGGTCACCGAAGTCACGATCTATACGCTCGACACGCACGGCCTGTTCGCCCGTCTGGCCGGCGCCATGGCGATCTCCGGCGCCAACATCGTCGATGCCAAGATCTTCACCCTGGCCAACGGCATGGCACTCGACACGTTCTGGCTGCAGGACCTCGAGGGCAAGCCGTTCGACGGCCCGCAGCGGCTGGCGCGACTCGCCGCGCGGGTCGAGCTCTCGCTGTCCAACCGGCTCGACGTGCGGCGCGAGCTCGACAGCCAGCGCGGCTCGTGGCCCAAGCGCGATCGCGTGTTCACGGTCGAGCCGCGCGTGCTGATCGACAACAACGCGTCCGACACCTTCACCGTGATCGAGGTCAACGGCCGCGACCGGCCGGGCTTCCTGCATATCGTCACGCGCGCGCTGACGCGCTGCAGCCTGCAGATCGCCTCGGCGCACATCACCACCTATGGCGAGCGCGCCGTCGACGTGTTCTATGTCAAGGACATGTTCGGCCTGAAGGTGGTGAATCAGGACAAGCTCAAGCAGGTCGCCGACACGGTCGAGCAGTCGATCCGCGACTTCGACGCCCGCTTCGAGCCGGTCGTGAAGGCGGCCGAGTAGCCATGCCGGTCGAGGCGCTCGCCATCTTCGTGCTGCTCATCGTCGGCACCATCGCTGGCCTGGTCGTCCTGATCCTGAAGAAGCCGGGCGAGATGCCGCTGCCGATGCGCGAGCCCGCCATCAACGACAGCCGCATCAGCTCGCAGTGGGCGGGCGGATTGGGCGGCGGGGGCCCGTCGAGCTAGGCCACGGGAGGGGGAGGCGAACCAGGTGGAGTGAGATCCACTGACGAATCGCCGCCCTTCGCCAGTTTGTTGCCAAAATCGCGCGCCACCTTCGCGCTCTCATCCAGTGGAGATGCGTCATGCGTCGGTTTCTCGCGATTGTGGTCGCGCTTGCGGCCGTAACATCGGCCGCTCCGGGCCACGCCCAGCAGGTCGCCAGCCCCGCCGAAGCCTTCAACCCGCCGAGCCTGGCGCCGCTGGTCAAGCGCGTGGCGCCGGCCGTCGTCAGCATCGCCATCAAAGGCCGCGTGGCGATGCAGCAGAACCCGCTGTTCAACGATCCGTTCTTCCGCCAGTTCTTCAACATCCCGCAGGGTCCGGTCGAGCGCGAGATCCAGGCGGTCGGCTCGGGCGTGGTGATCGACCCGCGCGAGGGCCTGATCGTCACCAACAATCATGTGATCGAGCATGCCGACGAGATCGCCGTGACCTTGTGGGACGGCCGCAAGCTGCAAGGCCGCAAGGTCGGCGCCGATCCCGACACCGACGTCGCCGTGGTGCGCGTGCCGGCCCGTGACCTGCAAAGCATGCCGATGGGCAACTCCGACGCCCTGCAGGTCGGAGACTACGTGATCGCGATCGGCAACCCGTTCGGCATCGGCCAGACGGTGACGCACGGCATCGTGAGCGCGCTCAAGCGCACCGGGCTGGGCGAGGGCTACGAGGATTTCATCCAGACCGACGCACCGATCAATCCGGGCAATTCGGGCGGCGCGCTGGTCAATCTCCAGGGCCAGCTGGTCGGGGTCAACGCCGCGATCATCGGCCCGGCGGGCGGCAATGTCGGCATCGGCTTCGCCATCCCGGTCAACATCGTGCGCCAGGTCGCCGAGCAGATCGTACATGGCGGCAAGGTGCGGCACGGCCATCTCGGCGTCGGCATCCAGGACCTGACGCCCGACCTCGCCCGCGCCCAGGGCCTGCCGGCCGATCAGTCAGGGGCCCTGGTCGCCCAGGTCGAGCCGGGATCGGCGGCGGCGCACGCGGGGCTCCGGCCGGGCGACATCATCACCGCGGTCGGCGGTGCGCCGATCGCCAACGCCGCCGACCTGCACAACCGCATCGGCCTGTCGCCGGTCGGCCAGGCGACCGATCTCGCCATCATTCGCGACGGCCGGCACATGACGTTGCGCGCGACCTTGGCCGGCGGATAGTTCCCTCAGCCGCCGCAGGCGGCGCCCTTCGCCGCCATCGCGAGTTCGGCCTGGCGCTGCCGCACCTTGCCAAGCCGCGTCACCAGTTCGTCCTTCATCTGCTCGCGCTTGCGCCGGTCAAGATAGACCTCCTTGAGGCGCCCCAGCTCGTCCCACATATCGACCGCCTCGCGTCCGCCGATCGCCACGGACGCGGCTGCGCTCCCGGCGGTGGCGGCCACCGCGCCCGGCCCCTCGACGAAAATGATGGCCACCGAACCGAGCGCCGCGCTTGAGCCGTACAGCGCATTCGAGACGCTGCGCGCCGGCGGCTTGATCTTCATCAGCTCGTAGTTGCCGAGCAGGGCCTCACCCGCTTCGCGCGTATGGCTCACCATCTCGGCCGACTTTGCACCTTCCTCGGCGATACGCACTTTGTTGAGCGCGCTCTTGTACTCGAAGACGCGGCGCACGAGCTCCGTGTCCTTGAGCTCGGAGATGACGCGGTCCATCCGCGCTTCCTCATTGGCGATCTGACCGAGCTGGGAGGCGAACTTCGCCGCATTCGCCTTTTGCGCCAGGATGTTGAAGCGTGCGAACTCCTTGGCACCGCGGGCCAGTCCCAAGGTCACCAGATTGACCGCCTCGAAGGAAAAGCCCTTCGCGCTCTCGCCCAGATCCTCGAGCACGCGCTCGCGGTCGACCTCGAAGCGCTCGGGATCGGACAGCAGCTCGATCGCCTTGGCAAGGTGCGCCGCCCGGAGATCGACCACCATGGCTTGCCGGACAGCGGCGCAGACAGCGGCGCGTCGCTCCGCCGCCGCCACCGCTGCGTTGAAGCGCTTGGAGGCAGCGATATGGGCGGCGACATCGGCGGAAAGCCGTGTGTTGTCCTGCGCGCACTTTCTGTCCGCGGCGGTTCCGGCAACGACACTGCCGCACTCCGCGGCGTGAGCCTTGGTCTGCGAGCGCAGGCTGTTGCGTTCGCCGACGAGCGCGGCCTTCTGGCTTGCCAGCTCCGGGTGTGCGCTCGCCACGTCGGCCGGGATCTCGACCAGCGGCGGCACCGGTTCGGCGCGCGCCGGCAGCGCGGCCGCAGCGAGGACCAGGGCAAGCCCGCCAACGATGGCGGCGCCGGCGCTACTTCTCATCGAACGGCACGTTGTAGTGATTGAGTTCCTTCTTGATCTGGTCCTTGGTTGAAGCGAGGTCCTGCTTGTAGAAATTGACCTCGTTCTGCAGCGATTGCCGTTGCGCCTCCAGGGTCTTGGCGTCCGGACCGGACGCCTTGGCGATCTGCGATTTGAGCTGGTCGGCCTCGAGCTGCTTGGCCTGCATCTTGAGATCGAAATCGCGATACTGGTCGACCAGTCCCTTGATCTCGGGCTTGTCGCGCAAAGTGTCGGGGATGCGGGCGACGATCTTGTCGGTCGCCGGGCTGGTGATCGGATGGATGTTGACGGTTGCCGTGCCGGTTACCGTCGGCTTGGCGCATGGTCCGCTGGCGAAAGTGCAGTCGCCGAGTCTTTTGGCCTCTTCCGTGCCGGCGGCGCCACGCGCCTGCTCGCCGGAACGCTGTGCGCTGCTCGCCTGCTCGAGCGCACTCTTGGTCTGCACCGGCGGCGGTGGGGGAGCCGACGCAAGGTCGCGCGGCTTGAGCTCGGTCGAGCCGAACGCGCCGCGCTGCGCATCGACCTGGAGATCGCCGGTGCCGGGGCCGTTCAGGGTGCGCATCTGGCCGACCAGCTCGCGCTGCTTGCTGTCGAAGGTCTCGCGCTGCTCGGCGTTCTGGTTCGACACCATGCGCTCGAGGAAACGCACGCTTTCCTGCGCCGCCGCCAATGTGACGGTGCGCCCCTCCGCGTTGCGGTTGCTGGCCTCGACTGCCTGGCGCGCTTCCCTGAGCGCGTCGGCAAGCCGGCCGAGATCGCAGTCGAGCTGGGCGCGCTCCATGAAATAGTTCGCCGCCGCAATCGCATTGTCGTGATCGATTGCCACCGCCTCCCGGTACTTGGCAATCGCCGCCCGGCGATTGCCCTGGTTCGACAGCGCGACACCTTCGTTGTTGAGCCTCACCGATGCGGCTCGCGCCTCCTGCGCCGAGGTGTCGGGCGCAAAGAAGCTCTCGATCATCTGGCGGATGGCGCCACCGATGGCGTAGCCGAGCGCCGAGCCGCCACCGCCATAATACCCGCCGCCTCCACCGCCGCTGGCGCACATCGAATCGGCCACCTGGCGGCCCTGGTAGAAGCAGCCGACGACCCGTTGGGCCGCCGCGTCGCCTGCTGTGCCGAGCAGCAGGACAAGAGCCAGAATCGCGCCGGTCTTCATGTTTTCTCTCCTCAGCTTGCCCCGCGCTTGCGGAGCCAGATGCGATGGCCGCGCGTCTCGGTGTTGATGGCGCACGTCGCCGTGTTGAAGTTGAGGTTCGTTATGGTGTCGAGTTGAAGCTCGTTGCCGGTGATGCCGCCATCGGCCTCGTATTCCCGCTTGCTGCCGAAGCACGTCTTGGCGGCGTCGGTCGAAAACCAGAACGTGCAGCGTCCCTCGAACCGCATGCCGTGCACGGTTCCCCAGCAGATGCGGTCGCCGGGCTTCTGGTCGGTGTCGGGCTGCGGCGTCAGGACATAGGCCGTGAGCGTGTGGCCGCGCAGGCTCATGCGGATCGTACCGCCCTGCTGGACACTCCAGTCCGAAACGAATGCCAGCCACGGGGTCTGGTCCTCGGAGGCCACCTCCAGTTCGGCGATCTTGCCGCGCACGCTGGCGGCGTCCGCAGCGTGCGGATTGAGCAGCAGATACTGGCGCAGCGAGGTCGCGGCGGCTTGCGGGAAACCGGCCCGCGCCAGCACCAGGCCGCGGTTCAGGTAGAGGTCGGCAAGCCAGGGCGCGGCATAGATCGCGGCGCCGAATTCGGCGGCAGCGCGGTCATTGTCGCTGTCGGCCGAAGCGTTGCGCAGGATCGCCAGTGCGCGCTGGTTGCGCCGCTCGGCCTCCGGCGGCACCGGAGGAGAGGCCCGCGCCGCCTGCAGCGTGGCGCCGATCTGCGCCAGCGCCTCGTTGGCGGCGGCCACCGAAGAGCTCTCGAACGCGGCCCGCGCCGCCTGCGCGCCATGGGCGAGCGCCGCGCCATGATCACCCGCTCTTTCGGCCTCGGCTGCCGCCGCCAGCTCCTGCGCGCTGCGCTGGTTCGCGAAATCGCGCCAGGCGCGCGCATACTCCGCCTCCGGCGGCCGGCGGCCGAGCTTGGCCTTGAGCTCGACGTGCTCCTCCCCGCGCATCAGCACCACCGGCACCATTTCGTCCGGCTTGCTTTGGCGCATCACAGCCAACAGCTCCTCGCCCGTGGTGACGGGATGTCCAGCCACCGTGAGAATCTGGTCGCCTTCGCGCACGCCGGCCGTCTCCGCCGGGCTGCCCGGCATGAGGAAATAGACGCGTGCGGCCGGCGCGCCCGCCGCCGTCTCGGACGGCCCGACATTGGCGCCGAAAAGCGCGGCCGGCGGCTGGACCGGCGCGGAGCCGGAGGGCGGCGCGTCCGGCACACAGCCCGCCAGTAACACCAGCACGCCAACCACGGCCCATCCGCAATGCGGCCATGAGCGCACCATGGTGCCGACGCCCCGCAACAGAGCAGCCATTCCCCCTGCCCCAGTCTTTAAGAAGTATTTGCACGATAGATTACTAAAGGCCGAGGCGGAATCCAGCCCCCGCGATCAGGGCTGGATGGATACCTTTGCCGTGCAGGGCTTGCCGTCCGTCGCCTCGCAGATCGTCCGTGCCACCGCGCGCGATTTCACTTCGCCGCAGGGCACGCCGAGCGAGGCTTCGGTGTCGAGATGCTGGCGCAGAACCGCCTTGCCGCCGGGCTCGATCGGATAGTGGATGCCCTCGCGGTAGGCCGACTTCAGCTCGACGGTGCGTCGGCGGCCGTCGGCCAGCGCGATCGCGAGATCGACCTCGAGATAGTCGATCGTCTCGCCCGACTTGTTCTCGACGGCAAGGCTCGGCACGCAGCTGCCGAATTCGACACGGTCGGGCCCGCGCCTGATCTCGATGCCACCCGCGGCCAGTGCGGCCCCGGCCCACGCGCCCGTGGCAGCCAGCACGCAGGCCAGCGGCGCCAGGCGCGCGCACTTCATGACGTCGCCTGCATCCGTTGCTCGCGCCGCACCGCCAGCATCTGCAGGATGGCGGCGGCGGTCTCCTCGATCGATCGGCGGGTGACGTCGATGGTCGCCCATTTGCGCCGGGCGTAGAGCCGGCGCGCTTCCTGGATCTCGCGCTGGATCTGGTCGATGTCGGTGTATTCCGATTCGGTGTCCTGCTGCAGAAGCCGCAGCCGGTTGACCCGGATCTGCATCAGCCGCTCGGGGTCGGTGATCAGGCCGACGATCAGCGGCCGGCGCGCCAGTTCCAGCTCCTCGGGCGGCGGCACCGCCGGCACCAACGGCACGTTGGCCGCGCGCACGCCGCGATTGGCGAGATAGACGCAGGTCGGCGTCTTCGAGGTGCGCGACGGCCCGACCAGGATCACGTCGGCATCGTCGAGATCGTGCGTCGACTGGCCGTCATCGTGCGCGAGCGTGTAGTGCATGGCGTCGATGCGGTCGAAATAACCCTCGTCGAGCTGATGCTGACGACCCGGCCACTGCTCGCTCTTGGAATGGAAGTGCACAGCCAGCACGCTCATCGCCTGGTCGAGCACGCCGACGCAGGGCAGTTGCAGCTTGCGGCAATGGTCGCGCACGCAGTCGCGCAGGTCCGGGTCGACCAGCGTGTAGAGCACCGGTCCGCGGTTGCGCTCGACCTCGGCCATGACCTTTTCCATCTGGTTCTTGGTCCGCACCAGCGACCAGACGTGCTCCTGCACGAAGATTCCCTCATATTGCACCAGGCAGGCGCGCGCCACGCTCGACACGGTTTCACCCGTGGAGTCGGACACCAGATGGACGTGAAAGTTGCGGCCAGCCATAGATCGATCTTTATCGTCCCGAACTTACCCCACAGGGCCACGGGGAGAAATCCGGGATTGGGCTGGGCGAATCGGGGACAGACTCGGGCTTTCAGCCGACCCGCGGGATTCGGGGCCCGACTCGTCCTGTCCTTCCCGACTCCTGTCTACCTTGGACAGCTTCGGGCTAATCGTCTGCGAATCGGGAATCGATGCCTAAAAGGCCGTGGAATCGCGTCGTGCCGGTCCACAAGCGGCTGGGGACGGTCGGCTAATCATGCCCATCCCCGCGATCCGCACGCTCTACTACTGCTACTACCTTCTATGAAAGAGTAAGAGGAAAGCATGAGGGATGAGATTTGAGCGGCGGGAAATTCCTGCAGACCCTGGGCGGAACGCGCTTCCCGACGCCACCGATCTGGCTGATGCGCCAGGCCGGACGATATCTGCCGGAATATCGCGCGGTCCGTGCGAGCACGAGCTCGTTCCTCGATTTCTGCTACACGCCCGACAAGTCGGTCGAGGTCACCCTGCAGCCAATCCGGCGCTTCGACCTCGATGCCGCGATCATCTTCTCTGACATCCTTGTGGTGCCGCATGCGCTCGGCCAGAAAGTGTGGTTCGAGGAAGGCGAAGGCCCCAGGCTCGACGCGCTGAGTGATCCGGCGCAATTCGGCCAGCTGTCGCGTGCGCGGCTCACCGACTTCCTGCAGCCGGTCTATCGGGCGATCCGCCAGACGCGGGCCGCACTTGCCGCCGACAAGGCGCTGCTCGGCTTCGCCGGCGCGCCCTTCACCCTGGCCTGCTACATGATCGAGGGTGGCTCGAGCCGCGACTTCGCCAGGGTGAAGAACTGGGCCTATGCCCATCCCGATTCGTTCGGCCTGCTGGTCGATCTGCTGGTCGAATCGGTGGTCGATCACCTGGTGAACCAGATCGAGGCTGGCGCCGACGCCGTTCAGCTGTTCGATTCGTGGGCCGGCGTGCTGCCGGAGGAGCAACTGTTTGGCTGGTCGCTCGAGCCCATGGTGCGCATCGCCCACGGCGTGAAGGCCCGCCATCCAAAAGTGCCGGTCATCGCCTTTCCGCGCCAGGTCGGGCCGGCGGCGCTGATGTATCGCCGCAAGGATGCCTTTGATGCGCTGTCGATCGACACCGGCATCGGCGCGCACTGGGCGGCGCAGGAGTTGCAGCCGCACATCTGCGTGCAGGGCAATCTCGATCCGATGATGCTGGTGACGGGCGGTGTGGCGATGGAACGCGAGGCCACGCGCATTCTCGACAAGCTCGGCCGCGGCCCGTTCATCTTCAACCTGGGTCACGGCGTGGTGCCGCAAACGCCGCCCGAGCATGTCGCGCGCCTGGTCGAAGTCGTGCGCAATTGGAAGCCGTCGTGAGAAGGACGCCGTGAAGATCGCCGTCGTCCTGTTCAACCTGGGCGGGCCGGATTCGCCGGAGGCCGTGCAGCCCTTCCTGCGTAACCTGTTTGGCGATCGCGCCATCATCGACCTGCCGGCCTGGCTGCGCCTGCCGCTGGCGCAATTCCTCGCCAGCCGCCGCGCGGTCAAGGCGCGCAGGATCTACGATCAGATCGGCGGTGCTTCGCCGATCCTCGGCCAGACCGAGGCGCAAGCGGCCGCGCTCGATCAGGCTTTATCGGGCGACGAGCATCAATGGCGCGCCTTCGTCTGCATGCGCTACTGGCATCCGCTCACCGCCGATGTCGTCCAGCAAGTGCGCACCTTCGCGCCCGCCCGCATCGTGCTGCTGCCGCTCTATCCGCAATTCTCGACCACGACCACGGCATCGTCGGTCGGCGCCTGGAAAGAAGAAGCGGCACGGCTGAAGGCGACGACGACTCTGGTGTGCTGCTATCCGCAGGAAGCGGGCTTCATCGCGGCCTCGGTCGATCTGGTGCAGCAGGAGCTTGCGGCGCTCGGCTCGGCGAAGGCGCGCGTGTTGTTCTCCGCGCACGGCCTGCCGCAGAAAGTGATTGCATCCGGCGATCCCTATCAGTGGCAGGTCGAGTGCACCGCCCAGGCGATCGCTGCGGCCGCGAGATTGTCCGATTGGACGGTGTGCTACCAGAGCCGGGTCGGGCCGCTCAAATGGATCGGGCCATCGACACATGACGAGATCGAGCGCGCCGGCCGTGAAAAGATGCCGGTGGTGATTTATCCGCTCGCCTTCGTATCGGAACATTCCGAAACCCTGGTCGAGCTCGATCGGGACTATCGCGCGCTGGCCGAGGCGTCGGGCGTGCCGGTCTATCGCCGAGCGCCGACGGTCGGTACGCACCCCGCCTTCATCAGCGGCCTTGCCAAAGCGGCCCACGCGGCGGCTTTCGGTGGCCGCTCCATTTGCACGGCCGGCACGCACGACATCTGCTCGGCAGAGCACGTGCGTTGTCCACGCCGGATGGCCAGCCTATAGTCCGGCAGATGCCGGTTGCGCCCAATTCGCTCAGCGCCAGCCAGGTGCGCATTCTCAGCGCGCTGCTCGAAGACGAATCGATGCTGAAGGGCGGCGATCTGGCGCGCCGCTCGGGCTATCGCGATCTCGATGCGCTGGCGCGCGACATCGGCCCGCTGGTCGAGGGCGGCCTGGTGCATGTCGCGGGGCCGCTCGACGGCGCCGACGTCTTCTACACGGTGTTCGCGCTCCGGCCGTCCGACATGGCGACAGCGCAGGCTTTCGTCCGGAGAGCCGCCGAGGCCTGACGCGACATGGAACTGGGAACGCTCTCGCCCGATATCGACGCCCGCTTCTGCTACCTGATCGTGATGCTGGCGGGCATGCTGACGGCGGTGCGTGAGGTCGACAGCCGGCTGGCGCACATCCCGGGCGCCTGGAACGACATCGGCGCGCACCGCCTGTTCGGCTTCCTCTGGCTGACGCCGGTGATCATCTTCTTCCTGCTCGATCACACCGGTGCCATCAACGACACCTCGCCGGTCGCCGCTCTCGTCGTCGCCCTGACCTACAGCGCCTTCGTGGCCGGCGCCGGCCATTCGCTGCCGCGGCAGGTCACCGGCCTGTGGGCCAAGCTGCTGGGCGATCCCGACCGGATCCAGGCGAACGCCCAGGCGCGCATGCAGGCGCGGCTCTTCCAGTATGTCCGCGCCGCCACGCGCGACATCGCTTCCAAACCCGCGCGCTACAGCAAGCTGCAGACCCTGGCGCGCCGGCTGGTCGCCGACCCGCAGGCGCTCGACGCGCGCATGGCCGAGCTCGACCAGCAATATGGCGGCGATCCGACGCTCTCGGCATGGAAGAAGACGGAACTCCTGCTGCGCGCCATCGCCGGCGTCTACGTCGCGCGCGGTCTCACCGAGGAAGTGCACGGCCTGCTGCGCCGCGAAGGGCTGATCGGCTGGGGCACCTACGCCTCCTTCCCCGGCGAAAGCGTGGGCGGGGCCTGGCGCAATTTGTCGGTGCTGATCCCGGCCGGCCTGATCATCGCGATCGCCATCCTGTCGACCACCGATCGCTGGAACTTCGAGCGCGCCTGGCTTGGCTGGCGACTGTCCAAGACCAACGCCACCTCGGTCGATCTCACGCGCACGCGCGAGGCCTTCATCGACCGGTTCGCGCGCAGCTTCGCGCCGTCGGACGAGCTGCACACCCTGGGCGGCATCATCCGCGAGGCGAGCATGACGCCGGCGCGGGTCGATACCACGATCGGCATCATGACCGACGCGGTGCGCCAGCGGATCGACCGCGACAGGCTGCTGCCGGATCTCGTCGTCACCCTCATCATCTCGCTGCGCACCGCCAACGTCGACGCCCGGGCGCGGGTGCACAATGCCCTGCTCTATCTCGCCGACCAGCGGCTCAAGGCGACGAGCGCCGACAACAAGGAGGCGCAGGCCGTGCTCGACGATCTGCGCAAATGGAAGCCGAGCGACAGCAGTTCGGTGACCGAGCTCGCCGGCCGCATCGACGAATGGCGGCGGTTCTTCTCGCAGGTGAAGTAGCAATCGAAAATCCTCACCCTGAGGAGCGGTCCGCAGGACCGTGTCTCGAAGGGTGGATCGAGCACGGTTCTTGTTGCCCATCCTTCGAGACGGCGCTGCGCGCCTCCTCAGGATGAGGTTTTGCGGAAACGCGGTATGATTTGAAATGCTCTACGAAATCCTGAAGGCGCTGCACATCGTCTCGGTGATCGCCTGGATGGCGGGCCTGCTCTATCTGCCGCGGCTGTTCGTCTATCACGCCGAGGCCGAGAAAGGCTCGGCGCAGAGCGAGACCTTCAAGGTGATGGAGCGCCGCCTGATCCGCGGCATCATGAACCCGGCGATGGTCGCGGTCTGGATCTTCGGGCTGCTGCTCGCCTGGCAGGGCAATTGGTGGCACGCCGGCTGGTGGCAGGTGAAGGTCGCCTTCGTGCTCGGCCTCTCCCTGATCCATCATCTCTACGCGCGCTGGCGCAAGGAGTTCGCCGCCGACCGCAACACCCGCCCCGCCCGCTATTACCGCTGGTGGAACGAGGTTCCGGCCCTGTTCATGGTCGTGATCGTGTTCCTCGCGGTGCTGAAGCCGTTCTAGGGACACCGGCATCTTGCGGTTGCCCGTTCCACAGCCCTTGGCAACGATGCTCGCGTTCATGGCGATTGGCGTTTCGGTCTCGCTTGCTCAAGACAGAACCGCGATCTTCCAGGAGTGGCGAGAAGAAAGTGCTATCCCTGGCTATGAACTGGTTTACCGGTTGTACAAGCTCGGCGATCGGGCCTGCGGCTACTACGAGGAGTGGGCGAATGGACGCGCATATCGCCATCGCTTCTCCGGCCGGAGAATTTCGCCTGAAAGGCTCGAAGTCGACTATACGTGTAGGGCCGTGTTCAACGGTCATGTCGAGACATGTGGCAGCGTCTTCATGGATGTAGAGCAGTGGGAGGCCAACAAGTTTGCATTTTTGGTTTGCGACGGCCGCCTTAAGCGGGTGTATGGGCACGACGATTGCCTGCAAAGCAAATCCTCACCCGGGGCAAAACGCGGTCTCAGTGGCTGGTTCGATCTACCGGACGCGATCGGCAGCGAGGCATGGTTAACGCAGTGCCTGACCAGCGCGACGTTCCCGCCTATCGAAAGCCGACATTGATAGAGCTTGATGCCGGCTACAGCGGTGGGCATGGCATGCCGGTGCCGAACCGGCTGGGCGCTATCGCGGCAACGCGGCGCGCTCGGGCTCCGTTTCTAGATAAACGGAGTTTCACATGGCCGCTTCATCTCTGTTGCGCGCTGGCTTAGCGCTGATTTCCCTCGTCGTCGTCGCAGGCTGCTCGACCGGTTCCAATACCCAATACGTTTCCTCGGCTCCGGCAGTGACAGGGCCCAATGTGCCCCTGCCCGGCGCACGTCCGCCCGGCGAGACCCCTGTCGGTCCGGCCTCCGGCGCGGAGACCTACAACTCCGACAACCGATTGCTCGCGACGCGATCCGGCCTGAACAGCGATCCGAGGAACCCGAGCGGCGCTCCCGGCCATCCTTACGATTGGACTTCGCCGTAAACAGTCATTCCTCGGCTTGGGTTCTACACGACAGAATCGCGATCCTGCCGACACCCGGTGTATGCTCCCTGCCGGTCATCGAGAAGAGCAGCACATCTTGTATGGTTACCAAAAGGTACCCGTTAGATTCCCGTTATTTTAACGGGCGCATACAAGATGTTGAATCGGGAGCGTGAATGAGTGCGGTCGACTGGCGTCAGCAGATTTTCGAGGTCTTCCAGGACCACGACATCAAGCAGGTCTATCACGTGCCCGACGCGGGCCATGCGCGGCTGATCGAGGCCTGCCAGCGCAGCAATTCGATCCGCACGGTGGCGCTCACCACCGAAGAGGAAGGCGTGGCGATCGCCGCTGGCGCGTGGCTCGGCGGCCAGCGCTCGGCGCTCCTGATGCAGAGCTCGGGCGTCGGCAACACCATCAATTTGATGGGCCTCACCAAGACCCTGCGCTTTCCGCTGCTCAGCCTGATCACGATGCGTGGCGAAGTTGGCGAATTCAATTCCTGGCAATATCCGATGGGCCAGGGCACGCAAAAGGTGCTGGAAGCGATGGGCGTGCTGGTGACCTCGGTCGACAAGGCCGACGAGGTCAAGACCACGGTCGATTACGCCGCGCGCAGTGCCTTCAACGCCAACCAGCCGGTCGCCGTGCTGCTCAGGCAGAAGCTGATCGGCATCAAGGATTTCGGAAAGAAGGTGGCGCAATGAGTGCCAAGGCCACGCTCCAACGCCGCCCTCTCGTGAAGAAGATCCTCGAGGGCGCCGACGACAATCTGCTGGTGATCGCGGGCCTCGGTTCGCCCAACTGGGACATCACCGAGGCGGGCGACCGGCCGCTCAACATGCCGCTGTGGGGCGGCATGGGCGCGCCGGTCGGCATGGGGCTGGGTCTCGCCTTGGCGCAGCCGACCAAGCGCGTGCTGGTGATCACCGGCGACGGCGACATGCTGATGAGTCTCGGTTCGCTCGCCACGGTGGCCGCCCAGGCGCCGGACAATCTCGCGATCTGCGTGCTCGACAACGAGAAGTTCGGCGAGACCGGCAATCAGGCCACGCACACCAGCCCGCGCAACAACGGCCCGACGGATTCAGGCGCCGGCACCGATCTCAGCATCGTCGCCAAAGGCTGCGGCATCGCCGACAGCGCCTTGGTGCGCGACCAGGCCGAGGTAGGGCAACTGGTGAAGGATCTGCGCAGCAAGAAGGGCCCGGTGTTCCGGCTGGTCAAGGTGATGGTCGAGAAGCTCGAGTTCGTGATGCCGCCGCAGGACGGCGCGCATCTCAAGGATCGCTTTCGCGCGGCACTTCTGGGGAGGGCCTGATGGACTACCAGCCGTTTCCACTGATCGACCTTTCCGGCAGCCCGCGCGAGCGCGGCCGCCAGCACGGCCAGGCCGCGCCCGAGCGCATCAAGCGCGGCATCGCCCTCTATGCGGAGTCGCTGCTCAAGAACGGCGTCGACTGGAACGAGCTCGAACGGCGCGCCCAGGCGATGGTGCCGATCGTCGAGAAGTTCGACCCGAGCTACGTCGAGGAGATGCGCGGCATCGCCGACGGCTCGGGGCAACCGTTCGCCGGCATCATGCTGATGAACGCCCGCACCGAGATGGTGGCCGCGGCGAGCCGCCGGCGCGCGCCCGCCACGGTCGAGAAGCATTTCCCCGACGGCTGCACGGCGGCGCTGGCGCTGCCCGAGGCGAGCGCGGACGGCGTGCTGCTGCACGGCCAGAACTGGGACTGGCGGGCGGAATGCGCCGAGACCGGCGTGCTGCTGCGCATCCGTCGCGACGACGGACCGGACATTCTCACCTTCACCGAGGCGGGCGGTCTTGCGCGCTCGGGCCTCAATTCGGCCGGCATCGGCCTCACCGCCAACGCCCTGCAATGCGACCGCGACTATGAACGCGGGCCCGGCGTGCCGCTGCCCTTCATCCGCCGCAAGGTGCTGGAGAGCGCTCATCTTGCGGAGGCCGTGCACACGATCTTCGCCACGCCCAAGCTCGGCTCCAACCACATGGCGGTCTCCCACGCGGGCGGCCAGGCATTCGGCTTCGAGTGCGCGCCCGACGAGACGTTCTGGCTGGCGCCCGAGCGCGGCCTCTACGTCCACGCCAATCACTGGATCGCGGAGCCGGCACGCGCCAAGGTGAAGGACACCGGCCTCGCCGAGACGCCGTGCTCGATCTACCGCGACAAGCGGGTGCGCGAACAGCTCGCGCCGAAACTCGAGCCCGGACGCGGCAAGCTCACGCTCGAGGACTTCCGCCACGCCTTCTTCGACGACTACGCGAGCCCGTGGTCGGTGTGCCGGCCGCCGCGCAAGAGCGTGCGCGGCCAGATGGTGGCGACGGCGGCGATGATCCTGATGCGGCCGGGCGAGGGCCACCTCGAGGCTTGCCCGATGCCCGCGCTCAACAAGCGCTTCACCACCTACTCGCTGACGCCCGACCGGACCGCGCAGAAGCAGGCGGCCGAGTAGCTTTGCTGCACAAGAGGCCCGTCCTCGTTCTGGCGGCCGCCGCGGTGCTGCTGCTGTCGCCCTCGCTGATCGTGGGCACAGTCCTCAGCCACAGCTCGCCGCAGAACCTCACCTGGGCGACGCAGTTCTCCGAGCAATTCCGCGCGGGGATCCTCTATCCGCGCTGGATGCCCCAGTCGTTCGACGGGCTTGGCAGTCCGGCCTTCTATTTCTATCCGCCGCTGCCGTTCTGGCTCGACGCCCTCGTCAGCGTGATCACCGCCAACCTGATGTCCGTGTCCTACCGGCTGGTCGTGACATCGCTGTTGATCCTGTTCGCCTCGGGTCTCGCCATGCATGCCTGGCTGAAGGCGCAGAAGGCGAGCGCCACGGTGGCGCTGTGGGGCGCCGTCGCCTGGATGGCGGCGCCCTACCACCTGCTCGATTACTACATGCGCGGCGCCTGGGCGGAGTTCACCGCCTTCGTCTTCCTGCCGCTGGTGTTGCTCACCTTGCGCTCGCCCGTGCTGCTGGCGCTGGCCTATGCCGGTCTGCTGCTCTCGCACCTGCCCACCGCGCTGCTGGTCTCGGTCACGGTGCTGCCGGCCTGTGCGCTGAGAGGCGGTCCGACGCCGGTCGAGCTCGCCAAGATGCTCGCGGGCGGCCTGCTCGGCATCGCGCTCGCCGCGATCTACCTGGTGCCGGCGCTGACCTTGCAGGGCTGGATCTCCGCCCATCAGCTCTGGATGCCGTTCTACGACGTCAAGCGCTGGTTCGTTTTGACGCCCGAGCGCTGGCCCGAGCCCTACATCATGAAGGCCATCGCCTCGTTCACGGTGGCCTATGCGGTCGCCGCGGCCAGCGTGATGCTGGCATTCCGCCAATACTTCTGGTCCGGCCTCGCGCTCGCTTGCCTGGCGCTCATCGCGGGCGCCGTGCCGTGGTTCTGGCAACTGCCCGAGCTCTCGAAGGTCCAGTTCCCGTGGCGGCTGATGCTGGTGGTCGAGTTCGCGCTGATCACGGCGCTGTGCTGTGTGCCGCTCGCAAGCCTTGGCCGGCCGAGGATCTATTTGTTCGTCGCGGCCCTCATCGCGCTGGTACCGGGACTGGCCCTGGTCGGCGACGACACGGTCGAGCGCGTGCAATTCATGCAGAAGCGCCTGACGCTGCGCCAGCAGGACGTGAAGGAATACGAGCCGAACGGCTATCCGCAGGCGGCGACGCTTGGCTACGCCGACCTGGGCCTGGAGCCCGTCAAGGATGTGCCGCTGATCGTCTGCAGCCCGCCGGCACGGCGTTGCGAGGCCACGGAGCGGCCGTCCGGCGAGCTGCGGATCGAGATCGAGGCCGACACCGCGACCTCCGTGGTGCTGCGCCGCTTCTTCTTTCCTGCCTGGCGCCTCGATCCGCCTCTTCCGCTCGCCGCAAGTGAAAAGCTTCGCTTGGTATCTTTCACGGCGCCTGCCGGCACGCATTCTTATTTCCTCGACCGCCAGACGTTGCCTGCGGAGTGGTGGGGCGGGCTGATCTCGGCCGCGGCGCTGATCGCGCTGCTGGGATGGTCGCTGCCCGCCCGATTCGGCGCAGCCAAGTCGCCGACATGAGCACTCCGGAGCCTCCGCTCGACAGCATCGTCGAATTGGCGGCGCGGCTGGTGGCGACGCCGTCATGCGGCGGCATCGACGCGCCGGGGCCGGTGCTCGAGCTCGCGCACGGTTGGCTGGCGGCCAATGGGCTGCGGCCGCGCCTGCTGGGCGAGGCCGCCGTCCTGGTCGAGATCGAGGGCGGCGCGCCCGGGCCGACGCTCTGCCTCGACGCCTGCATCGACACCGCGCCGGCCGGCGATCCGGCGCGATGGAACGAGGCGCCCTTCTCCGGCACGGTCCACGACGGAAAACTGTGGGGCCGTGGCGCGGGCGACTCCAAGGCGGGTGTGGCGATCCTTTGCCATGTCGCGCGGCATTTCGGTCAGCGTCCGCCCGCCTGCGGCACCGTGCAGGTGCTGTTCGATGCCGACGAGCATACCGGCCGCTTCGGCGGCGTGCGGGCCTATCTCGCCGCGGTCGACAGACCGCCCGACGCCGTGTCGCTCGGCTATCCCGGCAACGACTGCCTGGTGGCCGGCAGCCGCGGCTTCCTGCGCTCGGTCGTGCGCTTCGCCGGCGTCGCTGCGCACTCGGGCGATCCGGCGCGGCGTGGCGTCAATGCGCTCACCAGGGCCGCCGCGTTCGCGCTCGGGCTTGCCGAGGCGCGCTTTCCGGATGCGGCGGACGCGGCCTTTCCCTTCGGGCCGGCCGCGACGCTCACCCATCTCGACGGCGGCGAGGGGTTCAGCGTGGTGCCCGATCTCGCGACCTGCCATGTCGACATCCGGCTGACGCGCACCTTCGACGGCGACGCGGCGGCGCGCTGGCTCGAGGCGATCGTGCACGCCGTCGATGGCGAGGCCAGGATCGAAACGGTCGACCACTGGCCGGCCTATCTCGTGGCGCACGACCATCCGCTGGTGCGGAGCTTCACGGCGGCGGCCGAAACCGCGTTCGGGCGCAAGATGCCGGCCCGGGTCAGCGGGCCGTCGAACATCGGCAATCTTCTCGCAACACGTGGCGTGCCCGCGATCTGCGCGCCCGGCGTCAGCTTTGGCGACATGCATGCCGCCAACGAATGGGCGGAGATCGCCTCGTTCGCGCCGGTCTATGCGATGTATTGCGATGCCGCGCGACGCTTCCTCAGCCCGGATACCAGCGCGGCTTGCGCTTCTCCCTGAAGCTCGCCAGGCCCTCGGCCGCTTCGTCCTGCTGGCGCGTGCGCGCGTGCTCGTCGATCAGGTCGCGCAGCTCGCCGTCGTCGACGAAGGCGCGCGCCGCGGCAAGCGAGCGGAGCTTGGTGGCGGCGGTCGCGTTGGGCGCATTCATCAACACCGCTTCGACGATCTTGCCACCGGCCTCGTCGAGCGCGCCGGTCGGGCAGACCTCGTGCACGAGGCCGAGCCGGCGCGCCTCGTGCGCGCCGAAGCGCTCGCCGGTCAGCGCATAGCGGCGCACCTGGCGCAGGCCCATCGCCTGGCAGAGCTGCGGCAGGATGATGCCGGCCATCAGGCCCCAGCGTGTCTCGGCGATGGAGAAGATCGCGTCCTCGCTGGCGATCACGATATCGCAGGAAGCGGCGATGCCGGTGCCGCCGCCGAAGCAGCCGCCCTGGATCAGCGCCAGGGTCGGCACGGGACAGGTGTCGAGCCGGCGGATCGCCTCGGCGGTCAGGCGGCTCACCGCCTCGTTGTCGCGCGGGCTCTGCCGCGAGACGGCGGTGATCCACGAGAGATCGGCGCCGGCCTGGAAGTGGCGGCCGTTGCCCTTCAGTACGACGATGCGCAGGCCCGCTTCCCTGCCCATCGCGTCCATCGCGTCATGCAGGCCCTGGATGAGGTCGCCATTGTAGGCGTTGTTCACTTGCGGACGATTGAGCGTGACCGTCGCCACGCCGCGACGATCGACGCTCCACGAGACCGTGTCGTTCACCTCAGTCGGCCTTCAGGTAGCTGTCCTTGAGCGCGATCTTGCCGTCTTTCAGTTCGTAGAGATCGATGCCGTAGCGGTCGAACGGCTTGCCCTGCGCATCGATGCCGGTGACGCGGAACGTGCCGAACAGCTTGTCACCCGAACGATGGATCCGCGCCTCCGAGTAGCGCGCCTCGCGATGGGCCGTGCTCTTGTCGGCGAAATATTTGCGCAGGTCGTCCTTGCCCTTGAGCACGCGGCCGGCCGGCGCCCCGCCGGCATTGAGGCGCCATTCGAAATCGTCGGTGACGCAGGCCGCGATCTCCTCGACGTCGGCCTTGTTGAAGGCCTTGCCGAAACGGCGGAACAGGTCGTCGATGGCATCGGGCATGAATTCCTCCTCTGTGACACGGCAGCATACACCCACCGTCCAGTAGCAGATTCGCACTTGCCCGCAAGCCAGGCGGGTGGTTCGATCGCTGCGGGATGGGGCATGGAGGGGGCCGATGCTGGGGCAATTCAGGCCAGGTATCCGGCGCGTGGTTGCCATCGCCAAGAAGTCGAAGGACACGGTGACAGTCGTGTTGAGCGTCGCCGCCTTTGCCATCTCGGTCTTCACTACCTTCAAATCGGACCGGCGGGCGGAAGAAGAGCGCAATCGCGTCACGCGCGGTCAATTGACCGAGGTGTTGTCGAAGTACATGTCGTCTCAGGTCGACGCGGCCAAGGCGATACACGATGCGGGCGGCAACTTCGCCTATCAGCAACAGCTTCAAGGCATGTTCAACCAGCAAACAGGCTTTCTGGTCGATCAGGCGTCATATCTCGCCGACCTGATACCCAACCTGGTCACCGCCTACGAGTTCAACACCATCGCCATGGCCAATAGCGGCGTCAGCAATAATATAGCCGCCGAAAAGTACGCCAAGCGGGCGATCGCCGCGGCGACGACGGATCTGTATCGGGCCGAGGCGCGGCGCGCCTATGCGGTGTTTCTGTTCCAGCAGCAGCGGGCCGATGAAGCACGCCGGGAATTCCGGGATTCGTTTCTTTCCGGCGCCGATGCGCTTTCGCTTTACACCAACGGCAATACCTATGAGATATGGGCGACGCAGGAACGCATAATGGCCCGCGCACCGCAGACGGCGAACGAACTCTACGACAAGGCCGTCCAGGAGTATGAAGCGATCGACATCGACGTCGTGCGCAAAAAGGCCCTGGCCGACCTTGCCGTGCGCCGCGCCGGCGAGCCCTTCGTTCCGCCCTCGACGCCGGCGATTAGACCGACATCCTCGCCGGCAAAACCATAACGCATGGTGTCCGTTTGGTTTGTTCAGGCGGCCGAAGCGGGCGGCCCCAGCACCTTTTCGATGGCGCCCAGCGTGGCGTCGATGTCGTAGGGCTTGATCAGCCTGAGGACATCCTTGAAGCGCACCGGCATGTCGGGGATCGAGTAGCCGCTCAGGATGATGAGCGGCACGTTGCGGCGCATCAGCTCGTCGGCCACCGGATAGGCGAGCTGGCCGCGCAGGTTCATGTCGATGATGGCGACGTCGTAGCGCTCGGCACCGACCGCGGCCTGGGCGAGCGCGAGCGTCGGATAGGGCCCGAAGACATGGAAGCCGCGCGCCTCGAGGTCTTCCTGCAGCGCCGAGGCCACGAGAAATTCGTCCTCGACCAAGAAGACGCGGATGTTACGGAAGTCGCGATTCACGCCGATATGCCCCCCTGCCCCAACAGTGCACGAAAGAGGACGAAGAGTCAGGTCTTGGGGCCGCGGCGGAGCGGTGAGAATTTCGGGACCAGCGGCTGGCCGTGCTGGGCCGGCGCCTCCTCGGGCTTGCATTCGCCGGCCGCGCTGGCGGGCAGGAACGCCTCGCCGCGCTCGCCGCCATCGAGCGACGGCGGCGTATAGTCGGCCTGCGCCGGCTGACGATTCATCGCCCAGTGCTGCACGACCGTGGCCGTACAGGACGTGAACAACAGTCCGCCCATGAGCATGACCACCGCCGACAAGGCGTGATTCATTTCCAGACCCCAAAAGGCGCAGGCCCCAATTACCGGCGCCGACCCGGGCGGACTTTTAATCGCTTCGTCATACGGGCGCCAGACAATTTGCAGTCTCGGCGCGCCTAGCTGCAGTTGCGGTGCAGTACGTGCCGGGCGAAACATATGTCTCAGCAATGAACCATTTCGATTCATTCGTTGCGGACGCCGACGGCGTGCGCTAGCACTTTCATCGCTCATTCAGGGGGATGGCACATGCAATTGTTCAAACGGCTTTTGGTCGGTGTCGCGCTGCTCGCGCTGCCGCTGGCGGCGCAGGCCGAGTCGAACCTCGACACGGTGAAGAAGCGCGGCCAGGTGATCTGCGGCGTCAATGTCGGCCTGGGCGGCTTCTCGCTCGCCGACAGCCAGGGCAAGTGGCGGGGTCTCGACATCGACATGTGCGGGGCGATCGCCGCCGCCGTGCTGGGCGATTCGACCAAGACCAAGTTCGTGCCGCTGTCGGCCCAGCAGCGCTTCACTGCACTGCAGTCGGGCGAGATCGACGTGCTGGTGCGCAACTCGACGATCACGCTGCAGCGCGATGCCGGCCTCGGCATCCAGTACACCGGCGTCAACTTCTACGACGGCCAGGGCTTCATGGTGCAGAAGAAGGCGGGCGTGAAGGAGCTCAAGGAGCTGGGCGGCGCCACCATCTGCGTGGCCCAGGGCACCACGCACGAGGCCAACATGGCGGGCTACTTCCGCAGCCGCAATATCAGCATCAAGCCCGTGGTCTTCGAGAGCCAGGACGTGATGTACGAGGCCTTCTTCGGCGGCCGTTGCGATGCCATGACCCAGGACTCTTCGGCACTCGCCTCGGCGCTGGCGACGCGCAACAAGAGCGCCGACTACATGGTGCTGCCCGAGCTGATCTCGAAGGAGCCGCTTGGCCCGTTCGTGCGTCGCGGCGACGACCAGTGGGCCGCCGTCGTGCGCTGGTCGCTCTACGCCATGCTCGAGGCCGAGGAAAAGGGCGTGACCCAGGCCAACGTCGACGAGGAGCTGAAATCGACCAACCCGCTGGTCCAGAACCTGCTCGGCGTCAAGGAAGGCAACGGCAAGGCGCTCGGCCTCGACGAGAAATGGGCCTACCGGATCATCAAGCAGGTCGGCAATTACGGCGAGAGCTTCGAGCGCAATGTCGGCCAGGGCTCGCCGCTCAAGCTGCAGCGCGGCGTCAATGCGCTGTGGACCAAGGGCGGCCTGATGTACCCGATGCCGATCCGCTGAGCGGAGAGGCAAATGGACGGCGGTCCGCTCGCCCGGCCGATCGTCGAGGCCTTCGATTCGCTGTCGCCGCAGCTCCAGGCTGCGGCGAGGTATGTGCTCGACCGGCCGAATGACGTGGCCCTGCTCTCGATGCGCGAGCAGGCCCGCCATGCCGGTGTGCCGCCCGCCACCATGACCAGGCTGGCGCAGCGCCTCGGCCTCGAAGGTTACGACGAGGTGCGCGCCCTCTACGCTGGCGCGGTGCGCTCCGGCGCGCTGGGTTTCGCCGGCAAGGCGGGCGTCCAGGTCGAGGCGCAGAAGCTGCGCGGCGAGAAGGCGCTGGTGGCCGAGCTCGCGGAAAGCCTGTCGAACCAGATCGCGCGGCTCGCCGAACCCGCGGCACTCGAGCGGCTGGCGGATGCCGCCGGCCGGCTGCACCGCGCGCGGCGCATCTATTGCCTCGGCCTGCGCGCCTGCCACGCCGCAGCCTGGCATTTCCACTACATGCTGTCGCTTCTGGGCGACAAGACGGTGATGCTCGACGACGCGGGCGGCACCGGCCTCGACGCCATCCGCGGCGCCGGCGCCAACGACGTGCTGCTGGCGGCCAGCGTCGAGCCCTACGCCAGCGCCACAATCCAGGGCGCGCGCTATGCCGCCGCGCGCGGCGTGCCCGTGGTGGCGCTCACCGATTCGCAGGTCTCACCGCTCGCCCAGCTCGCGACGGTGACCGTGCTCGCCGCCACCGAAAGCCCGTCGTTCTTCCACACCATCACGCCGCTGCTTGCGGTGGCGGAGATCCTGGCCGCGCTGGTCGCGGGCCGCAGCGGCCAGAAGGCGCTCGACGCGCTCGCCCATACCGAGGCGCAGCTCACGGCGTTCGGCGTGCACCTGCCGCGCCGCCCGCCACGGGAAAGATCATGACGCACATTCTTCATCGCACGATCGGCGGCGACATGCCGGTCGCCGTCGGCGGCACGGGCATCGAGCTGATCGACGCCACCGGCAAGCGCTACATCGACGCCTCGGGCGGCGCGGCCGTGTCGTGCCTCGGCCACGGCCATCCGCATGTGATCCAAGCGCTGCACAAGCAGCTCGACCGGCTCGCCTACGCCCATACCGGCTTCTTCACCACGGCGGTGGCCGAACAGCTCGCCGACCGGCTGGTTGCCGGCGCTCCGCAGGGCATCAGCCATGTCTACCTGGTGAGCGGGGGCTCGGAGGCGATCGAGGCCGCGCTCAAGATGGCGCGCCAGTTCTTCGTCGAGCGCGGCCAGGCCCAGCGACGCAACGTGATCGCGCGCCGGCAGAGCTATCACGGCAACACGCTGGGCGCGCTGGCGGCGGGCGGCAACGAATGGCGGCGCGCACCGTTCTCGCCGCTCCTGATCGAGACGCACCACATCGATCCCTGCTTCGCCTACCGCTTCCAGGCGCCGGGCGAATCGGAGGAAGCGTATGGCCGGCGTGCCGCCGACCAGCTCGAGAGCAAGATCCTCGAGCTCGGCGCCGAGACCGTGCTGGCCTTCGTGGCCGAGACGGTGGTCGGCGCGACCGCTGGCGCCGTGCCGCCGGCCAAGGGCTACTTCAAGCGCATTCGCGAGATTTGCGACAAGTATGGCGTGCTGCTGATCTTCGACGAGGTGATGTGCGGCATGGGGCGCACCGGCACCCTGCACGCCTGCGAACAGGAAGGCATCGCGCCGGACCTGATGACCATCGCCAAGGGCCTGGGCGGCGGCTACGAGCCGATCGGCGCGGTGCTGCTCGGCCAGCAGATCTTCGAGTCGTTCGCCCACGGCAGCGGCTTCTTCCAGCACGGCCATACCTACATGGGCCATCCGATGGCCTGCGCCGCGGGCCTCGCCGTGCAGGAGGCAATCGAGCGCGACAATCTCCTCGCCAATGTGCGCGAGATGGGCGCCTTGCTGCGCCGGCGGCTGGGCGAGCGCTTCGGCAACCACGCCCATGTCGGCGACATCCGCGGCCGCGGCCTCTTCGAGGCGGTCGAGCTGGTCGAGGACCGCTCCACCAAGCAGCCCTTCGATCCGGCGCGCCGGCTGCATGCCCGGGTGAAGAAAGCCGCCATGGCGCGCGGCCTGATGGTCTATCCGATGGGCGGCACGATCGACGGCCGGCGCGGCGACCATGTTCTGCTGGCGCCGCCCTTCATCGTCACCGCCGAGCAGATCGGCGAGATCGTCGATCGGCTGGGGGCAGCGATAGACGACGCACTCGCCTGACGGCTAGGGTGGCGCTGATGAAAGTCGGCGTCCTGCAATTCTTCAGTTGGCCCGGCCGGCACGGCCCGCTGCAGGACGTCTATGCCCGCGCGCTCGAGCGCATCGAGATCATGGACAAAGGCGGCTTCGACGCCGTCTGGCTGGCCGAGCATCATTTCACCACCTTCAGCGTCTGCCCGTCGGTGCACATGCTGGGCACGCTTGCCGCCGCCCGCACCAGGCGGCTCAGGATCGGCACGGCGGTGTCGCTCGCGGCGCTCTACCAGCCGCTGCGCCTGGCCGAGGAAGTGGCGCTGCTCGACATGCTGTCGGGCGGCCGCGTCAACTGGGGCGCCGGCCGCGGCTTCTCGCACGCGGAGTTCCATGCCTTCGGCGTGCCGCCGGAGGAAAGCGCCGAGCGCTTCCGCGAAGCCGTCGAGATCGTGCTCGCCGCCTGGACCAAGGAGCGGATGAGCTACAAGGGCAAGTATTTCAGCTACGACGACATCGAAGTGATGCCCAAGCCCCTGCAGGCGCCGCATCCGCCGACCTGGATGGCGGCGACGTCGGAGGGCGCGATCGACTGGGCGGCGAGCCGCGGCTTTTCGATCCTGATGGACCCGCACGCCTCGTTCCGCGAACTGGCCGACAAGCGCCGGCGCTACCGCGAGCAGCTTGGCAAGGCGGGCTTCTCCGACCAGGGCCGCGACATCCCGATGGCGCGCCTGATCGCCGTGGCGCCGACCATGGCCAAGGCCGAGGAGGTGGCGCGGCGCGGCGCGCAGTGGCTGGTCGACGCCTATGCCGGGCCGCAGCACGCCCACCGCAAGAACATGCCGCCGCGCACCTACGACGGCAAGGAGCCGGCCCAGCACTATGTCGACAGCGTGATCGTGCACGGCACGCCCGAGGCGGTGATCGACAAGGTCGCGCGGCTCAAGGAAGAAGCGGGGCTCAACTACCTGATGTGCGCGCCGTTGAGCCGCGAGAGCTTCACGCTGCTAGCCGATCGAGTCGTTCCGCGTCTGTGAACATCGCCTCGGCGATCGTCGCCATGTCGGCGTCGCTCAACTCGACCAGGCCCTGGCGCAGGCGATAGCCCCAGTTCGCCTCGCGCATGAAGGCGAGCCGGTCGCGCACCAAAGCGAGCGGCACCGCGCAGGCGTCGTGCCAGTCGACGTCGCGGCGGTAGGGCGGAAAGCCGTCGGCGCGGTCGTCGCGGTACGGCTTGCCCTCGCGCACCGTGCCGATGGCGGTGAAGGCCTGCAGGCGGTCGCGCTCGCGCGCGGCGTGGCTCGGCGAATAGCGCTCGCTGGGCGAATAGTAGACGACGCGGTCGCCGGGCTGGATGCGGCGCAGCGGTTCGCCCTTGCCGTGACAGACCTGCATGAAGCCGCCCGCGCGGCCGATCGCGACGTGATCGGCGGAGGCGACGGCGAGCCAGTTCCTGTTCATGGGTTGCGTCATCGGGATTCTCCTCGTTCGGTGAATCCAATGTAGTCGTGGCTGCTGTCAGATCGTGGCAGCAGAGACTTCAGATGTCGGTGGTCGACTCGCGCTGCCGCCATTCCTTGAGCAGCGCCTGGCGCGGCCGCGGATAGCGCTTGTCGCTCACCAGCAGCTCGTCGATGCGGTCGGTGCGGAAGTGGCGGTAGTCCTGGCGCAACTCGCACCACGTGACGACGACGCGCGAGCGCTCGAAGAAGGCCAAAGCGAACGGCCACACCGTGCGCTTGCTGCTGGCGCCCTCCTTGTCGCGATAGGAGATGGCTACCTTGCGCTCGCGCCGGATGGCTTGCCGGATGCGCGGCAGCTCGGCGTCGCCGGCCGACATGGTCTCGGTCGGCCCGACCAGCAGCCCCGAATCGTCCAGCGTGTCGCGCAAATCCTTGGGCAGCACGGCGCCGATCTTGGCCAGCACGTTGGCCGCCGCGTCGGCCAGCGATCGGTCGGCGCGCTGATGCACCCAGCGCGAGCCCAGCACCAGCGCCTCGATCTCCTCCTCGCTGAACATCAGGGGCGGCAGCATGAAGCCCGGGCGCAGGACGTAGCCCACGCCCGCCTCGCCATCGATGTGGGCGCCCTCGGCCTTCAGGAGGTCGATGTCGCGATAGAGCGTGCGCAGCGACACGCCCGTCGCCTCGGCGAGCGTCGCCCCGCTCACCGGATGGCGATGCCGGCGCAGCACCTGGATCAGGTCGAGCAGGCGTTGGGCGCGTGACATACTGGCGGCAGGCTATCACGGCAGTTGCCAAATTCTGTCAGCATGAAATTTGCCTGCATTTTCAATCCGGCGGCCCACAAGGGCGGCGCCGCCCGGCAGTGGCCGCGGATCCAGGCCGAGCTGGCGCGCCGGCTCGGCCCGGTCGAGCCGCTGGTCACCAAGGCGCCCGGCCACGCCACCGAGCTCGCCCGCCAGGCGCTGAGCGCGGGCGCCCGGCGCATCGTCGCCGTGGGCGGCGACGGCACGGTGAACGAGGCGCTGAACGGCATGCTGGACGGCGCGGGCTGCCTGCTCGCATCAGACGCCGTGCTCTGCCCGGTGCCGGCCGGCACCGCCAACGAGCTCTGCCGCGCGCTGGGCTATCTCAAGGATCCCGCCAAGGCGTTCGACGCCGCGGCCTCTGCAGCGCGCCGGCCGATCGACCTGATGCGCGTGCGCTGCGACGGCCTCGACGGCCGCCCAGTCGAACGCTTCGGCTACCTCATCGTCTCGCTGGGCGGCGCGGCGACGATCAGCTATCGCACCTCGCGCTCGCGCTGGCTGAAGAAGCTGGGCGACATCGCCTATCTCCTGATGACGCCGCCGGTGACGCTCGGCTATCGCAACCGCGACGTCGCGATCACGGTCGATGGCGTGGCGCAGGGCCGCCGCGCGATCTTCACCGCCCTGGTTGCCAACACCGAGAATGGCGGCGGCGGCATGCGGCTGATGCCGGGCGCTCAATTCGACGACGGCGTGCTCGACCTGATCGAGATGGGCGACATCGCGCCGCTCGCCATGCTGACCGAGGTGCTGCCCAAGGTGTATAGCGGCGCGCATGTCCATCACCCCAAGGTGCGCACGAGCCGCGGCACGTCGTTCAGGTTCGACTCGGCGATCGAGACGCTGGTCGATCTCGATGGCGAGACGGTCGGCCGCCTGCCGCTCGAGGTCGCGGTGATCAAGCACGGCTTCTTTGTCGGAGCGCTTTCGTGAAACAGCATCTTGCCCTGGTCGCCCTGGTCGTCGCCGACTATGACGAGGCGATCGCCTGGTACACTGAGAAGCTCGGCTTCACCCTGGTCGAGGATTCGTCCGACGAGCGCCAGGGCGCCGGCCGGCGCTGGGTCGTGGTGAAACCGGCCGGCAGCAGCGGCACGGGCTTCCTGCTCGCCAAGGCCTCGGACGACTGGCAGAAGGCGGCGATCGGCAACCAGACCGGCGGCCGCGTCTTCCTGTTCCTGCACACCGACGATTTCGAGCGCGACTACAAGGCCTATACGAGCCGTGGCGTGACGTTCGTGCGCGGGCCCAATCGCGAGGCCTACGGCAAGGTCGCCGTCTTCACCGACCTCTACGGCAACCGCTGGGATCTGATCGAGCCGAAGAGTTAGATCAAACCGCCAGGTGCACGGTACGACCTCATCCTGAGGAGCGCCCGAAGGGCGCGTCTCGAAGGATGGCAACAAGCGCGGCGCGCGTTCCACCCTTCGAGACGGGACCCTGCGGGTCCCTCCTCAGGGTGAGGTGAGTCTGTTTCGCCCGGAAGACTCTAGTGCCGGAAGTGGCGCATGCCGGTGAAGACCATGGCGAGGCCGGCCTTGTCGGCCGCCTCGATCACCTCTTTGTCGCGCATCGAGCCGCCGGGCTGGATCACCGCCGTCGCCCCCGCCTCGGCCGCGGCCAGCAGGCCGTCGGCGAAGGGGAAGAAGGCGTCGGACGCCACGACGCTGCCTTTGGCCAAGCTCTCGGGCTTCTTGGCGATCTCGGCGGCTTCGGCGGCACGGATGGCGGCGATGCGCGAGGAATCGCGGCGGTTCATCTGGCCCGCGCCGACGCCCACCGTCGCGCCGTCCTTGGCATAGACGATGGCGTTGCTCTTGACGTGCTTGGCGACGGTGAAGGCGAACAGCAGATCGGCGATCTCCTGCTCGGTGGGCGCCCGCTTGGTCACGACCTTGAGGTCGGCTCGGGTGATCCGGCCATTGTCGCGGCTCTGGAACAGGTAACCGCCCGCCACGCTCTTCAAGGTCATGCCGGCGCCCGCCGGATCCGGCAGGGTGCCGGCCAGCAGCACGCGGCAATCCTTGCGCCGCGCCAGGATCTCCAGCGCCTCCGGCGTGGCATCGGGACAGATCACGACTTCGAGGAAGCGCCGGGCGAGGTCGGTCGCGGTCTGCGCCTCGAGCGTGCGGTTCACCGCGACGATGCCGCCATAGATCGACACCGGGTCGCACTCGTAGGCCTTGAGGTAGGCGCTGTACTGGTCCTTGCCGATCGCCACGCCGCAGGGATTGGCGTGCTTGATCACCACGACGGCAGGCTCGCTGAACTCGGCGACGCACTCGTAGGCCGCCTCGGTGTCGTTGATGTTGTTGTAGGAAAGCTCCTTGCCCTGGACCATGCGTGCCGTGGCGACCCCCGGCCGCCGGCTGCCGTCGGCATAGAACGCGGCCTTCTGGTGCGGGTTCTCGCCATAGCGCAGCGTCTGCAGCCGCGTGGCCGAAATCGTCAGGCTCTCGGGGAAGGTCTCGCCCTGCTGCTGGGCGAACCAGCGCGAAATTGCCGAGTCGTAAGCCGCCGTGCGGGCATAGGCTTTCGCCGCGAGCTTCTTGCGCAAGTCGAGCGTGGTCGCGCCCTTGTGCGCCGCCATCTCGTCGAGCACCGCCTTGTAGTCGGCCGGATCGACGACGATGGTCACGAAATCATGATTCTTGGCCGAGGCGCGGATCAGCGCCGGCCCGCCGATGTCGATGTTCTCCACGCAGGTCGCGTAATCGGCGCCGCGCGCCACGGTCGCCTCGAACGGATAGAGGTTCGACACGACGAGATCGATCGGCGCGATCTTGTGGTCGGCCATCGCCTTGGCATGCGCCTTGTCGGTGCGCCGCGCCAGGATGCCGCCATGGATCGAGGGCTGCAGTGTCTTCACTCGCCCGTCCATGATCTCGGGGAAGCCGGTGTGGTCGCTCACCTCGATCACCTCGACGCCCGCCTCGCGCAGCGTCTTGGCCGAGCCGCCGGTCGACAGGATGGCGACGCCGTGCGCTGCCAGCGCCTTGCCCAGCTCGACCAGCCCGGTCTTGTCCGAGACGGAAATCAGCGCCCGCTCGATCTTGGCAAGGTCGGGCGTGGGCGAGGGGACGTATTGGGGGGCGGCGGACATGGGGGTCTTTTAGACCCCCCTCCTGTGAGGAAAAAGTGGCGGTTTGGTGCTGCTCGCGCGCGGCAACGAGTTGAAGGGCGACGCTTTCTAGACTATATGGCGAATTCTAGAACGAGGGACGGTTCCGTGGGCGTCAGCATCAAGAGTCTCGAGGCCGAGCGCAAATTGCGGCGCGTTTCCCGGCTTCTGGGAAAGAGCATGACCGCGACGGTGATCGAACTGGCCGACGGCAAGCTCAAGGAAATCGACGCGCGCCAGGGCGGCAAGCGGGAGCGTGAGCGGATATTGAGGTCGGTCGACCGCATCGTGCGCCGGGTCAAGGCGCTGCCGGTCCTGCGCAAGGGGACCGACGACGAATTGCTCGGCTACAACAAGCACGGCCTGTTCGATTGATCGTGCTCGACAGTTCCGCGCTGGTCGCCATCCTGCGGGACGAAGCTGAACGCAGCGATTTCATCGACGCGGTGATCGACGACGGCAATCCGCGCATTTCGAGCGCGACATATCTCGAAGCGTCGATGGTCATGGAGCTGCGCTTCGGCGACAGGGGCAGTCGCGAACTCGATGCGCTGCTCGGCGAGATCGGCGTCGAGATCGTTCCCTTCGACGAGGCGCAGGCCAAGATCGCGCGTGACGCCTTTCGCCGGTATGGCAAGGGGCTCCATCGCGCGGCATTGAATCTCGGGGATTGCTTTGCCTACGCGCTGGCCAAGGCTCTCGACGCGCCGTTGCTGTTCAAGGGGCGCGACTTTGCCCTGACCGACGTCAAACGTCTCCTTTAGGAGACCTGCCGCAAAAAGGTCCGCTCCTCGGCCAAAATGAAGCGCCCGGCCTCGGCGCTGTGGAAATTGGCCATTCCCTCGGCGTCCTCACGAAGGCGCGCGCGATAGGCCTCGTAGGCGGCCAGGCTGTCGAACGAGATCAGGGCGAAGGCGATGTTGTTGGTGCCCTCGTGCGGCATCCAATAGCCCAGCAGATTGCCGCCGCAGCGCGGGATGATGGTGAGCCAGCGCCTGGCGTAGGCCTCGAACTCGGCCCGCTTGAACGGATCGATCTGGTAGCGGATGAACACGGTGACGGTCATGGCGGCCTCCTTTGAGGCCGCCATTGTCACCCGCGCCCGCTGTTCCATGTTTCGGCCCGCATAGAAGCGTTCTTCCCCATTCACATGGGGAAGTGGCGCGCAGCGCCGATGGGGTCATGGGCCGCGAGTGAGGCCTATGACCCCTCCGTCGCGGTATGACCGCGACACCTCCCCATGTGCATGGGGAGGTGGAGCTAGCCCTTCTCGCCCTCCAGCAGATGGACCGTGAAGCCGTCCTTCTCCAGGGCGGCGACCAGCTCGCGCACATGCGCCCGGTCGCGCGTCTCGACGGTGACGTCGAGCTCGGTCGCCTTGGCGACCACGCCGAACAGGCGCTGGTGCTGCACCTCGACGATGTTGCCGCCCATCCTGCCGATGATGGTGGCGACGCGGGCGAGCTGGCCCGGCGCATCGCCGATCATCAGTCGGAGCCGCACGATGCGGCCGTCGCGCACCAGCCCGCGCAGCAGCACCGAGGCGAGCAGGCGGGTGTCGATGTTGCCGCCCGACAGCACCAGCCCGACCTTGCGGCCCCGGAACAGGTCGGGATAGGCGAGCAGGGCGGCGAGCCCGGTGGCGCCCGCGCCCTCGACCACCGTCTTCTCGACCTCGAGCAAGAGCGAGATCGCATTCTCGATCATCACCTCGTCGACGCTGACGACCTTCTCGAGCAGCTTGCGGCAGATCTCGAGCGGCAGCTTGCCGATGTCGCGCACCGCGATGCCCTCGGCTATTGTGTCTCCGCCAGTTGTTACTGGCTCGCCCGCAAAATGCTGGCGCATGGCCGAGAAGCTCACCGTCTCGACGCCATAGACCTTGAGCTCGGGCTTCAGCCCGCGCGCCGCCACGGCGCAGCCCGCGATCATGCCGCCGCCGCCGACCGGCGCCACGATCGTGTCGAGCTGCGGCACGTCCTGCACCATCTCCAGCCCGATCGTGCCCTGGCCCGCGATGATGCGCGGATCGTCGTAGGGATGGACGAAGACGAGCCTGTGCGCGGCCGCCAGCCGATGCGCCTCCTCGCCCGCCTCGGCGAGCGTGTTGCCGTGCAGGACGACCTTGGCGCCGTGGCCGCGCGTGTGCGTCACCTTCATGTTGGGCGTGAAGGCCGGCATCACGATGGTGGCGGGAATGCCGAGCCGGCCGGCGTGATAGGCCACGCCCTGCGCGTGATTGCCGGCCGACATGGCGATCACGCCGCGCTGGCGCTCCTCGGGCGTGAGCTGCAGCAGGGTGTTGAGCGCGCCGCGCTCCTTGAACGAGGCGGTGAATTGCAGGTTCTCGAATTTCAGCCAAACGTCCGCCTTGGCGATACGCGACAGCGTCTCGCTGCGCAGGCAGGGCGTGTGCACGACCGCGCCCGCGATGCGCTTCGCGGCGTCACGGATGTCGGCGAGAGTGACGGGCTGGCTATGGGCCGTCGTATCCACGAGGCCCCACTACCGCATTGCGCCGGTCATTGACAGGCCGAAGCCCCTTCGAATTCCTCCCCCGTCATCGGGGGAGGTGCCCTCGTATGAGGGCGGAGGGGTCATAGGCCGCAAAGCTGGCGTCGCTCATGACCCCTCCGTCGCAGATGACTGCGCCACCTCCCCATGTGAATGGGGAGGAGTGCGTTAGTTGGCCAGTCGCCGGTCGAGCCAGTCGCGCGTGCGGTACCACGCGCCGATCAGCGGCAGGTACATCGACGGATCGCCGTTGTAGAGCGGGTGCTCGGGGAATTCGCGGCCGTCGAAAGCATTGACCGGCGCGTTCGAGCCGCCGGCGATCTTCTTGGCCGTTTGCGTGCCGAGATAGGTCATCATCGCCACGCCCGAGCCGTTGCAGGCCAGCAGATAGTGCAATCCGTCGTCCTGGCCCATGTGCGACATCGAATCGAGCGCGAAGGCGACATTGCCGGTCCAGACATGGGTGATGCGGATGCCGTCGAGCTGCGGGAAGCGGTCGATCATGTACTGGTAGAGGATCGGCGCGCTCACCTCCGGCGGCGCCGCGGTGAAGCGGGCGCGGCCGCCGAAGATCAGCTGCCCGCCGTCGGGCGAGAGCCGGTAGTAGGTCAGCACGCGCTTGGTGTCGCCGATCGAATGATGATTGGGGATCAGCTCGCTGCCCTTCATCGGCAGGTCTTCGGTGGCGATGATGTGGCTCGCCACCGGCACGACCCGCATCTTCAGCCGCGGCGTCAGATCGCCGGTATAGCCGTTGGTCGCGATCACCACGTCCTTGGCTACGATCGCTCCCTTGGCGGTGAGCACCTTCCAGCCGCTGCCCGTCTTCTCGATATGCTCGACCTCGACATTGCCGCACAGGATGGCGCCTTGGCTGTGCGCCGCCTCGAGCAGGCCCTTGTAGTAGCGCGCCGGGTGGAGGTTGCCGCCCAGCTTCACGTACATGCCGCCGTAGTAATAGTCGGACGCCATCATCTCGCGCAGGCGCTCGCGCGGGATCATCTCGGCGCCGACATGGCCGTACTGGTTGAACATGTCGACCTTCCTGGCCTGGTCGTCGTAGTGCGCGGGCGTCCAGGCGCCGACGAAGCGGCCGTTGGTGTGCAGGCCGCAATCGATCTCCTCGCGGCCGATCAGGTCGATCAGCGTATTGAGGGAGTCCGCGCCGGCGCCGAGGAACGCCGCCTTGTTCTGCTCGAACTCCGCGTCGATCTTCGGGTTCTTGCCGCCCAGCCCCTTGGCGACGTTGGTGCCGCCCGAGATCATGCCGCCGTTGCGCGTGCTGGCGCCGATGCCGAACACGCCCCTCTCCAGCACCACGCAATCGACGCCGTTGCGCCGCAGCTCGAGCGCCGTCGACAGGCCGCCATAGCCTGCACCGACGATCACCACGTCCGTCTTCGCCGGCGGATCCTGGCTCAGCGCATTGTTGGGATGCCACGCCTCCCACCACCATGGCTGGGCCTTGAAATCGGGATGGAAGATGTCCTTGCGCATGCCGGCCATGATGCCGCCTAGAGGCTTGATTCGCCACAGTTCCGGGCCATCTTTTGGCGCATGAACTACATGCGCACGGCCCTGCTGCTGGCCGCCCTGACCGCGTTCTTTCTCGCCATCGGCTACCTGCTGGGCGGCCGCGGCGGCTTGATGATCGCGCTCGTTGTGGCGCTCGGCATGAACGTCTTCGCTTACTGGAACAGCGACAAGATGGTGCTGCGCATGGCGGGCGCGCACGAGGTCGGGCCGCAGGACGCGCCGGAGTTGTACGGCATCGTGCAGCAGCTCACGCGCAATGCCGGGCTGCCCATGCCGCGCGTCTACATCATCGACGAGGACCAGCCCAACGCCTTCGCCACGGGCCGCAGTCCCGAACATGCCGCGGTCGCGGTCAATAGCGGCCTGTTGCGGCACTTGAGCCGCGAAGAGGTGATGGGCGTGCTGAGCCACGAGCTGGGCCACGTGCGCAACCGCGACACGCTCACCATGACGATCGCGGCGACCTTGGCGGGCGCGATCGGCATGCTGGCCAATTTCGCCTTCTTCTTCGGCGGCAGCCGCGACGAGAACGGCCGGCCGATGAATCCGATCGTCGGCATCGCCATGATGATCCTGGCGCCGCTCGCCGCCACGCTGATCCAGATGGCGATCAGCCGCAGCCGCGAATACGAGGCCGACCGCGCCGGCGCCGAGATCTCCGGCCATCCCGAATGGCTCGCCTCGGCGCTGCAGCGCCTGCACGAGGGCACGCAAGCCATTCCCAACGCCACCGCCGAGGCGCATCCGGCGACGGCGCACCTGTACATCGACAATCCCTTGTCGGGCGGCGGGCTCGCCGGTCTGTTCTCGACCCATCCGTCGATGGAGGACCGCATCGCGCGGCTGATGGCGATGGCCGGTACGGCGACCGCCTCTGCGAACGCATATGCGTCGGCAATGCCCGCGCATGCCGATGCGCCGGTGCGGCATGGCGGCTCGGTGCCGCAAACCGGCCGCAAAGGCCCCTGGGGCTGAGTCGAAAGTCGTCAAAAGCCCAGTGGTTTCAACGACTTGCATATATCATCAGTTCGTTTGGCGCGAACTTTGAAGTCGAGGTCTAGAGCTTGGGCGGCAGGGCCTGCGGCTGCTCGCCGAGGTCGGTCTCGAGGATGCGCTCGCCGCGCTTGCTGATGCGGTCGGCTGACGTCTCGATATCGCGCAGGTCCTTCTCGGTCTGGCCGAAATGGGTCCTGAGCTTCTCGACCCGCTCGTCGAGCCGCCGCACGTCCTCCAGCATCAGCCCGACCGCCTTCTGGATCTCGCCCGCCTGCTCGCGCATGCGCACGTCCTTCAGCACCGCGCGCACGGTGTTGAGGGTCGCCATCATGGTGGTCGGCGACACGATCCAGACCCGGGCCTTGTAGGACTCATCGACGATGCCGCCGAAATTGGCGTGCAGCTCGGCGTAGATCGCCTCCGACGGCAGGAACAGCAGCGCTGATTCGGCGGTCTCGCCGGGCACGATGTATTTGTCGCGGATGTCGCCGATATGCTTGCGCATTGCCTGCTGGAAGGCGCGCTGGGCTGATGCGAGCGCCGCCGCGTCGCCCGGCGGCACGGCGCGCAAGAGGTGATAGCTTTCGAGCGGGAACTTGGCGTCGATGGCGATCGGGCCCGGCGGCTTGGGCAATCGCAGCAGGCAGTCGGCGCGCGCGCCGGTCGACAGCGTGCGCTGGAACTCGTAGGCCGAGGGCGGCAGGATGGTCGAGACGAGGTCGTTCAGCTGCACCTCGCCGAAGGCGCCGCGCGCCTGCTTGTTGGAGAGGATCTGCTGCAGGCTCACGACCTGGGTCGAGAGATCGCCGATCTTCTTCTGCGCCTCGTCGATCTTCACCAGCCGCTCGCGCAGATCGGTGACGATCTTGCCGGTGGTCTCCTCGCTCCGCGCCAGCCGCTCGTTGACCAGGCTGGCGAGCGCGCGCTCCTGTTCGCGCAGCGAATGCTCGACCCGCTGCACGGTGTCGGCCAGCGCCGACTGGGCGCGGCTGTCGGAGCGGCGCAGCAGCATCACCAGCAGCGCCGCCCCCAGCGCCACGACCACGGCCAACAGGAGCCAGACCAGGATATCCATTGCGAGTCCTTATACGCGGCATTATGCAAACCTCCCAATGGCCCCGGTGAACAACCCTCCGCCGCACGATCCCGACGTCTGGCTGTTCGACCTCGACAACACGCTCTATCCGGCGCGCTGCAACCTGTTCGCCCAGATCGACGTCCGGATCGGCCGCTACATCGCCGACCTGCTGAAGATGTCGCCCGAGGAGGCGCGGGTGGTGCAGAAGCAGTACTGGCGCGACCACGGCACCTCGATGCGGGGCATGATGACGCTGCACGGTGTCGATCCGAGGCAGTATCTCGACTACGTGCACGACATCGACTATTCGCCGGTGCCGCCCGCGCCCGAGCTCGAGCGGGCGCTGACGGCGCTGCCCGGCCGCAAGCTGATCTTCACCGCGGGCGACGTGCCGCACGCCGAGAAGGTCATGGCGCGGCTCGGCGTGGCCCATCATTTCGAGGCGATCTTCGACATCGTGGCGGGCGACTACTGGCCCAAGCCGCACCAGCAGATCTACGACAAGCTGGTGAAGAGGCACAATGTCGACCCGACGCGCGCGGCGTTCTGTGACGACATCTCGATCAACCTCAAACCCGCGCACGCCATGGGCATGCGCACGGTGTGGGTGCGCACCGAGGAGAGCGTGAAGCGCGCCGAAGGCACCAGCCTCGACCACATCCACCATCAGACCGACGATCTCGCGCGCTGGCTCGCCGACTGGGTCGCCGAGAGAACCGGCAAGCGGAGCGGCACGAAGTGAAGATCCTGATTCTGGGCGCCGGCGCGGTCGGCGGCTATTGGGGCGCGCGGCTGGCGCAGGCCCAGGCGGCCGACGTCACCTTCCTGCTGCGCGAGAAGCGGGCCGAGCTGGTGAAGAAGAACGGCCTGGTCGTGAAGAGTCCCAAGGGCGATTTCACCGTGCCGGTGAAGGTGGTGACCAGGGGCGGCGAGGGCGGGCCCTACGATGTCGTGATCGTGGCCTGCAAGGGCTATGACCTGGGCTCGGCGATGGACGCGATCGCGCCGGCGGTCGGCGGCAACACCACCATCGTGCCGATCCTGAACGGGCACATGCATTTCGCGACGCTCGATGCCCGCTTCGGCAAGGAGAAGGTGGCGGGTGGGCTGGCGCGCATCTCGGGCATGCTGGGGCCGAACGGCGAGATCCTGCATTCCGGCGCCTCCGGCGTGTCGTTCGGCGAGCGCGATGGCGGCGCGCCGCGCCGGGCGCTGGTCGAGCTCGACGCGGCCTGCAAGAAGAGCGGCATCGAGGGCGGGCTGAACGCCAACATCAACCAGGATCTGTGGGACAAGTGGGTGATGCTGGGCGCCATCGCCTCGATGTGCGCGGCGATGCGCGGCAGCGTGGGCGACATCATGGAGGCCGACGATGGGGCCGCGATCATGGGCGAGATCCTCGACGAGTGCTGCCGCGTCGCCGCGGCCGAAGGCCATGCGATCAGCGACAAGGTCGCGGCCTCGCTGCGCGCCGGCCTGACTCAGAAGGGCGGCAAGGCGGTCGCCTCGATCCTGGGCGACATAGAGAAGGGCGGCGCGGTCGAGGGCCGGCAGATCGTAGGCGACATGCTGGCGCGGGCGCGCGAGCACGGCATCGCCGCGCCCAACCTGCGCTTCGCCTACGCCCATCTGCAGACTTACGAGGCGCGGCGCGCCAGAGGGGGCTTGAAGTGAAGATTCTGATCCTGGGGGCCGGCGCCATCGGCGGCTATGTCGGCGGCCGGCTGCAGCAGAGCGGCGCCGACATCACCTTCCTCGTGCGGCCGGCGCGCCAGAAGGCGATCGAGCGCGACGGTCTCGCCATCAAGAGCACCAAGGGCGACGTCACACAGAAGGTGAAGACGGTGCTCAAGGCGGAAGATGGCTCCATTGGGGGCGGTCCGTACGACCTCGTGCTGCTGACGCCCAAGGCCTACGACCTCGATTCGGCTATTGCGGCCGTGGCGCCCGCAGTCGGCCCCGGGACGACGATCGTGCCGTTGCTCAACGGCATGCGGCACCTCGACGTGCTCGATGCGAGATTCGGCAAGGACAAGGTGGTGGGCGGCCTGGCCCGAGTCGGCGTGGCGATGTCGCCCGACGGCGTCATCCATCACACCAGCCCGTTCGCGGCGATCTCCTTCGGCGAGCGCGAGGCGGGAAAGCCGCCGCGCAAGGCGCTGGTCGAGCTCGATGCCGCGATCAAGCAATCGGGCATCGATGGCGGCCTGAACCCGAACATCGTCCAGGATCTGTGGGACAAGTGGATCATGCTGTGCTCGCTCGCCTCGACCAACTGCCTGATGCGCGGCTCGTCGGGCGACATCCTCGAGGCCGATGAAGGCCGCGCGATCGTGATGGAGACGGTCGACGAATGCCGCAAGGTGGCGGCGGCGGCCGGTCACGACCCGGGCGAGAAGGGCATGCAGACCATTCGCTCGTTCCTGACGGTCAAGGGCTCGAAGTTCACCGCCTCGATGCTGCACGACCTCGAGAAAGGTTCCATGGTCGAGGCGGACCACATTGTGGGCGACATGATCGCGCGCGCCAAAAAGGCCGCAATTCCGACGCCCTTGCTACGGGTGGCCTATGCCCACCTGCAGGTCTACCTGCATCGGCGGCCGAAATAAGAATCGTTGAAACCGGCTGGCGGGCGACCTACGTCTTGACGATGGTTGTGCGCACGCGATCCGTCTCGCAGATCGTGGTCAGCAATGCTGACTACGAACGTCTCACCGATCTCGCCAACGCCTCGATGCAGCGCTTGCCCGAGGTGGCGGAGGAGCTGTTGGACGAGCTTGAGCATGCCAAGCTGGTCGACGCGGCACAGGTGCCGCGCGACGTCGTGCGCATGGGCTCGACGGTCACGTTCACGTCCGACGACGGCCACGTGCGCACGCTGCAGCTCGTCTACCCGGCCGACGAGAGCCTCGACGACCATCGCATCTCGGTGATGACTCCGGTCGGCGCCGCGCTGATCGGGCTGGGCGTCGGCCAGTCGATCTCGTGGAAGGCGCGCGACGGCAGGGACCATCGCCTGACCGTCACCAAGGTCGGCTGAACTATCGGATCGCGCCGGCGAAGCGCGGCAGGAACAGCGACAATTCAGGCAGCAGGATGATCAGCAGCAGGCCTATCATCAGGGCGGCGATATACGGCAGGTAGGCGCGCCAGTGCTGGCCGACCGACAGGTTGGCGAAGCGCAGCGCCATCAGGAGCCCGACGCCCATCGGCGGCAGGAACAGGCCGATGCCGACCGAGGCCGTGATCACGATGTTGAAGTGGTAGGGGTTGATGCCCATTTTATCGGCGATCGGGAACACCACCGGGATCAGCACGACCGCCGCCGGCAGTCCCTCCAGCACCATGCCGAACATCATGGTGATGATGGAAATCGCGATCAGGAACAGCCAATGCGCCGACTTGAGCGGACCCAGCGCCTCGGCGAGCAGCGTAGGCACGCCCGACACGCCCATCAGGTACTGGAACACCGTGGCGACCGCGATCAGGAAGATCACCGAGGCGGTGAGGATGGCGCTCTCGTAGGCGAGCTTGCCCATCTCGGCGAAGCTGATGTTGCGGTAATAGAGGATGGCGGCGAAGAAGGCGTAGCCCGCGACCACGGCGCCCGCCTCGGTGGCGGTGAACACGCCCATCACGAAGCCGACCAGGATGACGATGGGGATGACCAGCGGCACGGCGGCCTTGCGCCCGGTCGAGGCGATCAGCGACAGGCTGGGCTTGGTGTCGACCGGCCACCCGTACTTGCGGGCGCGCAGCCAGACCAGGCCCATCAGGCAGAGCATGATGGTGGCCGCCGGCACGAAGCCGGCGAGGAACAGCGCCACCGGCGAGGTGTTGGTGACCTGCGCGATCACGATCATGAAGATGGCGGGCGGCACCAGCATGCCCATGGCGGTGCCGGCGGCGATCAGCGAGGCCGAGTCCTCGCGCTTGTAGCCCGCCTTGGTGAGCGGCGGCATGAGAGTCGAGCCGAGCGCGGAGACCTCGGCCATCTTCGACCCGCAGATGTCGGAGAAGAAATAGGCGACGACGATCACCGACATGCCGAGCCCGCCCTTCACCCAGCCGACCAGCGCGCGGGCGAATTCGACCAGCTCGTGGCTCATGCCGCAGCGCTCCATCAGGCCGCCGGCGAAGACGAAGGCCGGGATGGCGAGCAGAACCCAGCTCTGCGAGCCCGACACCATGCTCGACGACAGCACCTGCAGGTCGTAGCCGCCGATCAGCAGGCCCGCCACGCCCGCCACGCCCAGCGCGAATACGATGGGCATGGAGAAGACGATCAGGACGACGAAGATGGCCGCGACGTAGAGCAGCAGCATGTCAGTGCGGGCCGGTGGAGGCGGGCGGCGGCGCCACGATCATCGAGACGGCGTAGACCACCAGCAGCACCCCGCCCGCCACGACCGAGGCATAGAGCACCGCGAGGTTGATCGACAGGCCAGGCGTCACCAGCGTGTGGTTGAGGATGCAGAGCCGCACGCCGAACCACGCGGCGATGGCGCCCACCGCCGCAATCAGCACGTGATGGATGCGGTCGATCACGACCTGGCTCGCCGGCGCGAAACGCAGGACGTGCAGGGTGAAGTGGCTCCTCTCGCGCACGCCGATCGCCGCCCCCACCAGGGTCAGCCAGGCGAGCAGCATCTCGCCCACCTCCTCGACCCAGGTGAAGGGGATGGAATCCATGTCCAGCCAATCGGTGACCGGGATCATGACGTAGCGCAGGAACACGCCGATCAGCAGGTTGACGATGGCGGCGACCAGCAGGATGGCAACGACGATCTTGGGGATCGACGCGATGAAGCGCGGCACCTCCGGCCTTACGCCTTGACGCCTTCGACCTGCTCCCACAGGCCGCTGAACTGCGACTTGTAGGCCGGCCAGATCTTGGCCTGCGCCACCTTGCGGAAGTCCTCGACCTTGGCCTCGGCGACCACCATGCCCTTGGCTTCGAGCGCCTTCTTGGCGGCGGCGTAGTTGTCGACCGATTCGGTGAGCTGGCGGATCTTGTCCTGCGCCTCGCGGCTGGTGTCGAGCATGATCTTCTTGTGGGCGGCGCTCAGGCCCTCCCAGGTCGCGAGATTCATGACGTTGAGCGTCGGACCGTAATTGTGGAAGGTCATCGAGCAGTATTTCGAGACCTCGTAGATCTTGAGCGCGATCTGGTTGACGATCGGCAGGTCGCCGCCGTCGATCACGCCCGACTTCGCGGCCGAGATCACCTCACCCCAGGCCATCGGCACGGCGTTGCCGCCCAGCCCGTTGATCGTGTCGGCGAACACCTTGCCCTGCTGCACACGGACCTTCAGGCCGCGCAAATCCTTCGGCTCGATGATCTGCTTCTTGGCCATCCAGAAATGCCGGAAGCCGTAATCGAAGAAGCACATCACCTTGACCTTGTACTTCTCCTGGAACTGCTTATCGAGCGCATCGCCGATCGCGCCGTTGAACATCTTGTAGGCGTGCGCATAGCTCTGCACGAGGTAGGGCACCAGGAACACGCCCATCTCGGGGAACACCGTGGCGGCGGCGCCGGCCGGGTCGCCCATCTGGATGTTGCCCGCCTTCACGGCGTTCATGATCTCGAGCTCCTTGCTGAGCAAGGTGCCGCCGAAGAACTGCATGTCGAGCTCGCCGTTGGAGCGCTTGCGCACTTCCTCGGCCTGCCAGGCGAAGCCCACCGCGCCCGATTCGGGCGGCGGCACGATGTGCGCCATCACCAGCTTGATCGGGGCGGCGCGCGCGATGGTGGGCGCGAGGCCGCTCGCCAGCACGCCGGCCAACCCACCCTTGACCAGGCTGCGCCGGCGGACGCCGGCCAGATGCCGGCTGCTGATCTTCATGATGTCGGGCTTGGTGCTGTCGGTCGTCATGGCGCCCTCCCAGGCGATTTGTTTGACGGCGATCCTACACGGCTCAGGGCCGATAACGAAGCAGCGTGCAACCGAATCCCACGAAGATCGTGCCGCTCAACCGATTAAGGCGGCGTTGCCAGATCGCCTGTGCGAGATAGCGCGCGAGGCCACGGGCGCCGAGGCCAAGCATTACGTAGGTCGATGCTTCGACGGCGAGGAAAGTGGCGACGAGGATCGCGAACTGCGGTCCCCATGGCGCGCCGGGCGAAATGAATTGCGGGAAGAAGGCTGCGGCAAAAACAAGCAGCTTCGGATTGCTGATGCCGCACAGGAAACCGCCGCGAAAATGCGACCAGCGGCCCACGGAGCGGTTCTCCGTTTCGCGTTGTGAGGGCGTCGCCGTCGGAACGACATCGGCGACGGGCGCGCGCCAGGCCTGGATGCCGAGCCAGATCAGGTAGGCGGCGCCGGCATATTTCAGCGCCTCGAACGCCGTCGGTACGGCAAGCATGAAGGCGCTGACGCCCGCGACCGACGCCGTGAGGATCACCGCCAGCGCGCAGAGGCAGCCCGACATGCCGAACATGGCGGCGGCGAAGCCGAAGCGGATGCTGCGCGTGGTGACGTAAAGCACGTTCGGTCCGGGCGTGGCCGAGATCAGCACGACCGCGCCGAGATAAAGCCAATAGGCGTGAAGCGTCACCTGCCGCTCTTATTGCGCGGCGAGCGCCAGAGTGTGCCGGCCCTGCGAAGCGTTGAAGCGGTCGAGGACCTGGCCCGGGCCCTTGGCGTGCTTGACATAGTCCTCGCCGTCGAACGTCATGACGCCGTTGCAGAAAACGCCGTGCACGCCGGTCGGACGGCGGATGGTACGCCGGCCGCCGCCCGGCAGATCGGCTACGCGCTCGGCGGGCGAGACGCCGACGGTGGCCGGGTCGAACAACAGCAAGTCGGCATGGGCGCCGACCGCGATGCGGCCGCGGTTCTGGATGCCGTAGAGGTCGGCCGGGTGAGAGGTGAGGCGGCGGATGCCCTCGACCAGGTCGAAGTCGCCGCGCTCGCGCACCCAGCGCGCCAGGAAATGCAGGCCGAAGCCCGCGTCGCACATATAGATGAGGTGCGCGCCGGCGTCGCTCAGCGCCACCACGCCCGCCTCGTGCTTCAGGAGCCGCGCCACGCCGTCGTCGCCGACATTGAGGAAACGGCCGAGGAAGGCCGTCTCGAGATTCTCGTCGAGCGCCAGGTCGAGCACGACGTCGAGCGGATCGCGATTCTCGGCCTGCGCGATCTCGGCGGCGTAGCGGTTGACGTACTTGGCGTTGGCCGGCTTCTGCGCCACCGCCACCATGACGCGATCCCAGTTGCCCTGGAAGATCATGCCCGGCCGCGGGTTCTTCGCATTGTCGCGGAACTTGGCGCGCCACGACGGATCGCGGAACACCGGCTTCAGCTGGTCGGGCGTGTAGGCCTTGATCGGATCGAACGCCGAGTGGCTGTAGAACGGATAGGCGTTGGCCATCGTGAAGTCGAACGACAGCGGCTGGCACGGCATCTGGACGTAGAGGCCGTTGCCGCGCCGCAGCGCGGCAGCGCAATCGTCGAAGATCCTGATGGCGCGCTGCGGCTCCTGCTCGTTGTACATCGCCATGCCGGTGCCTTGAAAGAACGGCCGGCCCCATTTCGCCGCCATCGGCTCCAGTTCCTGCGGCGTCTTCACGCCGGAGGCGATGGCGATCACGCCGCGCCCGCGGGGGCCCATGGCGCCCACCAGCTCGTCGAGCTCGCTCATCGGCGCGATGGTCGAGGGCATCGGCACGCCGCCGTAGCCGGAATGGTTGAGCGAATAGGAGGCGCCCAGCCCGATCGCACCGTTCTGCATGGCATCGGTGACCATGGCCTTCATCTTGGCCAGCTCTTCGGGTGTGGCCTCCTTGCGCTGCGAGGCCGCCTCGCCCATCACCGCGGTGCGGATGGTCGAGTGACCGGCCAGCACGGCTACGTTGGCGTACGGCGCGCGTCGCCGCAGCATCGCCATGTAGTCGCTGAAGCTCTCGAAGTCCCACTTGATGCCGGTGCGCAGGGCATCGAGATCCATGCCCTCGACCACCGAGAGGTTGCGGATCACGAGGTCGCGCGACTGCGGCAGGGCCGGCGCGATGCCGAAGCCGCAATTGCCCATCACCGCGGTGGTGACGCCGAGCGACGGCGAGGGCGAGAGCGTGGCGTCCCATGTCACCTGCGCGTCGTAGTGCGTGTGTATGTCGACGATGCCGGGGGCCAAAGTGAGGCCGCCGGCATCGACGGTCTTGTCGGCCTTTTCCTTGATGTCGCCGATGTCGGCGATCTTGCCGTCCTTCACCAGCACGTCGGCGCGCCGCGGGTCGCGGCCCAGGCCGTCGACGATTGTGGCGCCGCGAATCAGGAGATCGGCCATGGCTTACCTCTCTGCTTGCCTCTTTCGACTGAGTGCGCCATAGGCGGCGAGGGCCGCGTGGTTGACGAGGTCGCTCACCGTGGCGCCCATCTGCACGATCTGCATGGGCTTCTGCAGGCCGTCGATCACCGGCCCGATCACGGTGACGCCGCCCAGCGCCTGCATCAGGCGCGAGGCGATGTGGGCCGAGTGCAGGCCCGGCATCACCAGCACGTTGGCCGGACCGGTGAGGCGCGTGAACGGGTAGGTCGATTTCAGCAGCTTGTAGTCGAGCGCCATGTCGGCCTGCATCTCGCCGTCGTACTCGAAATCGACTTTTTCCGTGTCGAGCAGGCGGATCGCCTTGCGGATGCGGTCGATGCGCTCGATCTCGCGGCTGCCGAAGTTCGAGAACGACAGGAAGGCGACGCGCGGCTCGTGGCCCATGATGCGCGCGTTCTTGACCATCTGCTTGGCGATGGTGGCGAGCTGCTCGGGGCTCGGCGTCTCGTTGATCGAGGTGTCGGCCAGGAACACCGTGCCGTGGCGGGCGACCACGATCGAGTAACCCATCGCCACCTTGCCCGGCTCGGGATCGACCACGCGCTTGATGTCGCCGTAGCATTCGGGGAAGCGGCGGGTGATGCCGGTCACCATGCCGTCGGCGTCGCCCATCGCCACCATGCAGGCGCCGAACACGTTGCGGCCCTGGTTGACCATGCGCTGCACGTCGCGCCGCAGGTAGCCGTCGCGCTGCAGGCGCTTGTAGACATGGTCGGTATAGGGCGTGTTGCGCGTCGAGAGCCGCGCGTTGTGGATCTCGAGCCCCTTGCTGTCGGTGATGCCGAGATGCTTCATGGTCTCGCGCACCAGTGCCTCGCGGCCGATCAGGACGGGCGTGCCATAGCCGTTGTCGCGGAACACCATGGCGGCGCGGATGGTGCGCTCCTCCTCGCCCTCGGCGAAGACGATGCGCTGTGGGCTCGCCTTGACCTGCTCGAACAGGTTCTGCAGCCAGTGATTGGTCGGATCGAGCCTGCCGGCGAGCTGGCGGCGGTACTCCGCCATGTCGGCGATCTTGCGCCGCGCCACGCCGGAATCCATCGCCGCCTGCGCCACCGCCGACGACACGACCGAGATCAGGCGCGGATCGAACGGCACCGGCACGATGTACTCCGGCCCGTAGCGCAGCCGCCGGCCCGAGTAGGCGCGGTCGACCTCGTCCGGCACATCTTCGCGCGCGAGCTTCGCCAGCGCCTCGGCGGCCGCCACTTTCATCTCCTCGTTGATGGTACGGGCGCGCACGTCGAGCGCACCGCGGAAGATGTAGGGGAAGCCCAGCACGTTGTTGATCTGGTTGGGATAGTCGCTGCGGCCGGTGGCAATGATGGCATCCGGACGCGCCGCGCGCGCGTCCTCCGGCGTGATCTCGGGATCGGGGTTGGCCATGGCGAAGATGATCGGCTTGTCGGCCATCGAGCGGACCATGTCCTTGGTGACCGCACCTTTCACGGAGAGACCGAAGAAGACATCGGCGCCTTCCATTGCATCTTTCAGGCTGCGCGCCTTGGTGCGCACGGCATGCGCGCTCTTCCACTGGTTCATGCCCTCGGTGCGACCCTGCCAGATCACGCCCTTTGTATCGACCAGGATGGCGTTCTCGTGCGGCAGGCCCATCGCCTTGATGAGCTCGATGCAGGCGATCGAGGCGGCGCCTGCGCCGTTCACCACCAGCTTGACGTCCTTGATGTCGCGGCCAGTGAGATGCAGGGCATTGATCAGTCCGGCGGCGGAGATGATGGCGGTGCCGTGCTGGTCATCGTGGAAGATCGGGATGTCCATCAGCTCGCGCAAGCGCTGCTCGATGATGAAGCACTCCGGCGCCTTGATGTCCTCGAGGTTGATGCCGCCGAAGGTCGGCCCCAGGAAGCGGACGCAATTGACGAATGCGTCGACATCCTTGGTGTCGACCTCGAGATCCATGCAGTCGACGTCGGCGAAGCGCTTGAACAGCACCGCCTTGCCTTCCATCACCGGCTTGCCGGCCAGCGCGCCGATGTCGCCCAAGCCGAGCACGGCCGTACCGTTGGAGATGACGGCGACCAGGTTGCCGCGCGTGGTGTAGTCGTAGGCGGTGTTGGGGTCCTTGTGGATCTCGACGCAGGGCGCGGCGACTCCGGGCGAGTAGGCAAGCGCCAGGTCGCGCTGCGTGACCAGCGGCTTGGTGGCGATGATCTCGATTTTGCCCGGCCGGCCGGTCTTGTGCATGATCAGCGAGTCGCCGTCGAGATCGCCCATCTCGTTGCTGACCATCGCTTCCGAGCCTTTGCTCGCCATTGCGTCTCACTCCCGAGTGAAAGGTCATTCTGGCGGCAATCGCCGCGAGGAACCAGCCGTCTTCCGATCGCCAATCTCGCGCTGCAAGGCGGCTCCGTCAAAGCGCTGCATTTGCGCTATAGTTGCACCCAGTGCGCGGACCCTATCGATGAACGATCCTGCGTCGGCCGAAGACCTGCCGACTTTCACTTCTTCCTATCTCGTCATCGACGATTTCCTGCCGATGGAGCTCGCGCTGTCGATGCGCGCCGACATCGACCGGCACTTCGGCGAACCCGCGGCGCACCAGCCGCACACCCATCAGGTCTGGAACTACTGGTACGTCCCCGGCACCTACACTTACCTGCGCACGCAACCCGAGCGCCTGATGGGCGACGACAAGGTGAAGACCTTCATGGCGACCCTGCGCGAATACACTGCCGCGCGCCTGGGAATGTCCTTCGTCATGCCGCCGATCCTCAGTCTCTATGTCGATGGCTGCAACCAGCAATTCCACAACGACGCGACCAACGGCCGCTTCGCCTTCGTCTATTCGCTGACCAACCCGGTGCGCCAGACGATCGGCGGCGCCACGATCCTGATGCACGAAGGCGATCTGTTCCGCGGCCATCTCGCCAGCCCGATGGCAATCCGGGGTTTCTGCGACCTGATCGAGCCGAGGTTCAACCGCCTGCTGATCTTCGACGATCGCGTGTTCCATGCCGTCGAACGGGTCGAAGGCTCGATGGATCCCGTCGAGGGCCGCTTCGTGCTGCACGGCCACATCCGTGACGAGGGGCCTTTGCTGGGCGGCGCGCTGTCCCACGCCCAGGTCCAGCCGGCGCTGCAGGACGTCCTGAACCGCTTCACCGCGCAGCATGGCGAGGACGCCTACAACTACCACGGCCCGATCAGTGTCCGTTTCCTGATCGAACCGCGCGGCACTGTCAGCGGCCTTCAGGTGCTGATGGACCGCGTCACCTACGTTGCCGAACGCCACGCCGAGGGGTGGCCGATGCTGCGGGCCAAGTATCTCGCCGCGATCAGCACCGCGCGTTTCCCGGAGGCGGATGGACGAACGTCGGTGATCCTGCCGATGATCTTCTCCGGCCCGTCCGGGCGCTGATCGCTCGGACGCTCGGGGTTCTTATGGAAACCAACGACGATGTCCTGATTGCCCGCCTGGTGCGCGCCTTGGGCGGCGTGCCGGGGATTCGCGCCATCGTGCTGGGCGGCTCGCGGGCGCGCGGCACGGCCGGTCCGGACTCCGATTACGACATCGGCCTCTACTACGAGCCCGATTCGCCGATCGATGTGGGACGGCTTGCCAAGGCGGTGACCCTGCTGCCGGTGCCTGTCACGTCGACGGTGACGGCGGTCGGCGAATGGGGGCCGTGGATCAACGGCGGCGCGTGGCTCACCGTCGACGGCAAGCGGGTCGATCTTCTCTATCGCGACCTTGGCAAGGTGGGCGAGGTGATCGAGGCGTGCCGCGCCGGGCGCATCGAGCGCGCCTATCAGCCCGGCCATCCCCATGCCTTCGTGTCGGCAATCTACATGGGAGAAGTGGCGCACGCGCGCGTGCTGTGGGATCCCGACAATGTGCTCGCGCCGCTCAAGCGGCAGTGCGAGCCCTATCCCGCGGCGCTGGCCGAGGCGCTGATTCGCAGCTTCTTCTGGGAGGCGCGCTTCGCGCTCGAGAACGCCGAGCATGGCAGCGGCCGGGCCGACCCCAACTATGTCGCCGGTTGCGCCTTTCGCGCGGTCGCCAGCCTCTGCCAGGCGCTCTTCGCCCTCAACCACACCTATCTCCTGAACGAGAAGGGTGCGGTGGCTGGCGTCGAGCGGCTCGCTCGACACCCGGCGGACTTCGGCCGGCGCGTGGCGCGCCTCCATGCGGCGGGTACCGCCGGACTGGCCGATTTGCGGGCCCTGATCGAGGAGACGGCGGGCTTGTTGAAAGCGTGAATCACCTGTCGTGGCGGCTGCTGCGTCCGGCGTGTTAAGCCGGGACGTGCCCGACAGCTCGACCCAGACCATACCGGCCGATGCAACGCCCATGATGCGCCAGTACTTGGCGATCAAGGCGGCGCACCCCGACCATCTGGTGTTCTACCGGATGGGCGATTTCTATGAGCTGTTCTTCGACGATGCGGTGAAGGCCTCGGCGGCGCTCGACATCGCGCTCACCAAGCGCGGCCAGCATCTCGGCGAAGACATCAAGATGTGCGGCGTGCCGGTGCACAGCCACGAAGCCTATCTGTCGCGGCTGATCCGCCAGGGCTTCAAGGTCGCCGTCTGCGAGCAGACCGAGGATCCCGCCGAGGCCAAGAAGCGCGGCACCAAGTCGGTGGTCGAGCGCGCCGTCGTGCGCGTCATCACGCCGGGCACCCTGACCGAGGACGCGCTGCTCGATGCGCGCAGCCACAATTATCTCGCCGCGCTCGCCGAGGCGCAGGGCGAGCTGGCGCTCGCCTGGCTCGACCTGTCCACCGCCGACTTCGCCGCCCAGCCGCTGCTGCCGACGCAGCTTGCCGCGGCGCTGGCAAGGCTGGCGCCCGGCGAACTGCTGGTGCCCGATCGCCTGCTGGCGCGCGAGCAGCTCAAGGGCGCGCTGGAGGAATGGAACGCCGCACTCACGCCGCTGCCGTCGGCACGCTTCGACAGCGACAACGCGCGCCGGCGCCTGGAGGGCGCGTTCAAGGTCGCCGCCATCGACAGTTTCGGCAGCTTCTCGCGCGCCGAGATCGCCGCCTGCGGCGCGCTGCTCGACTATGTCGAGCTCACGCAAGCCGGCAAGGTGCCGGCGCTGCAGCCGCCGCGCCGCGAGCGCGCCGACGGCACGATGGAGATCGATCCGGCGACGCGGCGCAATCTCGAGTTGGTGAAGAGCCTCGACGGGCGGCGCGACGGCAGCCTGCTCGCCACCATCGACCGCACGCTCACCGGGCCGGGCGCGCGCCTGCTGGCCGAGCGGCTGGCCGCGCCGTTGACGGACCGCGGCGAGATCGAGCGCCGGCTCGATCTGGTGCAGCTCTTCGTCGAGCGGCCGGCGTTGCGGGAGAAAGTGCGCGAGGCGCTGAAGCGCACGCCCGACATCGAGCGCGCGCTGCAGCGCCTCTCGGTGGGCCGCGGCGGGCCGCGTGATCTGGCGGCGCTGCGCGATGGCCTCGACCAGGCCGAGGCGCTGTCGGCCACGCTCGGTCTCGAGCCCGAAGCGCTGATGCCGCCGCCGGCCCCGCTCAGCCTGATCGTCAGGGCCTGTGCCGGCCATCGCGCGCTGATCCAGTCGTTCGCCGGGGCGCTGGCCGACGAGCCGCCGCTCTTCGCCCGCGACGGCGGCTTCATCCGGGCGGGCTACAAGCCCGAGCTCGACGAGCAGCGCACCCTGCGCGACGACAGCCGCAAGACCGTGGCGGCGCTGGAAGCAAGGTACAAGGCGTCGACCGGCGTGCCCTCGCTCAAGATCCGCCACAACAACATGATCGGCTATCACATCGAGGTGACGGCGACGCACGCCGACAAGCTCGACCTGGCGGCGCTCGGCTTCACGCGCCGGCAATCGATGGCCAATGCCACGCGCTTCAGCACGGCCGAGCTGGCCGATCTCGAGACCCGCATCGGCCGCGCCGCCGACCAGGCGCTGGCGCTCGAGCTTGCGATTTTCGAGTCGCTGGTCGGCGAGGCGATGGCGGTATCGGCGGCAATCGCCTCGGCCGGCCGCGCACTTGCCGCGCTCGATGTCGCCGCGGCGCTGGCTGAGCTCGCCGTCAGCAACAATTACGTGCGCCCCGTGCTGGCCGGCGACACCTCGTTCACCGTGACGGGCGGTCGCCACCCTGTCGTCGAGGCGGCGCTGTTGCGGCAGGGCGGACCGGGCTTCGTGCCCAACGATTGCGAGCTCGGTCCCGAGCGGCGGCTGTGGCTGCTGACCGGCCCCAACATGGCTGGCAAGTCGACTTTCCTGCGCCAGAACGCGCTGATTGCCGTGCTCGCCCAGGCGGGCTCGTTCGTGCCGGCCAGGCAGGCGACGATCGGCATCGTCGACCGGCTGTTCTCGCGGGTCGGCGCGGCCGACGACTTGGCGCGCGGCCGCTCGACTTTCATGGTCGAGATGGTCGAGACGGCGGCGATCCTCAACCAGGCGACGGCGCGAAGCCTCGTCATTCTCGACGAGATCGGCCGCGGCACGGCGACGTTCGACGGCCTCTCGATCGCCTGCGCGACGCTCGAGCATCTGCACGAGGTCAACAAGTCGCGCGCGCTGTTCGCCACGCACTATCACGAGCTGGGTGCGCTCAAGGAGCGGCTGTCGGCGCTCGCGCCCTATACGATGCGCGTCAAGGAATGGCAGAACGAGGTCGTGTTCCTGCACGAGGTGGCGCCCGGCGCGGCCGACCGCTCGTACGGCATCCATGTCGCCCAGCTGGCCGGCTTGCCCGCCGCCGTCGTCGCCCGCGCCGAGGAGGTGCTGGCGGCGCTCGAGAAGGGCGAGCAGTCGGGCGCCGTGACGCGCCTCGCCGACGACCTGCCGCTATTCGCCGCCGCGCCGGCGCGCCCAACCGGCGGCTCGGCCAAGGCCAAAGAGTCGGCCGTCGAGCAGGCGCTGGCGCGCGTCAACCCGGACGAGCTCACGCCCAAGCAGGCGCTCGAGCTGCTCTACGAGCTGCGGCGGCTCAAGGACACCTAGGGCTTGAGGTCCGCCGGCAGGCCGAGCGTGCGGCCGGGATAGCCCGCGGCGTCGAAGTAGCGCGTGCCCTCGACGGTCTGGCTCAGCACCACGGTGACGTTGCCGTTGGCGTCGGGCTCGGACCGCACGGTCTCGGCCTGCACCTTGGGCATGGCGCCGTTTGGCAGCGCCTCGGCGAGCACGCGACCGACCAGCTTGCCCCTGTCGGCGATCTTGAGACCGAGGAGCCGCGCCATCGTCTTGCCGAGGTCGGCGTTGGAGGCCGGCGCGGTGTCGACGAACTTCTTGCGGAACGACGGACCCAGCGCGCCCATGATATTGCGCGTCTCGGCGCGCGAGAATGAGCCGTGCATGCCCTGGCCCTGCTGCAGGCCGCTGTCGGAGACGACGACGCCGCAGGTCGTGGGATCGGGGCAGCCGGTCGAGAACGAGCGGAAGTTCACCGCGATGGCGGGAAGCGGCGTGATCGCGCTGCCCTTCAGCGACACCGCCGACAAAGGCAGGGTGCCGGGGATCTTGCCGAGCGAATCGTCGACGAACAGGCCGCTCACGTAATCCTGCCGGGAGAGCGCGGCCGCGACCTTGGCCGCCAGCACCTTGTCGCCGCTCGGGATATAGACCAGGTCGGAGCCGCCATTCGAAGCGACGACGATGTCGGGCTTGCCGGGATCGCTGCCGATCAGGCCGTTGCCGCGGATCGGGAAGGCGCCGTCGGCGACCACGGCGTTCTTGGCGTCGGGGTCGAACAGGCTCATGCCCATCGCATGGGCGATGTCGAGCGCGAGGAAGCCCGGCGGCAGCTGCCCGGCCGTCACGCCCTTGTAGCTCTGCGCGGCGGCCCAGCTCGTGGCGCTCTCCTTGGAGATGGTCGAGAAGCCGTGGTCGGAGGTCAGGATGACGTCGGTCGTGCCGTCGAGGCCGAGCTGCTTCAACGCCGCCATGAGCGTTGCGAGGTTGTTGTCGGCATTCTTGATGGCGGCGAGCGAGGTCGGGCCGTTGATGCCGGGCACCAGGCGGCCCAAACTGTCGCCCTGGTTATGCTGCGTGCCGTCGGGATCGCGCGACCAGAACACCAGCACGAACGGCTTGTTGCGCTCCTTGAACATCGGCAGCACCGCCTTGGCGGCGACGTCGGCGAAATAGGCCTGCTGGTCGACGTTGGCGATCCTGGTGCCGGGCGCCGTGCTGCTGCCGGCCTTGCCGTTGTCGCCGCGCGTCGGCGCCTGGGCCGGCAGCTCGGCGGCGCTCAGCCGACGCTTCAGTTCGTCCGACAGCGGGATGCCGCCCGGCCGGCCGGTCGAATCGTCGATCGTGACCGTGTGCTGGCCGGTCCGCTCGGTGTGGTCGAACAGCAGCGCCGGCCCGACCTTGCCGATCGTCGCCGTCGAGAAGCCCGCGGCGCGGGCCGCCTTTAGCACGGTGTCCTGGTTGAGGTAGTCGCCCATGAAGTGATCGTCGATGTCGCCCAGCACGGCGTCGTTCTCGAGGAACGGCGTCACCGTGTCGTTCGAGCTCGGCACCGGCGAAGCGGAGTAGATGGTGTTGCTGAAGGTGCCGCTGTCGCCCAGATGATGGCCCGTCGCCATGCCCGAGGCGTTGGCCATGGTGAAGGTCGGGAACAGCGAATGCGAATTGGCGAACCGCACGCCGTTGTTCATCAGCGCCGTCATGGTGGGCGCGGTCGTTTCGTTGACCATGCCGGGCCGCAGCCCGTCCGACACGAACAGCACGACGTTGTGCGGGCGGCTCTGTTGCGCGGCGGCCGGCAGGGCGAAGCAGCCCAGGATGGCGGCGATGACGAACGGACGCATGTGAGGACCTCCCCGGAAATTCGGAGGCATTAGTGCCGAAATCGATGACCTATTTGTTTCAGCCGGCCGGGATTTTACGCCGCGCCCGACCGAGGTCCCGGTAAGGATGATCGTCCGGCTCGGGCTGCCGCCAGTCGGTGAGGTCGCGGAACAGGGCGGCCAGGACATGGCCGACCACGGCCAGTAGCAGGCAATCGATGGCGCGCTGAAGGGCGGCGAGCGCCGCCGGCGTCCACCGCGCGTCGGGCGCGTAGGCGGCCGCCAGGTGCGCGAAGCCGGCGCCGGCCAGCCGCGACAGCGCGATCGCGCCTGCGATCAGCAGGAAGAGAGGGATCTGCCGGGAGCGGCCGACTGCGAAGGCCTGGCGCAGCGACAGCGGCTCGGCGGCCGACAGAGACGGCAGGTAGAGCGCGACCAGGGCGGCGCCGGCCGACCAGGCCACGACATCGATCTCGATATAGCGCGGCGCCAATTCGGCCATCGCCAGGGCGAGCAGGAAGAACGCGGTGGCGAGGCCGAGGAAACGCGGCGAGACGATCGAGCGGCGGAGATTGTCCGTCTCGTCGCACGGCGTGGCGCCGTCGAGCAGACTCGCCTTCATCCAGCGATCAAGGAACATGGCGTAGATCAGCGCGAACAGGAAATCCCAGCCCCAGTGATTGCGGAACTGCGCCAGCGTCTGGTCGGCATCGAGCGCCCAGGCGACACCGGCCGAGAGTCCGGCGATCGGCAGGCCGACGATCCAGAAGGTGAGCGGGCTTCGCAGCCAGAACGCGATCGCGTCGACCAGCAGGTAGAGAAGCGACTGTTGCTGCGATCGATCTTCGCTGTCGAGAGAGAGCCCGCCGGCCATCGCGCTCCGTTCTACAGGGACTTGCGCGCCAGAGCGGCACCCTGTGCCAGGGCGCGCAGTTTACCGTAAGCCGCGGCAAGCGTCATCGGCGCCATGCCGCAATTGGTGCAGGCCTGGATTCTTTCAGCGTCGACGAACCTGGCCGCAAGCTTCAGAGTCGCGGCAACTTCCTCCGCCGTGTCGACCTTCTCGGTCGCCACGTCGATCGCGCCGACCAGCACGGTCTTGGTCTTCAGGAGCTTCATCAGCTCGGGCGGCACGTGGCTGTTGCGGCATTCGAGCGAGACCTGCTGGATGCGGCTTCGTTCGAGCGCCGGGAAGGTTTGTTCATACTGGCGCCAGCTTTCGCCGAGCGTGCCCTTCCATTTGATGTTGGCCTCGATGCCGTAGCCGTAGCAGATGTGCACCGCAGTCGCGCATTTCAGTCCTTCGGCCGCCCTCTCCAGCGCCGGCACGCCCCACTCGACGGTCTCGTTAAGGTAGACATTGAAGGCGGGCTCGTCGAACTGGATGACGTCGACGCCGAGCCGCTCGAGGTCGCGGGCTTCCTGGTTCAGCAGCTCGGCAAAGGCGAACGCCATCTTCACGCGGTCGCCGTAGTAGCCATCGGCCAGCGTGTCGATCAGCGTCATCGGCCCGGGCAGGGTGAATTTGAGCTTGCGCGCGGTCGAGGCCCGCGCGACCCGCGCTTCCCGCTCATGCACGAATTTGCGGCGCGCGAGCTTGGCGGTGACGGTCGGGCAGTCGGCCTCGTAGCGCTTGTTGCGGATGCCCATGCGGACCTTCTTGTTGAAGTCGACGCCGTCCACTTCGGCCAGGAAGCCGTGCACGAAATGCTGCCGCGCCTGCTCGCCGTCGCTCACGATGTCGATGCCGGCTTCCTCCTGGCGGCGGATCGACAATGCAGTCGCATCCTCCTTCGCTTCCTGCAGCGGCGCGCCGGTGAGCGTCCACGGCGCCCACAGCACGTTGGGCGTGGCGAGCCAGCTCGGCTTGGGCAGGCTTCCTGCGATCGTGGTGTCGAACATTCGATCCTCCCTTTTCTTTATGTCGATGCCTGCAGGGCCGGCTGTGCCCGGGCCTCCGGCGGCAGGATGTGGCCGTAGGTGCCGGGCGCGCGCCAATGCAAGGTGCCGAAGGCGCCGCAGCTCTCGCACACCGAGCGCCAACTCTCGTGATGGGCGCCGCATGCCGAGCAACGCCAGCTGCGGTCGGCCGGGGCTTGTGCGGCCTTGGCCAGCCATTCGTGCACCTTGGCCTGGTCCGACTGGGCGCGCTCCTCGACCTCGGCCATCATGCGGCAGACGCGCACCGGCGGATTGCTGCCGCCGGCGGCGTCGAGATGCCGGCGCGCCTCGCCCCACAGCCCGGCATCGAGCGCCGCCTGGGCGAGCGCGAGGTGGCTCTCGAGATCGTCGGGCTTTTGGTCGGCGAGCTTGCGTACGATGGCGACGCGCTTCAGCGGATCGTTCTCGCCCGATGCCTTTATATAGAGCGCCGCCAGATCGGGATGCGGCGCCAGCGCCCAGGCGCGCTCGAGCGTGCGCTGGGCGCGCTTGCCGTCACCCGACTTGATCTGCATCTCGGCCAGCCTCCCGGCCACGGCGATGCGTTCCGGCGCCAGGCCGAAGGCCTCGCGCGCCAGCGCCGTCGCGTCGACGTCGTTGCCGGCTTTCTCGGCCGCCCGGCTGCGCTCGACCAGCAGCAGCGCCTTCAGGGTGCGGCCCTTGTCCTGCGTCACCACCTTGGTGCGCAGCCCGATGTCGAGCGTTTCCTGGGCGGCGCGCCACTGGCCGATCTGCGCCTGCATGTCGAACAGCGAGTGCACGACCCAGGGCGTCTGCGGCCGGAGCTTGAAGGCGCGCTCGGCGTAGGCAAGCGCCTGCGCGGTGTCGCCGTCGCGCAGCGACTGGCCGATCAGGCCGCGCAGGCCGAGGAACGCCATCTGTTCATCGTCGAGCATGGCGGTGAAGGCGCGTCTGGCGCCGTCGCGGTCGCCGCTGAGCTGGGCGGCCTGCGCCGACAGCAGAAGCGTGAGCGCCGGTTCCGACAGGAGCTGCTCGGCCTTGCGCGCGTGGCGTTGCGCCTCCGCGCCGTCGCCGGCAGCGGCGGCGGCGAGCCCTTGCGTCAGCTCGCGGTAGCCGCGGCGTCGCCGGCTCTCGCCCCAGCCTTCGAGCAGCGCGCCGGGCGCGCCGACCAGCCAGCGATAGATCAACCACAACGCCACACAGAGCAGGATCAGGACCAGGACGGCGAGCAGCAGGACGCCGACGCTGGTGTCGAGACGCCAGCCGTGCCACTGCGCCGTGACGGTGCCCGGCCGCTCGGCGAGCCACGCCGCGCCGAACATCGCGGCGACGGCGACGGCGAACCAGATCAGCAGGCGGAGCGCCGTGCGCATCAGGGCCGCGCCGCGCCCAGCAGCGAGACGGCCTCGGCGGAAAGTTGATCGACCGCGCGCTGGGCGGCGAGATGCGCCTCGGCCTTGGCAAGCCACGGCGCGGTCGCCCTGGCGCTCTGCGGCGGCAGCGACTTCACGAGCTCGACCGCCTTGGCGATGTCGCCGGCGTTGAGCGCCGCCTCGGCGCGCGCCAGCCTGGCTTCGGCGGTGTCGCCCTGCACGTCGTCGCCGACGCGGCGCAGCGAGACGATCGACTTGATCTTGCCGAGCACGCGCTGGCCGAACGAATCGTCGGCCACGTCCTCGGCCAGCGCGGCTTTGGCCATGGCGGGGAACTGGCTCACCAGGGTGGCGCGCCCGGCGACACCGGCGGCGGCCATCGGCTGCAGCGTGGCGATCGCTTCGGTGAGCTTGGCGTCATCGGCTTTTCCACTGGCCTGCACGAGCGGAGGCAGCAGGGCAAGGTCGCCGGCGAACGGCAGGCCCTGCTCGACCGCGGCGCTGAGCCGCGCGGCGATGCCGACGATGGCCGAGGCGCGCGCCGCCGCGATGGTCTTCTGCTCGCTTGCGGCGACCTGCTGGTTCGAATCGCGCAGCGCATCGACTTCCTTCTTGAGGCTGGCGACCTCCTTGTCCATGTCGGGATCGCCCGCGGGCCTCTTCTCCAGCGCATCGATCTTGGCGCGCAGGTCGGCAAGCGCGCCTTCGTTGACGGCCGGATGGTCGGCCTGCGCCGCCGTCGTGGCGGCAGCGCGCACGCGCTTTTCGAGATCGTCGAGCCGGCCGTTGAGCTCGCGCTTGGCGGCGTCGACGGCGTTGTTGACCGGGCCGGCAATGTCGACGGTGGGAGCGGCCGGCGGCGGCGCGACCGGCGCCGGCGCCGGCAATTGCGGCGGCGGGCCGCGCCACATCTCGCGCGCTTCCTGCGGCCAATAGGGCAGCGAAAAGAGCGCCGCCGCGACCACGATCACCGCCGACACCAGCCCGATCACGAAGGCGCCCAATACGCCGAGCCCGCGCTTGACCGGCATGATGACGGGCGACGCCGGCGGCGGCAGGGAATCCACGGGGGGAGAGGGCGTGTCGCTCATGGTCGTCCGTCCTTGTACGCCGACTTCAGCCGGCCGGTCGATCTCGTCCAGCACCGACTGGCGGGTCGGCCGCGCGGCCGTCCGCACGGCCTTGAAGGGCAGTGCGCCGAGCGGCTGGGCGGCGGCGCCGCTGATCGCGATCGCGGTGACCGGCCGGCAGGACTGGGCGAGGCCTGCGCTCGCCACCAGCCTGACAAAGACTGAGGACGCGCGCGGTGAGAAAAAGGTGGCGGCGTCGACCGCCCGCGCCTGTAGCGCCGCGCGCGCGGAGTCCGGCAGCTCCGGGGCCTCGCGCGCCTCGTAGAGCGCGAAGCGGCGCACCTCGAAGCCCGCGAGCTCGATCTCGCCGATCACGTCGAGGCCGCTGGCATGGAGCAGCGGACCGTCCTTGGGATCGAGACGCTGGCGCACCAGCTCGGCCAGCGCGGCGCTGTCGCCCGAGGCCGAGGCGACGTTGGTGAAGCCCAGCCCCTCGGCCGTCGCCGCCGTGGTGTCGCCCACGGCGAAGATGGGCTTGCTGCGCTGGTCGGTGCAGTCGGCCAGGGCCCGCGCGCCGTTGGCGCTGGTCAGCAACACCGCCTGGCTCGCAGCCAGCGCTGCGGCGAACGGCTCGGGCGGATGCAGGATGGCGAGCTGAAACAGCGGCGCGACGATCGGCGTGTGCCCGCGCGCGCCGAGCGCGGCGGCCAAGGCCGTCGCTTCGCGTTCCGGCCGGGTGATCAGCACGCGCATGGTCTGTGACTACGAAACGACGACGCCTTCCAGCGCCAGCAACTTCCTCTTGGTCGGCAGGCCCTCGCCGCCCGAGTAGCCGCCGATCGCGCCGCCGCTCGCCAGCACCCGGTGGCAGGGCGTGACGATGACCAGGGGATTGGCGCCGCAGGCCATGCCGACGGCGCGCGGGCCCGAGCCCAGCTTCATGGCGATGCCGCCATAGGTCGCGACCCTGCCGAACGGGATGGCGCGCATGGCCTTCCACACGTTTTGTTGAAAGGCGGTGCCATGCGGCTCGAGCCGCAGGTCGAAGCGCTTGAGCCTGCCCTTGAAGTAGCGGTCGAGCTGGCGCGTCGCCTCGCGCAGAACCGCACTGCTTCCTTCATCGCGACTGCGCTCGTTTGCACTTGCCCAGCGCACGCCGATCAGGGCATCACCCTCGGCTTCGAGCGCCAGCCGTCCGATCGGGCTGTCGAAATAGCGAATCGGCATCAGGCGAGCGTAGCTTCGGCGCTCGCCATTTGCCAACATGGCGGGACAATGAACGGGGGAATGAATCGAATGGCCGGCCTTGGGCCCACACGGCGCGGCATGTTGCTGGGCGCAGCATCGTTGTGGCCCGCGCTCGCCCGCGCCGAGACCGCGCCGCCGCCCATCGTGTTCGTGCACGGCAACGGCGATTCGGGCGCGCTCTGGATCAACAACCTGTGGCGCTTCGAGGCCAACGGCTACAAACGCAGCCATCTCATCGCCGTCGACTTTCCCTACCCGACCGCGCGCACCGACGATTCGAAGCCGCAGAAGTTCCGGTCCTCGACCGAGGACGAGATGAAGGAGCTGGCGAAGTTCGTGGCCCAAGCGCGCAAGACGACGCGGCGGCCGAAGGTGGCACTGATCGCCTCCTCGCGCGGTGGCAACACGGTGCGCAACTACCTGAAGAACGGCGGCGGGGCGGAGTTCGTGAGCCACGCCATCCTGTGCGGCACGCCGAACAAGGGCATCGTCATCTCCGACACGATGCTGCCGGGCAGCGAGTTCAACGGCGCGGCGCCGTTCCTCAAGGGACTGAATTCGGGACCCGACGATCTGATCGCCGGCGTCGCGATGATGGCGATCCGCTCCGACAAGAACGACAAGTATTCCCAGCCCGATGCGCGCTTCGTCGGCCATCCCGGCAAGCCGACGGGCGTCGGCTACGACTCCTCCGAGCTGCGCGGCGCCAAGAACGTCGTGCTCGACGGGCTCGACCATCGCGAGACCGCGTTCCACAAGCTCGCCTTCGCCGCTCAGTACGAATTCATCATGGGCAAGGCGGCCTCGACGCTGTTCATCACCCAGGAGCCATTGCCAAATCTCAACGGCCGCGTCACCGGCATCGATTCGGACGGCAGCTACAACAATCTCCCGGTGCCGGGCGCCGAGGTCGAGGTCTACGAAACCGACGCGCGGACCGGCGAACGGCGCAGCCTTCAGCCGGTCCATCGCAAGACCACCATCGCCGACGGCTGGTGGGGCCCGTTCGTCGGCAAGGCCGAGACCAACTACGAGTTCGTGCTGAAGGTGCAGGGGCTGCCGACCACGCACACCTATCGCTCGCCGTTCCTGCGTTCGAGCGACGTGGTGCATCTCAGGCCCCAGCCGTTCGGCAAGGGCGACGAGGGGGCGGGCGCCGTCGTCATCATGAGCCGGCCGCGCGGCTATTTCGGTGTCGGCCGCGACAAGTTCTCGCTCGACGGCAAGGTGCCGCCCGGCATCAACGACGGCGTGCCCGGCACCTCGGCCGGCCGGCTGCCGTTCGAGGCCAATCCGCGCACCGTGGTCGCGGTGTTCAACAACGAGACGATCCCCGTCCGCACCTTCCCGGCGAAGGACGGCCACATCGTCGTTGCCGAGTTCATGAACTGAGCCCCCGCTGCTTGCGCGTCCCCGCGGGGTGGTATGGTCGACCACCCCGTTAAAATAATGGGAATCTAACGGGGTGGTCGACCATACTACCCCGGCCTTGGGGCCGGGTTTCCGGGCGGGCAGGCGCAGCAAGTCGATCATGCGCGGCACCATAAGCCCGGTGTTAGAAGGAACCCGATTCCGTCGTATAGAAGTCGTGGCGCTCGAACCCGCTACCTCGATTTCAGCGCCGCCACGACCGGCGCCGCGTTCATCATCTGGCTTGAACTGTGTCCGACGCCGTCGACTTCGACGAGCGTCCAGTTGAATGCCCAGCCGCGCTGCGCAGCGACAGCCTTTGCGGAATTGTAGGTGTTGATTCCGCGCTCATAGCGGGTCTTGCCCTGTTTTTGCGCCTCGATCGACTGGTCGAGGTCCTTACTGCCAGTATCCTGTCGGCCGAGCGCGACAATCACCGGCCGTCCCAGATAGTCCCGCAGTGCCTGCTCCGGGCCGCCCATCGCCTTCAGGCCGTCGAAGCCAAACGGCACCACCTCCGTGGTGTTGGCTGTCACCCAGGACGAGGGATTGGCTATGACGATGTGAACTGCCTGAACGGGAGTGTAAGCCGCGACACGGCTCAGGAACTGGCCGCCGGCAGAATGACCTACCAGGACGTAGGGTAGGCCGCGTCGCTTCAGGCCGGACTGCGCCCAGTCGGCCAGCGGCTCGACCAAATCGACCGTACGCGAGCCGGCCTCGATCGTGTGCCCATGATCTTCAAGGCCGCCATAGGCGTAGAGATTGCGAGGAAAGCTCGAAAAGTTGAACTCAGGCGCGATCATCGCCGCGCAGAGCTTGTCGGCGAGCGGGCGGGCGCGATCGCGGTAGCTGTCTGCATTGCGATCGATGCCGTGAAAGACGATCAACAGTAGCTTCGGCGAGCAGCTTTTCGGCAGGTAAGTCGAGACCTTGAGCGTTTTGCCGGCAACGACCGCGACCTGCTCGCCGCTGCCGGGCGCCAGCGGCGCCATGCCTTGCGCCCGACCCGGACCGCCGGGCGCGGCAAGCGCCAATGTCGCGAGAAAGAACGTGGCGGCCTGCTGCCATCGCTTCATCTTTTATAGGTGTACTTGAAATTGCAGTGGCTGGCCCCCTGCATGATGGTCTGTGTGCGCTCGAGCTGGAGATGGGGATCGTAGCCCTCGCAGAACGCGCCGTCGCGATTGCACGACAGCAGATGGCCGATCTCGCCCAGGCCCATCGCCTTGTAGGTCTCGGCGTAGCGGCAGCGCGTGACGTTGAAGGCGAAGGTGTCGGCGGTCTGCTCCTTGACCTCGATCTCGAGCGCGCCGCCCTTGGTCCAGAGCGGCATCACATCCTGGAACGCCTTGAGCGAGGTGCCGCCCGGCGCCGCCGCGGCGAACTGCTTGGCCTGCTCGATCGCCGAGCGGCGCACCGATTCGCTGATCGTCTTGCGCGCGACCTCCTCGCCGTGGCTCGCCTTCAGGGTCTCATAGACCTCCTTCAGGATCTCGGCCTCGATCCGGCGCTTCTCCAGCATGGAAAGGCCTTCGGGATGGGGGGATTCCGTCATGGAGCCTCTCTACGTTTCGATGGCAATACAAACACCGATCTTCATGCGCGCTCTTGCCTGAACGGTACCATTGGCACGGTAGCGAAGGCGGGCAGGGGGCGGGTTTGGTGCGGGAATGGAGAAGCCAGCGGAAATGTCTTGGCGCTTCCATCCACCCCACGGTCCCCAATTCTTCGGCAGGTCGCATTCACAATCATCGTCGCAATCGAGGATGAATTCTCCGTTGGTGGCAGCGCGGCGCAGTGCGGCCATTGCCGCCGCCGTGCCTTGGGCGCTGAGCTGGTTGACGTTGATCGTTGTCCAGGGATTACCGCCTCCCGCTTGCGAATCGAACAGGTCGACACTGTCGAGTTGGACCGTGTTCGGCCGGAACTGCACATCGAAGGCGTAACAGACCGGCTTGTTCAAACAGATGTAGCCGGCCGGGCCGTCGGCCCGAGATCTGGTCCTGCGCTTGGACCGCGCTTTTCGCGCTGCCTTTTTCGCCATGGCGCCCTCCGCGCTAGGACAGGAAGCCTAACCCAGGCCTCGCCGCTTGACATCCTGCCCGGCGGATGAAATATCCGCCCCGCAATGACCCCGTTCGCCCCTTTCCGGTCGCGACGCCGCCGCTTCGAAAAGCGGCGTGAAGACGCGCGCGCGTAACAACCGCGCCGTATTCGAGAAGCCGCTGGAGAGGATCGAGCGGCTTCCACCACCTTCTTCCTTCTTCTCCAGTCGGCCATTCCCCTGAAGGCCCTACTTACGCGAGAGAGAAGACCATGAGCAGCAACAAGACCAAGATTTTCATCGACGGCCAACACGGCACCACCGGCCTGCAGATCCATGACCGGCTGAAGGACCGCCCCGACATCGAGCTGCTCGAGCTGCCGATGGCCGACCGCAAGGATCTGGGCAAGCGCGCCGAGATCGCCGAGGCCTCGGACATCACCGTGCTCTGCCTGCCCGACGCCGCGGCCAAGGAACTGGTGGCGGCGATCGGCGACTCCGATACCGTCGTGATCGACGCCTCGACCGCGCATCGCGTGGCCGACGGCTGGACCTACAACTTCCCCGAGATGACCAGGCAGCAGCGGCGCCAGCTGCTCGATTCCAACCGGATCACCAATCCGGGCTGCTATCCGACCGGCGCCATCGCCCTGCTGCGGCCGCTGGTCGATGCCGGCCTGGTGCGCGCCGATTCGACGCCCGCGGTGTTCGGCGTGTCGGGCTACACCGGCGGCGGCAAGGAACTGATCGCCGTGCACGAGAAGGAGGGCGTCGAGCCGTTCGGCCTGTACGGGCTCGAGCTCACGCACAAGCACGTGCCGGAGATGAAGAAATACTCCCGGCTGAAGCACGCGCCGCTCTTCGTGCCGTCGGTCGGCCACTATGCCCAGGGCATGCTGATCACCGTGCCGATCACGCGCGACATCACGACCCGGCAGGTGTCGGCCAAGGACGTGCACGGCGTGCTCGCCGACTATTACGCCGGTGAGACGTTCGTGACGACGCGGCCGCTCAGCGACAAAACGTGGCTGGAGCGCGACCGGTATCTGCGCGCCGACCGGCTGATTGACACCAACTCGATGGAGCTCGCGGTCTACGGCAACGACGCCGACGGCAATGTCCTGGCGGTGGCCTCGCTCGACAATCTCGGCAAGGGAGCGTCGGGCGCGGCGGTGCAGTGCATCAACCTCAAGACCGGCGTGGACGAGACGACGGGCCTCGCCGTCGCCTGAGGCTTCTCCCATGATCACCATGAGACAGGCGGTGGCCGCCGACGCGGCCGCCGTTCGTGCGCTGACGCGCGAGGCCTACCAAAAATGGGTCGCGGTCACCGGCCGCGAGCCGCTGCCCATGCGCGTCGACTATGACGAGGCGCTGGCCAAGAACCGCTTCGACCTCCTGGAAGAGGAGGGTGTTCTGATCGCCCTGATCGAGACGCTCTGCGAGCGCGGCCAGTTCCTGATCGTGAACGTGGCGGTGGCGCCGGCCCATCAGAGCCGCGGACTGGGCCGCCGGCTGCTGGCCCATGCCGAGCAACTGGCGCTGGCAGCCGGCTGCCGCGAGGTCCGGCTCTATACCAACAGCCTTATGGCGCCCAACATCGCCCTCTATCGGCGGCTCGGCTACCGCATCGATCGCGAGGAGGACGAGGCGCCGCGCCGGCAGGTGCACATGAGCAAGGCGCTTTCTTGAGGGTAATCGCCCCGTCATCCTGACGTCGCCTTGACTTCACCTTGACTTGGCATGGCTCGCCGCCGAAAGGGGAGCCATGGCGAAGCCGGAGTCCGATCAACCCAAACGCAGCCCGCCGCTCGGCCTGGGCGGCGAGGGATTTCGGCCGAACTTCTACGATTTCGCGATCTTCATCCTGATCGCCGGCGTCTTCGTGGTGCTGGCCCATGGTGCGCGCGAATGGGCGGCGCCGGCCGCCAAGCTGGTCGCCTATCCGGTGACGCTCGATCCGGCCAACCTGCCCGAATATGCGCTGCGCACCACCTTGCGCATGTTCGCGGCGATCATCGCCTCGCTCGTCTTCACCTTCGTCTTCGCCACCTTGGCCGCCAAGAGCCGCAAGGCCGAGCTGGTGATCATGCCGGCGCTCGACATCCTGCAGTCGGTGCCGGTGCTGGGCTTCCTCACCTTCACGGTGACGTTCTTCCTGCGCCTGTTCCCGGGCAGCGAATTGGGTGCGGAGTGCGCGGCGATCTTCGCCATCTTCACCAGCCAGGCCTGGAACATGGCGTTCAGCTTCTACCAGTCGCAGCGCACCGTTCCGGCCGACCTCGACGAGGTGAGCCGCCACTTCCAGCTTTCGCCCTGGCTGAAGTTCTGGCGTCTGGAGGCGCCGTTCGCGGCCCCGGGGCTCATCTGGAACACGATGATGTCGATGTCGGGCGGCTGGTTTTTCGTCGTCGCCTCCGAGGCGATCACGGTCGGCGACACGACGGTCAAGCTGCC
>DASRFX010000027.1:0-84688 GCA_035651335.1 Reyranella sp. | reverse complement strand
CTTCGCCCGTCAGCATCGCGTGCACCTGATCGTGGTTGCCCATCCCGCTAAGATGCAGCGCGACCGGAACGGCCAGTATCCCCGTCCGACGCTGTACGACATCGCGGACTCCGCCCACTGGTTCAACAAGCCAGATATCGGCGTCATGCTCTACCGTAAGACGGGCGAGAACGAGACCGAGATCATGGTCGCGAAGTCTCGCTATTACACCGAAATCGGCCGTCCTGGATCCATTCGGGGCGTTTGGAACGAGGATACCGGCCGTTACACGATCATCGATGACGGCTCAATGGCAGGTGCGGCATGAGCCGGAAAGCACCGCGCAAGCCTGCCAATTCTGGGCGCCAGCAGGACGGCACCTTTGCGCCAGGGCAGTCTGGCAATCCTGCGGGTCGCCCCCAGGGCTCGCGCAATCGTGCCTCTGTGGTGCTCGATGCGCTGGCGGCTGGCGAGGCCACTGAGATTGTGCAGAAGGTATTGGAGGCAGCGAAGGGCGGTGACATGCGCGCTGCCGAGCTGGTGCTGTCCCGTCTGTGGCCGTTGCGGAAAGGTCGGCCTGTCAGCCTGCCGCTCCCCGCTATCAAAACATCTGCCGATACGGTGGCCGCGCTCGGGGCGATTACCGATGCCGTAGCTGCCGGGGATCTGACTCCGGACGAAGGCGCGGCGGTGGCGGGCGTCATTGAAATCAAGCGGAAGGCTATCGAGACGGTCGAGCTTGAGGCTCGGATATCGGCTTTGGAAAAGAAGGAGCGCAGCAAATGACTTCACGATTGATCAGCAGAGTTGAACGGCTCGAGCCAATCAAGCCTCGGGCACCCATGGTCCTGTACCGCGAGGACTGCGAGTCGGACGAGAGCGTCGCCGCCCGCGCACGTACCTTGGGTGCGGTCGCGATCATGCCCGGGCCGCATCGGACGACGGTGGAGGAATGGGTCGAGGCCTGTAGGCGCAGCGGTTATCCCGCAGGGTGGTCCAAATGACGCTTCGCTCTCGCCTGGACAAGCTGGAAACGGCCACTGCCGGCGCCGCTACAGTTTTTGATGCGATCGACCGGCCACCGCAGGAAACGCGCGAGCAATGGATAGCACGGCAAGCCGGTCTATCCTTGCGGGACCCGGAGCCGCTCAACAGCCGCGGCGAAACGCGCAAGCAGTGGATCGCTCGCCGTCAGTGCGAGCTAAGTCAGGAGCTAGACCAATGAGTGACTTTTCGAGGCGTGTTACCCCAATTGTACGGGACGTACAGCCGGAACGAGCCGTCGTGATATGGAAGCATTATGCTGAAACCGTCGAAGAGGCGGAGGCGCGGTGGCGGCGCGAGCATCCAGGCGAAAGCCTCGGTTCGGATGTGCGCAAGTTCTTCCTCGTGAGATGGCTCGAATTGCCATCTGCCGCGATTTTCTAGCGTGAGCCACCCGGATCTGGGCCGCACGATGGCTCGCCCGCTCCCTGATTTCTCGCGCTTGGACGGCCACACGCGCGTTGCCTTGTGGTTTAGCGGCGGCAAGGACTCGCTCGCGCTAGTCCATCTCTTTCGCCCGTATTGGCACCGGCTGACTGTCGTGCATCTCGACGCGGGCGACCTGCTGCCGGAGATGTGCGAGCTGGTGGCGAAGATAGAGAAGGAAGTCCCGCACTTTGCCCGGATCACGACCGACGCCCGCGCGTGGTTGAGGGCCCAAAACTGCCTGCCGTCTCCGCTCGTGCCCATTGCCCGATTTCCAACAATGCGCCACGCCGACGATACAGGCCCGTTCATTGTGCCCGCAGTTGATTGCTGCAACGCCAATCGTTGGCAGCCAATGGGTAACTATCTGCGGGCGCAGGGCTTCACGCTCGCGATCGATGCGCAGCGATGGACCGATCCTGTGCCCGCTGTCTTTTGGCGGTCCTTTTCCGGTGACGGCTGCGAGCGCTGGCCAGCGATCAAGGATTGGTCGGATGCCGATGTGTTCGGCTACCTCGAAGAAGTCGGCGCGCCGCTACTGCCGTTCTACCGCCACAAACCGCATGCTCCGGAGTGTGCAACGTGCCCCGCGGGATGGAATGAGGGCCGTGCAGCGTATCTGAAACAACATCACCCTGACCTTGCGGCGCGCTACGCGAATCACCTGGCAGCGCACGCTCAGGCGATGGGCCCTGCGTTGCGCAGCTTCCTAGATGAGACTGCTACACTCGGGGTGCGGCTGTGAGTGTGGCGAATAGGCGCCGTTCAACGCAGCGGCGTCCAGTACGGCCATTCGGTTGTGTGCTACGGCGGCCGGATCGTTCACGACCCCCCCCCCAGCATGCGTGCAGACGAACACGCAATCACAGGGTCTATGGATGGCATCTTCCATATAACTTTCTTCGTCACGCTTCCTTGGGCGAAGAACTGTGAGCCGCGCTGGCAATGGCGACGGCTATGGAGTAAGATTAAAAAATTCCCTTTTGGATTGGGAACCAGCCGTCGCCACCCTGAAGTGGCGGCGCCTGCGATCGGTCCGAAGGTCAATCCCACTCGGGGAAGGACTTTCGTGACATGCCCTACAATGGAAGTGGCGTAGCGAGCGCGCCGAGCCTCCCCGGCTCATGGAATCCCGCGACCTCGGGATCTACGGCAAATCCCTCTGACTTCAATGCGCTGCGGGATGATGTCTACACCTGTTTGACGAACGTCATCTGCAAAGACGGCCAATCTACCGTGACGGCTGACATTCCGCTCGCGTCACACAAGTTCACGGGCGTTTCCAATGCCACGGCGCGGGACCAGTTCCCGAGCGTCGGACAAATACAAGACAGCACATCGACCTACATCGCGGATTCCGGCGCCGCTGATGCCTATGTGATCACGCTCGCGCCCGCCATTACCTCGTATGCGGTCGGGCAAATGTTTGCCTTCCTGGTGGCGCACGCGAACGCTACCACGACGCCCACGCTAGCGGCCAATGGCCTAACGGCGGGAACGATCAAGTATGCGGACAACACCGCTCTCCGTGCCAGCGACATGCCAGCGAATGCCATCGTGGAGGTGCGCGTCGCGGCCGTCTCGAGCGGAACGCCGACATTCCATCTGGTGAGCGTCAGTGGCAAGCCGGCACTCGTTGCCGCGGCCAATACCTATATTGGAGCCAACGATTTCACGGGCGGTTCAGCTCTCGTGCCGACGCAGGCTGTGGGCGATAGTTCCACCAAGGCCGCCTCAACCGCCTTTACCGGGACAGCGATTACCAATGCCGTAGGCGGCGCAGCCCTGCGTTCCTATCTCGCAGGCCTCGCGCTCTCCAACGATGGCACGACGCCGAATACCAAGCTCGATGTCGCGGCGGGTATCTGCACCGACGATACCAACGCCTATATGCTGTCTCTGTTGTCCGGCGTCATCGACTGCACGACGGTAGGCGCAAACGGCCTTGACGCAGGATCACTGGCGGCCAGCACTTGGTATCACGTCTATGCCATCTCGAAAGCTGCGGGTGCATCGCCTGCATTGTTGGCCTCAACCAATGCCAGCAGCCCGACGCTTCCCGCGACCTACACGCTGAAGCGCCGAATCGGCTCGTTCAAGACGGATGGCAGCGCGCACATCCTCGCGTTCGTCCAGTGGGGCGACAATTTCCGTTGGGTAACACCAGTTCTCGACGCTAGTGCGGTGTCACTGACGACCACCTTCGTCGATTTGACCCTCACGGTACCGACTGGCGTACAGGTCCAGGCGTATGGTTCTGCGCAGTCTTCGTCTGGCACTCAGAAGATCATGCTCCGCCCGAAGGCTGCGTCTGCTGGATCAACGCCGCCGTTGAACAGCATCGGAGGCTCAAACTCGGATGTCGTCGGGTATTGGACCCTTGTGACGGACACGGCCGCCAAAATTCAGTGGGCGGCAAACTCCTCGTCGTCCAGCAACTACCTGCAGACCGAGGGTTGGTACGACCGCAGAGGGAAGGATAACTGATGGGCTGGTTCGTTTCTCGTGACGGCAACGGCAAGATCAATGGCCTGTATGCCAATGCCCAGCGCGACGGGCAGGAATATCTGGCCGATGGAACTCCCGAGCTGATGGCGTTTGAACAGGCGGCGACCACGGCCCAGCAGCTTAAGCGTTCGCAGATAATGCGTCAGCTCGCGGCAGCCGGGAAACTGGATGCTGCGCGCTCGGCCGTGCAGGCAGCGGACTCACTGACACAGGAACTGTGGGACTCGGACAACTGGCACCTGAGCGACCTTCAGTCAGTGCCCTACAGCACAATGATCTCCAATCTCGGCATAGATCTTCCCACCTTCTGGGCCGCCGCGGCCGCTCAACCTGCATAGGAGAATGACATGGCAGACACTCTCAGCCCCGTAACTGCGAACGGCGATACATCTGTGGTTGGCGCAGGCCCGAAGCCGGCAGTTGACTTGGCGAGCGCGGTACTCGCAACCCAGATTGCGATCCTCGCGGGCATGATCAAAGCCAGGGTGGTTGACGCCAAGCAAATGCGGGACTGGCTTCAGTCGCTCATTGACGCATTGCCGTCCTCGGATCGAGAGACGCCATATGGGCTTTGCCTGCAGCATGTGGTTTTCGCGTTGGAGCGAAACGCCCTGCCGCACCCGGCCACGCATTAGCCACTTCGGGGCTACGCGGTCATTTCCCAGAATGGCGTTTCCCGGCCATTAGGGACTCGTACAGCGGTTTTGATGGCGAAGAGGTAGGTGTGGAGTCCACCCGGACCCTAAATCGAATCCCTGAGTCAGATTTCGTGCCTCAGCCCCCGTCGCTATTTGCCGTACTCCTCTGCCGCGATTGCGAAGTTCAAATTCTGTGAATCCCGCAGCATGAAGGTCGTAATACCAATGAGATTGCCTTGAGCATCGAACAGCCCACCTCCCGAGGACCCAGGTGATATCGGAGCACTTGTTTGAATGAAGCGACTACCGCCTTCTATGGCGCGCTTTGAGGATACGAGACCCTCGGCAAGAGTCAGCTCGAGCCCTTTGGGACTGCCAATGGTATAGACGTGTTCCCCGACCTTTACGTCAGCATAGGGTCTAATTTTCACCCACACAGGAAGGGGGTGCATCACCGCAAGGATGCATCGGTCCGCCGCTTTGTTTGCCGAGACCACGTAAGCGACCTGTTTTGTGCCTTCATGAAGAAGTCCGACCGACAAATTGCCTTGCACGACATGACAATTCGTCAGGAGTTCGCGCTCGCTGATTGCGACGGCTGAGCCCTGCCTTTCTCCAGCATCGACCACATAGACTGCCTGAGATGCATGGGCAAAGACGTCTTGGGCGCGAAGCTCCTTGCCATTGGAGAGAACGAGCGAGAGTGAGGCGGTCTTGCCGGACCGATCGATCGATGTGTCCTGAGCGAGGGGTGGCGGGGGCGACGCCGCAACCGCGGCCATTGATTGAAGAGCGGGACGAACTATCCGTGGCGCGGGAACGGCGAATGGATACAGGACTGGCCGCAGCGAAAGGCTATTGGAAAAGGCGACGTAGAGAAAACTAAGATCCTCTCCGTTCGCCATCTTCATTACCGCCCCCACGATACCTTGCTTGCGACATTGGGCGCGGACGTAAAAGTGACCATAAGGAGCATCACCAGCAACAACGAACCAGTCGTCCTTCCTGGCTTTGTAATCGGGTCGGTTCTCCTTCAGGTTCAATACCGCATCGTATGCTTCGTCCATTGCCGCGCAGCCATCGAGTGCGGGCTGCACGGAAATCGTTACTGCCACGCGCCCCTTGCCAAAATATTGAAGCATGCCGTTGTTGCGCTCCGGCCTCTGTAGCTGCGAGAGCGCGGTGGGGATGCCAACTGAGAACCCAACAGCATCGTCCACCAAGTCAGCCCAGCCGAATTGATCCCGACGTTTGAGACCCTCCGAAACAAGCTGGGCCGCTTGCGGTCCTGTTAGGGTGTCAGATTTCGGAAATCCTCTCGCGGCCAGCCAATCTTGGACCGCTCGGCGCGTGTAAGGACCGTATCCGCCATCGGCCATACCTGCGTAGTACCCAGTCCACGCAAGGGCGTGCTGAACATCGGCCGTAGTGATCTCGTCCTGAGGCACACCCGATGGCCACTGATAGGGAAATATACGGCCGCGCTCTTGGCATTCGGCGTCAGTGCCAGCAAAGACCACAAAAGCGATAACCAACATGCAACGCAGTATCGGCATCGTCGTGCCCCCATTCCCTTTCAAAGGGTACGGACCCGCCTTACCAACCGCAACTGTTGCGAGCTTGCCTGAGACGTGGGGTCGTGGGAGGCTTTCGATTACAACCGTTTGGGGCGGAGAATGAGGCAATCTGGGGCGGTCTCTTTGCTATTCGCAATGTGCTTATTCCTCGTGGCAGCGTGTGGCGACGAGGCTCCGGCACCTACCTATTACACGAATCCTGTCCCGGCAGGCCCTTCGAACGATTCGATTTCGCGCAGGCTTCAGCAGGGCATGACCGAAGATCAAGTAGTGGCAATTGCTGGACAACCAAATCGAGTGTCCCTTTCAACTTGCGGCCAAAATTCCGGTGGTCGGCCATGGCAATGCAAGGTCTACACCTACAAGGGCGCCACTCTCTATGAGAACTGGCTGACGATAGTGTTTCAGGAGGTGCAGGGCGTTTGGCTCGTCGGCGGATGGTCCTAAAGCAGGTAGAAATGGGGGCGACGCAGTATTCAGCGCTGTCGATTGCGGCTCTTCTTCTTGCTAGCGCGTCGGCGGCCGCACAGGTCACTGTTACGGACGGCGACACCATTCACGTTAACGGCACGATCTACCGCCTCTGGGGCATTGACGCACCGGAGATGCACCAAGCCTGTACCGATGGCTGGCCCGCCGGGATTGAGGCTAAACTCGCGCTCGAGCAATTGATGGCCGGCAGGGCGATCACCTGCGAGGACCGCGGCCACGACCGCTATCGGCGCACGATCGGCCTATGCCGAGCCAACGGCAAAGATGTGCAAGCTCGCATGGTCAAGCTTGGGATGGCATGGGCATTCACCCGCTACAGCAGCGACTACATCAGCGAGGAGAAGGCCGCGATCCAGGCCCGCGCTGGCGTGCATGCGCACGAATGCGAGAAGGCGTGGGACTGGAGGACCGAACACAGGCGCTAGAGATGATAGCGCGCCTGACCTATCGGCGGATTTGGCGATCTGTCAACTTCGCCTTCCCGCTACCGTTCCGCGCTTTGTCTTGACCGTCTTCTTTGGCTGAGGCGGAGTCGCCACCATCCGGCGCACTACCGCTTCTGTGGCTGGGTCAAGTTTGGGGGGGGCTTGGTCATGGCGGGAGATCAACTTAGCAATTCGATTTTGCGCACCATCGGAAGCATAGCAGTACATCACGCCGAGGTGGAGTACTGGGTGGATGCGATGGTGCACTCGGTGCACACCTACATTCCGGGCGCAAAGAAGTACGGCAAGAAATACCCGATCAACTTCCGCACAGAGCTGGAATTTCTGTGGAACTGTTTCCTTCATTTGCCGTCGATGAAACCGTTTCGCGCGCAGGGTTTGAAACTGCTCCAGCGAATCAACAAAGCGCACGAAGACAGATCCGATATCCTTCACAGTTACATCACCCGGTGGGACAAAAAGACCAAACAGCTATCGTTCTCCCGCGTATGGAAGAGCCCCGACACCGGAGAGCCCGAGGGGCGCCGCATATCCATCACAGAGCAGGGCCTAGTTGCAGATGCCAAGCGGCTCGATACCTTGCGCTACACAGTCAGAAAATTCGCGCAACGCCTCAGGGAAGCGTGCCTCCCGAAAAAGGATGCAAACGAGGCGCTGCGCGGCCTTCGTGGATAATCCCCCGTGTCCTGCCAGCGATACAAAAGTCGTGCACTATGTCGGTAATTGCTTCGAGGTTCGCAGTGCCCACGACATAGGATTCGCGCTCGCTCCTGGGAGGCGGTATGAGAGGCACCTGGGGACGGGGAAATCCGGCCGCACCTTGGAGTGCGGTCATGTCGTTTGCGCGCGTTGCGTTCCCCATCTCGACATTCGGCGACATCGCCCGGCTCGGGCTCGAGCTGCGGGTATGGTGCCTTGGGTGCAAGCGCTACGGTTCGGTTGACGCTTCCGCCCCCGCGCTCGCCTGTCGCCCGTTCGCCAGCTCGCGCTTCCGGTGCGGCCAGTGCGGCGGCATGGGGGCGCCGTCCATTGTCCCTATCGAGCGCGTGAAGCCCGGTAGCTCAATTCGATTCGCCGACGTATTCTGTCAACGCTGCGTGCCACCGTGGGAGGTTCGCGAGGTTCGATTTGATCGGCCGCCCTGGTCGTCGATCGATGTCGCGAACCAGCGGTATCAATGTCCGGGCTGTGGCCGGGACGTTGATTGGATCTGGCACGGTGGCGTGGGCGTGCCATTCAGCGTCGGCTTCCGAGGAGGCTAATGCAATCGCGCGTGCCCGCAGTAACTCATAGCGGGAGACTCGGGTGGCTATCTGAAGGGGTCTGGTTTCCGCGTTTGATCACTTGCATTGCCGGCGGGGTTCGCCTTGCCGAATCCGAACTCGCGCTGGCAATTAATTACCTCGGCAATCGCGGCATAGGTCCCCCTAAGAGAAATGCTGAACAACGGCTGGCCCCTATAGTAGACCTGCATGCTGTTACGCTGCATGAAGTCCTTCACAAAATCGGTGCTAAGATTGCGATGGGCAAGTACAACCATGTTTCCTAGTTGTTGCCCTCGCATCTCCCCTTCGTAGGGATTGCCTCCATCAAAGAGAATGCGGACGGGATAAAGCTTGCCCGCCTCCAATGACTTCCAGGCTTCATCGGCGAATAACAAATAGATCTGGGACTGATTGGCATCGTAGCCGATGCGGGTAACTGTCCCCCCATTGAATGCGCCGAGAGCGAAGCACCCATCTCCCACAGTGCGATCCACTGCGATTTTCCACCCGCCTGCCTCACCCCAAGTGGCAATCTGGTTCTGTGCTCTCGCTGTAGTCGCACTGAACACAATCAATATGGCACATAATATTTGGCGGACGTTCATCTATCCCCCCAAAAAGATGCACGCGTGGTAGAGTTTCCTACCGAGTGCACCTACTCGGCAAGTATTATGTATCTATAAATCGGCGGCTGGCGCTGAACATGACGCATGTGGGTGCGACTTTGAAATTGGGCCGCAGATCTCGCTCCCGCCGCCGCCAGCACGTTGCCGGAGGCCTGCTGGTTAATAGCCTTATCGGCGAAAGCCGGTGATGATCCAGATCGCCAAGAGACCCGCCGCTAGAAAGCCGAGCGGCGGTCCCGCAATCCAACTAATAGCTTCCCAAATAGGGACTATCGTTCGCCATCCGCCTATGTTTGGCGATCCCTGAGTACAATGTAGTCCGAGCATCTCGCTAGTCTTGTCTAGCTTTATCGGGAAACATTCGTAGATGTGGTTGTACCAACCGGCGGCCACGATCCAAGCGGCGGCAGACACAAGCCAAATCCGGAATAGCCCCCTTCGCCAATTCATTTTGAACGCTTGTTCGCCTTTAGCCCTGCCTCGATCAGGCGACGCACCGCCTCGCTGCGGGCGAGCCCATCCTTGGCGGCCCATGCATCGATTGCAGCGATCAGGACGGAGGGCGCCCGAATGGCCAGGAGAGGGTCTTTCCCAGTAGCCGGCCGCCCTCTCTTTTTAGGTATAACCTTTATTGACTTCGCCATATTTAGGTTATACCTTAAAAGCGAGCCAAGGGGAAGTTGGCGCTTCCCCAAGGCTCTAACCGCAACCCGGACACCGTGAAAGGAACCCGGATCATGGCTACCGATATCCATACCACCATTCGCAATCGGCGTGTGGCGCTCCCTGCCCACGATCTGCCCGGCCAGCGCTTCCGCCCCTACATCGCGGCGGTCTGCACGGCTGAGGTCGACCACGCTACGGCCGACGTTCGGCGCATCGCGCACGATACGGGCGCTCACATGATGTTCACCGAACGGCGGGACGCCGGTTGGGAGCAGGCCTATTTCCAGCCGCATGAGGCCAGGGCGGCTACGGCACTCAACTGGCTGTCGCATGTCCAGGCCCACGAAAGCGACGCTCGCGGCCCCTGGGCTCGGCTCGCCTACTCCGGTGCCGAGTACCGCGCCGCGTGGGTGAAGCGTTACCGCTACCTCCTGCGGGGCTTCATCAAGGCGGCGCGGGCCTATGTCGCCGCTCGCACGGCTCTGGCGTAGGGAGGGCCACCATGCTCGACGCCACCAACGCCACGCAAGCCGACGAAACCGCATCGGCGAGCGATCCCGCTGCCAACGCTGACACCGTGACCCTACAGCAATTGCACGCGGACGTGACACTTGCGCGCTACGGGATCACTTGCCGGCGCGCCTTCCACGACATGAGAGAAGTGGTCAAGGGAAGGAAATACACACCCGCACAATTGAGGCATCTCGTTACGCTTTCGTATGCGTTGGCGAGCGGATGTCTTTGGCCCTGGGATGCCGATCAGTCGCCTACCTCGACGGCCAAGGAGTACGGCTGCACAAAGGCTGAGGCCATGGCGGCAGGGTGGCTCCTCTGTCGCGCGTGTCTCTCGCTACTAATCGAGATGCCCGCGCGCACGGCTCAGGAAAGGTATGACCGGCTGTTGTGGCTGGTGAGATATCCGGGTGCCATTCCCGCCCGCTATCGCCGCAAGGTGGTGGCTGCTGCGAGCCGCGATGTTGCGTTGCTGGCCTCTGGCCGCAAACTCAGAAAGGCGGTGTAGCCATGGCACGCAAAGTAACCAAGGCGCGGGGCAATCGGCTCCCGCGCGTGCGTCCGGCCGAGGCCCTTAAACTATGGGGTTACGGGCTGACTGTTGCACTGCGGAGCGCACGCGGGGCTACCGGCAACGCCCAATCCCTCGCATCGGTCATTGCCGATATGGCCGAATCGCAGAGCGCAGACGACGAGGCGAGCGCCGTCGAATGGCAGAAGGTCGCTGCCCTTGCGATGGCAACACATCACGAAATCATGCGGGCGATTGACGCCGTGAACTCCAGTCAGACGCTATTCGACACAGTGAAACGCGGCGGTTGGCGTGCCGCAGAGGGCGACCAATGAACCGCGTTCGCCTCCTGCTGACGGTCTTCGCCTGCGGCTCATATCCTCCCGTGTGGCCGCTGTAGCCATCGACCGCACAAGACTGGCCCCGCCATCCCCACCGGATGCGCGGGGCCCACTGCTTTCTAGTCTCCGGCCTTCTCCACGGGCTGCGTGTCGCTGGCTTTCTTCAAGTGGCCGATCGGCACCGAGGCGAACGAGATTTCGTGTATTCGGAGCCACACAATCGACCCGTCCTCCGTACGAAGCCGCTCCGCGACGTCGAAACCGTCATGGGAGTACTCAAAATAGTGGAAGAGGTTGGCAATCTGGCAGAGGTCGTTGTCGTCCACGCCCGCAACGTCGAACTCCTCGATCGTCATGGTATCTTCATAAACTTCGAGCACCAAGGGCGTCGGCGAATCGGCAAAGTAAATGTCGACAGTCGCGTTGGGCTCCAAGTCGGTGCCCTGAAGCCCGTCTTCGCCGATTAAATCGAATTGGCTGGCCACGACATGGCGCAGGTTGAGCGCCATATACCGGCCAGAGCCTTCAAAAACGACGAAGTTGTGGAAGTCGTCCGGCTGCTGAACGCTGTACCAAAGACGGTCAGCTTCCGCCTCGGGAACCTCCACAACACCGACGAACCCATTCCGCAGACGGAACTTGAACGATGAAAATGGATAGGTCTTCGTTTCCGGTAACTTCGGGATCGTGATGAATGGCACCACCACATTACCGGGCGGTGGTTGAGAAGCCGTTTTCCTTTTGGAGCGTCGTTTCCCCTTCATGCGCAGTCCTCCCTGCGCCCCCGCCGCTGGAGTGAACGACAGGTTGTCCTGTTCGGCAAGGCTCGGAGCTACAGTGGCATCACGGTCGCAACCCTTGCGAGCTTGGCGGCCGGCTTAGGACGTGTGGGCTTCTGCCGTTTGCCAGGCGCTGGTCCAGACCCTCCAGCTACGCCAGCAGTGGCACCTCGAGAAAGCACGGCAGGCGATTCGGCCACGCTTGGTACGACCGCAAGCTGATGCGCCAAGTGACGCAGCACTGGTTCCGGCACCTGCTTGCCACGACGATGATGGCCAGGCGGGCTGGCTGACGGTCGAGAGTTTCATGGCCTGCGCCCACGACGTGCCCCGAGTTGCGCCGGGCAATCTTGGATAGGTTGCCGATCAGCGAAAATGGGGTTTCGCTCGTCGCTGACTTGAAGGAATTTGGATCAGCCTGAGAGCCAAGGCAGCGTGGTTAGAGGCGCGGGAACCAGCCGAGCTAAGTATGAACGTCCATTTTCCGGCCACCAAATGGCCCTCAGCTGCGTGTTGACGTTTCACCTTCCCTTGGGTCACACTCGCCGCGTGGCAGCCCTGATGCAACCGCCAGTCGCACCGTCTCGTTGGAGAGGTTATTGCATCTGCCATGTCAGCGTGTATAAACCCGCGTGTCCTTACAACCAGCGATTACGGTCGATTTGATGCCCAGCCTTCTCGTTCTGCCGTTTGTGGCCGCCGTGGCCTGCCTGTGCTTCTTCGGCACGGCTAGGTTTGCGAGCGGCAACATGCCTCTCCGAAAGGTCATGCGAGTCGATCCGCGGGTTGCCTTCATTGTTGATACGCGCGGGTTGAAAGCTTCCGGCCTCATCGAAGTTCACGACAAAGCCGAAGGATAAAGCCGACAAAAATCGCGCGACGCGGCGGGGGGCGCGTCGATGGTCAAGTGGTTCAAAGAAAAGGTCCGCCAGGGAATCGCGGACGCTTGGCGTGAAGCTCCAAGGAAGTCGGTTTGGGGAGCCCTAGCGGCGCTAGCAGCGCTGGTCGTCTGGGTCGCCAGCGACAATTTCGATGTCGCCCGCATGTGGAGCGACGCCCGGCCATATTGGCTTGGCATCAAGGCCACGATTAGGCCGATCGTTTACGACCTCGCAGGTCACCCGGTCATAACGACGATAGGGGCGGCCCTGGTCGGCACTCTCGCTGGCCTCGCCTGGGTTCAAGTCCCTCGGGTCCGAAACCTGCTGCGCGGCGCGCGATACATGGAAGCAGTCGGTCTGCGCGGCTACTTCCATCCCCAGTCGAAAGAGCTGCCAACGTCGGCGGCGTGGGAACTGATCAAGGCTAGTGCCAGCACGCCGCATGGTCGCGAGCACATGCGCATCCTGGGCGCCTCAGGCTGGAACACCTTCGTTAAGAAGGAAGCGCCCCTGTACGACGTCGTTCGCAACTACGAGGGGCGACTTGAGATTGCGCTCCTGCACCCAGACAGTCCCTTCCTGGCCGACCGCGCCGCCTCCGTCGAGCAAAGCATCGAGGTTTATCGCCGCGAAATTGAAAGAACGATTCGGTACGTGACGGCTCTGCAGAAAACCAACAAGTCTCTCGACCTGAGACTCTACAATAATATGCCGAACTGGAAGCTGGTGATGGTGGGCGGCATGAGCCTTACTCAATACTATCGGCCCGGCGAACACGTTCAGGACACCCCCGTGGTGCTCTGGGTGAACAATGGAACAGACGAGTGCGCTTACCAGCAATTCTGGTGGGAGTTCGAGCGCATTTGGCGGCGGTGCCGACCGCCGACCGATCACATCAGTGAGTTTTATCAGCCGGCCCCCGAGCATGAGCATGTCGTGCGGCTGTCGCTCGCCGAGCGGCGGCGCCGGGAGGACGCCAATCGGCAGGTCGAAGGCCATTCCGACATCCCGTTTCTCCAGCTGCGGCCGCCTCCCCCGGACGAGGACGATCACTCGCAATAGACTCGCGTCGTTAGCCGATCGGTCGAGAAGCTTGGTCGTCGATGCATCCGGCCGTTAGGTGTCGTATGCGAATGCGGCCACCGCGTGCTGGTCGACGGGCCCAGATTGGGTCAGCATTCAACGCCAACAGACCACCAAGGCTTTCGCTGCAAGCCTTTCGTCCGCTAGGTGCCAGGGACACGTTCCACAGGCAGGATCATCTAGTCTTCCCGCTGGAGGTCCAATGCCGCGTCTCGTTAGGTGGCGAGTCGGCTGCGACCAAGTCCAATCTAGGCCAGTGAGATGATGTGTCGGCCGGCAAGTGCTTTCTATCGCAATGCTTTTAGCTTGAGACGTTACTTCTAGTCGTGTCACCCTGCAGCTTGCAACCAAAACGGGGAAAGGGTTGCGGCAACCCTGCTGAGGTGGCGGCGCCGATGACCCTTCGGAGCAGGGAAATGGGCTTGTCGCGGTCAATTGGGCTTGTCTGGGGAGTTTGTGCGCTCCTCTTAACATCCGCAGCCTGGGCGCAGGACGGAAACGGGCTTCGCCAAGAGGCACTACGATGCTCGGAACAGCCCTCAGCGAATGCCAAGGCAGCATGCTTTGAAGCTCTCACAACGCGGCTGGGAGAATGCAAGTCAAAGGAAACAGCTGAAGCGCAAGTCGATTGCTACCTCAACGCAGCCGACATCCAGGCGAAGTCGCCCTCTACCGATTCGCTCTGGGTGCAGTCCGAGAGCGTAGACAAACTGGACGGCAGCAAATCCATTGTTCTCAGTTTGATTTCCAGCGACGCCGTTCTCACCGACTTCGGTCAACAGAAGCACGGCGGCCTGTTCGTTCGGTGCCGTAAGAATACGACGGAGGTGTTGATTGCTTGGCCTTCATATCTCGGAAGTACCGAAGGCCACCAGGTCAAATGGCGCACCGACAAGGATCCGATTGTAACGGAATGGTGGCAGCCCTCTACGGACGGTGCGGCGGTCTTCTCGAGCTCCGCAATTCCTTTCGCTAAGAAGCTGCTTGGCAGGACAGAGCTTGTTGTAAGCTTGGCGCCGTACAGCAAGGGTCCCCAGACGTTGAGCTTCCCCATTTCCGGGCTTGAAGCTGCGATCAAGCCTCTGAGGGAGGCGTGCAAGTGGTGACCCAGCCGTACAGCTGGGTCTGGACCGTCGCTGGCGCGATCGACCTGTACCTGCTCGAATCTCTGCGCGCGCAGCGTACCGTCAGGTGATTACAGATTAGAGCCGGAGCCTTGGCTGTCAGAGTTTGAAAAGGCGTTCTACGTCTGACTTGCGCAAGTAGAGATCGGAATACGGATGCTGCCTGGGACCAATGGATGGTCCGTAGGGCAACGAATCCTCAGTGGTCACCTCAGATACGTCGCCGTCGTTGGCGATATATGCGCCTTCCTTAAATCCGAACCGGCGCCAATGCTCTGAAGGGACAAACTCTAGGGGGGCGATAAAGAAGCTGCCGCCGCCGTCCACCGGACGCCCACGGATCTTCAATTCATCGTCGGCTGCGAACTGCCTGAAATCTTCGAATATCTGGTAGCGCCTGTCGCCGGTTGGATCAGACTTTGCATCGAGGCCGCGAAGGCGGCAGGCAAGAACGTAGGCATCATGCGGGTTAATCCATGTCTCTTGCGAGGGCGGCTTCGGCTTAGCGTTGAGCTGCTCTTGCAGATCGTCAATATTAGCCCGATCTGCTGCCGCCAACGCAGGCAGGGCCTTAATGAATTTGAGGGCGTAGACTATCGGAAAGGCAAGAAACGGTGCCGCCGTCGCAACAACGCGCGATGGCGCAGCCTTTTCGAGGCCAGCTTCGCCCAACCCGGCATAGATCGCGATGGCGACGACGAGCTGTAGAACTAGGAACACCCAGAAACGCTCGCCCTCGAGACCAACGGCCTTGGCAGTGTCGAGCCACGCCCGCCGATGAACATTGCCCCAGTAGCCCATCCTTGCCGCCCCGCTCCGCTTGCGTATGGTGGGTAAATTGGTGGGTAAGAACGCTCTTTCCCTCCAAAAGGCCCATATTTTGGACTTATCAGAGAGAAAATGGCGGAGAGGGTGGGATTCGAACCCACGGTACGCTTGCACGCACAACGGTTTTCGAGACCGTCCCAATCGACCACTCTGGCACCTCTCCGACCGGGGCCGCCCTTATAGGGGTGCCTCTCCGGAGGGGCAACAAATCTGCTGCTGGAGCGGCAAAAAGGGCCGAAATCGCTGGAAATCCGCCGGTTTCGGCCGTTGACTTGGGGGCCGGCGCGCGTATATTCCGCCCTCTTTTCGGCGGGTCTCTTGGGCCCGCCGCGCTGTTTCGCGCACAGGATGTAGTCATGATCGCCGTAATCCGCACGGGTGGGAAGCAATACACGGTCGCCGCCGAGGAGACGCTCACGGTCGAGCACATCGCAGGCGAGGCGGGCGCCAAGGTCGAGTTCACCGATGTGCTGATGGTCGGCGACAAGGTCGGCGCGCCGACGGTGGCCGGCGCCAAGGTCGTGGGCTCGATCGTCAAGCAGGCCCGCGGCCCGCACCTGCTGGTTTTCAAGAAGCGCCGCCGGCAGAATTCGCGGCGCAAGAACGGTCATCGTCAGGACCTGACGGTGGTCAAGATCGAACAGATCGTCGCCTGAACTAGAGCGACCGGAGTACAACGATGGCACATAAGAAAGCAGGCGGCTCCTCGCGTAACGGCCGCGACTCCAAGGGCCGGCGCCTGGGCGTGAAGCGCTTCGGCGGCCAGAAGGTCCTGTCCGGCAACATCCTGGTGCGCCAGCGCGGCACCAAGTTCGACCCCGGCCAGAATGTCGGTGTCGGCCGCGACCACACTCTCTTCGCGACCTCCGACGGCGTGGTGACGTTCCGTACCCGCTCGGGCGGCAAGGTCGAGGTGAACGTGAACCCGGCGCCGGCGCAGGCAGCGGAATAACCGTTCCCGTCCGATCGGCTCAGCGAAGGGGGAACGGCTCGCCGTTCCCCCTTCTCTTTTCTGGACCCAAACCATGAAATTCCTCGACCAAGCCAAAGTCTTCATCCGCTCCGGCAACGGCGGGAACGGCTGTGTCGGCTTTCGCCGCGAGAAGTTCATCGAGTTCGGAGGCCCCGACGGCGGCGACGGCGGCAAGGGCGGCGACGTTATCGCCGAATGTGTCGACGGGCTGAATACGCTGATCGACTACCGCTACGCCCAGCATTTCAAGGCGGAGACCGGCCACCAGGGCGCGGGCAGCCAGCGCACCGGCGCCAACGGCAAGGACGTCGTGCTGCGCCTGCCGCGGGGCACGCAGATCCTCGACGAAGACAACGAGACCGTGCTCGCCGACATGACGGAGATCGGCCAGAAAGTCGTGCTCGCCAAGGGCGGCGACGGCGGCTACGGCAATCTTCATTACAAAAGTTCGACTAACCGCGCGCCGCGCCGCGCCGACAAAGGCTGGCCGGGCGAGGAGCGCTGGATTTGGCTGAGGCTGAAGCTGATCGCCGATATCGGCCTTGTCGGTCTGCCCAACGCCGGCAAGTCGACGTTCCTCGCCGCGACCTCCAATGCGCGGCCCAAGATTGCCGACTATCCCTTCACCACGCTCAATCCCGGCCTCGGCGTGGTGAAGGTCGGCAACCGCGAATTCGTGATGGCCGACATCCCGGGGCTGATCGAGGGCGCGCACGAAGGCGCCGGTCTCGGTACGCGCTTCCTCGGCCATGTCGAGCGATGCCGCGCGCTACTGCATCTGGTCGACGGCACGCAGGACGATGTTGCGGCCGCCTACAAGACGGTGCGCGGCGAGCTGCGTGCTTACGGCGGGAATCTCGCGCGCAAGAAGGAGATCGTGGCACTCAACAAGACCGACGCCATGACCGAAGAGGACATTGAGCTGAAGCGTGCCGCGCTGGCCAGGGCGAGCCGCAAGACCGTGCACGTCATCTCTGGCGTATCGGGTGCCGGCGTGCAGAAGCTGCTGGGCGAGCTGATGAGGCTCGTCGAGATGCAGGCCCAGAAGGCGGCTGCCTGATGTCCCGAGCTGGCATCGATCTGGCCAGCTCCAAACGGCTGGTCGTCAAGATCGGCTCTTCCATTCTCGTCGACGAAAAGAAGGGCATCGTCCGCCGCGATTGGCTCGAGGCGTTGGCACGCGACGTGGCGCGTCTGCACAAAAAGGGCTGTGAGATCGTGCTGGTCTCCTCCGGCGCCATTCGCCTGGGCCGTACCCATCTCAAGCTCGCCTCGGGCATCCTGAAGCTCGAGGAGAGCCAGGCCGCGGCAGCGACCGGCCAGATCCGTCTCGCTCATGCCTATCAGGAGGCGCTCGCGACGCACGGCATCACCGTGGCGCAGGTCCTGCTGACACTCGACGATTCCGAGGAACGGCGCCGCTATCTCAACGCGCGGCAAACCATGGCGACCTTGCTGGGACTGAAGGCCATTCCCGTGATCAACGAGAACGATACCGTCGCCACCGATGAAATCCGTTTCGGCGACAACGACCGGCTGGGCGCGCGAGTCGCCGAGATGATCTCGGCCGACACGCTGGTGCTGCTGTCCGACATCGACGGGCTCTATACCGGCGACCCGAGGAGCGACAAGTCGGCCAGCCACATCCCCGAGATCCGCGAGATCACGCCGGAGGTCGAGGCGATGGCGGGTACCGCTGCCTCGATGCTGTCCAACGGCGGCATGGTGACCAAGCTCGTGGCCGGCCGGATTGCCATGGCCGCCGGCTGCCGCATGGCCATCGCCGACGGCCGCGACGTCGGCGCGCTGGGTGCGCTGATCGACGGCAAGGCCAAATGCAGCTGGTTCCTCCCCGAGGCCTCGCCGCTCTCGGCGCGCAAGAAGTGGATCAGGGGCTCGCTGAAGTCGGTCGGCGCGCTGGTGGTCGACGACGGCGCAGTGAAGGCGCTGGCCGCCGGCAAGAGCCTGCTGCCGGCGGGCGTCACCGCCATCGACGGCGAATTCAAGCGCGGCGACGTGGTCGACGTGAAGGACAAGCAGGGCAAGCTGCTGGCACGCGGCCTCGTTGCCTATGCCGCCGAAGAGGCCCGCCGGATCGCCGGACGAAAGAGCGCCGAGATCGAGAAGCTGCTGGGCTTTCGCGGCCGGGACGAGATCGTCCATCGCGACGATCTGGTGGTAGAATGATGAACGTGCAGACCAAGCCCCCGGAGGATGCGGTCGCCATCGTGGCGAAGCTCGGACAGCGCGCGAAACGTGCCGCTGCGGAACTGCGCAACGCCGCCACCGAGGCCAAGAACAAGGCGCTGACCGAAGCTGCGCGCCTGATCCGCGCCGACAGCGCCGCGATCTTGGCCGCCAACGCGCTCGACGTCGAAGCCGCCAGGAAGGCCGGCATGAATGAGGCCATGCAGGATCGCCTGCTGCTCGATCCGGCGAGGGTGGAGGGCATGGCCAAGGGGCTCGACGATATCGTCGCCCTGCCCGATCCGGTCGGTGCGCTGGTCGAGGAGTGGCAGCGGCCCAATGGCCTCAAGTTCAGCCGCGTGCGGGTGCCGATCGGCGTGATCGGCGTGATCTACGAAGCGCGCCCCAACGTGACCGCCGACGCAGGAGCCCTCTGCATCAAGTCCGGCAACGTCGTGGTCCTGCGTGGCGGCTCCGACTCCTTCCATTCCTCACGCGCCATCGTTGGTTTGATCCGCAAGGGGCTCGCGTCGGCCGGCCTGCCCGAGGATTGCGTGCAGCTGGTGCCGACCACCGACCGGGCGGCGGTAGGCGAGCTCCTGAAGGCGATGGACTGGCTCGACCTCGTCGTGCCGCGCGGCGGGCGCTCGCTGATCGACCGGGTCACTGCCGAGAGCCGCGTGCCCGTGCTGCGCCACTACGAGGGACTGTGCCATGTCTATGTCGACCGCGATGCCGACATCGCCATGGCGCGCGACATCGTTGCCAACGCCAAGATGCGCCGCGTCAGCGTCTGTGGCGCGGCCGAGACTTTGCTGATCGACAAGGCCGCGCTCGACACGCACCTGAGGACCATCACCGACAGGCTGTTCGATCTCGGCTGCGAAGTGCGCGGCGACGGCGAGGTGCAGAAGCGCGATGCGCGCGTCCTGCCGGCGAGCGAAAAGGACTGGCGCACCGAATATCTGGCGCCGATCATCTCCGTGGCCGCCGTCGACGGCGTCGAGGGTGCCGTGCGCCACATCGCGACCTACGGCAGTCAGCACACCGACTCGATCGTCACCGACAACGAGGCGACGGCCCGCCGATTCATCCAGGAAGTCGACAGCGCCATCGTCATGCACAATGCCAGCACCCAGTTCGCCGACGGCGGCGAATTCGGCCTGGGCGCCGAGATCGGCATCTCGACCAACCGCATGCACGCCCGCGGGCCCGTCGGGCTGGTCGAGCTCACGACCTACAAGAACATCGTGCGCGGCACCGGCACCGTGCGTCCATGAGCTTCCCGGCGTGACGTCACCGCTTCATCCAATGCCCGGCGTGCCGCGCGACACGACGCGCCGCATCGGCCTGCTCGGCGGTTCGTTCAATCCGGCGCACGAAGGCCATCTCCATGTCAGCCGCGAGGCGTTGCGCCGGCTTGGCCTCGACGAGGTATGGTGGCTGGTCTCACCGCAAAATCCGCTGAAGAGCGGCGACGGCATGGAGCCGCTGGCGAGCCGCCTGCTGCGCGCCCGCCACGTTGCACGCGACCCTCGCATCAAGGTCGAGGCGCCGGAGCTGGCGCTCGGCACTCGCTACACCCTCGACACGGTGCAGGCGCTGCGACGGCTCTATCCCAAGGCGCGCTTCGTCTGGCTGATGGGCGCCGATATCCTGCCCCAGCTGGTTCACTGGCAGAACTGGCGCGACCTGTTCGCCGCCATTCCGATCGCGGCCTTTGCCCGTCCGGGCTGGCGTTATCCGGCGCTGCTGTCGGCAGCCCCACGAACGTTGGCCCGTTACCGTGTGAGGGCGGAGCAGGCCCGTAGCCTCGCCACCAGCCAGCCGCCGGCCTGGTGCTTCCTCCCGAGCCGGCTCGACACGCATTCCGCCACGGCGATCCGCGCCGTGCGGCCGCAACGAACGAGAACGAAAGGAAAGACCATTCCCGAAGCCAACCGCGCGTTGCCCGACCGCAGCGCCACCACCGAGGCCCAGCTCAGGCTGGTGCGTCAGTCGCTCGACGATGACAAGGCGGAGGATATCGTCGTCATCGATCTCAAGGGCAAATCGGCTTTCGCCGACTATATGGTGATCGCCTCCGGCCGCTCGAACCGCCAGGTCGTCGCCATCGCCGACCACCTCGCCGAACGGCTGAAGGCCGCCGGCCACGGCTACATCCCGGTCGAAGGCAAGCAGGGCGGCGATTGGGTGCTGGTCGATGCCGGCGACGTTGTGGTGCATGTCTTCCGCCCCGAGCCGCGCGCTCACTACGCGCTCGAAAAGATGTGGGCGATGGAAACCGAGGCGGCCGCCAAGCCGGTCAAAGCTCCCAGAGCGGCTCCGAAGGCCCGGCGCAAGCGAGCTTGAAACTCACGATCATCGCCATCGGACGCGCCGGACGCGGCCCCGAGCGCGATCTTTACGAGCACTATGCCAGCCGCATTCGCTGGCCACTCGCGCTGCGCGAGCTCGACGAGAAGAAGAAACTCCCGCCCGCCCGGCTGGTCGAGCGCGAAGGCGACCTGCTGCTGACGGCCGTCCCGGCCAACGCGAAGGTTGTGGCGCTCGACCGGCGGGGCAAGGCATTCGACAGCGAGGCCCTGGCCCGCCAATTGCAACGCTGGCGTGACGATTCAGTGGCGGACATCTGTTTCCTGATCGGCGGCGCAAACGGGCATGGTGAACAGCTGCTGAAGCGCGCCGATCTCGTGCTGTCATTCGGGGCCATGACGTGGCCGCATTTGCTCGCCCGGGCGATGCTCGCCGAGCAGATCTACCGGGCGCAGCAGATGCTGGCCGGGCACCCCTATCACCGCGCCTGAACAACCCCGGAAAAAGCGTCGATTTTGCCCCTGTTCTGACGAAAAACCGGAGCTACATTGGGGCCCATGCGCCTCCTCTCCCGATTCCTGAAGCCCGGCTCCTTCTTCGCGGCCGTCGCGATGATGACTGTCCCCGCCCTGGCTCAGACTCCGGTTGTCGACAACCCGGACAAGCCCGCACCCAAGCATGTGCGCAGCATTCCCTACGTGTCGATCGTCGCCAACGACGGCAAGCAGCGAAGCTACGAGACGAACGCCATCCCGCTGTTGTTCAATCGCGCCTGCTTCGGATGGCGCATGTATCTCGGCGGTCCCAATCGAAGCGTGGCGCTCACCGAAGTGCTGACCACTTCGCAGCCGGCCGAGCAGGTCATTGCCGGTCCGGAAACCGTGGTCAGTCCCGACAAGACCCGCGCCACCACGACCATGCGCGAAACGGTGCAGGACGGCATCCTGCAGCGCTCATGGTGCATCATCCCGGGCGATCCACCGGGCACCTACACCTACGACATCAGCATCGACGGTGAGCCGCGCGGCGAGTTCGTGTTCTGCGCCATCGAGATTCCTGACCAGAGCGCCGACGTCGATCCGCGCGATCTGCACTGCCCCAACAAGTTCAACTCGGTCGAGCGGGAGCCGCGGCGGCCCCTCGTTCGCAGGGCTTCGTGATGGCCGGCAAAGGTCCGCGCCCCGCCGTCCTGTGCATCCTCGACGGATGGGGACATCGCCCGGACCGGCCATACAACGCCATCCTCAATGCGCGCACGCCGAACTACGACCGGCTGATCGCCACCTGTCCGCAGGGCCTGATCGACGCCTCGGAGACTTTCGTCGGCCTGCCCAAGGGCCAGATGGGCAATTCCGAAGTCGGCCACATGAACCTGGGTGCCGGCCGCGTCGCCGTGCCCGACATGCCGCGTATCGACAAGGCCATCGCCGACGGCTCGCTCGCCAAGAACGAGATCCTGCAGGATCTTATCGCTGCACTGAAGAAGAGTGGTGGCGCCTGCCATCTGATGGGCCTGACGTCGCCCGGCGGCGTGCATGCGCATGAGGACCATCTGATCGCACTGGCCAACCTGATCGCGGGCGGCGGCGTCCCGGTCTGGATCCACGCCTTCCTCGACGGCCGCGACATGCCGCCCAGAAGCGCACAGGAGTGCCTCGAGAACGTGAAGAAAGGCCTGAAGTCAGGCCTGCCGATCAGGTTCGCCACGGTAGGCGGGCGCTTCTTCGCCATGGATCGCGACAAGCGCTGGGAAAGGGTCACCGAGGCCTATGAAGCCATGGTCGATGCCAAGGGCAAGACCGCCGGCACGCCCAAGGAGGCGGTCGATCAGGGTTACGCCGCCAACCAGGACGACGAGTTCGTGAGCCCGACCGTGATCGACGGCTACAAGGGCATGCAGGACGGCGACGGCGTCCTGATGTTCAACTACCGCTCGGACCGCGCGCGCGAGATCCTGACTGCGCTGCTCGACCCGATGTTCGATGGCTTCAGGCGCGGCCGGGTCGTGAAATTCGCTGCAGCCGTCGGCATGGTCGAGTATTCCAAGGCTCTCGATCAGTTCCTGAAGACGCTGTTCCCGCCAATCGCCATCAAGATGGGCTTGGGCGAGACGATATCGAAGGCGGGGCTGAAGCAACTGCGCATCGCGGAGACCGAGAAGTACGCGCATGTCACGTTCTTCTTCAACGGCGGCGAGGAACGCCAGTTCGACGGCGAGGACCGCATCCTGGTGCCGTCTCCCAAGGTCAAGACCTACGACCTGAAACCGGAGATGAGCGCGGGCGAAGTGACCGACAAGCTCGTGCAGGCGATCGGCTCCGGCCAGTACGACCTGATCGTCGTCAACTACGCCAACACCGACCAGGTCGGCCATTCCGGCAATTATGACGCCGCGGTGAAGGCGGTCGAGATGGTCGACACTTGTCTGGGCCATGTCATGGAGGCCGTGAAAAAGGCCAATGGCGTGCTGCTGGTGACCGCTGACCATGGCAACGCCGAGCTGATGTTCGACGAGACCACCCACCAGAAACATACACAGCACACGCTAAATCGCGTGCCGGCCTTGTTGTTCAACGCTCCGGCAGGCGTCCATTCACTGTCCGACGGCAAGCTGGCCGACGTGGCGCCGACCATGCTGGCCCTCATGAACGTGCCTCAGCCTGCGGAAATGACCGGCCATTCCCTGCTTTCACAGGCCGAGCGGCCGGCCCTCCTGGCGGTGCCGAAATCGAGCGCCGCCGCGGCTTCTGCCTGATTTGTCAGCCGGTGTGAGCCGCCCCGCCTTGATACTGCCAAAGAGCGCCCTGTATCCTCGCCCAGACCCCGTGACACCCCCGTAAAGGCATGCCGATGACCCGCCTGCGTCTTGCTTCCGCCGTCGCCCTCGTGGCGTTCCTGGCCGTCCCTGCCTACGTCGTGTGGGGTCAGGACAAGAACAAACCCGCCGCCAACGACAAGAGTGAGCTCTATCAGCAGCTCAACCTGTTCGGCGACGTGCTGGAACGCATCCGCCGCGACTACGTCGAGCCGGTCGATGAAAAGACCCTGATGGAAAATGCCATCAACGGCATGCTGGCCTCGCTCGACCCGCATTCGAGCTACATGAACCCCAAGGTCTACCGGGACATGCAGATCCAGACCCGGGGCGAGTTCGGAGGTCTCGGCATCGAGGTCACGCTGGAGAACGGCGTCATCAAGGTGGTGTCGCCGATCGACGACACGCCGGCCGCCAAGGCCGGCATCCAGGCAGGCGACCTCATCTTCGCCCTCGACGGCGAGCCGGTGCAGGGCCTGACCCTGCAGGAAGCCGTCGAGAAGATGCGCGGCAAGGTCGGCTCGACCATCAAGCTCTCGATCCGGCGCGCCTCGGTGAAGGATCCGTTCGACGTCACGCTGACGCGCGAGACCATCAAGGTGAAGTCGGTGCGCTACCGACTCGAGGGCGACGTGGGTTATATCCGCATCACCTCGTTCACCGAGCAGAGCACGTCGGGCGTCCTCGACGCCGTCGAGAAGATCAAGAAGGAAGGCGGCAACAAGCTCAAGGGCTTCGTCATCGACCTGCGCAACAATCCGGGCGGCCTGCTCGATCAGGCGATCCAGATTTGCGACGCCTTCATGGACAAGGGCGAGATCGTGTCGGTCAAGGCACGCAAGCCCGAGGACGTGCAGCGCTGGAACGCCAAGCCTGGCGACGTCGCCAACGGCATGCCGATCGTGGTGTTGGTGAACGGCGGCTCGGCCTCGGCTTCCGAGATCGTGGCCGGCGCTCTGCAGGACCATCACCGCGCCATCATCCTCGGCACCCGCACATTCGGTAAGGGCTCGGTGCAGACCATCATGCAGGTGACCGGAGGCGGCGCCATCCGCCTGACCACCGCGCTCTATTTCACGCCGTCGGGCCGCTCGATCCAGAAGGAAGGCATCAAGCCCGACATCGAGGTCGAGCAGGCCAAGGTCGAGACCATCCAGCAGCGCATGAGCTTCCGCGAGGAAAACCTGCGCCGCTCGATCGCCAACCCGATCGACGGCGTCAAGAAGCCGACGGACGCGCCCAAGGCCCCCGAGGCTGCCAAGCCCGGCGACAAGGACAAGCCGCAGGCCCAGCAGCCCGGACAGCAGCAGCAACAGCAGCAAACGGATCCGGACGAGCCGCCCAAGGATTCGGTGGCTGACTACCAGTTGCTGCGTGCGCTCGATCTGATCCGCGGCATCTCGCTCTACTCGAGCCGGGCCAACTGACCCCGGACTTCAGGCGCTACCGGCGCAATGTCGGATTGATGCTGATCGCTGCCGACCGACGGATTTTCGTCGGCCGGCGGCGCGGCATGACCGAAGGCTCGGGTTGGCAGATGCCGCAAGGCGGCATCGACCGCGGCGAGACGGTGGTCGAGGCGGCCTGCCGCGAGCTGTTCGAGGAAGTGGGCACCAGCAAGGCTTTGCTCCTGCGCGAAAGCCGCGACTGGATCGTCTACGACGTGCCCGCGCCGCTGCAGCCGGCGCACTGGAAGGGGCGGTGGCACGGCCAGGCGCAGAAATGGGTCGCGCTCGCCTTCACCGGCCGCGATACCGACATCGACCTCGACGCGCATGGCGACCCGCACGGACCCGAGTTCGACTCTTGGCGATGGATGACGACGCGCGAGATGCTGGCCGAGATCGTGCCCTTCAAGCGGACGGTCTACGAGACGGTCGTCAGGGAGTTCGAGGACTTGGTGGCCTAAGCGCCTTCGGCGGCGAGCTGCACCGTTCGACGACGCAGGAACCACAGGCCGAGCCGCGTGAGCAGGCCATTTAGACGACCCTGCGGGGTCAGCCCGATGGCCTTCAGGATCATCGCCATCGCGCGCCGGACATGGAACGGCCGGTAGAGCGGATAGGCTCGGCGGATGTAGGCATTGCCGCTCTTCTTGCGGTCATAAACCGCGTCTTCGGGTTCGTTGGCGGCAAAATAGGCGTAGGCGAGCTCGTCGTCCTCGCTTTCGGCCAGCCGCCACCAGCCGATCCACAGGCGCCGGAGCTTCGACAGGCCATCGCGCGCATGCAGGCGCTCGAGATGGCCGAAGAAGAGCTTGTAGTGCCGGAATTCGTCCGAAGCGATATGGCCGCAAATCTGCTTCAGCACGGGTTCTCCCGTCGCGTCCTGCAGGGCGCTGTAATAGGAGCTGGTGCCGGTCTCGACGATGCAACGCGCCATCATCTCGCCGGCCTGGCTGCCGCGCACCGAAGTCGTGGCGTCGAGCGGCAACCGATAGCCCGCCCGGAAGCGTGCGAAAGCCGCGTCGAAATCCCATGACGGATCGGCCATCTGCGCCCAGCGGCCGAGGGCCATGCCGTGCTGCACCTCTTCCAGCGACCAGCGATCGATGTCCTCGATCGCTGCGGCGTCGTCGGCAAACACCCGGCGCAGGTAAATTCCATAGTCGCCGCCATTGCGCTCCACCATGGCTGCCGCCTTGATGTTGCGCAGGATCTCGGGATCGACCTTCGAAGCGTCGAAGCGTTCCCAGGCGATCGACTCAAGTGTCCAGTTTCCCATCTCTCGCTTCAGACCTTGGCCACTGTCGCGTGCCTGTAATAAAGCGATCCCCGAACCGGCTTTCAATGCCCGTTCGGGGACACCTAAACAGAGAATTCTGAAATTCGCGTTTCGACTGAAATCAGCCGGCTTCGGCAGGGACCTCAGCGGGTGGCGTAGTAGGCCTGCGCGCGACGCAAGTCCTTGGCCACGGCAAGCGCCTTCTGGGCTGCCGCCTTCTCGGCGTCGGTGGCGGCGTCCGTGAGCTCCTCCTGCGCCAGCCGCTCGCGCTCGGCGAGCTGCTCCGCCGTCACGCTGTCGAACGGCACGGCCTTATCGGCCAGCACGGTGCAGCGCTCCGGCGTCACCTCGGCGAAGCCGCCGGCCACGAGGAAGCGCTGCTCGGCCTTGCTGCCCTGGATGACCTCGAGCACGCCCGCGCGGACGGTCGAGATCAGCGGCGCATGGCCGTGCAGGACGCCGAAATCGCCCTCGCTGCCCGGCACCACGACCATGTCGGCCTCGGTGGCGAGCAACTCGCGCTCGGGCATGACCAGGCGGAAGGAGACCTTGGCCATGTTCTTAGGCCGCGTCGCCGGCGAGCTTCTTGGCCTTAGCGACGGCCTCGTCGATCGTGCCGACCATGTAGAAGGCCGGCTCCGGCAGGTGGTCGTAATCGCCGGCAACGATGCCCTTGAAGGCCTTGATGGTGTCCTCGAGCTTCACGAACACGCCCGGCGTGCCGGTGAACACTTCGGCGACGTGGAACGGCTGGCTGAGGAAGCGCTGGATCTTGCGGGCGCGCGCCACGACCAGCTTGTCCTCTTCCGAGAGCTCGTCCATGCCCAGGATGGCGATGATGTCCTGCAGCGACTTGTACTGCTGCAGCACGCGTTGCACCGACAGCGCCGTCTGGTAGTGCTCCTCGCCGACGACGCGCGGATCGAGCATGCGCGAGGTCGAGTCGAGGGGATCGACGGCCGGGAAGATCGCCTGCTCGGCGATCGAGCGGCTGAGCACCGTGGTCGCGTCGAGATGGGCGAACGAGGTCGCGGGCGCGGGGTCGGTCAAGTCGTCGGCGGGCACGTAGATCGCCTGCACCGAGGTGATCGAGCCCTTCTTGGTCGAGGTGATGCGCTCCTGCAGGGCGCCCATGTCGGTCGACAGCGTCGGCTGATAGCCGACCGCCGACGGGATGCGGCCCAGCAGCGCCGACACTTCCGAGCCCGCCTGGGTAAAGCGGAAGATGTTGTCGACGAAGAACAGCACGTCCTGGCCCTCGGCGTCGCGGAAGTACTCCGCGGCAGTGAGACCCGACAGCGCGACGCGCGAACGCGCGCCCGGCGGCTCGTTCATCTGACCGTACACCAGGGCCACTTTGGAGCCGGTGCCGTCGAGCTTGATGACGCCCGACTCGATCATCTCGTGATAGAGGTCGTTGCCCTCGCGCGTGCGCTCGCCGACACCGGCGAACACCGACACGCCGCCGTGCGCCTTGGCGACGTTGTTGATCAGCTCCATGATCGTGACGGTCTTGCCGACGCCGGCGCCGCCGAACAGGCCGATCTTGCCGCCCTTGGCGTAGGGCGCCAGCAGATCGATAACCTTGATGCCGGTCACCAGAATCTGCGCTTCCGTCGACTGCTCGACGAACTCCGGCGCACCGCGATGGATCGGCAGCGTGGTCTTGGCGTTGACCGGGCCGCGCTCGTCCACCGGTTCGCCGATCACGTTCAGGATGCGGCCGAGCGTCTCGGGCCCGACCGGCATGGCGATCGGCGCGCCAGTGTCGACCGCCTTCTGGCCGCGCACCAGGCCGTCCGTGGTATCCATGGCGATCGTGCGCACCTCGGATTCGCCCAGGTGTTGCGCCACTTCGAGCACCAGCCGGCGGTCGGGAATGTCGACCTGCAGGGCGTTCAGGATGTTCGGCAGCTCGCCCTCGAAGCGAACGTCGACGACCGCGCCCGTGATCTGGGTGATCGTGCCGATGTTGTTGGAGGCCATGACGGTATCCCTTTCTTGAGCTCTAGACGGCTTCGGCGCCGGAGATGATCTCGATGAGTTCCTTGGTGATCGAGGCCTGGCGCGTGCGGTTCATCTGCAGCGTCAGTTTCTTGATCACCTCGCCAGCGTTGCGCGAGGCGTTGTCCATCGCCGTCATCTGCGAGCCATAGAAGCTCGCCGCGTTCTCGAGCAGCGCGCGGAAGATCTGGACGGTGAGGTTGCGCGGCAACAGGTCGGCCAGGATCTCGGCCTCGTCGGGCTCGAACTCGTAGACCGCGCCGCCCGACGTCGCGGGTGCGGCCGAGGCATCGGGCGCCGGCGGCGGGATGAGCTGCTGCACGGTGACGATCTGCGTCATCGCCGACTTGAAGCGGTTGAAGATCACGGTGGCGACGTCGAACTCGCCCTTGTCGAACATTTCGGCGACCTTGCCGGCCACCTTCTGGGCGTCGGCGAAGCCGAGCCGCGGCCGGCCGAGATCGGTGATCGTGTCGACGATCAGGGCGCCATAGTCGCGGCGCAACTGGTCGCGCACCTTGCGGCCGACGGCCAGCACCTTGACGGTCTTGCCTTCGGCGGTGAGCGTGCGGATGACGCGGCGCGCCTCGCGCACGATCGAGCTGTTGAAGGCGCCGCACAGGCCGCGGTCGGCGGCGGCGACGATCAGGAGCTGGACCTTGTCGGAGCCGGTGCCGGACAGCAGCTTCGGTCCCGTGCCGCCCTTGAAGCTCGACGCCAGCGTCGCCATCACCTTGTCCATCGCCTCGGCGTAGGGACGCGCCGCCATCGCCTGGTCCTGGGCGCGCCGCAGCTTGGCCGCCGCCACCATCTTCATGGCCTTGGTGATCTTCTGCGTCGACTGGACGCTTCGGATCCTGAGCCTAAAGGTCTTGAGGCTGGGCATCGGGCCTTACGCGAACTTCTTGCTGAAGTCGGTCAGGAAGGCCTTCAGCTTGTCGTCGGTCTCCTTGACGATCTCGCGCTTGTCGCGGATCGAGGCGAGGATCGAGCCCTCGGCGCGCAGCGCGTCGAGCAGGCCCTTCTCGAAATCGCCGACTCGGTTGACCGGCAACGTGTCGAGGAAGCCGCGCGTGCCGGCGTAGATCGAGGCGACCTGCTCCTCCACCGGCATCGGGTTGTACTGACCCTGTTTCAGGAGCTCGGTCAGGCGCTGACCGCGGGCCAGCAGCTTCTGCGTCGCGGCGTCGAGATCCGACGCGAACTGGGAGAAGGCGGCCATCTCGCGATATTGCGCGAGATCGAGCTTCATCGTGCCGGCGACCTGCTTCATCGCCTTGATCTGGGCGGCAGAGCCGACGCGGCTGACCGACAGGCCGACGTTGATGGCGGGCTTGATGCCGGCATAGAACAACTCGGCTTCGAGGTAGATCTGGCCGTCGGTGATCGAGATGACGTTGGTCGGGATGTAGGCCGACACGTCGCCGGCCTGCGTCTCGATGATCGGCAGCGCCGTCAGCGAGCCCGAGCCGTTCTTCTCGTTCAGCTTGGCGGCGCGCTCGAGCAGGCGCGAGTGGAGATAGAACACGTCGCCGGGATACGCCTCGCGGCCCGGCGGGCGGCGCAGCAGCAGCGACATCTGGCGGTACGACACCGCCTGCTTGGACAGGTCGTCATACACGATCACGGCATGCATGCCGTTGTCGCGGAAGTACTCGCCCATGGCGCAGCCGGTGTAGGGCGCCAGGAACTGCATGGGCGCCGGATCGGACGCGGTGGCGGCGACGACGATGGAGTATTCCAGCGCGCCGTTGTCCTCGAGCGTCTTGACGATCTGGGCGACGGTCGAGCGCTTCTGGCCGACGGCGACGTAGATGCAATAGAGCTTGCGGCTCTCGTCGCTGCCCTTGTTGATCGTCTTCTGATTGAGGAACGTGTCGATGGCGACGGCGGTCTTGCCGGTCTGGCGGTCGCCGATGATCAGCTCGCGCTGGCCGCGGCCGACCGGAACCAGCGAGTCGAGCGCCTTCAGACCGGTCTGCATCGGCTCCGTGACCGACTTGCGCGGAATGATGCCAGGCGCCTTGACCTCGACCAGGCGGCGATCGCTCGACTGGATCGGGCCCTTGCCGTCGATCGGATTGCCGAGACCGTCGACCACGCGGCCGAGCAGGCCCTTGCCGACCGGCACATCGACGATGGCGCCGGTGCGCTTGACCGTGTCGCCTTCCTTGATGGTGCGATCTTCGCCGAAGATCACGACGCCGACATTGTCCCTCTCGAGGTTGAGCGCCATGCCTTTAATGCCGCCCGGAAACTCGACCATCTCGCCCGCCTTGACGCTGTCGAGGCCGTAGACGCGGGCGATGCCGTCACCGACGGAAAGGACCTGGCCCACCTCGGCCACTTCGGCCTCGGTGCCGAAATTGGCGATCTGCTGCTTGAGGATTGCCGAGATCTCGGCGGCGCGGATATCCATTTAGGCAACTCCCTTCATGGCAAGCTGCAGACGGGCAAGCTTGCTGCGGATGGATGAATCGAACAGGCGCGAGCCGACCTTCACGACGAGACCGCCGAGAATGTCGGGATTGACCTGTGCATCGATGGAAACCTTGGCGCCCAGCACGCGATGCAGCGCGTCGGTGAGCTGCTGCAGCTGGGCGGCGGAAAGCGGCACGGCCGAGGTGACGGTCGCGGTGGTTTCGCCGCGGCGACGGGCGAGTTCGGCAAGGTAGGCCTGCGCCATCGCCGGCAGATCGCGGGCGCGGCCGTTGGCGGCGGCGGTGCCGATGAAATTGCGGACGAGGCCCTTGATGCCGGCGGCGTCGAGCACGGCAAGCAGCGCCTTGCTCTGCACGTCGCGGCCGATGACGGGGCTCTCGATCAGGCGGGCCAGGTCGGCGCTTTCACCGACGAGCCTGCGGAAGGTACTGAGATCCTGCGCGACTTGGTCGAGCGACTTGGCATTGTCCGCCAGTTCGAAGAGGGCGCTGGCATAGCGTCCGGCGACGCCTGAGATGGCGGAAGTTGACACGTCGGAAGCCTCTCCCATGCCCGTTGCGGACTTGGCAAGCTGTTGAATCCCCGGTGCTTTTCCAGATGAACTAACGGGCCCCACCCCGGAAAAGCGCGCGTTTCTACCAAGGGGGTTTTCCCGGCGCAAGGATCGGAAAGGCCCGGATTACCTGCCTTTTCCGCGCGTTATGTCACAGGAAGGAATAGGGATCGACGTCGACCTGCAGGCGCACCGAGCCGGGCAGGCCGACATGCTGCAGCCAGCCCAAAAGCAAAGGCTGCAGAGCGGTATCGCGGCCTGTCTTGAGCAGGAAACGTCGGCGGTGCCGGCCGCGCAGCAGGGCGAGCGGCGCGGTCGAGGGGCCGAGCACCGTCACGCCCGCCTGGCTGGGTGCCCGGCGCGCGAGGGCTGCACAAACATTGTCCACCGCCGCCGGGTCCGGGCCGGAAATGATCAGCGAGGCAAGCCGGCCGAAAGGCGGCATGCCGGCCAGCTGCCGGCCATGCAGCTCCGCATCGACGAATCGGCTGCGATCGCCGGAGACCAGGGCCTGCATCACCGGATGCTCGGGCATGTGGGTCTGCACGAAGGCCCGCCCCGGCCGGTCCTCGCGGCCGGCCCGTCCGGCCACCTGGTAGAGCAGCTGGAAGGTCCGCTCGGCCGCCCGTAGGTCGCCGCCGTTGAGGCCCAGATCGGCGTCGACCACGACGACCAGGGTGAGCTTGGGAAAATGGTGCCCTTTCGCCGCCATCTGCGTGCCGATCAGGATGTCGATCTCGCCCGCCTCCATGCGCTCGATGGCGGCGGTCGCTTCGTGGCGATTGATCAGCGTGTCGGAGGTGAAGAGCTCGAGCCTCGCCTCGGGGAAGAGCTCCAGCGCCTCTTCCGCCAAGCGCTCGACGCCCGGCCCGCAGGCCACGAACTGATCGGCCGTGCCGCAATACTTGCAGGCCTGCGCGGGCGGCTCCTGATAGCCGCAATGATGACAGATCAGGGTGCGGCGGAAGCGATGCTCGACCAGCCACGACGAGCACTGCGGACATTCGATGCCGTGCCCGCAGGCCCGGCACAGCGTCATCGGCGCATAGCCGCGGCGATTGAGGAACAGCAAGGTCTGCTCGCCCGCGGCCAAGGTCTGCTTCATCGCCTCGGCCACGGGCGGCGACAGCCAGCGGCCGCGCGGCGGCGGATGCTTGCGCAGATCGATCGCGGTGATTGCCGCCAGGCGCCCGCCGTGCCGGTCGGGCAGATGCAACGAACCGTAGCGACCCGCGCTGACGTTGGTGACGCTCTCCAGCGACGGCGTCGCCGACGCCAGCACGATCGGCGCTGAAACCAGCCGGGCGCGAACGACCGCCATGTCGCGGGCGTTGTAGGTGACGCCCTCTTCCTGTTTGAAGGAGCTGTCATGCTCCTCGTCGACCACGATCAGGCCGAGATCGGCGAACGGCAGGAACAGCGCCGAGCGCGCACCGACGACCACCCCCACCCTGCCCTCGGAAATCGCCCGCCAGGTCTCGCGGCGCTCAAGACTCGTCAGGCCTGAGTGCCAGGATGCGGGCGTGCAGCCGAAGCGATCCTCGAAGCGCTTCAGCCATTGCGCCGTGAGCGCTATTTCCGGCAGCAAAACAAGCACCTGCCGGCCGGCCTCGAGCGCCGCCGCGATCGCCTCGAAATAGACCTCGGTCTTGCCGGCGCCGGGCACGCCGTCGAGCAGGCTTGCCGAGAAGGCACGCGCCTTCACCTTCTCGACCAGGGCATCGGCCGCGGCAAGCTGGTCGGCCGACAAGGCATGACCGTCACGCGAGGCATCGGGCTTCGGGAACGATCGCCGCATCGTGCGCTCGACGGCCTCGAGCAACCCGGCCGACGCCATCGTCTTGATGACCGAGGTGCCGACGCCGGCGAGATGCGCCAGCTCCGCCGCCGGCATCGCCGGGCCGTCCTTCAACGCGTCGAGCACGCGCTTTCGCGCCGCGGTGAGCTTCAACGTGTCGTCGCCCGCGGCCTCGGCCGCGCGATAGACGATCTCGGTGCGGGGCGCCTCCAGCGCCGACGGCACGCTCATCGCCATGCGCAACACCGCGCCCGGCGGCGACAGCGTGTAGGCCGACACCCAGTCGACGAAGCGGCGCAGCGCATCGGCCATCGGCAACGCCGGCAGCACGTCGATGACATCGCGCAGCTTCGCCGGCGGCACCTCGCCCGTGCCCTCGCCCCACACCACGCCCACGGTTTCGCGCTTGCCCAGCGGCACCACGACGAAGCTTCCGGCAGGAACCTCCATGCCGTCGGGAACGCTGTAATCGTAGGCGTCCGCCAACGGCAAAGGCAGCAGGACACGCACCGTCTTTCGGGCTACGTTTTCCACCGACCGAGCGCCCGAATTAGCAACCACCGGCAAGGTCCGGTCTGCTAGAAATTGTGGCGGCGCCGCCGTCGGAACCACTGGCCATTGGGGCATTTTATATGAAGTTCTTCGTCGATACCGCCGATGTCGCCGAGATCAAGGATCTTGCCGCCTCCGGTCTGCTCGACGGGGTCACCACCAACCCCTCGCTGATCATGAAGTCGGGCCGGCCGATGCTGGACGTGATCAAGGAGATCTGCGCCATCGTGCCCGGTCCTGTCAGCGCCGAGACCGTCTCGACCGACCACAAGACCATGCTCGAGGAAGGCAGAAAGCTCGCCAAGATCGCCAAGAATGTGGCGGTCAAGGTGCCGCTGACGCCAGACGGCCTCAAGACCTGCAAGGCGCTCGACAGCGAAGGCATCATGGTGAACGTCACCCTGTGCTTCTCCGCCGCCCAGGCGCTGCTCGCCGCCAAGGCCGGCGCCACCTTCATCTCGCCGTTCGTCGGCCGCATCGACGACAACGGCCATGACGGCATGCTGCTGATCGAGGACACGATGGCGATCTACCGGCAATACCCGCACTTCAAGACGGAAGTGCTGGTGGCGTCGGTGCGCAACACCCAGCACGTCGTGCGCGCGGCCAAGATGGGCGCGCACGTCGCCACCCTGCCGCCCAACGTCCTGCGCGGGCTGTTCAAGCACGTGCTGACCGACACCGGGCTGAAGGCCTTCCTCGACGACTGGAAGAAGACGGGTCAGTCGATCCTATGAGCGGGGTCCGATGAGCGGGGACGGCACGGTCACGGCGCCCGACGGCTCGGGGCGGCAGGTAAAGCTGATCACCGCCGATGACGTGCTCGCCTACCTGCGCGCCCATCCCAATTTCTTCAACGACCACGCCGAGCTTGCCACCGAGCTCGGCCTGACGCCCCGCGTGCAGGGCCCGGGCGTGATCGACATGCAGCAGGCGATCCTCAAGCGCCTGCGCAGCGAGATCGACCGGCTGAAGAACGAGCGCACCGAAATCATCGCCAACTCGAAGCAGAACCAGATCGTGCAGAACCGCATCCAGGCGGCGGTGATCTCGATCATCCAGGCGACGACCTTCGAGAAGATGATCCATGTCGTGACGCACGAGCTGCCGGAGCTGCTCGACGTCGACTTCATCACCATGGCGATCGAGGCCAACGCCGACACGCCCAAGCGGGTGCCGGTGCGCGGCGTCTATGTGCTGGCGCCGGGCGCGATCGACGCCGCGATCGGTCCGGACAAGCACGCCCGCCTGCGCAGCCACATCGCCGGCGAAGAGGCGTTCTTCGGCGACGTCGCGCGCTTCGTGAAGTCGGACGTGCTGATGCGGCTCAAGGTCTCTAGCGGCTCGCCCGACGGCGTGATGTGCTTCGGCTCACGCGATCCCGACGCCTTCGGGCCCGAGCAGGCCACCGAACTGCTGTTCTTCCTCGCCAAGGTGCTGGAGAACACCATCCGCGCCTGGCTCGACCTGCCCGAGTAGACAGCGGAGATGCCCAGGAGCGTTGCCGCGGCGCAGACGGCGTGGCGCGATTGGCTGCGCAGCGAGCGGCGGCTGAGCGAGCATACCCTGGTCGCCTACGAGCACGACGTCGCCTCGTTCCTGCAGTTCATGACCACCTATCTCGGCGCGCCGCCGACATTGGACGCGCTCGGCAGACTGAAGCCCGCCGAGTTCCGCGCCTGGCTCGCCGACCGCGCGCACCAGGGCATGGCGCGAACCTCGACCGCCCGCGCCTTCTCCTCGGTGCGCTCGTTCTTCCGCTTCCTCGACAAGCGCGGCCTCAGCCACAACGCCTCGATCGCGGCGATCCAGACCCCCAAGCTGCCGCGCTCGGTCCCCAAGGCGCTCTCCGAGACCGACATGGAGGAGCTGCTGGAGAGCGAGCCCGAGCGCGAGCGGCCGCCCTGGATCGGCCGGCGCGACCACGCCGTCCTGCTGCTGCTCTATGGCGCGGGCCTGCGCATCGGCGAGGCGCTCGGCCTCAGCAAGAGCATGGTCGAGGGGCTGCTCGACGAGGGCCGCGACGTGCTGTCGGTCACGGGCAAGGGCAACAAGGCGCGGCTGGTGCCGCTGCTGCCGCAGATCCATGACGCCCTGCGCGCCTACCGCGACGCCTGCCCGTTCATGGCGGGGCTCGGCCCGCACGACGCCTTCTTCCTCGGCCTGCGCGGCGGGCCGCTCGACCCCGCCATCGTGCAGAAGCGGGTGCGCGACATCCGCCGCGCGCTCGGCTTGCCGGAGAGCGTGACGCCGCATGCGCTGCGCCATTCCTTTGCCACCCACCTCCTGGGCGCAGGCGGCGACCTGCGCACCATCCAGGAGCTGCTGGGGCATGCGTCTCTTTCGACAACCCAGCGCTATACCGACGTCGACGCCGAGCGACTGAGCGCGGTCTATCGGGCCGCCCACCCCCGGGCCAAGGCACGCTGAGACGGAGTCTCACCCGCCTGAGACGCCTCCGATGCCGGTGCCATAAGGCTTTCTCGCTCGAGTCTCACGGAACACCCCCACCCCCCATGTGAGACAGCGTGAGACGCCTGAGACACGTGAGACGCCTGAGACGCCCTTAGTGCAAATACCTGGCCAGGAACGCCTTGGTGTCCGCAACGAACGCCTTCCAGGCGCTTTCGCTGGCGCCATAGTGGGCGCCGCAGCAGCCGCCGGGCTTGCTGCGATTGCCGACCCCCGGCAGGTAGCGCACCGGCAGGCCCAAGGCGTCGAAGCTGTGACTGGCGCCCGGGTAGACGTGGGTCTCGATCCAGTCCTTCCTCGCTACGCCCTGCAGCAGCGCCTGGCACTGCGCGACCGGCGTCCAGTCGTCGAGCTCGCCCATGGCGAACATGGTGGGTTGCTGCGGCACCGGCGCGGGCTTGAGCGGCTCGCCCAGGCCGCAATCCGGATAGGCCAGGATGGCGGCCGCGGCCTTGGGCGCGCTCGGCGTGAACGCGCGCAGCAGCGCCACGCCGCCGCCATAGGAGTAGCCCATGAAGGCGAGACGGTCCTTGTCGACATAACTCTGCCGCGCGAGCCAGGCGAGCGAGGCATCGATATCGTGCACGCGCTCCTCGGCATCGGCCTCAGTCGGCCAATGCTTGCCGCACACGTCGGTGAGATGTCTGGCGCCGAAGCTGTCGACAACGAGCGCCACGTAACCCCAGTCGCGCAGCAGCCCCGCCATGCGCGTGTTGTTGACGCCGACCCCGCCGCAGCCGTGGAAGATCGCCACGGCCGGCAGCTTGCCTGCGGCCTTGGGCCGATAGAGTTCGGCGCCGAGCTGCAACGTGCCCTTGGCCGTCGTCACTGGCACGCGCACGGCCTGCTGGGCGAAGGCAGCCGAACCCAGCAAGCAGAACAACGAAAGCAGAAACGCGGCGCGGCCGATCATGCGGGCTGGGAGTCTTTCACCGTGACATCCAGCTTGTAGCGCCGCTTCTCTCCCGGCGCGAGCAACGGCTCTTCACCGCTGAAGCCACCCTCGAGCTTTTCGCTGGTGCACGGCTCGACGCTCAGCACGCCCCGTTCGGCGCTGAGATCGCCCCAGAGCTGCAGATGCGGCAAGGTGGCGCCGTCCCAGGCGAACTCGACGGTGACGGTGGGGGTCACCACGCTGCACCGCGCGCCACCATCGACGACGGGATAGCTCGCGCTGCCCAGCGCCTTGTCCGGCACGGTGAGCGGACCGAGGCGCCGGTGCGGACCGTGCTGCACGATCGTGCCCGAGGCGAGCGCCGGCCGGCCGATATTGAAGTGATAGAGGCTCGCCTGGCGCTGCGGGACCGACGCCGTGTTCTCGACCACGTCGACGATGGTGAAGCCGTTGCCGCCGGCTGCCGCCTCGATCCTGCGCGTCAGGCGAAAGCCCGGCTTGATCACCACGCCTTCGCAGAACGAAGTCTCAAGCGCGGTCAGCGCGCCGGGCGACAGGGGAAGCGTGCCGTGCAGCGGATGGCCGTTGGCCGGCTGGCGAATGTGCTCGAGCCCGCCCGTGATCAGGAATCCCGAGAACAGGCGGTTGAGGCCGCGCCCGCCGTCGGCATGGGGATCGTGGCCGGCGGGGTGGCGAAAACCCGACGGCCCGACATAGCCGACCGGCGCGCCGCGCCAAGTGAGCGGGCCGATGTCGAGCGAGCGGTCGATCAGCACGGCGAAGTCGAGCCCGCCGCCGGTCGAGAAGGCGACCGCTCGGCTGCCGTCGATGACCGTCTCGCGAATAGTCATCTTTAGCTTCTCTCCGACTTGAACAGAAATGCCTCACCCTGACGAGGGACCCGCAGGGTCCCGTCTCGAAGGGTGCGAACAAGCACCCTGCGTTTTGCCCATCCTTCGAGACGCATCGCTTGCGCGATGCTCCTCAGGATGAGGTCGTGCGGCAAACAACTAAGCCGCCTTCGCCGGTACGGCCAAATCGAGCCGGCTGAACGCCTCCGGCGGCGCCTCGTTCTTCTGCATCAGCCCGACCATCAGCGCGCTAAGTCGCTGCTCCTGCGCGGCATCGCGGATCGGATGCTCCTGGCCCGGATCCTTGCGCAGATCGTAGAGCCGCGTGTCGCTCTCGATCAGCGCGCCCGGCCCGTAATTGTTGTACATCGGCGAGCGGTCGATCACCGGCACCTTGAGGAGCCTGGCACCCTTGGTGAAGGGGAACGGCTCGGCCAGGCTCGCATTGGCCAGTTCCTCCGGCGAGAACAACGAATAGATATGCGTCGGCATCACCGTGTACTGGTAGACCTCCTGCCTGCGCACATCGGCCGGGAAGCGGTGATAGGAGTAGTTGCCGTCGGTGACGTTCACGGCGCCGCCGAAATAGCCGAAGATCGCCGCCTCGCGCTTGGGCACCGCGCCCTTTTGCGGCAGAAGATCGTGGCCTTCCATCTCGCGCGGCACGGCAGCGCCGAACAGCCCGAGAATGGTCGGCGCCACGTCGATCGCCTGCGTGAGCTCGTTGCAGCGCGTCCCGCCCTGCGGCCGGCGCGGGTCGTGGGCGAAGAACGGGATGTGCGCGACCTCCTCGTAGAGGTTCATGCGGTTCTTGGCCCAGAAATCGTGCTCGCCCAGCAGGAAGCCGTGGTCGGTGGTGAGGATGAACGCCGTGTCCTTCCACATGTCGTGCTTGTCGAAATAGTCCAGCAGCAGGCCGAGCTGGTGATCGCAGAATGCCATCAGCGCGTAATAGTTGGCGCGCAACTCCTCGCACTCGTCGACCAGTTCGTCGACCCGGCCGTAGCGCGGCCAGTCGCGGATCGGGCCTTTCCAGCCGGTGTCGAACGGCTTCTTGAAGCGCGCCGGCGCGGTGAACGGCTCATGCGGGTCGAACAGCTCGAGATGCATCAGCCAGTTGTCGGCGGTGCGGTTGCGCTCGAGGAAGTCGATCGCATGCTCGAAGCACCTCACCGAGGGGAAGTCCTTCTCCTCGCGGATGAACTCGCGATTGATCATGTTCTGGTAGCGATAGGCGCGCCGCTGCTCGCTGTACTGGTTCTTGTGGTACATCTCGCGCAGGCGCTCCCAGTGCGGCTGCACCATCGCCTTCCAGCGATCGCCTTCCTGGCCGCGCACAAATTCGTACGTGTCGTAGCGCGTGTGATAGGTGGCGCCGCCATCCTCGAAATAGTGGAAATGGTCGGTGATCAGATGGCTGTACACGCCGGACTGGGCGAGCAGGTCGGGAAACGCGTTGTCGAACGGCTCCATCGGCCCCCATGAGCGGTGCAGGAAATTGAGCCGGCCGGAGAGGATGTCGCGCCGTGCCGGCATGCAGGGCAGGCTGCCGACATAATGTTTGTCGAAGGTGACGCAGCGCCTGGCCAGCCGGTCGAAATTTGGCGTCGGCACCCGCGTGCCGCCATAGGGCCCGAGCAGGTGGCGATTGAGCGAATCGAAGAGCACGAACACCGCTTTCATATGACCGCTCCCTATTTGACCGCGCCTTGCGTGAGGCCCCTGACGATGAAGCGCTGGCCGATCAGCAGCAGGACCAGCGCCGGCAGGATGGACAGACCAGCGGCGGCCGCCATTTGCGTGTAACGGATCTCGAAATCCTGGGCGAACTTGGCGATCGCGACGGGCACGGTCGCGGTCTGCTTCATGGTGAGGTTGAGCGCGACCGCGAACTCGTTCCAGCTGAAGACGAAGGTGAGGATGGCGCAAGCCGCGAGGCCGGGCGCCACCAGGGGCAGCACGATGTGGCGCAGCACGGTGAAGGTCGAGGCGCCGTCGATGCGCGCGGCCTCCTCCAGCTCGAGCGGCACCTCGCGCACGAACACGCCCATCAGCCAGAGCGCCATCGGCAGGTTGAGCACGGTGTGGGCGAGGATCAGGCCTACGAAGCTGTTGTCGAGCCCGACCGCGCGCGAGAGCGTGTACCAGGCGCCGGCCAGCGCAAGCGGCGGCAGCATCTGGAAGAGCAACGCCCAGCCCAGGAAGACGTGCACCACCCAGCGCGGCCAGCCGAGCCGCGCCAGCGACCAGGCAGCGAGCGTCGCTACCGTGAGGCAGAGCACGGTGCTGGCGCTGCCGACGATCATCGAGTTGCGGTAGTTCACCAGAAAGTCGGAGGTCTTGGAGAAGAGCACCTCGGTGAAGTTGGCGAGCACCGGGGCGAACAGGAACTGGCCGGTGAGCAGCGAGATCTGCGTGCGAAAGCCCGCCGTCACCACCCAGATCACCGGCACGAGGATGATCGCACCGACCGCGATCAGCGCGGCATGAGTGAACAACCGGGGCCACAGGCGGCTCATGCCGCACGCTCCGAGCGGCGGCCGACCGAGACCGCGACGACCAGCAGGAGCGAACAGAGGAAGATGATGGCGACGGCCATGGCCGAGCCGTAGCCCTCGCGATCCTCCGTGAAGAGGCGCTGGAACAGCGTGAAGCTCAGCACTTCGGTCGCGGTGACGGGGCCGCCGCCGGTCAGAAGGTAGATCTCGTCGAAGACCTTGAAGGCGATGACCAGCCGGAAGGCGAACGTCACCAGGATGGCGGGCGCCATCAGCGGCAAGGTGATGTAGCGCAGCTCCTGCCACCAGCTGGCGCCGTCGATCTTGGCCGCCTCGTAGGGATCCTGCGGCAGCGATTCGAGGCCGGCCAGCAGGAGCAGGAAGCAGAATGGCGTCCAGTGCCAGATGTCGACGGCGATCACCGAGGCGAGCGCCGTCTGCCGGTCGCCCAGCCAGTTGCGCGGATCCATGCCGACGAGGTCGGTGATCTGGTTGACCAGGCCGAAATCGAAATTGAGCATCAGCTTCCAGATCGCGCCGATGACGATGCCCGGAATCAGGATCGGCAGGATGAAGACGGCGCGATAGAGCACACGGCCGCGTGTCACGCGACTGCACAGCAGGGCGAGCCCGAAGCCCAGCACCATCTGGCCGCCGACAGCGCCGACCGCGAAGACGATGGTGTTGAAGAAGCCGGCGCGCAGCAGCGGATCGGCCGGCAGCGCGAGGTAGTTGCCGATGCCGGCCGGCGTGAAAGTGGCCTTGCCGGCGGCCCAGGTGACGGTGTGGAAGCTCGTGTAGAAGAGATTGGCGAGCGGCAGCACGCCCAGCACCAGCATCAGCAGGAGCGCCGGCCCGAACGTCGCCCAGCGCGAGAGTCTCATATCCCTCCCCCGTCTCGGGGATCGCCGCCCGTCATCCTCACTTCAGCTTGGGCAGGACGCCGGTGTTGTATTTGTACTTGGCCATCACGGCATGGATCTGGTCGGCCATGCTGTTGAGCGCGGCGACCGAATTCGTCTCGCCGGCGATCGCCTGGTTCAGCCCGAGCTCGAGGATCGGGATCACCTCGCTCGCCTCGGGGAAGTTCATCGTGCTCACGGCGTGCGGCAGCGACTCCGCGATCGCCTTCATCCAGCGGAAGCGCGGCTCTTGGGCGAGCGGCTCGCGATAGATCGCGGCGCTCACCGGAATGCCGCCCGCCTCGGCGGTCACCATCTGCGCGGCCTTGGTCTGGTACCAGCGCAGGAACTCGACCGCGCCGCGCTTGCGCTCGTCGGGCACGTTCCGGGCGACGCCGCCCAGCCAGTGGCCGAGACCGGGCGCCGTGCTGTGGCCCGGCGCATGCGGCGTCGGCGCGAAATCGACCTTGCCCACGACGGCCGACTTGTTGGGGTCGTCCATCTGCGACCATGCCGAGATCACCATCATCACGTGCGCGGTCTTGCCGGTGACCATGTTCTGGATGAGGTCGGCCTGGTCCATGGCGGCGGTCTTGGGATGGCCGGCCTCCTTGGCGAGGCGGATGTAATAGTCGAGCGCTGTGCGGCCGAGCTCGCTGTTCAGCGTGACGGTGTAGTCGCCCGCGGCCTGGTCCTTGAACAGGCTGCCGCCGAAGCCATAGAGATAGGGGTAGAAGTCGAAGCTCACGGTGGCCGGCCCGCGCGCACCGCGCTGCACGATGCCGTACATCCTGGGCGGCTTGTTCAGCTTCTTGGCGTTGTCTTCGAGCTCGGCGAAGGTGTCGGGCGCCTTCAGGCCGGTCTGCTTGTAGAGATCGCCGCGGTAGTAGAGCACCGGGATGAGCGGCGAGATCGGCATCGACATCAGCTTGCCGCTCGGCGTCATGGTCTTCTTCACCGGGTCGAAATAGACCGTGTCGTTCAGGGTGAAGATGTCCTTGTCGAGCTTGAAGCCGGGATCGATGTCGCTCAGCGCCTCGACGAAGCCGCCGAAATACATCTCGGCGAACCAGCCCGAGTTCATGATCAGCACGTCGTACTGGCCCTTGGCAGCGCGCACCGAGTTGCGCTGCTTCTCGAGCGAGCCCGCGAACGGATTGACGTCGAGCTCGACCTTGTTGCCGCTCTCCTTCTCGTAGGCCTCGACGGTCTTGCGGAAGCTGTCGAACCACGGCGACTGGTTGACCACGATGGTGATGGGCGAGACCTTGCCTTGCGCCGCGCCGATCATGGGAAGTCCCAGCGCTCCCGCCGCCGCCGTCATCCCGGCCACAGTCTGTCGACGGGTTATGCGCTTGCTCGTCATGGCTTCCTCCGACGTTCTTCGTTGGCACGAGCGTGGCACGGCCAAGCCATGCCTACAAACAACTTCGGATGCCTGAGCCATAGCCTCGAGGCATGGGTCAGTTACGCGGGTCGGCGCGGCAGATCGCCGTCAGCCGGTCGATCAGATGCCGCGCGGCGGGCGACAGGAAGGCGCCGCGGCGCAGCACGATGCCGGCCTCGCGGCGCACCGTGAGCGGCGGCACGTTCAACATGACGAGTCCTGCCCCTTCCTCGGTGTCGACGGTGTGCGCCGTCGTGAAGCTGAGCGCATCCGACGTGCGCAGCATGTTGAGCAGGAAGGCATGGCTGCTCGTCTCCACGACATTCTGCGGCGGCGTCAGGTCTTGCGCGGCGAACAGCGCGGTGAGCCTTCGCTGTGCGCGGGTCGTGCGCGGCAGCAGCACCCAGGGAAACGGCAATACGTCGCGCGCGCTGACCCTTCGCCGCCGCGCGAGCGGATGGCCTTCGCGGCAACAGACGCCCAGCTCGTCCGACGTGAGCGGCCGGACCTCGAGGCCGCGGCGATCCTCGGCCTGCGGCAACTCGGCGACAACGAAATCGTACTCGCCACGGCGCAGCGCCCGGAACAGCTCTTCGTCGAAGCCGCCGCCCACACGCACTCGCACGCCGGGATGGCGCGTCACGGTCTCGGCGACGGCGCGCGGCAGGTGACGGCGCAGCCACGCCGGCCCCGCGCCGACCGAGACGGCGCCGAAGCTGCCGCTCTTGAGCGCCGTGAGTTCGCTCGACGCGTCGGCGGCCTGCACGCGGATCGCCTCGGCATGGCGCAGCAGCGCGCGGCCATAGTCCGTGAGCTCGACGCCGCGCGCCAGCCGGTCGAACAGGCGCACGCCCAGCTCCTTCTCCAGGAGCTTGATGCTCTTGGTCAGGCTGGGCTGGGTCAATTTGAGCTCGGCGGCGGCGAGCGAGATGTTGCCGCGCTCGGCGACCCGACGGAAATACTCGAGCTGGCGCAGGTCCAGAACGCGCATCAGCCGTAGCCCACCGCGTAGCCGTCATAGCCGGCCAGCACGCGGCCGGACGGCGGCGCCGTCGCGCCGCCCGCTGGCAGGAGCTTCATGGCGCGCTCCTCGCCCGGCAGCAAGAAGAAGCCTTCGTCGTCGCCGTAATAGTGGCGATCCTCGACCTGGATGCAGGCCGCCAGCCGCTCGGCACGCAGATGGAGGAACCAGTCCCCGCCCTGCCGCTTCAGCTCGACGGCAAGGCCGGGATCGTGCGCCAATCCCCGGCCCAGCGGGAAATGGATGGCCTCGGCGAGGCGCGCGCCGGTCGCGACCTCGTCCAGGGTGACGATCGCGGCATCGAGCGGCGGCGGCCCGAAGCGATAGGCGTAGGTGACGTCGAAGAACGCGCCGATCAGCTCGGCCGAGCTCAGGGTCTGCGCCGAGCGCGCCGGCATCTCGGCCTCCCGCTCGCGCTTCAGGGTGATCGTGGTTCCATCGCGCAGGCAGACCAGCGAGAGCCTCGTCCGCACCAATGCCGCGGTGTCGTTCGTCAGGTGAATGCCGAGACCGTTCAGGCCTTCGTCGGTCAGCGACACCTGCACCGGCCGAAAGACGCGGCGGAGTGCGTGCCAGGCAAGCTTGGGCAGGCCGTTCGAGTCGATCAGGCCCCAGCCGGCGCCGGGCACGAAATCCTTCAGCATCCAGACCAGCGCGCCGGCGCAGCCCGAGCCCGCCCGGCGCCACTCGGCGATCGTCGCCTCCATCGCCTCGGCCGGTGCGGCGCGGGCGCGGCGCAGATCGCGGTCGGGCCCGTCGCCGTAGAGCAGACGGACATAGTGGTTGCGCACGTCCTCGAAATCCCACTCGGCGCCGCGATCGCGCGGCACCGCCGCCTTCCATTTCGCCGCGTCGTTCCACGGCACGCCGGCCGAGGCGGCGGCTGGTACGTTGGCGAAGCCCAGGCATTCCGAGGTGAAGCGAACATCGGCCCGCCGGGCATCCTCGAGCGGCCGCAGGTAGGCGCCGACGCCATAGTAGTGCGAGACGCCCGAATCGGTGGCGAACGGCAGGTCGCCCTGCCACGGCGAATGCGGGACATAGGGCACGTCCGGCCGCACCGCCTTCACCGCCTGCGGCAACAGCTCTTCGTAGAGCGGGCTGGTCCACAATTCCCGCGGCAGGCCCAGCATGGCGGCCTGCTGCGCCACCTCGCTGCCGCCGCACAGGACGGCGAGCGAAGGATGGCCCTGGCTGCGCGCCAGGAACTGCCGGACCTCGGCATCGACGCCGGCACGAAAGCTTTCATCGCCGATCGGATAGTCCATGTTGGCGAACATGAAGTCGTGCCAGACCAGCAGGCCGAGCTCGTCGCACAGCGCAAGGAAATCCTCGCTGGCATAGGTCATCGTGCCGCCTACCCGAACCATGTTCATGTGGGCGGCGCGCGCCTGCTCGAGCCACGGCGCCAGGCCCGCGCGATCGCCGGCCAGCGACACGAGATCCGACGCACTCCAGCAGGCGCCGCGCGCGAAGATCCGCTGGCCGTTGACCGTGAGCGAGAAGCCCTTGCCGTCGGCGCCGCGGTCGATTGTCAGGCGCCGGAAGCCGGTCTGGCCAAGGTCGATCTCGATGTCGCCCAGCCGCAGGCGCACGCGGTGCAGCGCGGGCGTGCCGTGCGTCGCCGGCCACCATTTCTCGACCTTGGCGACGCGCACCGTGCCCGCGACCCTGTTATTGCCGGCCCAGGTCAGCGGCCCGCTCGCCTGGCCGACATAGAGGATGGCAGGCGGCCGCATTCCCTCTCGCTCGATATCGAGCGAAAGGTTCACCACGCCATCGTCGCCCTCGAGACTCACCCTCAGGTCGATGCCACGCACGCGAAATTGCGGCGCCTGTTCGATCAGCTCGACCGCTTGCCATGGGCCGACGGCATGCACCGCCGGCTGCCAGCCGGTCATGTGGCCGAGCAGCGTGGTACGCACGTGACGCAAGGCATTGTTCTCGACCAGCCTGGTGCGCCAGCGCGCGCGGCCCTTCTTCGCGTCCAGCGCCTTGTCGAGCGAGGCGAAACGCATGACCAGGTCATTGTCGCCCGCCAGCTCGACATCTACTTCATGCGCCAGGAACATGTTGTTGGACGAAAGGATGCGCGTTCCGTTCAGCCACACATCGGCGATGGTTGCCAGACCGCCGAATCGCAAGGTGCGCGAGCCGGCGCCGGCAAAGCGCGTGCGGTACCAGACGTCCTTGTCGTGCAGCTTCGCCGGCGCGTCGAGGCTGTAGCGTCCCGCCGCCTGCAGCGCCTGCGCCGCCGTGCCGGGCACGATGGCGGCGGTCCATTCCTTCGGTTCGGTACCGGGCGCGGCGACGCCGAGCTGCCAGCCCGCGCTCAAGGCGGTGACTCGCCGGCCGGTGACGGACCTGATCGTCATCAGCGGTACCGTCGGCCGAGGCTCGAGAGAATCAGATCGTAGTCGGCCTCGAGCGGTGCGAGCTGAAGCGCTGTGGCATCGAAGCGGCGGCGGTTGGCCATGCGCGCGAGCTGGAACTGGATCGCCTTGGCGCCCTCGGCGATGCGCCGCGCCGCGGCGGCGCTTTCGTCGTTGCCGCCCAGCCAGTCGAGGTAGCTGCCCAGCATCTCGAAATTGGCGCCGAGCTGGCGCGGCAGGTTGAAGGCATAGAGGTGAAAATAGCCCATGTCGCGCGCCGCCAGCCGCTCGAGATGGCAGGGCAATTCGGCGCGCCATTGTGCGATGGGATTTTCCGGCGCGCGGTGCTTGAGATGGCCGCGCAACAACTCGACCGAGGTCTGCTTCAGGGCGTCGCCCGCCAGCGCCGTACTGCCACGCTTCACGAACTCGCAATAGGGGAACATGCCGTCGGCTGCCGGCGGCGCGAACAGGCCTTGATAGTCGGCGCCCTTCAGCACGTGATAGCCGGTGTTGTGGAAGTAGCCGAAGGTCCTGGCCGCGGTATCGATCGCCACGGCGGCAACGGTCGTCTTCACGTGTCCCTGGCGATAAGTCGCGGCGTCGGGCAGCCAGTAACTGTCGACCTCGATCAGCACGATGCGGCCGCGCCTGAGTTGCTCCAGCGTATGCGCCTCGACCGAATCGTAGATCGCGAGCTCCTGCACACTGAGGCCGAACAGCGCCTCGAGATCCTCGAGCGGGAACTTGAAGAAGGTGAAATGGTCGCCCTCGAAATCCTGGCGCACGGTGAAGGGCAGCGCCGCCTCCGCCGCATGGCCGAGGGCGGGCAGCAGCTCGGCCCAGACGTCGATATAGCAATTGGTCTCGAGCCAGATGCGGTCCGGCGCATGCAGGCGCTGCGGCTTCCATCCGGCTTCGTCGAGGCCCAGGAGATCGACTTTAGAGGCCGAGCACATCGCGCACGCTTTTGGGCCAGCCAGCGATGTCGAAGCCGTGGTGCTTCAGCAACGCCAGGGTGATGCGCTCGACGCCGAAGCCGACGCAGGCGGTGTGGGCGATGTCGCCCGCGCTGGTGACGATGTTCCAGGCGCGGCCGAACAGGTCGCGGTGATAGTTGAAGCTGACGCAGGCCGTCGGACTCTCCGTCGAGGTGATCGGCACCAGCAGCTCGAACTTGAGGCTCTCTTCGCGCTGGCTGGTGGCGAGCAGACGGCCGGTCCGGCCGAAAAACGGATCGTTGGCGACCTCGACGTCGAACGGCAGGCCGAACGAGGCGATGACCTGCTTGCCGCGCTCCATCCAGCGCTCGCGGAATTCGAGCGCCTGGCTGGCTGTACCCAGCCGCACGTGCTCGCGCTGGCGAAACATCTGCATGCGCGCCGGATCGACCGACGGCTCGTGGCGGAAGACGTAGGTGTAGCAATCGACCAGCGCGCCCTCAGGCCTCAGGCGGCCGCGCGCAGCGATCGCGGGATAGACGCCGTAGCAGGCGGCCGGCGCGAGCGCGACGTCCGTGGTCTTCTGGCCCGCCGTCCAGTCGCCGCCCTTCTCCAGGATCTCGAGCAGCGCGCGGTGATCGCGGTCGTTGCCGGTGAAGCTGTGGATCGTGCCGACGAGCTGCGGCGAGCTCTTGAGATAGCCGCTCTTCTCGAGCTGCCATTTGCCGATGCCGGGCGGGAAGCGCATCACGTCCGGCTTGTCCGCGTCGCCCAGGGCGCTGAAGGCGGCGTTGATGCGCTCGACGACGTGCTCGAACGTGCCGCTGCGGGCATAGAGTCCGTCGACACCCATCGAAATCAGCAGCCCGTGCTTCAGCAGTTCGTTGCGAAAGGCGCGATGCGCATCGGCGAGCGTGCTCACCCCAGCAGCTCCGGCTCGTCGCGCAGCGCCAGCAGAAGGCCCGCCGTGTTGCCCAGGATGCGGTCGTTGTTGACCATCAGTGCCGCCGAGTGGGCATCGCGCAAATGGCGGCCGAGACTGTGGGCCGAATCGTTGCGGTAGCCGGCAAGGCCCGCCGCCAGCATCGCTTCTCCAACGATCTGCACGACCAGGCGCGAGGAGCCGACCTTGAGGTTGTTCATCGCCACCGCGAAATGCGGCGAGGCGAGCTTGTCTTCCGACTGCATTGCCGCCTCGTAATGGCGAAGCGACGCCACGACGTTCGACTTCATGAGATGCAACAGGCTCGTCGCCTCAGCCAAGCGCGCGGTGCCGGCCGGCCTGACGTCGGGCTTCCGGCGGGCCTCGATGCGCAGGAAGGCGCGCGCGCGGTTGACCGCATCGCTCGCGATGCCGAGCCACACCGCACTCCACACGAGATGCGACGTCGGCAGCATGGTCTGCGCCGAGACGTCGGCATAAGGCAGCGGGATGATCTGTGCCGGATCGCCCTCGGCCTTGACGTGATAGCCGTCCGAACAGGTGCCGCGCATGCCGAGCGTGTCCCAGCCCTGGGTGCGCTCGAGTCTGTAGCTCTCCGTCGGCAGCACGACGATCACCTGATCCGACGCCGGCGATTGCGGCGTGCGCCGGGCGGTGACGAGAATGCCTTGCGCGTCGGCGCCGTACGAGATCACGGTCGCCTGCTTGTGCAGCGAGAAACGGCCGCCCTTTTTCTCGACGGCGCAGATGCTGGTGCGCACGTCGCCGCCAACACCCGCCTCCGACGTCGCCGACGCCAGCAGCAACTGCTCGTTCGCGAGGCGCTGGAGGAAAGCGCGATGCCAGGCGTTCTTGGCGGCATGGCGTACGATGCAGGCGACCTGGATCTGGTGCATGGCGTAGATCATCGCCGTCGAAGCGCAGGCTTGGCCCAGCGCATGGCAGATCGACACCACTTCGGCGAGGTCGGCGCCGGCACCGCCTTCGCTCCTGGGCACCAGGATGCCCAGCAGCTTCTTCTCCCTCAACGCCGTGAACGATTCCTTTGGAAAGCGCGCCTTGGCATCGACATCGTCGGCATGGCGGGCGGCGATATCGGCACCCACCGCGCGCGCCGCGGCGAGCCCCGAACTCACGCGGCTTCTTCCTTGACGCCGATCTCGGCGAGCGCCGCGGCGATGGCGCCGACGCTGGAAAAGGTGGTGCGGCGCAGCAGCCGGTCCGGCAGCTCGATGTCGAAAGCGTCCTCAAGCGCCAGCATCAGGTTCACGGTGGCGTGCGAATTGAGCCCTGCGGCGTAGAGATCGGCATCGTCGGCCAGACCATCGACATCGACTTGCAGGCCGCCGGCACTTTTGAGGACAGACCGGACGCGGGCTTGGACTGAGTGGGTCACAACGTGTTCCGAGAGCTTGAAATTCGAAATTTCCCGCGTGGAGTCTCTACTTAGTATAATGTACAAATATATGCAATCCGAATGAAATTAGTCTCCAGCAAGATGACGCCGGTTAGTTTCGACGGCTGCTTCGGCTGGCTGCATACGCCGGCCGACGGCACCGGCGCAGGAGCAGCCGTCGTGATCTGCCAGGGCCTGATGCGCGACGGACTGCTGGCGCACTGCTCGTTCCGACTATTGGGCGATGAGCTGGCGGCGGCCGGCTACTGGGCGCTGCGCTTCGACTATCCAGGTACGGGCGATTCGCTCGACACAGAGGTCGCACGGGCGGGCGGACATTGGAGCGCATTCGAGCAGAGTGTCGACCGCGCCTGCGACTGGCTGCGCGAAACGAGCGGCGCGAGCACGCTGATCCTGACAGGCCTGCGCGCCGGCGCCATGCTCGCCACGCGAGCCGCGCAACGACGCGATGATGTCGCGGGCCTGCTGCTTTTCGAGCCGGTGCTCAGCGGCCGCTCCTATGTAAGGCAAATGATCCTCGAAGCCGATCTGCAGAGCGGCAAGACGTCGGCGCGCGGCGAAGACCTGGACATCCGCGAATTCCACTTTGCCGCTTCTACCCTCGAGCAGATTGCCGGAATCGATCTGTGCGAGGTGGCGCTCAAGGGCGGCCGGCAGGTGGCGCTGTTCGTGCGCCCCGAGGCGCGGCAGATCGAGGAATGCGTGCAGGCGTGGAAGGCGTGTGGCGCGGAGGTCTCGAGGCACGGCTGGGACGGGCTGGTGCCGCTGATGCGGCACAACGTGATCGACGAGAACGCGCTGGCCGATTTCACCAACGTCATGGCCTGGCTGAAACAAGCCGTGCCACCAGAGCCCCTGCCCACACGGCCATTGCCGCCCGAAGCCAAGCTCACGCCTGACGGATGCATCGAAGCGCCGTTCCGCTTCGGCGACAAGCTGTTCGGCATGCTGTGCCGGCCGGCAGCGGCCGCGACCGATCAGATCCTGCTGATCGGCAATGGCGGCCGCGATCCGCACTATGGCGCGGCGCGCCAGAACGTCGACTTCGCGCGCTTCCTCGCGCGGAACGGCATTGCCTGCCTGCGCTTCGACTTCGCCGGCCTCGGTGACAGCATCGGTCCGCCGGGCAAGGAAAACCTCCTCACCCACACCTTCACCGATCGCCTCGGCGAGATCCGCGCCGCGCTCGATGCGCTGCAGGCGCAAGGCTTCGCGCGCTTCTCGATGCTCGGCCTGTGCTCGGGCGCCTACCACGCTTACCACGCCGCACTGGCCGATCCGCGCCTCAGCGCCGTTCTGCTGGTCAACCTGCCCCTCTTCACCCTGCCGGTGGAAGATACGCTCGACTTCCTGCGCCATCGCGGACAATCGCCGGCCCTGGTGGCCCGCAAGCTCCTCAATCCCGGCAGTTGGCGGACGCTGTTCAGCGGCCGCTCCGACGTGCCGACGATCGTGCGCTCCATGATCAACCATGTGCGCCGCCAGATCGTCGGCGCGAGCCAGGCGCTCGCCCGGCGGCTGGGGCTGATCAAGGAGCAGAGCTTTCCGGTACGGTCGATGACCGCGCTTGCCAAACGCGGCGCGCGCGCCCTGTTCCTGTTCTCACCGGGAGACGAGGAGAAGGATGCGTTTTCACGCGAATTCGGCCCCAACGGCGAGGGGCTGGCGCCGTTCGGCGGCTCGCGGATGGTCGTGCTCGAGCGTATGGATCACGACCTGACGCGCGCCACCGGCCGCCGCGATGCCGAGAAAACGGTCCTGGAATTCCTGACGGCGCGATGGGTGTGATGGCCGGCAATCGCATCAGCATCGTCATCCCGACGCGCAACCGTGCCCATCTGCTGCGCTCGACGCTGATCTGCGTGCGCTCGCAGACGTGGGCCGAAAAGGAAGTCGTCGTGGTCGATGAGGCCTCGAGCGACGGCACTGCGGCAATGCTCATGAACGACTTTCCTGACGTGAAAGTCGTGCGCAACGAGACGCCGCGCGGCCCGGGCGCGGCGCGCAACATCGGAATCAGGCATACCACCGGCGACTGGCTGTTCTTCTGGGACGACGACGACCTGATGCATCCGGCCCATCTCGAGGCGCTGCTGCAGGCGACCCTGGCCGCGCCTCCGAACGCCCTGGTGTCGGGCCGCGCGCGCGCCTTCGCCGTGATCGATGGCAAGGTCATGCTGTCGCCGGTGATTTGTGCGCCCGAAGAACGGTCCGACCAGGCCACGCTCAGCGAATTCTTCGAACCCAGCGCCCAGCGCAGCATCACCCACTCGACGATCCTGTGGCCGCGCTGCCTGTTCGACACGGTGCAGTGGGACGAGCAGCTGCTGTTCTACGAGGATTTCGACGTGTGCGGTCAGGCGATCCTCGCCGGCCGCCACATCGTTGGGCGCGAGGTCGGCATGTACTACATCCGCATGCATACCGGCCCGCGCGTCACGACCGGCATGTCCGCGCAGCGCTTCCTGTCGCCGGCGATGTACCGTCTCAAATGGTCGGACTTGCTGAAGGGGCGCGGCGAATTCGAGGACTGCGCGCCGGCGATGCGCAACGGCCTGATGGAGCTGATCATCGAGCTGTCGGGTCTCGGCGTGGCCCGCCCGATCATGCCGCGCTTGAAGGCGGCGTTCCGGGAATGGGGTGGCGGGCGATTCTATGTCACCAATCCGCCGCTCGGCCGTTTCAAGCGCACCGTGGCGGAGGCAGCGCTGCTGCTCGCCGGGCCTGCGTCGATTCGCTGGATGCGCAAGGCGATCAACCGGCTGCGGCCGCCGCCCACAAGCTATGTCGCGACCATGACCACGGCGGCCACCGCCGCCGACTTGATCGATGCGGCGTCGATCAGCCTCTTCCTGTAGCTTCGGCGCCTATTCGGCGGCCGGCGCCGGCTGCTTGAAGACCGGGATGCCGTCAGCCTGCGTACGGTCCTCGAGCGCCTCGGGGCCCTCGGTCGGCAGGGTCTTGGCCCAGTTCAGGGCGCCGTCGATGTCGTCCTTCCAGACCTCCTTGGGCAGGTCATAGACGAACTCCACACCGTAGCCGTTGGGATCGTGAATGTAGAGGCTGTGCGTCATGCCATGCTCGACGCGGCGATCGAACTTCACGCCCTTCTTCTGCAGGTAGGCGAGATGCTGCATCCACGCCTCGCGGCTCGGCATGGTGATCGCGATGTGGTTCACGGCGCAGGGCATGCCGAACATCGCCCATTCCTTGGGCGGCGCCGGCAGGTCCCTGTTCTCGACGAGCGCGATGTCGTGGTGATGGCTGGTGCCGTCCTCCCGCACGCCCGAATAGAACCGCATCTTGGGCGGGTTGGGACGCTGGGCCGTCGGCTTCAGCTGGCCGACCTTCTTGAGGCCGACGATTTCGGTCCAGAACTTCTCGCTCTCTTCGATGTCGCGGACGTTCAACACCAGATGGTTGATGCCGCGCGGGGTGACCGGCTTGTCCATGAGGGTTCCTCCGTTGGACGAGAATGATAGCGCCATTGCCACTATAGATGAATGGGCTTTTCCCAGGCCGCAAGGGCCGCTTCTTTCATGGCCTCGTTGACGGTCGGGTGGGCGTGGCAGATGCGGCCGATATCCTCGGCCGATGCCCTGAATTCCATGGCTGTCACGGCTTCCGCGATCATGGTGCCCGCTTCAGCGCCGATGACATGGACCCCCAGTATCTGGTCGGTAACCTTGTCGGCCAGCACCTTCACGAAGCCTTCCGTAGCGGCGTTGGCGCGGCTGCGCGGATCGGCGGTGAAAGGATATTTGCCGACCTTGTAGACAACGCCTGCGGCCTTCAGTTGCTGCTCGGTCTTGCCGACCCATGCGACCTCGGGCTGGGTATAGATGACCGACGGCACGAGATCCCAGTTCACGTGGCCCTTCTGTCCGGCCAGGATCTCGACGCAGGCGATGGCATCCTCGCTCGCCTTGTGGGCCAGCATGGGCCCGTCGATTACGTCGCCGATGGCATAGATGCCGGGCACCGAGGTCTGGAAGTGCGCATCGACCTCGATGCGGCCCCGCGCCGTGAGCTTCACGCCTGCCTTGTCGAGGCCCAAACCTTCGACATGCGGCCGCCGGCCGATGCACACCATGACGATGTCGGTTTCGAGCGTCTCCGCCGCACCGCCCTTGGCCGGTTCGACGGTGAGCGTGATGCCGGCGCCGCCGGTCTCGGCCCTGGTCACCTTGGAACCGAGCTTGAATTTCAGGCCCTGCTTGGCCAGCGCGCGCTGGAAATGGCGCGTGATCTCGTCGTCGACGCCAGGGCAAATGCGGTCGAGAAACTCGACGACAGTCACGTCCGAGCCGAGACGGCGCCACACCGAGCCCAGCTCGAGGCCGATGATGCCCGCGCCGATCACGACCATGCGCTTGGGTACTTCAGCGAGTTCGAGCGCGCCCGTGGAGGATACGATCTTCTTCTCGTCGACCGTTACGCCCGGCAGCGGTGTCACCTCCGAGCCGGAAGCGATCATGATGTTCCTGGCGGAGATCGTCTGCCTCACCGATCCGTCGGCACCGACCACGGCGACAGAGCCCGCCTTCTCGACCCGGCCGGTTCCCTGGACCCAGGTGATCTTGTTCTTCTTGAACAGGAACTCGATGCCCTTCGTGGTGGCGCCGACCACCTCGGTCTTGCGTTTCATCATCTGCGCCAGATCGAGCGTCGGAGACGCAACGACAATGCCGTGGACTCCGAGATCGTGGCCGGCCGCCTCGAAAAGGTGCGAGGATTGCAGCAGCGCCTTGGACGGGATGCAGCCGACGTTCAGGCAGGTGCCGCCGAGTGTGGCGCGCTTTTCCACGACGGCGACCTTCATGCCGAGCTGCGCGGCGCGGATCGCGCCGACATAGCCGCCCGGCCCCGAGCCGACGACGACCAGATCGAAAGTTTCGGTTGCCATGTCAGACGCCCAGCAGCAGGCGTTCGGGATCCTCGATGCATTCCTTGACGCGCACCAGGAACAAAACCGCCTCGCGGCCGTCGATGATGCGGTGGTCGTAGGACAGTGCGAGATACATCATCGGGCGCGCCTTGACCTCGCTGCCCACGACCATGGGCCGTTGCTGGATCTTGTGCATGCCGAGGATGCCGGACTGGGGCGGATTGAGGATCGGCGTCGACATCAGCGAGCCGTAGACGCCGCCGTTGGAGATGGTGAACGTGCCGCCGGTCAGATCGGCGATCGACAGCTTGCCGTCGCGCGCTTTGCGGCCGAGATCGGCGATGCCCTTCTCGATGCCGCTGAAGGAAAGTTCGTCGGCGTCGCGCAGCACCGGGACCACGAGGCCGCTCGGGGTACCGACGGCAACGCCGATATCGTAGTAATTCTTGTAGACGAGCTCATCGCCCTCGATCTCGGCATTGACCGCCGGCAGCTCCTTCAAGCCCGCGATGCACGCCTTGACGAAAAACGACATGAAGCCGAGCCGCGCGCCGTGCTTCTTCTCGAAGTCTTCCTTCAGCCGCTCGCGCAGCGCCATGACGTTGGTCATGTCCACCTCGTTGAAGGTGGTGAGCATGGCCGCGGTGTTCTGCGCTTCCTTGAGGCGATTGGCGATGGTGCGGCGCAGCCGCGTCATCTTCACCCGCTCCTCGCGATCGGCGCGGAGCCGTGGACCGGCCGGCATGGCGGGCTTGGCGGCCGGCGCCGCACCCGAGCCGATGGAAGACAAGGCCGCCAGCACGTCGGCCTTGGTGGCCCGACCATCCTTGCCGGTGGGCTGGACGGCCGCGGCAGGAACGCCTTTCTCTTCGGCCAATTTGCGCGCGGCCGGCCCGGAGGCGGCGAGGTTGGCGCCCGGTCCAGCAGCCGGCGCAGCGGCCGGTGCCGGCGTGGGAGCCGCGACAGGCGCGGGCTTCACTGCGCCCGCGGTCGCTGCCGCAGCGGGTGCCGGCTGAGGCGCGGCACCGGCCGCGCCCGCCTCGATATGGCAGAGCAGGCCGCCCACCTGGACGGTGGCGCCCTCTTCCACGGCAAGGTCGACGACCGCGCCCGCGACCGTCGCATTGACCTCGACCGTGACCTTGTCGGTCTCGAGCTCGCAAAGCGGCTGGTCGACCTTCACGGAGTCGCCCGCCTTGACGAGCCACTTGGAGACGGTCGCTTCGGTGACCGATTCGCCCAGCGACGGGACCTTGATGTCGACAGCCATCACGCTCTCCTCAGGCAATCGTCAACGCGCGGTCGACCAGATCGGCCTGTTCCTTGATATGTGCGCGGGCCGAGCCGGTGGCGGGCGACGCCGCTTCCGGCCGGCCGATGTAGTTGGGCCGTTTCGCCTTCACGTCAATCTGCGCCAGCGCGCGGTCGATGCGGCGGTCGACGAAGTGCCAGGCGCCCATGTTCTCGGGCTCTTCCTGGCACCACACCACCTCGGCGTTGGGATATTGCGACAGCCGCACGCCCAGCCGGTTGATCGGGAACGGGTAGAGCTGCTCGATGCGCAGGATGGCGATGTCGTCGATCTTGCGCTTGCGGCGCTCGGCCACGAGATCGAAGTAGACCTTGCCGCTGCACAGGATGACGCGGCGCACCTTGTCATTGGCGGCGAGCTGATCGGTCTCGATCAGGATCCGGCGAAACGACGAGCCCGGACCGAAATCGGCGGCGCTCGACACGCACTCCTTGTGCCGCAGCAGTGATTTCGGCGTCATGACGACCAGCGGCTTGCGGAAGCTCCGGCGCACCTGACGACGCAGCGCATGGAAGTAGTTGGCCGGAGTCGTCGGCACGACGACCTGCCAGTTGTCCTCGGCCGAGAGCTGCAAATAGCGCTCGAGGCGCGCCGAACTGTGCTCGGGACCCTGGCCCTCGTAGCCGTGCGGCAGCAGCATCACCAGGCCGTTCATACGCAGCCACTTGCTCTCGCCCGAGCAGATGAACTGGTCGATGATGACCTGCGCCCCGTTGGCAAAGTCGCCGAACTGCGCCTCCCACAGCACCAGTGCATTGGGCTCGGCCGACGAGTAGCCGTATTCGAAGCCCAGCACGCCCGCCTCGTTGAGCGGGCTATCGATCACTTCGAAGCGCGCCTGGTCGGCGGAGATGTTGTTCAGCGGCACATATTTCTTCTCGGTGGCCTGATCGACCAGCACGGAATGGCGCTGCGAGAAGGTGCCGCGGCCGGAATCCTGGCCGCTCAGGCGGACCGGCGTGCCCTCGGCGAGCAACGAGCCGAACGCCAGCGCCTCGCCGGTCGCCCAATCGATGTCCTTGCCGGTATCGATCGTCTTGCGCTTGTCCTGGAGCTGGCGCGCGATCTTGCGGTTGAGGTCGAAGTCCTTCGGGATCTCGGAAATCGCGTGACCGACCTTCAGGAACAACGCGTTGTCGATGGCGGTCAGGCCCTTGCGATCCTCCTCGCCCGGGGCCGGCGTGAAGCCCGACCACTTGCCCTCCAGCCAGTCGGCCTTGTTGGGTTTGTAGTTGGCGGCGGCCTCGAGCGCCTTGTCGAGGTTCCGGCGCAGCTCAGCGTCCATCGCCTCGACCTCCTGCTGCGTGACGATGCCCTCGGCGATCAGGTGCTCGGCATAGACTTCCTTGACCGTCTTGTGCTTGCCGATCTCCTTGTACATCAGCGGCTGGGTGAACATCGGCTCGTCCGACTCGTTGTGCCCGTAGCGGCGGTAGCAGAACATGTCGATGACGATGTCGCGCTTGAAGCGCTGGCGGAACTCGGTGGCGATGCGGCAAACATGGACGACCGCCTCGGGATCGTCGCCGTTCACGTGCAGGATCGGCGCCTGCACGATCTTGGCCACCTCGGTGCAGTACGGGCCCGAGCGCGAATAGGTGGGGAGCGTCGTGAAGCCGATCTGGTTGTTCACCACCAGATGAATGGTGCCGCCGATGCGGTAGCCGCCGAGATCGGAGAGGTCGAGCGCCTCGGCCACCAGTCCCTGCCCGGCGAACGCCGCGTCGCCGTGCATCAGGATCGCCATCACCTGGCTGCGGTCCTCGTCGCGCCGCTGGTCCTGCTTGGCGCGCGCCTTGCCCAGGACGACCGGATTCACCGCCTCGAGATGCGACGGATTGGGCGCCAGGGAAAGATGAATGACGTTACCGTCGAACTCGCGGTCGGCTGAGGCGCCCAAGTGATACTTCACGTCGCCAGACCCGCGCATTTCCTCGGGCAGCGACGGCCGGCCCTGGAATTCGGAGAACAGCGCGGTGTAGCTCTTGTGCATCACGTGCACGAGCGTGTTGAGGCGGCCGCGATGGGGCATGCCGATCACGACCTCGCGCACGCCGAGCTGGCCGCCGCGTTTCAGGATCTGCTCGATGCCGGGGATCAGCGATTCTCCGCCATCGAGGCCGAAGCGCTTGGTGCCGACGAATTTCAGGCCGAGATACTTTTCCAGTCCCTCCGCTTCGCCGACCCGCTGGAGGATCATCTTGCGGCCCTCGACGGTGAAATCGGTGCGGTTCTCGATGTGCTCGATGCGCTCCTGGATCCACGCCTTCTGGTCGGGGTCGGAGATGTGCATGAACTCGACGCCGATCTTGCCGCAGTAGGTCTTGCGCAGCCGGTCCATGATCTGGCGCAAGGTCGCGGTCTCGCCGAGCGCCAGCGCGCCGAAAATCAGGATCGGCCGGTCCCAGTCGTCGTCGGTGAAGCCGTAGGTCCTGGGATCGAGCTCGCTGTGCGGCGCCTGCTTGACCAGGCCGAGCGGATCGAGATCAGCCTCGAGATGGCCGCGAATGGTGTAGTGCCGGATCAGCATGCGCGCGCGCGCCGTGTCCTGCGCTGCCTGGCGGATCTCGTCGTCGCTCTTGCCGGCGAGCAGCGCCGGCGCGGCCGACACCCCGTCGCCCTTCAGCGCCTTGAGGTTCTTGTTGGCGGCGGCCGGCGCCTCCGGCACGTCGATCACGCGTGCGCCGTTGGGCGCCCACGACGCGCCGCGCACCTCGGCCAGCACATTGGTCTTCTGGTCGGCGAGCGCCTCGAAGAACGTCCGCCACTCCGCGTCGACCCGGCTCGGGTCGGCCTGGTAGCGCGCATAGAGCTCTTCGATGAAAGGCGCGTTGGCGCCGAACAGGAATGATGTCTGCTCTGCTTGCATTGCGTGCTCCGTCAAAGCGGGCTTCGCATCAGCCCTTCATCGCCTTGAGCATTTCCTCGCCCAGCGCCGCCGGCGAATCGGCGACCCTGATGCCGGCCGAGCGCAGGGCTTCGACCTTGTATTCCGCCGTGTCGTGACCGCCCGAGATCACCGCGCCGGCATGGCCCATGCGGCGGCCCGGCGGCGCCGTGCGGCCGGCGATGAAGGCCACCACCGGCTTCCTGGTCTTCGCGGCTTTTATATAGGCAGCGGCATTCACTTCGGCATCGCCGCCGATCTCGCCGATCATGACGATGCCCTGGGTCTCCGGATCGGGCAGCAGTATCTCGAGGCACTCGACGAAGTTGGTGCCGTTCACCGGATCGCCGCCGATGCCGATACAGGTGGTCTGGCCAAGGCCGACCGCCGTGGTCTGCGCCACGGCCTCGTAGGTGAGCGTGCCCGAGCGCGAGATGATGCCGATCTTGCCGCGCTTGTGGATGTGGCCCGGCATGATGCCGATCTTGCATTCGTCGGGCGTGATGACGCCCGGGCAGTTGGGGCCGATCAGGCGCGATCTGGAGCCGGCCAGCGCGCGCTTCACCTTCACCATGTCGACCACCGGGATGCCCTCGGTGATGCAGACGATCAGCGGCAGCTCGGCATCGATCGCCTCGAGGATCGAATCGGCGGCGAACGGCGGCGGCACGTAGATCACGGTGGCGTTGGCGCCGGTCTTGGCGACCGCCTCGGCGACGGTGTCGAACACCGGCAGGTCGAGATGCGTCGAGCCGCCTTTACCCGGCGTCACGCCGCCCACCATCTTGGTGCCGTAGGCGATGGCCTGCTCGGAATGGAACGTGCCTTGCGCGCCGGTGATGCCCTGGCAGATCACCTTGGTGTTCTTGTCGACCAGCACGGCCATCAGTTGCTCTCCTTGACGGCCTGGACGATCTTCTGCGCCGCATCGGCCAGATGATCGGCCGAGATGATCTTGAGACCCGATTCCTTCAGGATCTTCTTGCCGAGGTCGACGTTGGTGCCCTCAAGCCGCACGACCAGCGGCACGTGCAGGTTGACCTCGCGCGCCGCGGCCACGACGCCCTCGGCAATGACGTCGCAGCGCATGATGCCGCCGAAGATGTTGACCAGGATGCCCTCGACGTTGGGATCTTTGAGGATGATCTTGAACGCCGCCGTCACGCGTTCCTTGGTGGCGCCGCCGCCGACATCGAGGAAGTTGGCGGGCGCCGCACCATAGAGCTTGATGATGTCCATGGTGGCCATGGCGAGCCCCGCGCCGTTCACCATGCAGCCGATCTGGCCGTCGAGCTTGACGTAGTTCAGCGCATATTTGGCGGCCTCGGTCTCGGCCGGATCCTCCTCGTCGACGTCGCGCAGGTCCTCGATATCCCGGTGCCGGAACAGCGCGTTGTCGTCGAAGTTCATCTTGGCATCGAGCGCCAGGACGTCGCCGCCCGCGGTGACGACCAGCGGGTTGATCTCGATCAGCGAGCAGTCGAGCTCGGTGAACGCCTTGTACAGCCCGCCCAGCAGATTGACGAAGCTCGAAAGCTGCTTGCCCGAGAGGCCGAGCGCGAAACCGAGCTTGCGGCCCTCGAACGCCTGATAGCCGGTCGCGGGGTCGATCGATTGTTTGACGATTTTCTCGGGCGTATCGTGCGCCACCGTTTCGATATCCATGCCGCCTTCGGTCGAGGCGACGATCGAGATGCGGCTCACGGCCCTATCGACCAGCATGGAGAGGTAGAGCTCGCGCTTGATGTCGCAGCCTTCCTCTATATAGAGCCGCTTCACCGTCTTGCCGGCGGGCCCGGTCTGCTTGGTCACCAGCTCATGGCCCAGCATCGCCGCCGCGTTTGCGCCCACCTCGTCGATCGACTTGGAGACTCGCACCCCGCCCTTGCCGGTCGCATCGTTCTTGAATCGCCCCTTGCCGCGACCGCCGGCGTGGATCTGCGCCTTCACCACGGTCACCGGACTGCCCAGCCGCCGGGCCACGTCCATGGCCTCGTCCCTGGTATAGGCGACACCGCCCTTGAGCAGCGGAACGGCGTATTTGGCCAGCAAGGCCTTGGCCTGATACTCGTGAATGTTCATGAAGCCCTATCGCTCGAAAACCGCTGCTACAGAGAGCAAAAACCGTGCTGGGAGAATGAGTTGCGAATCGCAACTCAATGTCAGTTGCGGCACTTTATGAGTGCCGCCAAGGCTTGGCAACCGACGGTCTGGTGACGGTTTTACGATCCCTGTCTAGCCGGCCGCGACGATCTTCTTGGTCGCCTCGACCAGCGACTTCACGGCGCCGACCGACTTGTCGAACATCGCCTTTTCGTCGGCATTGAAGGCGACCTCGACGATCTTCTCGATGCCGTCCTTGCCGATCACGACCGGCACGCCGATGTAGAGGCCCTTCACGCCATACTCACCGTTCAGCATGGCGGCACACGGGATCACGCGCTTCTTGTCCTTGAGGTAGCTCTCGGCCATCGAGATCGCCGAGGCGGCCGGCGCGTAGAACGCCGAGCCGTTGCCGAGCAGGCCCACGATCTCGGCGCCGCCGTCGCGCGTGCGCTGCACGATCTTGTCGAGCTTCTCCTGGGTGGTCCAACCCATCTTCACGAGGTCCGGCAGCGGAATGCCGGCGACCGTCGAATAACGCACGAGCGGCACCATGGTGTCGCCATGACCGCCGAGCACGAAGGCGGTGACGTCCTGCACCGACACGCCGAACTCCTGGGCAAGGAACAGGCGGAAGCGAGAGCTGTCGAGCACGCCCGCCATGCCGACCACGCGCTTGGAGGGGAAGCCGGTGACTTCCTGCATCAGACCCACCATCGCATCAAGCGGATTGGTGATGACGATGACGAAGGCGTTCGGCGCATTTTCCTTGATGCCCTTGCCGACGGCGTTGATCACCTTGGCGTTGATGCCGACGAGATCGTCGCGGCTCATGCCGGGCTTGCGCGGCACGCCCGCAGTCACGATCACGACGTCGGCGCCCGCGATGTCCTTGTAGTTGGACGAGCCCGAGTAGTTGGCATCGAAGCCCGCCACCGGCGAGAGCTGGGCGATGTCGAGCGCCTTGCCCTTGGCGGTGCCCTCGGCCTGCGGGATGTCGAACAGCACGATGTCGCCGAGATCCTTCTGGCCCGCCAGCAGAGCGAGGGTTCCGCCGATCTGCCCAGCGCCAATCAGCGCGATCTTCTTGCGAGCCATGCGACATCTCCGTTTCTTGGAACGGAGCGCGTGGTAGCGCGATTCCGCCGAAGCGGCAAGGAGGCCGGCCCGGCGATCAGGCCGGGTGTTTTCGGAAGTGCGCCAACATCAGCTCGACGGTCCGCTCCGCCGCCTGGTCCATGATGAAGTGGCCGACGCCGGGCAGCACTTCCATGGCGTAGGCGGCGTCCACGAAATCGTGCGTGCCGCGCGCGGCATGCGCGCCGACCGTGGCGTCGGCGTCGCCCCAGACATAGAGCGTCGGCACCCTCGTCGTGCCGAAATCGCCGGACAATCCCTTGTTGGCACGATACCAGGCGAGCGCCGCCTCGAGAGCGGGACGCGTTCCCAGGATGGTGAGATGTCGCGCCACCGACTCCTTGCTCTGGCCGAACAGGCCGTCCCGCATGCGCCTGGCATCGTCGGCCAGGAGTTTGTCGGCGGTGTCGGCCTCGAGAAACTTGCCGTGATGGCGCGAGCGGTTCTTCTGGTCGGGGTCGTCCTTCAACGCGCGCCGGAACGACAAAGGATGTGGCCGCGACAGGACGGTAAGGGACGCGAGCCGTTCGGGATGGGCCTGCGCCACGCCCCATGAGACCTGCCCGCCCCAATCGTGGCCGACCAGATGGAAGCGCTTGCCGGCGGCGCCCGAGACATCGGCGATGTCGATGGCGTCCTGCACGAGCTTGTCGAAGCTGTAGTTCGCGAGGTCGGCCGGATCGGGCCGTGCTCCAGGCGAGTAGCCCCGCTGGTCGGGCGCGACCGCGCGATAACCCGCCTTGGCAAGTTCCGGCAAGGCTTCGCGCCAACTGTGCCGCGACTCCGGAAATCCGTGCAGCAGCAGGACAAGAGGCCCGTCTTTCGCACCCGCTTCGTCGGCGGTGAAGGCGAGACCCCGGCGTGTGCTGATAAGGGTCGTCTCGATCATGGTCAGGCGATGTGCTCCAGCGCGAGATATTCTGGGCTCTGCATTTCCATCAGGCGCGAAACAGTGCGCTGGAATTCGAACGAGCCGTCGCCGTCGACATAAAGCCCGGCGGGTGGCGCAGCGGCCGAGCAAATGAACTTCACCTTCTTCTCGTAAAAGGTGTCGATCATGGTGACGAAGCGGGCGGCCTTGTCACGGCTGTCCGGGCCCATCTTGGGAATCTCGGCCAAAATCACCGTGTGAAAGTGGTCGGCGATGCAGAGGAAGTCGGCCGCGCCCATCGGCTTGGCGCACCAATCCATGAAATTGGCCATGGCGACGCCCGGAGCGGCACGCGGAACCTCGACGTCGCGGCCCTGGGTGCGTAGGATACGCGGCTCGCCGGCGAAGCCCCCCGACACGGAACGGAACGCCTCGTCGAGCTTCTTGCTGGCCCACGATCCCAGCGGCGTCAGGTAGACGTCGAGATTACGCAGGCGATCCATGCGGTAGTCGTGCCCGCCGCCCAGCTCGAGGATCTCCAGCCGCTGCTTGATGAGATCGATGAACGGCAGGAAGCGGTCGCGCTGCAGGCCGTCCTTGTAGAGATCGTCGGGCGCGCGGTTGGAGGTCGAGATCACGGTCACGCCCTCGTCGAACAGCACCTCGAAGAAGCGCGCGAGGATCATGGCGTCGGCGATATTCGTCACCTGGAACTCGTCGAAGCAGAGCAAACGCGTCTCGAGCGCGATCTCCTTGGCGATCGGCACGATCGTGTCGGCTTCCGGCGGCGCGCCTTGGGCGGCGAGTTCTTCGCGGCGCTTGTGCAGACGCTCGTGCACCTCGAGCATGAATTCGTGGAAATGGACACGCCGCTTCTGGGGCTGCGGCGCATCGGCGAAAAAGAGGTCCATCAGCATGGATTTGCCGCGCCCGACCGGACCCCAGATATAAAGCCCGTGCGGCCCTGCCTGCGGCTTGGCCTTGGCCAGTCCGAGCCTTTCCCACAAACTGGGCTCCGTTGGTCTCGCCGCCAGCTCGGCCAGCGCGTCGTGCACCGCCTGCAGACGTTGCACGACCTTCTCCTGGACCGGGTCGGCTTGGATCTCGCCGACGGCGCGACGGGCGGCGAGGTTGGCGATCGGGCCCTTGCCCGTCGTGGCGATTTGCGAATCCATCGTTGTCCCCTACCTAGCTCACCCGCGCGCGCCTGCCTATAAGATGCGGCGATGAAGATCGCGTTCCTTGGCACCTCGGAATTCGCCGTGCCGGCATTGCAGGCCCTGGTCGACGCCGGGCACGACGTGGCCACGGTCTATACAAGGGCGCCCAAGCCTGCCGGCCGCGGCCAGCAGGAGCGCAAGACGCCGGTCCATCTCCTGGCCGACGAGCTGAAGCTGCCGGTGCGCACTCCGAGGAGCCTGAAGGGCGAAGAGGAAGCAGCCGCCTTCAAGGCTCTCGATCTCGACGCCGCCGTGGTGGTGTCCTATGGCCACCTCCTGCCCAAGAGCTTCCTCGAGGCGCCGGTGCTGGGCTGCATCAACATCCATGGCTCGCTCTTGCCGCGCTGGCGCGGCGCGGCGCCTATCCACCGTGCCATTCTGGCAGGCGACACCGAGAGCGGCGTCACCACGATGCGCATGGACGAGGGTCTCGACACTGGCCCGATGCTGCTCGCCGAACGCACGCCCATCACCGCGGGCGACAATGCAGAGACGCTGCACGATCGGCTCGCCGAGCTCGGCGCCAAGCTGATCGTCTCCACTCTCGACGGGCTGGTGCGCAGGAGCATCGATCCCACGCCGCAGCCGCAGGAAGGCGTCACCTATGCCCACAAGCTCGGCAAGGAAGAAGGCGTGCTCGACTGGCGCCGGCCCGCCGCTGAGCTCGAGCGCAAGGTGCGGGCGTTCCATCCCTGGCCCGGCACCTGGTTCGACTTGCCGCTCGAAGGCGGGACCGAGCGCATCAAGGTACTGGGCGCCTCGCTCGCGCTCGCCGGCGGCATGCCCGGCACACTGACCATCGGCCGCGACGGCTATCCAACGGTCGTCTGCGGCGTGGGCGGCCTGAAGCTCCTGAAGCTGCAGCGGCCAGGCAAGTCGGCGCTCGCCGCCGACGCCTTCTTGCGCGGCTTCGCGCTACGGTCGGGCATCGTCCTGCCCTCGCCGGCGGTCACGTCGTTGCCGACCTCCAAACCGTCCTGACCACGTGCCGCGCTACAAGATCACGGTCGAATATGACGGCGGGCCCTTCGTCGGCTGGCAGCGCCAGGACACCGGACCGTCGATCGAGGCTGCCCTCGAGGACGCAGTGTTCGCCTTCTCCGGCGAGCGCGTGCTGGTGCAGGGCGCTGGCCGCACCGATGCGGGCGTGCATGCGCGCGGCCAGGTGGCGCATTTCGACATCGCGGCATCGAAGCGCACGGAGGAAGTGCGCGGCGCGCTCAATTTCCATCTCAAGCCCCAGCCGATCGCGGTGCCGACCGTCGAGATCGTGCCGGCCGATTTCCATGCGCGCTTCTCGGCGACCTGGCGGCGGTATCGCTATCGCATCCTCAATCGCCGCACGCGCCCCGGCATCGACAAGGGCTTCGTCTGGCACGTGCCGGTGCCGCTCGACGCAGCCGCCATGGCGGATGCCGCCTCGGTGCTGATCGGCAAGCACGACTTCAACAGCTTTCGCTCGATCAACTGTCAGGCCAAATCCTCGCTCAAGACGCTCGACCTCCTGGCCGTCCGCCGCGAGGGCGAGGAAATACAGATCGATGTCGGCGCACGCTCATTCCTGCACAACCAGGTGCGCATCCTGGTCGGCACCCTGCAGCTCGTCGGCCGCGGACAGTGGAGCAAGCGTGACGTCGAACAAGCCCTGGCGGCCAGGGATCGCACACGCGCCGGCCCGACTGCGCCGCCGCAGGGCTTGTGCCTGATGGAAGTGCGCTACGGGCCGCTAACCGGCCAACGGCATGATGCCGAGGAAGCGGTCGACGATGAGTGAAAGGAACAGCGACGGCACGAAGTACACGACGAGCAGCAGGATGGCGAACAGCCAGCCGATCGCCAGCGACATGCGGCTGACCGTGAGGAACCAGTAGAAGAACAGCGCCTGCAGGGCAAACTCGAGGAAGGCGCCGACCTGCGGCAGCACCAGCATGACGAGCTTGGCCAGCAGCATCAGCGCGATCTCAGGCAGGTTGATCCAGTTCAGCGCCGCGATGTAGCGCGGGTACTGCTCGAGCCAGCCGCGATGGCGGGCGATCTCGTAGAAAATCACCGGGAAGAGCAGCCAGTCGACCACGTAGTGCAGGGCTTCGACGAAGATGATCTCGACTTCGTCGGCTTGAGCAGCGACCTCGGAATAGTGGAACAGCAGATAGAAGGCATAGAGCGGTGCCGCCAGCAGCATGACGCGAAACGAGCGCAGGCAGGCGGCGAAGCTGTTCTCGAAATAGTAGGGTGCCGACGGATCGCGCCGCAGGAACCTGAGCGAGCCCTCGGTCCCGCGGGCTATTTCGCTGGTACTCAGCACGCCCTTTGCCTCAGGCCGCGAAGAAGCGATCGAGCATCGTCTCGTAGACGCGGGAGAGCGTCTTGAGGTCGGCGACGGCACTCTTCTCGTCGACCTTGTGCATGGTTTCACCCACCAGGCCGAACTCGAGAACCGGGCAGTAGCGGCTGATGAATCGCGCATCCGACGTGCCGCCGGTCGTCGACAGCTCGGGCTCGATGCCGGCGACGTCGCGGATCGCGCCCGCCACCAGATCGACCAGCGGGCCGGGCGGCGTGTAGAAGGACTCGCCCGAGACCTCGACCTTCTCGTACTCGACCGTGCCGTTGCCGCCCACCGCGGCGCTCGCCGCCTCGATGCGCTGCTTGAGGTGCGCCAGCAGCGTCGTGGATGTCCACAGATCGTTGAAGCGCGTATTGAAGCGCGCCTTCACCGTTCCCGGCGCGATGTTGGTCGCCTTGTTGCCGACGTCGACGGTGGTGAACTGCAGCGACGTCGGCTGGAAGTGCGTGCTGCCCTTGTCGACGGGCTCACGCACCAGCGCCTCGATGATCGCCGACAGCCGGTGCAGCGGGTTGTCGAGCCGCTCGGGGTAGCCGACATGGCCCTGGATGCCGCGCACGACGAGGTCGACCGTCATGCTGCCGCGTCGGCCGATCTTGATCATGTCGCCGAATTTGCGCGAGCTCGTGGGCTCGCCGACCACGCAGGCGTCGATCTTCTCGCCGCGCTCGGCAAGCCGCTGCAGCATCTTCACCGTGCCGTTGACGGCCGGGCCCTCCTCGTCGCCGGTGATCAGCAGGCTGATCGAGCCGCCGAAGTCCCGGCCGCGGCGGGCGAGGAAGCGCGCGCAGGCCTCGGTGAAGGCCGCGATCGCGCCCTTCATGTCGGCGGCGCCGCGGCCGAACAGGTAGCCTGCCGACAATTCGGCCGAGAACGGCCCGATGGTCCATGACGACAGATCACCCACCGGCACCACGTCGGAGTGGCCGGCGAAGCAGAAATGCCTGCCGTTGCCGTGCTTGTCCTGACCGACGCGGGCATAGAGGTTGGCGACGTCGTCGGTGCCCTTCTCGGTGAAATCCATGCGCTCGCAGCGGAAGCCGAGCGGCGTCAGGACCTTCTCCAGCAACTGCAGCGCGCCCGCCTCGCGCGGCGTGACGCTCTCGCAGCGCACCAGCGCGCGCGTGAGGTCGATCACATCGGTTGCGGCGGCGGCCATCGTATCGGGCATGGCCGGACACTACGCCGGGGCCCCGCCAAAGAGAAGGGCGCCGGTTCGGCCGATCCGGCGCCCAAGTCGATGTGAGAGGAAGATAGTCTTGTTGCTTCTTTGAAGGGTTACGCCACCAGCCGGTCCGCCTCCTGCAGGTTCACCGAGACGAGCTGCGAGACGCCCTGCTCGGCCATGGTGACGCCGTACAGGCGATCCATGCGCGCCATGGTGACGCGATGGTGGGTGATGATCAGGAAGCGCGTGTCGGTGCGGCCGGCGATCTCGTTGACCAGGCCGCAGAAACGCTCGACGTTGAGGTCGTCGAGCGGCGCGTCGACCTCGTCCAGCACGCAGATCGGCGCGGGATTGGTCATGAACACCGCGAACAGCAGCGACAAAGCGGTCAGCGCCTGCTCGCCGCCCGACAGCAGCGACATGACCTGCAGCTTCTTGCCCGGCGGCGAAGCGTGGATCTCGAGGCCGGCCTCGAGCGGGTCCTCGGACTCGGTGAGCCTGAGCTCCGCCTTGCCGCCGCCGAACAGCTTGGTGAAGAGCTGCTGGAAGTGGCCGCTCACCTGCTCGAAGGCGGCGAGGAAGCGTTCGCGGCCCTCGCGGTTCAGGCTCTGGATGCCCTGGCGCAGCCGGCCGATGGCGGCGATCAGGTCGTCGCGCTCGGTCGTCATGCCGGTGATCTGCTGCTCGAGCTCGTTGGCCTCCTCCTCGGCCCGCAAATTGACCGCGCCCATCGTCTCGCGCTCGTGCACCAGCCGCTCCAGCCGGTGCTCCGCCTTGTCCATCTCCGGCAGCTCCTCGAGTCTCTCGACCTCGGCCACCGCCAGCACGCCGGCCGGCTCGCAGCGCAAGCGCTCGACAATGCGCTCGACCACGGCCTCGCGATCCTTGTTCGCCTGCTCGACCAGGCCCTCGCGGCGCACGCGGCCTTCGCGGGCGCCCGCCAGCTCGCTCTCGGCCTGGCGCATCGCCTTGTCGGCCTCCGACAGCCGCGTCTCGCCGACGGCCAGCCGATCGGCCGCCTCGCGGCGCTTCTCCTCGGCCTTGGCGATCTCCTCACCCAGCGCGAACTTCTTGGCGTCGATCTCGGCGGGCTTCGCCGCGAGCTCCGCGATCGACGCCGCGATCTGCTGGCGCCGCGCATCGAGCTCGACGATCTGGCCCTCGGCGTCGCTCAGCCGGCTGCTCCAGCTCGCATGGTCGTGCGCGATGCGGCCCAGTTGCTCGAGCCGCATCTCGGATTCGCGCGCCAGGCGGTCGCAGTTGCCCTCGGCCTCGACCAGTGCGGCGCGCAGCTCGGCGATGCGCGTGCGCAGCGCGCCGGCCGCCACCCGGTCGGCCTGGGTGTCGGAGATCGCCGACAGGCGGGCTTGGCGGAAGGTGCGGCGCATCTCGGTATCGGCGACGTCGGCTGCGACTTCGGCGACCATCTGCTCGACGGCACCGAGCCGCGTGCGCAACTGGTCGGTCTGGCGGGCGACCTCGACGTGGCGGTCACGCGCCGCCGTAAACCCGGCCTCGGCCGCGGCGATCGCTTCCTGCGCCGCCCGTTCGGCGGCCCGAGTCGCTTCGCCCGCATCCTGCGTCTTGCGGCGCGCGCCTTCGGCCATCTCGCGCTCATGGTGGCGGGCCGCTTCGACCGCGCTCTGCTCGGCCTCGCGCGCCGCGGCGAGCGCCGCGGCCTCTTCGTCGAGGCGCGCCTGCGCCGTCGTCTGCTCGGCGGTCGCGGCATCGATCTGCTGGCGAATCTCCGCCAGGCGATTGCGCTGGCTGAGGCGCACCGCGGCCGGCAACGGCGCGCCGGTGCGCATGGTGTAGCCGTCCCAACGCCACAGCGCGCCATCGCGCGTCACGAGCTGCTGGCCAGGTTTCAGCTCGGCCTGCATCGCAGCACCGGTCGCCTCGTCGGCCACCAGGCCGATGAAGGCGATGCGGCGCGCCAACTCCGGCAGCGCTTTCACATGCTCGGCGAGCGGCGTGGCGCCCATCGGCAGCGCCGGCGCATCTGCATAGGCGCCGAGCGGCAGCCAGTGGGCGGGCGCGCCGCGATCGGATGACGCCTCGAGCTCATCGCCGAAGGCGGCACCCAGCGCCTTCTCGAAGCCCGGCTCGACGCTCAGCGCGTCGATCAGCGGCGGCCACAGCGAATCGGCGGCCGACTTCAGCGACGCCGCGACGCCCGCTTCCTCGGCCTTGAGCTTGGTGAGGCGCGCGCCGATCTTCTGCACCGCATCGGCGGCCTCGCCGTGGCGCGCCTCGGCGGCCTGCCGGTCGGCGGCGCGCAGGCGCTCGATCTCGAGCCGTTCGGCCTCGGCCTTGGCGACCGCCTCGCGGGCGGCATCGGATTCGTAACGCTCGGCCTCGCGCGCGGCATCGATCGATGCCTGGCCGCGCCGTCGCGCCTCCTCGAACGCGGTGCGGGCGGCCTCCAGCACGGCCTCGACCTCTTGCAGCGCCGGCAGCGCGCCGAGTTCGGCCTCGATGGCGCGCTTCTGGCCGTCGATCTCCTCGCGCCGCGCCATCAGGCGGCGCAGACGTTCCTCGAAGCCCGCGATCTCGCCGCTGATGCTCTCGCGCAGCGCCTCGTCGTCGGCGATCTGCCGGGTCAGGCGATCGTGCTCGCCCTCGGCCGTGGTCGTGGCGGCGTGGGCCGCGCCGCGCGCACGCGCGGCAGCGGCGGCGCGATCGTCCTCGCCGATCCTCTCCTGCTCGAGCTTGGCGCGCTCGGCGTCGAGACCGGCGATTGCCGTCTCGGCATCGCCCTTGCGGCCCTGCTCGCGCACCAGATCCTGCTCGGTCTGGGCGAGCCGGGTCTCGGCGTCGCGCTGCGCCTGGGCGACACGCTCGGCCTCGGCCGACAGGGCATCATGGGCCACGCGCAGGCGCTGCAAGGCGGCGGCGGCCGACGCTTCGTCGTTGCGCAGCGGCGGCAGCGCGGTCGCCGCCTCGGCCTGCGCCGTCGTGGCGAGCCCGACCAGGCGCGTGAGGTCGGCGACCTGGGCCTCGGCTTCCTTCAGCCGCTCGCCCGCTTCGGCCAGTTCGCTCTCGGCCTTGGCCAGGCGCAGCGCCAGCACGGCGGCCTCGGCGCGTCGGATGTGATCGGACAGATTGCGGTAGCGGCTGGCCTGGCGCGCCTGGCGCTTCAGGCCCTTGTGCTGCTCCTCGAGCGCCACCAGCACGTCCTGCACGCGCGCAAGATTCGCCTCGGCGGCGCGCAGGCGCAATTCGGCCTCATGGCGGCGGGCGTAGAGGCCGGTGATGCCGGCCGCTTCGTCGATGATGCTGCGCCGGTCGGCCGGCTTGGCATTGATCAGGGCGCCGATGCGGCCCTGGCTCACCAGGGCCGTCGAGCGCGAGCCGGTCGCGGCGTCGGCGAACAGGGTCTGCACGTCGCGGGCGCGAATCTCGCGGCCGTTGACCGAATAGGCGGAGCCCTGGCCGCGCTCGATGCGGCGCACGACGTCGAGCCGATCGGCATCGTTCACGCCGGCCGGCGCAGTGCGGCTCTTGTTGTCGAGGCTCAGCATCACCTCGGCGATGTTGCGCGCCGGCCGCGTGCCGGCGCCGGCGAAGATCACATCCTCCATCTCCGAGCCGCGCATCTGCTTGGCCGAAGTCTCGCCCATCACCCACTTCAGCGCCTCGACCAGGTTCGACTTGCCGCATCCGTTGGGGCCGACGATGCCCGTCATGCCCGCTTCGATGACGAGTTCCGTCGGGTCGACGAAGGACTTGAAGCCGGAGAGCCGGAGTTTGTCGAACTGCACCATTTACCCCACGCCTGTTTTCATTTGTTCAGCAGCTTTGTGAAGACCTGGTCGAGCTCATCGGCCGGTCGCGCACCGGTGTATTTCTCGCCGTTGATGAAGAGGGTCGGCGTCGAGTTGACGCCGAGCGACTCGCCGCCCTTGTAGTCGGCGATCACGCCATTGCTCACCGCCTCATTGGCGAGGCAGGCCTTCACTTCCTTCTCGCCCATGCCGGCGATGCGCAGCGACTTGGAAAGTTCGGCGATCGGATCCTGGGCCGACACCCAGTTGAGCTGCGTGGCGAAGATCATCTCCATCACCGGGAAGTACTTGTCGTTGCCCGAGCACTCGGCGAGCTCGGCCGCCTTGGCCGCCACCTGGTCGAGCGGGAAGTCGCGGTAGACCAGCTTCACCTTGCCGGTGTCGATCCACTTCTTCTTCACCTCGGGCAGGATCGCGGTGCTGAAATGGGCGCAGTGCGGGCAGGTGAAAGAGGCGTATTCGATCATGGTGATCGGCGCCTTGGGGTCGCCCAGGACATGGTCGGTCGGCTGGACGGCCAGCAGGGCCGCCTTGTCGGGCGTCGGGGCAGCGGCCGTCGGCGCCGGCCCCGGGCTCGGTCCCCGAGTGCCAAACCAGACGCCGAGCGCGATCGCAATCACCGCGGCGAGGCCGCCGACGATGACCAAGATATTCCGCATTACCTACTTCCTCTCTACTACATCTTGGGAATTGAGCCTGTGGGGAGTCAAATAATTACCGTCCCAACTGGGCCAAAATCGCCGCCGCGCCTTCCGCCCCGCCGGGCGGGCTGCCGTAGAACTGGCCGTTGATGAACAGGGTCGGCGTGGCGTGCACCCGGAGCGTCTGGCCGGTCTGCACATCGGCGATGATCTTGTCCAAAAGCTGGTCGTCGCCGATCCAGGCCGTCGCCTGGTCCGGGCTGATGCCGATGCCGCCCAGCCCCTTCACCATCTCGACCTCGGGCGTGCGCGAGGTCAGCCAGTCGACCTGGCTGCGGAACAGCGCATCGACCACGTCGAAGAACCGGGCCGCCCCGGCGCCCTCGGCGATCTGCGCGGCGTGGGTGGCGACCGAATCCGACGGGTAATGCCGCATGACCAGCGCCGCCTTGCCGGTGGCGATCGCCTCGATCTTGAGGCGCGGCAGGATGGCGGCGTTGAAATTGGCGCAGTGCGGGCAGGTGAGCGAGAAATAGTCGATGATGATGTTGGGCGCGTCGGGCTTGCCCAGGATGTGGTCGCCCGGCAGCGGCGCCAGCAGGTTCTGCTGGGCCCGCGCGCCGCGCGCGAAGACCAGCGTGCCGAGCGTGCCGATAACGGCGCTTCGGCGGCTGACGACGCGCGCGCCGAGCCGCGCCAATGCCTGGCGCAGGTCGGGATCCTTCACGGCGGCCACCTTGCTGGCAACGCGTTGCGCCACCTCGGGCGACGGCTTGGGCAGCGGTGCTCGGGGCGGCGGCGCGGCGGTCAGCGTGCCCTGCATCAGCCGGATGTCGTCGATCAGGCGATAGCCCGCGTAGGTGTTCACCTTGTCGACGAGCTGGCCGCTCATATGCTGGACCTCGAGCGCCGCGGCACCGGACACGCGCAGCCGCAGCGCCTTGGCGCCGGCCTTGCCGCCGCGCCCCGCAACCAGCGCCTCGGGCCGCGTGCTGCGGGCGAGGTCGGGCCCGACGATGGCCGGCCAATCGACGCGCAGGCGGACGATCGACGCGCTCTTGCCCTTGGCGAGCCGCGCGCTCAGCCGCTGCGCCAATCCGCCGACGTTGCGAAAGCCTCCTTCGCGCATGGCGGCATGGTAAAACAGCACTCCCCGCATGGCCACGTCGCACGCTTCACGATTGCTTGGCTGGTACGACCGCCATCGTCGCACCCTCCCCTGGCGCGCCCCGCCCGGAGCGCGGGCCGATCCTTATGTCGTCTGGCTTTCCGAGATCATGCTGCAGCAGACCACCGTCGCCACCGTGGGCGACTATTTCCGCCGCTTCGTCGAGCGCTGGCCGACCGTCGCGGCGCTCGCCGCCGCGCCGATCGACGACGTGCTGTCGGCCTGGGCCGGGCTCGGCTACTACGCGCGCGCCCGCAACCTGCATGCTTGTGCGCGCACCGTGACGGAACGACATGGCGGCCGCTTCCCCGACAGCGAGGCTAGCCTGCTCGCCCTGCCCGGCATCGGCCCCTACACGGCGGCCGCCATCCGCGCCATTGCCTTCGACCATCCGGCCTCGGCGGTCGACGGCAATGTCGAGCGCGTGATCGCCCGTCTGTTCGCGCTCCGGACGCCGCTGCCCGACGCCAAGCCCGAGATCGGTGCGCGCGCGGCCGGGCTGGTGCCGGACGAGCGCGCCGGCGATTACGCGCAGGCGATGATGGATTTGGGCGCCACGGTGTGCACGCCGCGCAACCCACGCTGCGTGATCTGTCCGCTGATGGAGGCCTGCAAGGCGCGCAAGCTCAACATCGCCGAGCAACTGCCGGCGCGCGCGCCCAAGGCCGAGAAGCCGACACGGCGCGGGCTTGCCTTCGTGCTCGCCAACCGCGACGGCGCCATCCTGCTGCGCAAGCGTCCGGCCCGAGGCCTGCTGGGCGGCATGGACGAGGTGCCGTCGAGCCCGTGGCGCGAGGGCAAGCTCGTCATCAAGGAGGCGCTCAAGGACGCCCCCGTGCCGGCCAACTGGAAAGTGCTGGAAGGCGGCGTGCGCCATACCTTCACCCACTTTCATCTGGAGCTCGCCGTGGCGCGCGCCACTGCCACGACCTCGCGACTCGCCAAGCTCGCGCCCGGCAGCGCCTGGGTCGAAATCGACCGGCTGACCGAGCGGGCGCTGCCGACCGTCATGCGCAAGGTGATCAGCCACGCCGCCAAGAGCTGAGGCCTTACACCCTCGCCGGTAATTTCCTGAGTTAAACTAATACGGAAAAATATGGACTCTTGTGGTCCACGCGCGTTCGCGCCGAATCGCGCGAACGAATCTTGCGCAAGGGTTGAGTAATTTTCTACACAACAACCTATAGCGTTGATTACCGGAGGGTAACGCTTATTAAATGGAAAGATAATGGACCCTCTTGTGGCGCATTTGTTTACCAATCGCAGCACGCGACCGAATCTTGCGCTCCGGTCCCAACGACCAGTGCGAATCACTAGCGCACTAGCGGAAAGTGCGGAAAGCCCCGATGGAGCAGATGCAAGGCAGGCGAAAGCGATCATGGCGTCGCCACCATAGCCCGGGCGTTAGAAGGAACCCGATTCTGTCGTATAGAACGCGGAGCCTCGCTCCGCGCCCTGAGCATTTGCGAAGGGCCTTTGCCTGCGTCGTGGAAATGTCCCTCGGGCTCGCCTCGGGATGACACAGCAGACCTCGGCGCGGTCATTCCCCCAAGGTGGGGGAGAACATCGGCAATTGCGACCCGCCAAAGTTCTATACGACAGAATCGGGTTCCTTCTAGCACCGGGCGTATAAGCTCGGGATGGCACGATATCCTCTCGAATGGGGCTGGCATACCGACCCCAAGAACGACACCGACGACTCCAGCAGTGCGGAGGCGTCGCCCGCAACCCAGCAGCGTTATCCGCTCGAATGGGGCTGGGACCCTCCTGGCTCCGACACACCGGCGCTGTCCCGCTTCACGCCGGTGATGCAGACGCTACTGGGCGGCGCCGATCCGGAGACGGTCGGCAAATCGCCACCGGTTCAGCTTGTCCAGGCAAACCGGCCTGCGAATGAGTCGGACGAGGACAACGAACTCACGTTCGACACGGTGCAGCCCGACCGACCCAGGAATCCGTCTTACACCAACGGTTGGTACGGCAATTGGCTGCTCAAGTATCCCTCGCGGAATGGCGGCCTCATTGTCCAGAAAATCATCCACACCCTGCCAAGCGGCAAATCCTTACTGGCTGGGAGGCGTGGGAGGTCAAAGCGGGCGACCGGCGCGCCACGCGCCCCGTAGACAGCCAAACTGATGACACGTTTCTGGCGGTCCCAAACTTAGGCACGAAGGGCACGCACCAAACGGATGCCGAGGCGCGCTACTACCCGGGCCTCAAGATACCGCCGGACTTCAAAGCGCGAAATGTCATCGAGGCTGGCCGCGTGCCGTCGACGGAAAAGAAACCCGACTTCTGGACCGATACGGCGCCTGGAACCGTCAAGCGACACTGGGAAGCCGACCCCGACATAAATCCGCCTGAAGATTATCGTCCGAGACGACCTTCGCCCGTCATCCCACGCTGACGCGCCGGCGCCGGCGCCCAGGTCAGCTTTAGTGTCTCAATAGCAACCTGCGATTGCTTCCAGGCGCTTGCGATTCTGATAAGTTGCATCCTATGAATCGGCTTCTGATCGCAGCATCCACCCTGCTCGCACTATTTGGCGCCCTGCCGGCAAGAGCTGGGGAGGACGGCTGCACCTCCTTGTCGGTGGGCGTTTGGGATATCGGCCCGACAAAGGCCGACCTATCCCTGGATCTCGACCGCTGCCTCCCTCCGCAACAACAATGGTTCGAGGTCGGTACCAAACCGGATCTTGCTGACGCGCTTCGGATCGATGCGGTGCCACACATCTATCCGACCGGTTTCGGCGCAAATCTCAAGCTAGGTGAGCTGTCGCCCCGAACGACCTATTACGTCAGGGGAATGGTGCGATGGCCAGCCCCCTCGAACTTTAAGATAACGGGGGAAATCCGCTCATTCCGGACCATCGCGGCGACGGACATACGTCCGGAATGCAAGTTCGAAAGCCAGGAGACGAAGCAATTGGACATCAACGCTCCCCGCTGGATCGGCCGCTACGGCGTGGAGGTCAATTACAGATGCTACTTCAACGGCCTCATTGGCATAGCGCACTACATGGTCAGCCACGACCCGCGAATGACCGGTGCCCGGGAAATATTCAAAGACAACTCGGGCACTCGTCCTCCGCCTGCTATCGCCTATCCGATGGCTTTCTTCCTTCCGTCCGATGAATATCCTGATGACACGACCCTCTACGTTCAGGCAATTCCGGAGAACAATCTCGGAGTCGGTCCCCCCAGCGAGATCGTGAAGGTCGTCTTGCGGCGGCAGCACTGAGTGCCGGCATAACCACCTACAGCCCCGCCCTGACCTGCTGGCGCAGGCGATCGATCGGCAGCTTGACGCCGTCCGGCCCGTCGACGTGCCAGAACGTCCAGCCGTTGCACGCCGGCGCGCCCTGCACCGCCGCGCCCACCTGGTGGATCGAGCCGCGATGGTCGCCCAGCGCATTGCTGGCCGACAGCGTGCCGTCGGCGCGCACGCGCGCCTGCAGCCGGCCCGTCGGATCGCTCAGCATGGTGCCGGGCCGCAGCAGCCCCGCCTCGATCAGTACGCCGAACGGAATGCGCGGCTCGGCCCGCTTGCTGGGCTTGGGCGCCACGTCCTCGAGCGCCAGCGGCTCGACCTCGGCGACGCGCTTCCTGGCGAGCGCCGCATAGGTCGGATCGCGCTCCAGCCCGATGTAGCGGCGGCCGAGCCGGCGCGCCACGGCACCGGTCGTGCCGGTGCCGAAGAACGGATCGAGGATCGTGTCGCCCGGGTTGGACGCCGCCATGATGCAGCGGAAGAGCAGCGCTTCGGGCTTCTGCGTCGGATGCGCCTTCCTGCCGTCGTCGCCCTTCAGCCGCTCGCCGCCGGTGCACAGCGGCAGCAGCCAGTCGGAGCGCATCTGGATGCCCTCGTTCAGCTCCTTCATCGAATCGTAGTTGAAGGTGTAGCGCTTGGCCTTGCGGTCGCGCGCCGCCCAGATCAGCGTCTCGTGCGCGTTGGTGAAGCGCTTGCCGCGGAAGTTGGGCATCGGGTTCGACTTGCGCCAGACGATGTCGTTCAGCAGCCAGTAGCCCTCGTCCTGCAGCGCCGTGCCGATGCGGAAGATGTTGTGATAGCTGCCGATCACCCACAGCGTGCCCTCGGGCTTGAGAACGCGGCGCGCGGCCTTGAGCCAGGCGCGGGTGAAGGAATCGTAGCGCGCGAAATCGGCGAACTTGTCCCACTCGTCGTCGACCGCGTCGACCTTCGAGTTGTCGGGCCGCAGAAGCTCGCCCGCGAGCTGGAGATTGTAGGGCGGATCGGCGAACACCATGTCGACGGAGGCCTCGGGCAGCCGCCCCATCAGCTCGATGCAATCACCGACGAGAACCTGGTCCGCTCGATCTTTACCCATGATTCACAGGATGATTCACCCTGTGGGTAACTAGAATCCAGCCTTTTGTATCAATTGTTTAACCGGCTACCAGATCGAGTCCATCCACCGGCTGGCCCTACCAACTCTAGCGCCCGTGCCGGGCGCGCCACTGCCGCGCCTCGAGGCAGCGATGGGCGTGCACGCCCACCACCTCGACCATGGCGTTGGTCTCGCCGATCGAATATTCGGCGGACTGCTGCAGGTTGGTCCACGCCATGCCGGCGCGCACCATGGCGGCGCCGAGATCCTGCTGGCCGACCTTGCACACGGCATAGGCGGGCGAGGCGTTCGCCGCGGACTTGAGCTCGCACTCGACCTTCTGGCCATCGATCAGCTTGGCAAGATGGTCGGCCGCCATCTTGCCGGCCGGCCAGCCGTCGCTGCAGGTCTGCTCCTTGTCGGGCGCCTCGATGCCCCAGAGATGAAGGACGGTGCCGTCGTAATCGAGCGTATCGCCGCTCTTCGCGGTCGTCGCCGCGATGGCCATCGTGGCCGATATCGCGCAGGCGAGCACAAGAGCGGCTCCCATCGCCCACAGCCTGTAGGTCGTCCGTCGCATCGAGGCGATCATAGCAAAGTTCCCGGCGACGCCATGCCGCTCTCAATCTCCGCGCTCGACAGCGAGCGCCGCCTTCACGGTCGGCCGCTGGCTCATGCGATGGCGGTGGTCGATCACCCGCGGGATGCGCCGGGGATCGACGCCGTCCTGCTCGAGCCACTGCGCCAGCGTGAACAGGTAGGGATCGCAGATCGTGTAGCGCTCGCCCATCACCCACGGTCCCTTGAGGATCTCGCTCTCGACGAAATCGTAGTTGGCGCCGACCGAGAGGGGGACATGGCGCTGCATCGCGGCGATGGCGGCCTGGTCCGCCGCATCGACCCAGCGCGGCCCGCGCATGCGATGGGCGTGATTGATGTGCAGACTGGAGCAGAGCCAGGCGTTGACCGCCTGCACCTGGGCGAAGGCGAAGGGATCGTCGAGCAGCGCGAGATCGGGCCGGCGGAACTGCTGGGCGACCCAGACCAGCATGGCGGGCGTCTCGGTCAGGATGCCGCGCTCGGTGACCAACGCCGGCATGCGGCCCTTGGGATTGACCTTGAGATAGTCCGGCGAGCGCTGCTCGGCCCTGGCGAAATCGATGCGCACCGTCTTGTAGGCGGCGCCGACTTCCTCGAGCGCGATCATCGTCGCCAGCGAGATCGTGTCGCGGGCGTAGTAGAGCGTGAGCATGCGGGCAGGGGCAGCTAGGGCAGCAGGCTCGACAGGCGCGACATGAACGGGGCGATGGCGGCCGCTTCCTCCTCGGCCTCCTCCACCAGCGCCTTCACGTGCTCGCCGAAGGACGATGTCGATTCCGCGGTCTCCATCCGGTTCAGCCGCGCCAGCAAGCGCTCGCGCGTCTCGCCGGAGGTGTGCCGCAGGACCGAAGCGCGCAGCTCGGCGATCAGGGGACGATGTTCCGCGCCGGGCGATTTGTTCTCGTTCTGCATGGGCCGATGATGCCGCGCACCGTGGGCACGGTCGAGCCCTTCCGGGCACGCCGTCAGGCGACTGCGGCGAAGAGCCTGATCGGCTCGCTGAGACCCTTGAGCTCGGCCGGGCCCTGCTCGACGAATTTCAACCCCGCGCCGGCGACGAGATCCTTCACCGTGCTCGAGGCCAGCACTTCGCTGGCATTGGCGCGCTGGGCCACGCGCGCGGCGATATGCACGGCGATTCCGCCCACGTCGTCGCCCATCATCTCGACTTCGCCGGTGTGCACGCCCGCGCGGACCTCGAGGTCGAGCGGCCGGACCGCCTTGACGATCTCCTGCGCGCAGCGCACGGCGCGCGCCGGTCCGTCAAACAAGGCGAGGAAGCCGTCGCCCGTGGTCTTCACCTCGCGGCCTCGATGGCGCTGCAGCTGCGTGCGCACCGCTGCATGGTGCGCCTCGAGCATCGAGCGCCATTGGCGATCGCCCGCGCCTACCGCCTTTCTCGTCGAATCGACGATATCGGTGAACATCACCGTCGACAGCACACGGTCAATCGCGACATCGGCCGGCGAGGCGCCCATGAACTGGCGGATCTCCTCGACGATCCTGCCATGGTCGGGGCCCCACGGAACGTGATCCTGGCCCGGCACCTCGAAGTAGCGGGCGCCGGGAATCTTCGCGGCCAGCTCGCGGCCTGCTTCCGAACGTACGCGCGCATCGTCCCTGCTGTGTATGACCAGGGTGGGCACGCGAATCGTGGGCAGTACCGCGCGCACATCGATCTCGCGGTTCATGCGCAGCAGATTGATCACGTCGGACGGACTGGCGCTCAGCCGCTCGAACTTGGCAAAAGCCTGCACCGTCGCCGGATCGCCGGCGAGCGACGCATTGATCGTCCTCACGCTGGCACCGGTGCCCCAATTTTCCCTGATGTTGCGTTCGGACACCGCCATGTCGTCGTGGCTCACCGATGCGCCCACGGTGCGGGCGTAAGTCCCGACAAGGATCAGTCCCGCCACGCGCTCGGGATAGGTTGCCGCGAACAGGACCGACATCGGACCGCCTTCCGACATCCCGAACAAAAAAGCGCGCTCGGACTTCGCTGCGTCCAGCACCGCGCGGATATCGTCGATGCGCTCGTCGAGATGCGGCACGCCGACACCACGGTCGCTGAGCCCCGTGCCGCGCTTGTCGAAGCGGATGAGGCGGCAAAACGCGCCGAGGTCGTTATAGAACCTCGCGGCGTACGGCATCTCCCAGAGCTGTTCGAGGTGTGAAACGAAGCCCGGCGCCATCAGAAGGTCGGGCGAATCTTGACCTAAGATCTGATAGGCGACGAATACCTCGCCGCTGGTCGCATAGCGTGTCTCGACCGTCATGGGCGAGCCAACCCTAACGCGGCCGCCACGACGGAGCTAGGCCGGGGTTTCGACGGCGAGACCGAGCTCGGGCGAGAAGAAGCGCGCGACGGGCGCAAAGCTCCTGCGGTGGTGCGGCGTCGGGCCCAGCCGATTGAGGGCCGCGAGATGCTCGGGCGACTTGTAGCCCACGTTGGTCTCCCAGCCGTAGCCGGGAAACGAAGCGGCAAGGCCGCACATGTAGCGGTCGCGCGTCACCTTGGCGAAGATCGAGGCGGCGGCGATCGAATAGGAGCGCGCATCGCCGCCGACGATGGTCTCGGCCTTGCAGCCCAGCTCGGGCGGAACGCGATCGCCGTCGATCAGCACCAGGTCGGGCTGTTCGGCCATCGCCTGCAGGGCGCGGCGCATGGCGAGGAAGGTTGCCTGCAGGATGTTGATCCTGTCGATCTCCTCGACGCTCGCCTCGCCCACGGCAAAGCGCACCAGGCCGGAGGCCACCATGGCCTCGTAGGCCTTCTCGCGGTCCTCGCGCACCAGCTTCTTGGAATCGTCGATCAGGCGCAGCAGCTTGCGCTTGGCCTGCGTGCGGTCGATCACGGCGATGGCGGCGACCACCGGTCCGGCAAGCGGGCCGCGGCCGACCTCGTCGATCCCGGCGATGCACAAGGCACCGGCCTCTGCACAGCGCATTTCGTGGCGAAAGCTCGGCATATCCCCGCGGCCAGGCGTTAGAGTGGGACCATGTCGTCCCTGATCGCCGGCATCATTGCGCAGGACCCTGTGGGTATGGAACAGCTTCGTGCCGTGCGCACGCTCGGCCTGCCCGACTGGTGCATCGCCGCAGGCTTCGTGCGCAATCGCGTATGGGACCACCTGCACGGCATCGCGCCGCCCAGGCCGACGGCCGACATCGACGTCTTGTTCTATGACGCAACCGACCTCGGCAAGGAGCGCGAGCTCGACTACGAGGCGCGGCTGAACGCGCTGCTTCCGGCGCCCTGGCAGGTGCGCAACCAGGCCCGCATGCACCTGCGCAAGGGCCTGCCGCAGCACAAGAGCACGGCCCACTCGATGACCTACTGGCTCGAGACGGTGACGGCGGTGGGCGTGCGCCTCGAGCGGGACGACACGCTCACCGTGGTGGCGCCGCTCGGCACCGACGACCTGCTCAATCTCCGCTGCCGGCCGACCGCGTTCGGCCGCACCCAACTCGCCGACTACGAGGACCGCATCGCCCGCAAGGGCTGGCGCGAACTGTGGCCCAGGGTGCGCTTCGTCGACTAGCTGGTATGGACCTTGCGGAAAGCCGGCCGTTCGAGGTGCGGCTTCACGTAGGCTTCGAAGGCCGGCCGTTTCTCGATGACGTTGAACATCATGCCGAAATTGAGGAACGAGGCGACGTAGAGATCGGCCGCAGTGAAATGGTCGGCGGCGACGTAGCGCTTGCCGGCGACCGCCTTCTCCAATGTGGAGAGGGTGAGTGCGAAGGAGCCGTAGCCGAAGCGGCCCTGCATCTCGGGCGACGGCTCCCAGCCGGCGGCCTTGTCGCTCATCGCCGCGTCGCACGGCCCGGCGACGAAATACATCCAGCGGTAATAGGCGCCACGCTGGCCGAGCGGCGGCGCCAGATTCTTCGCGGGAAAGGCATCGGCAAGATAGGAGAGAATGGCGCCGGTTTCGGTGACGATCGTGTCGCCGTGCTTGATCGCCGGCACCTTTCCCATCGGATTGATGGCGAGATACTCCGGCGACTTCATGTTCTTGCCGTACTCCATCAGCTCGGTGCGATAGGACGCGCCGCATTCCTCCAGCATCCAGTGAGTCATCAGGCCGCGCGATTGCGGGTTGGTGTAGAAAACGATCTCGTCCGCCATTGGCGCCTCCTTGCTACAAAAGCTTCATCTGCCGGCTGTCGCGCTTGGCGTCGACCAGCGCGGTGCGCGCCCATTCCGGCACGGCGAAACGCTCGACATCGAGCCGGTAGCGGATCTTGTTCAGGCCCAGCCGCTTCACGGCGGCGAGAAAGCGCGCGCGCAAAAGATCGGCGATCGGCCCCTCGCCCTTCATGCGCAGGCCGAACTCGGCCTGGTAGAGCGCGCCGCCCCGCATCTGGCGGATCAGCGACAGCACCTTCTCGGCGCGGTCCGGCCGGTGCGTGCGCAGCCATTCGTCGAACAGGTCCTTGATCTCGAGCGGCAGGCGCAAGACCGTGAAACCGGCGCGCGTGGCCCCGGCTTCCCGCGCCTTCTCGAGAATCGCCTCCATCTCGTGATCGTTCAGGCCGGGGATCATCGGCGCCGTCATCACCCCGGTCGGGATGCCGGCGGCGGCGAGCGCGCGGATCGCCTCGAGCCGGCGGTGCGGCGCCGACGCCCGCGGCTCCATGTCCCGCGCCAGATGCTTGTCGAGCGTCGTCACCGACAGGAACACCTCGGCAAGATTGCGCCTGGCCATGTCGGCCAGGATGTCGATGTCGCGTGTGATCAGTTGGTTCTTGGTGACGATGCCGACAGGATTGTTGAACTCGCTCAGCACCTTCAGGATCGAGCGCGTGATCTTGAGATCGCGCTCGACCGGCTGATAGGGATCGGTGTTGGTGCCCATCGCCACGACGTCGCAACGGTATTTCGGCGAGGCGAGTTCCTGGGCAAGCAGCTTCGCCGCCTCGGGCTTGAAGAGAATGCGCGTCTCGAAGTCGAGGCCGGGCGACAGGCCGAGATAGGCGTGCGTCGGCCGCGCGAAGCAATAGATGCAGCCATGCTCGCAGCCGCGATAGGGATTGATCGAGCGATCGAACGGCACGTCCGGCGAGGTGTTGCGCGCGAGGATGGTGCGCGTGGCGTCCTTGGTCAGCGTCGTGCGCAGCGGCGGCAGCTCGTCGTCGATGTCCCAGCCGTCGGTCGTACGGACCTTCTTCTCGTCGTCGAAGCGGCTCGAGGCATTGGACAGCGCGCCGCGGCCGTTATGCTGCGGCAGCGGCACCTCGTCGTCGGGATAGAGCGGCTCGCCTTCTTTCTTCATGGCAACCCGACTCTGAGAACAAATCAGGAACGAGTCAAGCGAGCCATTCGCGCCGCACGTTCGCAATGAACTCGCGCGTAAAGCACTGGTCGATTCTGCGGTCGATGTGACCCTTCATCTTGTGGTCGAGCCCGGCATCGCTCCATTGGCTGGGGTCGAACGGGTTGGGCGGGCTCCTCGTCTCGATGCGCCAGCGAGCCATGAACAAGGTGGTGCGCAGCCAGGTCAGCCGCCGCATCGGCTGCAGCCACGGTTCCAACGCGGCTGCCTTTTCCCGGCCGATCCGCGCCAGATAGTCATCGTAGAAGGCTTGCGTCTCGGCCTGCGTCAGTTCCTTGCCGACATCGGGATGCCAGAGCGTCGAGGTCGGCAAGGTGGCGTGCGCGAGATCGATCGCCGGCGAGCCGACATGCACCTTCTCGAGATCGACGAACCAGGCGCGGCCCGCGCGATCGACGATGAAGTTGCCGGGATGGGTGTCGGCAAGCGCCACGGTAAGCGGCTGCGGCGTGCGGCCGAGCGCCACCTCCATCGCTCGCATCTGCTTCAATTCGTCGGCGATCTCGGCGCGCGCGCCGGCGTCGGGCACCGCCTTGTCGAGAAAGCGCATGGCGTTGAGCTCGATGCCTTCCAAGGTCTCGACGAAGGGATTGCGCTGGCGCGGAATGGGCGAGCTGGCGGATGGTAGCGGCAGCGCATGAACGAGCGCCAGCGTCTCGGCCATTTTCGCGAGATCGTCGGGCAGGCGCGGCGCGTGGCCGTCGATGTAGTCCACGATCAGCGCGCCTCCCGGCAGCCCGCCCTGCAGCTCGATCACCTCATGCAATCGCGGCGTGCGGCCTGCCGGCTCGAGATGGCGGAAGGCGGCGGCCTGCGCGGACAGCCGACCGGCGGCGCTGGCGTCGCCGTCATGGGCGTAGGCAATGCGCGCCAGCCGGCCGTCGCGCAAGCGCACGTGACCGTGCGCCGTGCCGGTCGCCGGCAACGGCGTGCCGTCGAACGGATCAACCACTGCGCGGCATCTTGCCTTCGTTGAGGCGCGGCATGAGCTCTGCGAAATTGCAGGGCCGGAACCGGATGTCGAGTTGCTGGCGCAGGATGTCGTCCCAGCCGTCCTTGCAGGCGCCGGTCGAGCCGG
>DASRFX010000026.1:0-4209 GCA_035651335.1 Reyranella sp. | reverse complement strand
AGCTCTGCGGCGCTCTCGAAAGCATCGCCTTCTATAAGGGCGCTCGGTCCGATGCCTTCGTCCAGGCGATGTCGCGATGAGCTGGTCCGCCACGCTCTATGCGAGCTTTGCCGACGAAGCGACCTGCCGCGCGCAGCTTAGCGCCGCACTCGGCCGGAACTTCACTGACGTCAACCCGCGAACGGGCGCTATCGATCCGATCGCGGGCGATGGCGTCAACAGCAACGTCGTGCCGTTCACGCAATGGACGACGTGGCCAACAGCGGAGACTGCCGGCGTCGCTGCTTCGGGCTTCTGGGTGATGCTGAAGCTCGACACGAGCTGGAGCGGCTATGCCGCCGCGATGACGGCACTGACGCCATACCTGCAGACCCCGGCAACGCCGAGCAACAAGTGGGCGGGAGAGTGAGCGGTGCCTGATCCCACTGTTCAAGCGGCCATGCGCGAAGCGATCGCAATGGCGCCTAGCGACGAGGTCGTGCTGCACACGATCGAGCTGCGCCATCCGCTCTTCGTCGACGACGATGGCAATCCGGATTCGATCTGGGTCGTGCTCAACGAGACTGACATCGTAGCGACCGTCGAAGCGGGCGCGCCGGTCAAAGGCGGGACGGCCGTCACTTTCAGAGCTTTCAGCTTCCAATTCTCGCCGCCTGGAGTCGACACCACGCCCAGCATCGAGTTCGAGGTCACGATCGACAATGTCGACAGTTCGATCGTCGAGAACCTCGATCTAGCGGTGACGGACAGCAACAAGATCGTCATGTGCTATCGGCCTTACCTGGATAGCGATCTCAGCGAGCCGCAAATGCTTCCGCCGCCGACCTTCGTGCTCTCCGAGGTGAAGGTGGACGTCTTCCAGGTCCGCGCTCGAGCGCGAATCGACATCGACCTGCGCGGCGCTTTCCCGCGGCGCCTGTTCACCGCGGCCGAGTTCCCGGGGCTGATCAACCAGTGACGAAATCGATGCCTCACTGGACCGAGCAATATCTCGGACTGCCCTACGAACCGGCCGGCTGCTGGCTGTTGTTCGAGCGAGTACAGCGCGAGCGCTTCGGGCGGGCGGTGTCGATCGGCGCGCTGCCGGAAGATCGGCGTGAGCGGATACAGGCCTTCAGGTCGGGCGCCGGCACGCTGCGCTGGGTGGAGACGAGGGCGCCGATCGAGGGCGATGCGGTGCTGATGACGAGCTCGCGCCATCCGCATCATGTCGGCGTGTACGTGGCGATCGGGCGCGGCCGAGTGCTGCACAGCATCGAAGGCCAGGGCAGTCAGTGCACGCCGATCGACAACATCGCCGCCATCCGCTGGCGAATCCTTGGCTACTACCGGCCGGAGGCCGAATGCGCGCCGTGAAACAGCCCATCGTCCTATATCTGCCGAATCCGTTCGATCCGACGAAGCGAGAGCTGCACCGCCTCAAGCGGCCAATGACGGTGCGCCGGTTCGTGCGTGGCCGACTGCGCAATCGCACGACGGTGCGCGTGATCAACGGCCGAAGGGTGCGCGAATTCGTGAAGCCGACGGTCTGCTTCCACAACGGCCGTGCGCTGATGCGCAAGGACTGGAGCACGACGCGCATCACGCCCGGCGACGTGGTGATGTTCCAGGCCATCCCGCGCGGCGGTGGCGGCGGTGGTGGCGGCGGCGGCTCAAATCCGCTGGGATTCGTGTTGATGGTGGCGGTGATCGCCGCCAGCGCCTGGCTGGGCCCCGAGCTGGGCGCTCTACTGGGACCGGAAGGTGCAGGGCTGTTCGGCGCGGCTACCGCGAAGGCTCTCGGCTCAGCGATCGTGGGCCTTGCTTTCAGCGCGCTCGCTTACGGCGTCATGTCGCTGTTCGTGCAGCCGCCGCCAGCGCCGACGGCGTCATCGTTCGGCTACGGTGGCACGCCGCAATCGAGTCCGACCTACGACCTGCAAGCCCAGGGCAACGTTTCGCGGCTCGGCCAGCCGGTGCCGGAAGCCTTCGGCCGCAACCAGATCTTCCCGAGCTATGTCTCGGCGCCCTACAGCCGCTACGTCAACAATGTCGAGGAAATCCACGGCCATCTTGGCGTCGGCGTCGGCGAATACGACTTCGAAGAGCTGCGCATCGGCGCCACGCCGATCTCGAGCTTCGGCGATTCCATCACCTACGAGAAGATCGAGCCCAACGCCTATCCGAACACCGATATCGCCGATCCGCGCTGGATCACCTGCACCGACCTGGCGCAGACGGTGCTGCCCGGCTCGACGGCAACGCCAGTGGCCTCACCCTGGATCGGTCCCTTCGCGGTCAATCCGCCGGGCACGAAGGTCGATCGCTGCGAGATCGACCTGGTCGCGCCGCGCGGCCTCTACTTCGCCAACGACACCGGCGGCCTCGATGCGCGCAGCGCCACGGTGCAGATCCAGGTGCAGGAGATCGACGATGACGGAGCTGCACTCGGCGACTGGGCCGACGTCGACGGCTCTCCGGTCACCAAGTCGGCCGCGGACAACGAGCAGCTGCGCTGGACTGACGGCTATGTATTCGCGGGCCTCAGCCGCTGGCAGATCAGGATGCGTCGCACCGACGCGGAGGACACCACCGCGCGCGCCGGCGACGAGATCGACTGGCTTGGCCTGCGCGGGCGCCTCGCCGACAACCGCCGTTTCGGCGACATGACCTGCATCGGCTTCAAGATGAAGGCCACCGGCAGCCTGAACGGTACGACCAGCCGCCAGCTGAACGTCATCTGTACACGGAAGCTGCCGACATGGGACCCGGCCCTGATTGGCGGCGCCGGCGGCATGGGAACGGCAACGGCAGCGACCAGGAGTCCATGCGATGCCTTCGCCTACATCGCGCGGGCGACCAACGGTGCGGGTCTCAGCGACGACAAGATCGATCTTGCCGGGCTGTACGCCAACAAGGCCGACTTCGCCACGCTCGGCTGGACCTTCGATTACGTGTTCGACCAGACCGGCACGACGGCCGCCGCGCTCGATGCGATCTGCTTCGCCGTCGTCGCCCAGCGCGTGCTGCAAGGCAGCAAGGTCCGCATGGTGCGCGACCTGCCCACCGAAGCGCCGGTGATGATGTTCCAGCCGCGCAACATCGCCGATGGCAGTGTCGAGATCGAGTACAAGATGGTCGACGATCTGACCGCCGATGCCTTTATCGGCACATACATGAGCCAGGTCTCGTGGAAGCCGGTCGACGTCACCGTGGCCTTCGACGATAGCCCGCAAAGGCTGCCCACGCGCTTCGTCGTCAAGGGCGCCGGCGGTCGCGACCAGGTGCGCGCTGTGCTGTGGAACATGGCGCGCAGCAACAAATATCGACGCCGCGCCGTCTCCTGGGGCACCGAGATGGAGGGCCTGATCCTCCAGTACGGCGAGCCGGTTTCATTCGCCCACGACATGCCGAAATGGGGCCAGTCGGCCGAGATCGTCTCGTTCGACGAAGTGAGCCGCACGGCCAGCCTTACCGAGCCGCTCACCTTCACGCCCGGCGCGACGCACTATATCGCCGTCCGCGACACCAACGGCGAGCTCACCGGCCCGTTCGTCGCCACGGCCGTCGACGGTGATCCGAACAGCGTCGTCATTGGGGCCGGCGCGCTGCCCGAGATCGTGACCGATGGCGATCGCCAGCGCACGCTGATCCAGTTCGGGCCCGGCACGACCTATGCCAAGCGCCTCAAGGTGCTTCAGGTGAAACCCTCGTCGGACAGCGAAGCCAAGATCATGGCCTGCGACGACGACTCCAGGATGTACGACCCGCTGCCCGATGAGCCCGATCCCGGCATCGGCACACCGGCGCCGGACGTCGACTACACGATCACCGGCAACCTCACGAACGCCAATCTGCGCACGATCGCCAATGCCAATGGCTTCGTCGGCCTGAGCTCGCAGGCGGTGACAATCCGCTTGCCGGCCGGGCTCAAGATCAATTCGGCGTCGGCCGGCCTGGCGGCTGCGGTGCGCGGCACCTGGCCGACCGGCTACGACAAGCTCACTTTCGTGATCGAGGCCGGCGCTTCGGTGCTCGGCGCTGGCGCTCCCGGCGGCAGCGGGAACGGCGGCAATGGCAGCACGGGCGGCGACGCGATCGACAGCAGCACCGGCAAGATGGCGATCGAGAACGACGGCGCCATCAAGTCGGGCGGCGGCGGTGGTGGTGGCGGCGGCAACAGCACGATCGAAGCCACCGAAGTGGGCGGCGGCGGTGGCGGTGGCGGCC
>DASRFX010000025.1:0-17826 GCA_035651335.1 Reyranella sp. | reverse complement strand
ATCTCGTTCTCGATCATGGTCGATTCCATGTCGGCAACGAGCAGCTTCTTGCGCCGGTTGTCGGCAGGCACGACCACGGCGTCGATGCCGGTCATGCCGACCGACAGTTCCTTGCCGCCCACGAACGGGATCTGGCAGGCGATGCCCTCGGCCAGCCAGTCCGCCGCGCCGACCTCCGCGCCGCTCGAGCGCAGGATCTCGGTCGCGGCCTGCACGGTGCCGGCATCGAGCGTCGGCCGGGCGGGATTGCAGAGCAGGACGAGGGTGTTTTTCACCCTCCGCCTCTAGCAAACTGTTCGCGCCATGGCCAAGCCAGACGTCATCGTGGTGACCGGACCGACCGCCTCGGGCAAGTCGGCGCTGGCGCTGGCGCTCGCCGAACGACGCAACGGCGCCGTGATCAACGCCGATGCGATGCAGACCTATGATGCCTTCCCGATCCTGACGGCGCAGCCGACGCCTGCGGAACGGCGGGCGGTGCCGCACGCGCTCTATGGCGTGCTGCCGCTCAGCGAGACCCTGTCGGCGGCGCGCTGGGCGGCGCTTGCGTCGGCCGAGATCGAGCGTTCGCATGCTGAGCGGCGCATGCCCATCCTGTGCGGCGGCTCGGGGCTTTATCTGCGCGCGCTGATGCAGGGAATTTCCGTCATTCCCGCAGCTCCCGCCGCGGTACGCGCCGCGGCCAATCGCGACTGGCAGGAGATGGGCCCCGGCGCCTTCCGCTTGCGACTGGCCGAGAAGGATCCGGCGATCGTCGAGCGGCTGAAGCCGGGTGACCGCCAGCGTCATGTGCGCGCCTGGGAAGTCCTCGTCTCGTCAGGCCGGCCGCTCAGCGACTGGCAGAAGATCGAGGGCAAGCCCGCGCCTTGGCGCTTCAGGACGATCCTGTTGGCGCCCGACCGCGGCTGGCTGCGGGCCCGCATCGAGCAGCGCTTCGATGCCATGCTGAAGGCGGGGGTGCTGGCCGAAACGCGCGCGGTGTTCGACCGCCAGCCCGATCCGACCTGGCCCGGCCTGAAGGCGCATGGCGCGCCGGAGTTCTTTCGCCACTTCCGCGGCGAGCTTTCGCTCGCAGAAGCGCGGCAGATCGCCATCGACCACACGCGGCAATACGCCAAGCGCCAGATGACGTGGTTCCGGCATCAGCTCACGCCAGATGTGGTGGCTAATCCCGCCTCCGAGAAATATTTGGACAATTTGGACGCCTAAAACTTTACTTTTCGTGCTGTGATCCCTATGGTCCGCGCCGCCGCAAACCGAGTTTTGCGGCGCATTTGTCTGGAAGGAGACCCGTGTCATGAAGCCCGAGGAGTCAGCCACGACTGGCGCCGATCTGCTGGTGAAAGCCCTGATCGACGAGGAAGTCGAGGTCGTCTTCGGCTATCCGGGCGGCGCGGTCCTTCCGATCTACGATTCGCTCTTCAAGCAGAACCGGCTGCGCCACATCCTGGTGCGCCACGAGCAGGCCGCGGTGCATGCTGCCGAAGGTTACGCGCGCTCGACCGGCAAGGTCGGCGTGGTGCTGGTGACGTCGGGTCCGGGTGCCACCAACGCCGTGACCGGCCTCACCGACGCGTTGATGGATTCGGTGCCGGTCGTTTGTCTCACGGGTCAGGTGCCGACCCACCTGATCGGCAACGATGCGTTCCAAGAGGCCGACACGACCGGCATCACGCGGCCCTGCACCAAGCACAATTATCTGGTGAAATCGGTCGAGGCGCTGGCCCGCACCGTGCACGAGGCTTTCTACGTCGCCCGCTCGGGCCGTCCCGGTCCGGTCGTGATCGACCTGCCGAAGGACGTGCTGATGAACAAGCACGACTACATCGCGCCCAAGAAGCCGATCGAGCACAAGAGCTACAAGCCGCAGACCAAGCCCGACCCCAAAAGGATCGAGCAGGCGGTCGAGCTGATCGCCAAGGCCAAGCGCCCAGTCTTCTACACCGGCGGCGGCGTGGTCAATGCCGGCCCCAAGGCGTCGAAGCTGCTGACGCAGTTCGTGCACATGACGGGCTATCCCATCACCAACACCCTGATGGGGCTCGGCACGTTCCCGGCCTCCGACAAGCAGTTCCTCGGCATGCTCGGCATGCACGGCACCTACGAGGCCAATCTCGCGATGTATCACTGCGACGTGCTGATCAATATCGGCGCGCGCTTCGACGACCGCATCACCGGCAAGCTGGCCGAGTTCTCGCCGAAATCGACCAAGATCCACGTCGATATCGACGGCAGCTCGATCAACAAGAACGTGCGGGTCGACCTGCCGATCGTGGGCGATGCCGGCCAGGCGCTCGAGGACATGATCAAGCTGTGGAAGGCCAAACAGCCGAGGACCGACCACAAGGCGCTGAAGGCATGGTGGGCGCAGATCGACGAGTGGCGCGGCCGCAAGTGCCTTGCCTACAAGCAGGGCAAGGAGACGATCAAGCCGCAATACGCGCTCGAGCGCCTCTACCACTTCATCAAGGATCGCGACTACTACATCACCACGGAAGTGGGCCAGCACCAGATGTGGGCGGCGCAGTTCCTGAAGTTCGAGCAGCCCAATCGCTGGATGACCTCGGGCGGGCTCGGCACGATGGGCTACGGCTTCCCGGCCGCCATGGGCGTGCAGATCGCGCACCCCGACGCCTTGGTGATCGACGTGGCGGGCGAAGCCTCGATCATGATGAACATCCAGGAACTGTCGACCGTGGCGCAGTACCGGTTGCCGGTGAAGATCTTCATCCTGAACAACCAGTACATGGGCATGGTGCGGCAATGGCAGGAGCTGCTGCATGGCGGCCGCTACTCCGAGAGCTACATGGAATCGCTGCCCGACTTCGTGCGCCTGGCCGAAGCATTCGGCGCGCGCGGCCTGCGCTGCCATGAGCCCGCCAAGCTCGACGACACGATCAAGGAGATGATCGCCATCAAGGGGCCGGTTATCGTCGATGTCGGGGTCGACAAGGCGGAGAACTGCTTCCCCATGATTCCGTCGGGTGCCGCGCACTACGACATGTTGCTGGGCCCCGACGACCGCGCCGCCAAGCCCGTGTCCGAAGAAGGCATGGTGCTGGTGTGAATCCCGCCGAAGCGGTGTCGAGCCATACCATCGCCGTGCTGGTCGACAACGAGCCCGGCATCCTCGCGCGCGTGGTCGGCCTGTTCTCGGGCCGCGGCTACAACATCGAGAGCCTCACCGTGGCGCAGACCGACGCGCGGCAGAACCTCTCGCGCATCACCATCGTCACCAGCGGCACGCCGATGGTGATCGAGCAGATCAAGGCGCAGCTCGACCGGCTGGTGCCGGTGCACAAGGTGCATGACCTGACACTGGAGGGGCCGCACATCGAGCGCGAACTGGCGCTGGTCAAGGTGAAGGGCACTGGCGACAAGCGGGTCGAGGCGCTGCGCCTTGCCGACGTCTTCCGCGCCAAGGTGATCGACGCCAAGACCGACAGTTTCGTGTTCGAGGTCACCGGTACTTCCGACAAGGTCCGCACTTTCGTCGGCCTCATGGAGTCGCTCGGCCTGGTCGATGTCGGCCGCACCGGCACCGTCGCCATGACCCGCGGTGGCGAGGCGTTCTAGTGCACGCTGTTGCCGCGCTGTTGGGCCTCGCGCTCGTCCATCTTCTCGCCGTAGCGAGCCCGGGCCCGTCGACCATGCTGATCATCCAGACCTCGGCAGTCGCCGGCCGCCGCGGCGGCTTGCTGGCGGCCCTCGCCATGATGGTGGGCGCGCTTTGCTGGGCGGCGGCGGCGCTGTTCGGCCTGCAGGCGCTGTTCGCCCATTTCGACTGGCTCTATCTCGCCTTCAGGATCGCGGGCGGGCTCTACCTGATCTACCTCGCGGTCATGCTGTGGCGGCATGCGAAAGACCCGCTGCCCGAGCTCGCGGTCGCGTCGACCAGCCACCTGACGGGCTGGCAGGGGTTCGCCCGGGCGCTGCTGCTGCAGCTTTCCAACCCCAAGATCATGGTATTCTTCGGCAGCATCTTCCTGTCAGTCCTGCCGCAGCACATGCCGGGCTGGATGCAGGGCACGGTGCTGGCCATCGTGGCGATCGATGAATTCACCTGGTTCGCGCTGCTCAGTCTGCTGTTCTCGGGCGGGCCGGCGCGCGCCTTCTATCGCAAGGCAAAGTTCTGGCTGGATCGGTTCATGGGCGGCGCATTGGCCCTTCTTGGCTTGCGCTTGGCCCTGTTGAGCCGCTAAGCCGCCTGCCATCGAGAGGGAGCAGAAAGAAAATGCGTGTCTATTACGATCGCGATGCCGACGTGAACCTGATCAAGGGCAAGAAGGTCCTGATCGTCGGTTACGGCAGCCAGGGCCACGCCCATGCGATGAATCTCCGCGATTCGGGCGTGAAGGACGTTCGCATCGCGCTCAAGACCGGCTCGGCCACGGTCAAGAAGGCCGAAGGCGCGGGCTTCACCGTGATGACGCCGGCCGAGGGCGCCAAGTGGGCCGACATCGTCATGGTCCTGACGCCCGATGAGCTGCAGAGCGACATCTACAACGCCGATCTCGGCCCCAACATGAAGCCCGGTGCGGCGCTGGCCTTCGCCCATGGCCTCAACGTCCACTTCAATCTCCTGACGCCGCGCACCGACATCGACGTGTTCATGATCGCGCCCAAGGGCCCGGGCCACACCGTGCGCTCCGAGTATCTCCGGGGCGGCGGCGTGCCCTGCCTGGTGGCGGTGGCGCAGAACCCGTCGGGCAATGCGCTCGAGATCGGCCTCAGCTATTCCTCGGCGATCGGTGGCGGGCGCGCCGGCACGATCGAGACCACCTTCAAGGAAGAATGCGAGACGGACTTGTTCGGCGAGCAGGTCGTGCTGTGCGGCGGCCTGGTCGAGTTGATCAAGGCGGGCTACGAGACGCTGGTCGAGGCGGGCTACGCGCCGGAGATGGCTTACTTCGAGTGCCTGCACGAGGTGAAGCTGATCGTCGACCTCATCTATGAGGGCGGCATCGCAAACATGAACTATTCGATCTCGAACACCGCCGAGTATGGCGAGTATCGCTCGGGCCCGCGCATTGTCACCGCCGAGACCAAGGCCGAGATGAGGCGCGTTCTGGACGACATCCAGTCGGGCCGCTTCGCGCGCGACTGGATGCTGGAGAACAAGGTCAACCAGGCCTCGTTCAAGGCCATGCGCAAGAAGATGTCCGAGCACCCGATCGAGGAGATCGGCGTAAAGCTGCGCGGCATGATGCCCTGGATCAAGGAAAAGGCCTTGGTAGACAAGACGCGAAACTAAAGGAACGAGGCGCCGAAAGGCGCCTCTTTTCTTTTCTACCTATTCGAGAACACGAAGTTGCCGCCCGAGGCGTCGAGCAGGGCGCCCGAGATGAACGACGCCTTGTCGGACAGCAGCCACAGGATCGCCTCGGCGATTTCATGGGCCTCGCCGACGCGGCCCATGGCGATGGTCGCCTCGATGTTGGCCTTGAAGGTCGCGTCCTTCAGCCGGTCCTCGGTCATCTCGGTGAGCACCATGCCCGGTCGCACGGCATTCACGCGGATGCCTTCCTGCGCCACGTCCTTGGCAAAGCCCATGGTGAAGGAATCGACCGCGGCCTTGCTCGCCGCGTAGTGGGATGAGCCCGGCCGGCCGCCGATCGTGCCGGCCATCGACGAGACATTGACGATGGCGCCGCCTTTGCCGCCGTGCCTTGTCGACATGCGCCTGGCGGCCTCGCGGCAGCACAGCATCAGGCCGACGACATTCACGGCGAAGAGCTGCTGCAGCCGGGCGCTATCGAACGCCTCGACCCGCATGCCGCCGCCGCCGATGCCGGCACTGTTCACCAGATGGGTCACCGGGCCGAACACCTTCTCGGTCTCGTTGAACAGGCGGACGATGTCGGCTTCGTTGGCCATGTCGCCGGGCAATGCGACGGCTTCGCCGTCATTGGCGGCGATGTCGGCCGCCAGCCCCAGGGCCTGGGAATCGCGGCTGCGGTAGTTGATCGCCACCTTGTAGCCAAGCCGGGCGGCGCGGCGCGCGGTCTCGGCGCCGATGCCCGAGGCGCCGCCGGTAATGAGAAGGGTGCCGCTCATCCTTTGATCGCTCCTCCGGTCAGGCCGCTCACCAGGTAGCGGCGGACGATGAAGGAGAATATCAGCACCGGGAGCATGATCATCGTGCCGCCGGCGGCGATGCGGCCCCATTCCCAGCCTTCGTAGTTCATGAAGTTCACGACGGCGACCGGCGCGGTCATCGCCTCGGTGCGCGTCAGGATCAGGGCGAAGAAGAAGTCGTTCCAGGCGAACAGGAAGCAGAGGATCGCCGTGGCCGCGAGGCCGGGCCCCGAGAGCGGCAGGATGATGCGATAGAAGCCCTGCCACAGCGTGGCGCCGTCGATCCATGCCGCCTCCTCGAGCGAGCGCGGCAGCTGGTCGTAGAACGGCCGCATCATCCAGATCACCAGCGAGAGGTTGAAGGTGAGGTAGATGACGACCAGCCCGGTCAGCGTGTCGAGCAGCTCGAGATAACGGTAGGCCAGGAAGTAGGGGATGGTGAAGGCGATCGGCGGCGCCATGCGGCTCGCCAGGATCCACAGCGTCACCGTGCCCGAGGCGCGTCCGATCCAGCGCGACAGCGCATAGGCCGCCGGCACGCCGATCACCAGCGAGACGAAGGTCGAGGTGACGCTGACGATCAGGCTGTGGGCGAAGGAACTGCGGAACTCGGTCGTCCATAGCGCGGCGTAGTTGTCGAACGTCGCCGGAAAGAACAGCCGTGGCGGCCAGTGGAAGATCTCATCATTGGTCTTGAACGACATGACGACCAGCCACAGGAACGGCGCGAGCGCCAGCACCGCCAGGAAAATGACGAGAACGTTGATGGCGATGCGGTCTGTGCGGCGGCTAGTCAATGCGCACTCCCCATCCGACGACGCGGATGATGATCCAGCTCAGCATGATGGTGGCGGCCAGCAGCACCACGGTGATGGCGCTGGAGAAGCCGAGATAGGAAAAATTGAAGGCCTGCAGGAACGAATAGTAGTTGGTGACCTCGGTCAGGCTGCCCGGCCCGCCGTCGGTCAGGATGTAGATCAGCGGAAAGGCCTTGATCGAGTCGATCAGACGGAAGAGGCCCGCCACCAGCAGCACGCCGCGCAGGAAAGGCAGGGTGACGTGGCGCGTGAGCTGCCAGGGATTGGCGCCGTCGACCTTGGCCGCATCGAGCAGCTCCTGGGGCAGCATCTGCAGGGCCGCCAGCACCATCAGCATGGTGAAGGGAAACCACTCCCAGGTGTCGGCGATCACGATCGAGGTCAGCGCCCAGTGCGGATCGGTGATCAGCGCCGGCACGTTCCAGCCGAGCGTGCGGAAGATGCCGTGCATGGGGCTGATGTCGGGCGTGTAGATCACCTTCCAGATGATGGCGACCACGATCGGCGGCAGCACCATCGGGATTAGGAAGACGGTACGGAGCGCCTCGAGCAGGCGCGACTTGACGTTGAGCAGCAGCGCCAGGCCGAGGCCGATCAGAAGCTGCAGGGCCACCGTCCAGAAGGAGAGCTTAACCTGCACCCACACCGAGTTGCCGAGCCGCTCGTCGTGCAGGAGCTGGGCATAGCTCACCAACGGCCGCGAGAAATCCCATTGCGTCTCGGGCCGCGTCAGGTTGAGGGGCGTGAAGCTCGTTGCCAGCAGATAGAGCGAGGGCAGCAGCGTGATCAGCGCCAGCACCGCCAGCGACGGCGCCACGCACCAGACGAAAAAGAGGCGCTGCTTCGCACTCATATTGCCTCCCCCGAGACGGGGGAGGAACGCAATACTCTACCCATCAACCTTGAATCCGGCCTTCTGCAGATCGGCCACGGCTTCGGTCTGCGCCTGCTTCATGGCTTCGGGCGCGGCTTGCTGCTTGGTGGCGATCTTCTCGATCGCCTTGTTGATCTTGTCGCCGACCTGCGGATAGACCGGCACGGTGCGGTATTTCATGTAGCCGGTCTTGCCGCCGAGCTGCAGCACCTCGAGGAACAGTCCGGCGACGTCCTGGCCATGCAGGGTGAGCACCTGCTTGAACTCCGGGCTCTTGATCACCGACATGCGGCAGACGCTGGGATAGCCGTGATCCTTGACGATGGTGGCGACCGTCTCCTTGGACAGCGCCCACTTGATGAACTCCCACGCCGCGTCTTTCTTCTTCGAACCGGCCGGGATGCCGAGGCCGTGGCTGTTGGAGCCCGGAAAGTTGCCCTTGGGGCCGGCCGGCATCAGCCCGTAGCGCACCGTTTCGCGCACCTTGCTCTCGGCATGCTTGGCCAGCGGCACCATCCAGGTGATGGCCTGCGTGCGGATATTGGCGCGTCCCGACATCTGGGAGCGCATCGACTGGTCGTCGGAGTAGGACAGGATGCCGTCCGGTCCGTATTTCATCAGCAGGTTGGCATACCACTCGGCCGATTGCGCGGCCTGCGGCGTGCCGAGCGTCGGCGTCAGGTTCTCCGGCGGCGCCTTGAACACCGCGCCGCCGTCGCCCATCAGGTAGGGAATCCAGTTCCAGTGATGAAGTTTGTCGGCGGTGAAGGCCGCGACATTCTCCTTGTTGTGGACGGCGTCGCACACCTTGACCAGCTCGTCGAAGGTCGTCGGCAGCTTGAGCCCGGCCTTGTCGATCAGGTCGGCGCGGCTCGCCCCCAGGATCATGGCGCCAGCTTCCCAAGTGTAGCCAAACGTCTCGCCCTTGGCGTTCTGCATCGCCGACTGCGCGCCCGACACGAAGTCCTCGGGTTGCCACTCCGCCGGCGTGTGCTTGGCGTCCTTGGTGAAGGTGTCGAGGTTGGTGAACCAGCCGGCGCCGATCCAGCGGCCGGAATAGATGAAGGTGACGTTGCAGACGTCGACGGCCGAGCCCTTGGTGGACAGTTCGAGATCGGTGCGCTGGTTATAGACCGGGAAAGCCTGCATGGTGAAGTTCACCTTGATGCCGGTCTTCTCCTCGAACTGCGGGAAGTAGTCCTTCAGATAGGTGAAGTACGTTGTCTGGAAGCACGACGCGTTGATGGTCTGGCCGGCATAGGGCTTGCCGCCCTGGGCGCTGACGAAGGGCGCGGCCAGGGGAACGAAGGACGCGCCGAACGCGCCCCTGATGATCGTGCGGCGACGAAGAGCGCTCATGTGCTTCCTCCCATCTCGTTTCAGCTTGGCGCTTTGTTATGTCTGACATATCGTCCGGTGACTTCCAGCGCATGTCAACGACAACCAACAGGCCGACTGGCGGCACCGCCGCGCGCATCGCCGAGGACATCGGCTCGGCGATCGTCGCCGGCCGCTACCGCGCCGACGAGCTGGTGCCGGGGGAGTTCGCGCTCAGCAGGAAATTCCGCGCCAGTCGTCCCGTGGTGCGCGAGGCGCTGAAGCTTCTCTCTGCGAAAGGCCTGATCGATGCGCGCAAGCGGACCGGCACGCGCGCCCGGCCGCGCGAAGCCTGGCACATGCTCGATGCCGACGTGCTCGCCTGGCATTTGAAGGAGGGACGCCGCAAGCGCGGCAAGGCCGAGCCCAAGTTCGTCTTCGACTTGCTGCATGCGCGCGCCGTAATCGAGCCGGCGGCCGCGGCAATGGCGGCGCGCAGCCATACCGCGCGGACGCTGAAGCCGATCGAGGCGGCCTTCGCCGACATGGAGGCCAACGCCCACGATCGCGTACTGTTCGCCGCCCCCGATATCCGCTTCCACAAGGCGATCCTCAGCGCCACTGGCAACGACTTCATCGCCGCCTTCGGTGCGCTGATCGAAACCGCGCTGGGCGCCTTCGTGCGCATCGCCTCGCGCCACAAGGGCGCGCCGGCGCCGTCGGTGCCGCTGCACCGCGCGATCCTGGAAGCCATCCGGCGGCGCGATGCCGAGGGTGCGCACGCGGCTATGCTGGCTCTGCTGCACCGCACCGCGCGCAACGTTCAACGCAATGTCAAACGGGGCAGCCGCCAGCGCTGAATTGTGCCAACATCCGGCCGCCACAGCGGGAGAAACGCCATGAAGGCCGCCGTTCTGTTCAAGCCCAACGAGCCGTTGCAAGTCGTTGACTGCGAGCTCGATCCGCCGAAGGCCAACGAAGTGCGCGTCAGGATGAAGGCGTCGGGCGTGTGCCAGAGCGACTGGCACATCATGAACGGCGACTGGCCGTCGCCGCTGCCGATCGTGCCGGGCCACGAGGCGGCCGGCGAGATCGCCGAGTGCGGGCCGGGTGTCACTACGGTGAAGCCGGGCGACCACGTGATCTTCTCGTTCCGCCCGCACTGCGGCCGCTGCCGCTACTGCACGCAGGGGCGCACGGTCTTGTGCATCGGCCGCGCGTCGGTGCCGCCGGGCTCGCTCTACGACGGCACCTTGCGCATCAAGCACAAGGGCCAGGGCATCAACCAGATGGCGCGCATCGGCACGTTTGCCGAACAGGTCGTCGTGCCGGAAGAGATGGTGGTGCCGATCCGCAAGGACATGCCGTGGCCGCAGGCCGCGCTGGTCGGTTGCTGCGTGGCGACCGGCGTCGGCGCCGTCACGCGCCACGCCAGGATCGAGGCCGGCTCGACGGTGCTGGTGATCGGCTGCGGCGGCGTCGGCCTCAACGCCGTGCAAGGCGCCATGATTTCCGGCGCGGGCAAGATCATCGCCGCCGACGTGCGCGACAATAAGCTCGAGATGGCCAGGACCTTCGGCGCCACGCACACGATCAACACCGCGACCGACAACGATCCGCTGAAGAAGGTGAAGGAGATGTCGGGCGGGCTGGGCGTCGACTACGCCTTCGACACGGTGTCGATCGACAAGACGCAGGCGCTCGCCTTCGACGCGCTGGCGCCGGGCGGCCATTCAGTCGCCGTCGGAATCTCGGCGGCGAGCGTGAAGGCCCAGTACTCGCCGTTCATGATGGTGTTCACCGAGAAGAAGGTCAGCGGCACGTTCTACGGCTCGGTGCGGCCCGACCTCGATTTCCCGGTGCTGGTCGACCACTACATGAACAGGAAGCTCAACATCGACGGCCTGATCAGCCGGACCTACAAGCTCGACGAGATCAACGAGGGCTTCCGCAAGATGATGGCGGGCGAAGTGGCGCGCGGCGTCGTGGTGTTCGACTGAGCCTGCGAAGGGTGTGGCGCATAAACTGGGACATTTGCCGTAAAAGCCTTATGCCATCGGCATCGAACATGTCCCACGAGGTTGGTACATGGTGGTACATCGGCGGCGGCCGATTGACCGACGTCAAACTTCTTTGAGTATGCGGGTAGTTCCGGCCGCTATGTGCTTGAATCGCCTTGCTCGTTGGGGCCTTCCGGTCTACACCGCACGCCGGCGCCAAGTTTCGGCGGGGCGCAGTCGAGCGGGCGATATTTCCAACGATAACAGAGACTTGGCTCAATGCTGGCGCGTGTCATCGGGCTCTTTTCGGCGGACATGGGGATCGACCTTGGTACCGCCAACACACTGGTCTACGTCAAAGGCCGCGGCATCGTTCTGAACGAGCCGTCGGTCGTGGCGCTCACCACGCAGAGCGGCAAGCGCCAGGTGCTCGCCGTCGGCGAAGAGGCCAAGCAGATGCTGGGCCGCACGCCGGGCAACATCCAGGCGATCCGGCCGCTGCGTGACGGCGTCATCGCAGACTTCGAAGTCGCCGAGGCGATGATCAAGCACTTCATCTCCAAGGTTCACAACCGCCGCTCGTTCGCCCATCCGCAGATCGTGGTCTGCGTGCCGTCGGGCTCGACCGCGGTCGAGCGGCGCGCCATCCAGGAATCGGCCGAGAGCGCCGGCGCGCGCAAGGTATGGCTGATCGAGGAGCCGATGGCGGCGGCGATCGGCGCTGGCCTGCCGGTCACCGAGCCGACCGGCTCGATGGTCGTCGATATCGGCGGCGGCACCACCGAAGTGGCCGTGCTGTCGCTGGGCGGCATCGTCTATCCGCGCTCGGTGCGCGTCGGCGGCGACAAGATGGATGAGGCGATCATCGCCTACATCCGCCGCAACCATAACCTGCTGGTCGGCGAGAGCTCGGCTGAGCGCATCAAGAAGACCATCGCCTCGGCCTGTCCGCCCGACGACGGCGAGGGCCGCACCATGGAGATCAAGGGCCGCGACCTGATGAACGGCGTGCCCAAGGAGCTGATCATCACCGAGCGACAGATCGCCGAATCCTTGCAGGAGCCGGTGTCGGCGATCGTCGAGGCGGTCAAGGTGGCCCTCGAGAACACCGCGCCCGAGCTGGCAGCCGACATCGTCGACAAGGGCATCGTGCTCACCGGCGGCGGCGCCATGCTGACCAACATGGATACCGTGCTGCGCCAGTCGACCGGCCTGCCGGTCTCGGTGGCCGAGGATCCGCTGCTGTGCGTCGCGCTGGGCACCGGCCACGCGGTGGAAAACATCGACCGGCTGCGCGGCGTCCTGTCGTCGATGTACTGAGGCGGCCTCGGGGAGCCCCGGGCAAAACGGCCACGGGCCAAGCCCGCCAGCTTGGAGTAGAATAGGCCAGAGATGGCGATCCGGGACGATTTCGAGATTGTTGCCGGCCAGGTGCGCACCATCGTGCAGCGCTTCGCCCTGGCGCTGCTCGTGATCACCGCGTTCGGCGCCATGCTGATCGGCAAGGCCGACACCGTCCTGGTCGAGCAGGCCCGCGTGTGGGCGCTCGATCTAGCGAGCCCCGCGCTCGAGGCGATCGCCCGGCCGGTCGCCGCCGCCAACCGCGTCATCGCCGACCTCAAGGAGTTCGCCTCGCTGCGCCAGGAGAACGCCCGCCTGCGCGAGGAGAACGCCCGGCTGCTCGCCTGGCAGACGGCGGCGCGCCGGCTCGAGAACGAGAACGACCGCCTGCGCGAGCTGGCGCATTTCCGCGAGGGGCCGGAAGCCTCCTTCATTACCGCCCGCATCGTCGGCGACAGCGTGAGCGCCTACGTGCGCGGAGCGCTGCTCAATGTCGGCCGCAAGGCGGGTGTCACGCCGGGCCAGGCCGTGGTCACCGGCGAAGGCCTTGCCGGCCGCGTCGCCGAGGTGGGCGATAACTCGGCGCGCGTGCTCTTCGTCACCGACGTGAACTCCCGCCTGCCGGTGCTGGTCGAGCGCACGCGCGAGCGCGCCATCCTGGTCGGCGACAACTCCCCGCAGCTGCGGCTTACGCTCCTGCAGGGCGTGCAGGGCGTGCAGCGCGGCGATCGCATCGTGACTTCGGGCGACGGCGGCAGCTTCCCGGTCGGCATTCCCGTGGGCGAGGTCGTGCAGAGCGGCGAGGGCCATGTCCGCGTCCGTCCGTTCGCCGATTTTTCGCGGCTCGAGTTCGTGCGCGTGGTCGATTACGGCGTCACCGGCCTGGTGAGTGCGCCGGGCGGAGCCTCGTCCGCCGCACGCGGCCGCTGACGGTCCGCCCATGAAAGCCGACGGCGTATTGGCGATGCTCGACCGCTGGGGCCGCATCATGCTACCCGGCGTGGTCCTGCTGTTCTTCGTGCTCCTGACGCTCGCGCCGCTACGCGCGCCCTATCTCTCCGACACCTTGCCGCTGCTGCCGGCGATGGTGGTCTACCAGTTCAGCCTCGCCACGCCCGAGCGCCTGCCGGGCCCGCTGCTGCTCGCCATGGGCGTGCTGCTCGACCTGCTGCTCGGCGGCCCGGGCGCGCCGGTCGGCGTCAGCGCGCTCGGTTTCGTGCTGATCCGCGCCTCGGTGATGAATAACCGCCGCTACCTGGTCGGCGTGCCCTTCCTGTTCCAGTGGATCGGCTTCGCCATCCTGGCCTGGGCCTTCGTCATCATGGTCTGGATCTTCACCGCCCTGTGGACCTGGACGGCCATCGATCCGGCGCCGGCGATGATGCAGTATGCCGTGGTGATCGTGGTCTACCCGCTGCTCGCCCCACTGCTTGCCCGCGTGCGTCCGCGCGATCCGCTGAACGTGCCCGAGCTGTCCAAGGGCACGGCCAGGCCCGGCGAGACGACGTCGTGATCCGCTTCCGCAAGGGCGACGGCGAGCGGGCCGGGCTATTCTCGCGGCGCGCGCTGCTGCTCGGCGGCGGCCAGGCGCTGCTGCTGTCGGCCCTGGCCGGCCGGCTCTACGAGCTGCAGGTGCTCGACTCGCGGCGCTTCTCGACTATGGCCGAGGAAAACCGCATCAGCCTCCGGCTGCTGGCGCCGGCGCGCGGCCTGATCTTCGACCGCACCGGCCAGCCGCTGGCGGTCAACCGCAACAATTTCCGCGCCATGGCGAGCTCCGATCGCGGCCGCGGCGCCGAGTTGCTGGTCGAGCGGCTCGACCAGATCCTCAATCTCGGCGACGCCGAGAAGAACCGCGTGCTGCGCGAGCTGCGCCGCAGCCGCAACAGTCAGCCGTCGGTGGTGCGCGAGAATCTCGGCTGGGAGGAGGTGGCGCGGCTCGAATTCAACGCCCCCGACCTGCCGGGTGTGTTCATCGATATCGGCCAGACGCGCGACTATCCCGAGGGCGAGCTGATGAGCCACATCATCGGTTACACCGGCCGCGTCTCGGACGAGGACCTGAACGGCCGCGACGATCCAGTGCTGCAGCTCGCCACCATGCGCTTCGGCAAGAAGGGCGTGGAGCGCTCGCTCGAGGACGATCTGCGCGGCCGCGCCGGCGCCGTCCAGGTCGAGGTCAACGCCGTCGGCCGGGTCGTGCGCGAGCTCGACCGCACCGAGGGCACGCCGGGCGAGAATGCGCTCCTCACCATCGACCTCGACCTGCAGCGCTTCGCGGCCGAGCGCTTCGCCGCCCAGCAGGCCGATTCCGAGCAGAAGTCGGGGTCGGTGATTGTGCTCGACGTCATCACTGGCGACGTCATCGTCATGGTGTCGACGCCGGGCTTCGATCCCAACATGTTCGCCCGCGGCATCACCCAGAGCGAATGGCGCGACCTGCTCGACGACCCGGCGCGGCCCTTGAACAACAAGGCGATCGCCGGCGTCTATCCGCCCGGCTCGACCTACAAGGTCGTGACGGCGCTGGCGGCGCTCGAATCCAAGGCGATCGAGCCGTCGACGGTGCTGCCCTGTCCGGGGTACCTGACCCTGGGCGACATCAAGTTCCATTGCTGGCTGAAGGGCGGCCATGGCGGGCTGAACGTGCTGGGCGCCATCGCCAATTCCTGCGACTGCTTCTTCTACGAGGCGGCACGGCGGGCGGGCGTCGACCGCATCGCCGAAACCGCGGCCAAGCTGGGCTTCGGCAAGGCGAGCGAGCTCGGCCTGCCCGGCGAATCGCCCGGCATCCAGCCGTCGCGCCAGTGGAAGCAGGAGAAGTACAACAAGCCCTGGCAGCAGGGTGACACGTTCAATCTCGGCATCGGCCAGGGCTACATGAACGCAACGCCGCTGCAGCTCGCCATCATGACGGCGCGCGTCGCCAACGGCGGCTATGAAGTGCAGCCGAACCTGCTGCTTGCCAAGGCGAGCCCGCGCGAGGAGCTGGCGCCACCCGGCCCGCGCGAGAAGCCCACCGCGCCGTCGCTGCATTTCAATCCGGCCAACATGCAACTGGTGCGCGACGGCATGATCCAGGTGGTGGCGGCGGGCACCGCGTCCAACCTCAGGATCGACGGCCAGAACAAGCTGATCCCGCCGGAATTCCAGTTCGCCGGCAAGACCGGCACCGCCCAGGTCAAGCGCATCACCGAGCGCGAGCGCGACATGGGCATCACCCAGGCCTCGCTGCCCTGGCACCTGCGCCACCACGCGCTGTTCGTCTGCTGGGGCCCCGTCGCCAATCCGCGCTATGCCTGCGCCGTCATCGTCGAGCACGGCATGGCGGGCGGCGCCACCGCCGGCCCGATCGGCCGCGACGTGCTGGTCGAGACCATGAAGCGCGATCCCTCGCGCCACACCGAGCGCTTCAAGAAGATGGCGTCGCGCTAGCATGGCCATGACCTCGGTCTCGCTCGGCACGCCGGCGCCGCCCTCGTTCGCCGAGCGCGTGTGGCGCATCAACTGGGGCCTGGTCGGCGTGCTGACAATCATCGCCGGTATCGGCTCGGTGGCGCTCTATTCGGCCGCGGGCGGCCATTTCGAGCCGTGGGCGGCCAAGCACGCCATCCGCTACGGCGCGGCGCTCGTCGTGCTGCTGACCGCGGCGTTGATGCCGCCCAAGGTCTGGCTGTCGCTCGCCTGGCCGATCTACGTGCTGTCGCTCCTGCTCCTGGTGGCGGTCGACGTCATCGGCAAGACCGGCATGGGCGCGCAGCGCTGGCTGCAATTGGGGCCGATGCAGATCCAGCCGTCGGAGATCGCCAAGGTGTCGGTGATCCTGGTCCTCGCCCGCTACTACCACGGGCTGACGCACGAGCAGGCGGCCAAGCTCATCTACGCCCTGCCGCCGCTGGTCGTGATCATGGTCCCGGTCGCGCTGGTGATGGTCCAGCCCGACCTCGGCACGGCGATGATGGTGCTGCTGGGCGGCGCGGCGCTGTTGTTCGTGGCCGGCGTGCGCATCTGGATGTTCCTCGCCGCCGCGGTCGGCGCCATCGGCTGCATGCCCTTCGCCTGGTCATTCATGCACGAATACCAGCGCAAGCGCGTGCTCACCTTCCTCGATCCCGACCGCGACCCGCTGGGCGCCGGCTACCACATCACCCAGTCCAAGATCGCCATCGGCTCGGGCGGCATGTTCGGCAAGGGCTTCCTGCACGGCACCCAGGCGTCGCTCAACTTCCTGCCCGAGAAGCAGACCGACTTCATCTTCACCACCTTCGTCGAGGAATGGGGCCTGATGGGCGCGCTGGTCCTGCTCGCCCTGTTCGCCCTGGTGCTGGTCTGGGGTTTCTCGATCGCGCTGCGCTGCCAGCACCATTTCGGCCGGCTGGTGGCGCTCGGCGTCACCTCGATGATGTTCCTCTACGTCTTCATCAACACCGGCATGGTGATGGGCCTGCTGCCGGTGGTCGGCGTGCCGCTGCCGCTGGTCAGCAACGGCGGCACCGCCATGATGTCGGTGATGTTCGCCTGCGGCCTGCTGATCGGCATGAACGTCTACCGCGACGCGCCGATGTCTCTGCCGCGCTGAGTTTCTCCGGAAAATCCCCGATTCTCGGCTATCGACAAGGCCCGAACGCCTTGCTAAACCCCGCGCCTCGCAGGCGATTGGGCGATTAGCTCAGTTGGTAGAGCAGCTGACTCTTAATCAGCGGGTCGCAGGTTCGAGCCCTGCATCGCCCACCAATCGTCCGGCGAAAAAGTCCCGCAATTGCGGGGCTTTTCATTTGATTCATGGTGCCGTCGCGAGCCGAGCCTCCCGTTCCGGGTTGATCAGTTCGTTTGCGGCATGCCGCATGAGCCATCGGCATTCCGGCGGGCGACGGCGCAGTTCCTTGGCAAGAGCCGCATCGGGCATATCAACATCGTAGCCCTCAGGACCGGCCACTGAGAGGCTTATCCAGCACCTCGTCGAATGGCCGGCGACCGCCAAGCCAGCCACTTCGTAATGAGACCCGCGACATCGAGCATAGGTACTCCTGCCTGTCTCAGGAGCTCATAGGTTTCGTCCGTTAAGCCGATTGTGGGCACCCATGACAGCCTTCAGGTTAGCCGTAAGGCGGGATGATTTCTCGGCTCTGCAGCTTTGTGCACTCGGGCGATTAGCGTCTCCTTGATCTCGTTGCCGGTGATTGGACGCACCCGAGACCCGTCAACGGACCCGCTGATGACAAAGGAGTTGGAACAGATGTTTGCTGCCTCTCTCTGTGCGACCGACACGACACCGTCGGACATGACATCCCTGGCAAGCATGACTGGTTCTTTCCGGAAGTATCTCAGGACCGAAGGGTCTGCAGGCCGGCTTTGTCCGCCAGGACAATGGTCCGCCCCGCTTTGGTGAGGCGAATGA